>JAJPYE010000006.1:0-26992 GCA_021205095.1 Oscillospiraceae bacterium | reverse complement strand
GCTTAATGCCTGCCGAGGCCAGCGCGTTCTGTGCGCCGCCGCCGATCCCGCCGCAGATCAGGATGTCCGCCTGCAGGCCGGTCAGAACCTGTGCCAGCGCGCCATGGCCCTGGCCGTTGGTGCCGACCACCTGGGAGGATATAATCTTTCCGTCCTCCACGTCGTAGACCTTAAACTGCTCCGTGTGGCCAAAGTGCTGATAAACCTGGCCGTTTTCATAGGTGACTGCGATTTTCATAATGATGAATCCTTTCGAATTATAAAATAGTCCTGGCGTTTATAATTATGCCTGTTTTGCTTTTCATCCATCCTGACATTCCCGATTTTCAGAGTGAACGCACTGAACCTCCGGGTCATAGGCGAGCGCTCCTGCCAGGAACGCCGCCACCGCTGCGTCCGCGTCGCCGGTCACGCCGCCGTATATTTGGATGTCATATGATGCAAGGGCGGCCCGCGCCCCGCCGCCGATCCCGCCGCAAATCAGGATGTCCGTTTGCAGGGCGTGAAGGATCTCCGCCAGTACGCCGTGTCCATGACCATCTGTGCTGACTACTTCGGCGGTGATAATGCTTCCATCCTCCACATCATAAATCCTGAGCTGCTCTGCGCGGCCAAAGTGCTGGAAGATTCGCCCGTCGTCACAGGGGACGGCAATTCTTGTGATAGCGCTTCCCTTGGGCATTTGAAACGCCTGCTGGATTTCCTGCCTGTAGCATCCGTCCAATCCGCAGAACTGATTTCTGCCGTTGCAAAGGCGATATTCCCCGCCCTCGATTTTCAGCGGACGGCCATCCACCAACGCATCCGCCAGCTTTTTTCGGGCGGAATCATAGATTTTCTGTGCCGTGGTGCGGGCGACCTGCATCCGCTGACTGCATTGCTCCTGAGACAAGCCCTCTCTGTCGATCAGGCGGATCGTCTCATATTCGTCCACAGTCAGGGTAACAGGCTCTTTGCCGTCTCCATCCTTTGCCGGGATAAATTCCAGCGTCTGTGGAAACCGGCAGATCGTTCTGCACTTGGTTGGCCTCGACATTCCAGCACCGCCTCCTTTGACGCTGAATCTGTTTCTATCTTACACACGTTTATGGCATATGTCAAGAACGATTTCTGACATATGCCATAAAATATATTGTGATACGCGCGGAAATATTTTGCGTTTTTGCGGCGTCAGGCTTGGGCGGCTATTTTACAGCTCTGTTTCCACCCCGTTCAGGGTGACGAAAACAGGCGCCGTTTTGGTCAGATTCTCCACGGTCAGGCTGTCCTTTGCGGCGGAGACCCGGAGCCTTTGCCCCTTCCACATCAGGGTGAAGTCCAATCTGTCCCATCCGCAGGGCAGATTCGGCTGAATACGCAGCTTGCCGTTAAGCATCCGCACGCCGCCAAAGCCGTAGATCACGCACTGCCATACGCCTCCGAAGGAGGCGGCGTGAATCCCCGCGTCCGAGGTACCCATATATGGCCCCAGGTCGATCATGGACGCCCGGCGGAACAGGTCGTACGCCATCTCCAGCTCGCCCATATCAGCCGCCTGAACGGAATGGGTGGACAGGGAAAGAGAGCTGTCGTGGACGGTGCGGGCCTCGTAATAGGCCCAACTGGCTCGTTTTACCTCCGGGGGAAACTGATCCTCCAAAAGATAAAACAGCACCAGACAGTCCGCCTGCTTGCACACCTGAAGGCGCTGGATCTGATCCAGGTTATAGTCCTTCATGATCCCGGCCACAAATTCCTGATTTTTATACTTGGACAGGTCGATCTCCTCCCCGTCCATAAACCGGTCGTCCATGGGGAGAATACCCTCCGCCGTTGGCTGGGGCAGATAGAGCCGTGCCGCGCCGTCCACCCATTTGGGATAGACCTGGGACAGGCTCAGCTTTTCATCCAGCCTTTGGAACAGCGCCGGATCCGCTGTTTTAAGGTGATCGTGATAGGCAATGGCCTTATTCAGGTTCCAGCAGGCCATATAGTTGGTAAAGGCGTTGTCGTTGACGTGTTCGTGATATTCGTCCGGGCCAACCACATCGTTGATGTGATACCTGCCGTCCTCTCCCGGCTCCAGCCGGGAGGCCCAGAAGGTGGCCGTGTCCATGATCAGCTCATAGCCATATCGTTCCAGAAAGTCCTGATCTCCGGCAATGGTGGCATACTGCCATGCGCCGAAGGCCACGTCGGCGGTGATGTGCTGCTCGATGATCCCCGACCAGACCTTGATAGGGGTGCCGGTGAGAATGTCCGTACCCATATAAAGCGGACACGTCTCACCGTCGTCCAGCCAGGCGGATTCCCAGGGGAACATGGCTCCCTGATAGCCGTTATCCTGCGCCTTTTTGTGGGCGCCGGGCAGGGAGAGATAGCGGTATTCCTCCAGCTTCCGCGCCGCCTCCGGGTCGGTGAACATATAGTAGGGCAGCAGGAAAATTTCGGTGTCCCAGAAGCAATGCCCCTTATATCCCTCGCCGCTGAGGCCCTTGGCGCCGATGTTCATTCGGTTGTCGTGCCGGGGGAGCATCAGCCGCATATGGTACTGGGCGAAGCGCAGGGCGAACAGATCCATCCGGCTGTTCTTGTCCCCGGAAATTTCAATGGGCGCTTTCTCCCAGACTTCCAGTCGCCACTGGGCGGCGGACTCCTCTGCCAGCGCCTGATAGCCCAGGTCGGCGGAAGCCTTCAAAGCCTCCAGCGTCCGGGCCTGAAGCTGGGGAACGGAAAGTCCCGCGCAGTCCAAATCCCGTGTCGTGGACACATTGGCATACTTCTCCGCCGTGAAGGCGTCCCCCGGCTTCAGCTCCACGGTATAGTCCGCATAGATTACCCGGCGGTCGATGTTTACGTCGGTTTCCAGCTCCAGCGGTACGCCGTTTAAGGCAAAGCGGTGGACGGCGTTGAGAACAAAGGTGATGTCGCTTTGCAGCGTGGTCTCCAGAAGCTGAATATACTTCTTTTCGTAAAAGCGCTTTTCCCCCTCCGTAAAGTGCTGGGTGCCGGTATTTGTCACCCGCGCGTCGATGCCGGAGCGCAGCTTCACCGTCACAGGCCGGTCCAGGCAGATAACAGTCACCTCCATGGCAATGTCGTGAAGCCGTTTCAGGGAGACCATGCGCCGAAAGGACAGCCCCACCCGGCTGCCGCCGGGGGAAGTCCATTCCACCTGACGGGTCAGCTCTCCCGTGTGGATATTCAGCTCCCGGCTGTACCCGGCGTAGCCGCCCTGATCCAGAGAGAAGCGCTCCCCGTCAATCCAAAGCTCCATCGCCGTCACATCGGCGGCATTTGGCAGCTCCGTGACCTCAGAGGAGTCGAACAGGTCGAAGGTTCCGTTGATCAGCAGGTTTCGCGTTTCGCCCAGGTATTTTTCCTCTGTGGCGGAGCGCAGACCAAGGTAGCCGTTGCCCAGGGACATTACGGCCTCGCACTTTCCCAGGTGGACGGGGTCGAAGGAATCCTCCGCCAGTATCCAGCGGTCGATTTTAGAATAATCCATTCCCATGTTCTGTTCCTCCTTCTGCCGCGTCAGGGAAGCCCCCGCTCCACAGCGTCTATTTTCACGCCATCCAGGCCGGGCAGGTGCAGATCCGCCTCTGGCAGCGCCTCCGGGGCGCCGATCCCTACGGCGGCCATGCCGGCGATATGGGCGGCCTGGATCCCGGCCACGGAATCCTCAAACACAATGCAAGCCTTCGGGGCCGCCCCCAGAAGCTTCCCGCCCAGGGCGAACACCTCCGGGTCGGGCTTGGCGCGGCTGACCATATTGCCGTCTACGATGGCGTCAAACAGCCCGGTCAGTTCCAGCCGTTCCAAAATCAGGGGGGCGTTTTTGCTGGCGGAGCCAAGGGCAATGCGGTATCCCCGCTCTCTGGCGTCCAGAAGAAATTCCCTGACGCCGGGGAATACCTCCTCCGCGCCCATTCGGCGGATATAGGTCAGATAAAGCTCGTTCTTTTCCGCACACAGGGCCTCCTGCTCCGCCTCGGATTTGGCGACGCCGCCAATCTCTAAAATGATCTCCAGAGAGCGGCGGCGGCTGACCCCCTTCAATCTTTCGTTGTCCTGCAGCGTGAAGGGGATGTTCAAAGTATCTGCCAGGGATTTCCAGGCCAGATAGTGATATTTGGCGGTGTCCACCAGAACGCCGTCCAGGTCAAAGATCAATGCGTTATGCTTCATGAATTTCCTCCCCCAGGGCGCGCCGGTTCGTTTATCCCGCTCCACTCGTAGCTGTCCTGATTCAGCCCGAACTGGGCGAGGATGCGGTTGGCGGTGTAGCGGGTGCAGTCTTCCAGATCAGAAGGGTGATTATAATAGGTCAGCATGGGAGGCATGATCACCGCGCCCATTTGGCTCAGCTCGTAAAGATTCCGCAGATGGATGGTACTCAGGGGGGACTCCCTTGCCACCAGCACCAGCCTGCGCCGTTCCTTCATGCACACATCCGCCGCCCGAAGCAGCAGATTGTCGCTGTACCCGGAGCAGATGCCCGCCGCCGTTTTCATGGAGCAGGGAACCACGATCATCCCCATGGTAGGGAAGGAGCCGCTGGCGACGTTCGCGCCGATCTCATCGTTATCGTGAAGGGTATGTACCAGAGGCCGCAGGGCCTCCGCCGTAAGCCCGGTCTCCTGCTGGAGCGTCATTTCCGCGCCCCGTGAGATCACCAGATGGGTCTCAATCTGAGGACAGCGGACGTGGAGCTGACGCAGCAGCTCCACCGCCAGGGGCGCGCCGCTGGCGCCGCTCATGCCGATGATCAGCCGCTCAGCCATGGAGCCACTTCTCCGGGTTCACGTCCAGGAAGGGAGCGCGTTTGAAATGCTCCTTCAGCGGGAAGGGAACCGTGCAGTCAAAAATGGTCTTGGTGCTGATGCCCACATCCAGAATGGAGGGGTCATAGGCCGGGTTGGAGCTGGGATCCAGCGGATGGCACCGCACGCCGGGGATGGTGACGATGTCCCGATCGCCCTGGAAACGGGTGTTCATGGCCCACAGGACGTCGTTGGTGTCGAAGATGTCCACGTCCTCGTCCACCAGGATGACGTGCTTCAGCTCCGGGAAGGCGGAGAAGGCCAAAAGCGCCGCCTGCCGCTGCTTGCCCTCGTCGGTATGCACCGTCTTTTTGCACTGGAGAATGACCATGTACTTACCGCCGCCAGCCCGGTGGGAGTAGCAGTTCAGCACCTTGCCTGGGAGCGCCTTGTCGATCATGCCCAGGATGGACGCCTCGGTGGGGATGCCCGCCATGTTGACGTGTTCCTCGCTGGGGCCGATGCAGGTCTGCATAATGGGGTTGTTCCGATGGGTAACCGCCTTCACCTTCAGCAGCCAGCACTCATGGCTGGCGGGGCCGTTATAGCCGGGGAATTCAGGCATGGCGTAGCCGGTGTGGGTATTCTGATCCTCCACCACATGATTGCTGCCGGGGAGAATTTCCCCCTCGATGACGTACTCTGCGTTGGCGATGGCCCGCTCCGGGATGGCGACGCAGCGGGTCAGCTCCACGGGACGCTGCCGCAGCGCGCCGGCAATGCTCAGCTCGTCGAAGCCCAGCGGGGTCGTTGGCGGTTTAAAGCAGCTTGTCACGGAAATGGCCGGATCCACGCCGATGGAGACGGAGATGGGCAGCGGCTGGTTCAGCTCGGTGGCCCGCTCCGCCATGGCCCCGATATGCCGGGAACCGGGCTGGAGGAAGATGGACAGCTCGTCCTTCCCCTGGATGCACATCCGATGGATCGTGATGTCGGACAGTCCCGTGTCCGGGTGGGTGGCATAGCACATGCCCATGGTGATGTACGGCCCCGCATCCACCGGGGTGTTGGTGGGGGCGGGTACCAGCTTGAACAGGTCAAAATCCGGGTCGGTGGCCAGGTGTATTTCCTCCTGACAGGGAGCGGGAGCCTCCGTCACCACCGGGGGAATGGGATTGGCGGCGCAGGACTGCACCAGATGCCCCAGCTCCTCCTTTTTGCAGCCGAAAAGGTCAGCCACCCGCTGACGGCTGGCCAGCAGACCGATGACGCACTGTGCGTCGGGGTGTCCCTTTATATTGTGGAACAGCATGGCCGGGCCGTCTACCTGGGTGGGACGCATGACGGTTCCACCGGCCCCTACATGGCGGTACACGCCGGACAGCTCCGCCTCCGGGTCTATCTCTACGTTTGTCTCAATGAGCTGGCCGGGGGTCTCCCTCAAAACGGAAAGAGCGTCCCGAAGACTCAAAATTTCGGTTCTATGGTTCATGGTTGTTCCTCTCTCGTCAAAGATGTGCGTCATACAGCCCGCAGAACGGGTCTATCGGGCTGACGCCGGTGAACGTACCCTGCCCGGTCAGCTTTTCCAGCGCCGCCGTGATCGTTGCCGCCGTGGCGGTATAGGCGTTGATATAGACCGGCACTCTGGGGATGTCCTGAAGGTGATATGGATTTGCAAAGGAGATGAAGGCGTATGGCTCTTCGTTCACAAACCGGGGGATTTCCAGGGCGTGCTTGTCGCACCACCTGATGCGCACGGCGGTCTGGTTGCTGGCGGCGGGCAGATTGCACAGAAGGAGGGTCAGCCGGTCGCCGGACAGCCCTCTTGTTCCATGGAGGTCGTCCCCCATGGGATCGTATCGCTCCACCCGGAAGCCCCGCGCGGTCAGGAAATCCGCCGCCATCTCGGTCAGGGAGCCGTCAAAGGTCTCGTCCTTCCCCAGCGTTACCAGGCGGATGTTCGGATACCGCTCCGGCGTCGCCGGGAGCAGACCTTTCGTGTCCTTGACCAATGTGACGGCCCGGTCTGCGCAGCGCCGCTGCTCCGCCCTGGCGTCCACCTCAGGCGTGGGATAGTCCCGCCCCATAGCCGCCTTCAGCGCCAGCACCCGCGTCACGGCCTCGTCCAGCCGCTGGCGGGACAGCCGCCCGTCAGACACGGCCTCCAGAACGTAGGAGATGTCCTCCCGGATGTCCGTGCCGAAGCAGAGCATATCGCACCCCGCCATGATCGTCCGGGGGATGGCCTCCCGCCGGGGCATGGTCATGGTATAGCCGCCCATAATGGTGGCGTCGGTGATGATGACCCCGTTAAAACCGAACCTCTCTCTGAGAACGCCGGTCAGCATTTCCTTTGACTGACTGCCGGGGAGAAGATCGGCTTCGGCGGCCTGGGGATTTACCGCCCGGATGACGTTGGGCTGGACGATGTGTCCCACCATAATGCTCATCAGTCCCTCGTCAATGAGGGTCTGGTAAACGCGTCCATAGGTGGCGAACCAGTCCTCGGCGGACAGGTCGTTGTAGGTGGGATGGAGATGCTGATCTCTGAAATCCACCCCGTCGCCGGGGAAATGCTTGCAGGCGGCGGCTATGCCATATTTCTGAATGGTGCGGACGAAGGCGCTGGCATTGGCCAGCACCCGATCGGGGTCGCTGCCGAAGGTGCGGACGTTGGTGATCGGGTTGCGGAAGTTTACGTCGATGTCCACCACGGGAGAGAACGTCCAGTTCACCCCCACGCTCCGGCCCTCCAGCGCACAGGTTTTGGCGAACGCCTCCGTACAGGTCAGGTCGTCTGCGGCGGCCACCTGGAGCTGGGAACCGAAATAGGTGCCGTCGGACAGCACCCCAGCGCCTCCTTCCTCCAGATTGGCGGCCTTCAGCAGCGGGAGCTTTGCATATGAATCCAGCCCGGCGTATTTTTCCCGGATCTCCGCCTGGGGGCCGGGACGGAACAGCACCCCGGCCACCCCGTAATTTTGCACCAGATCGCGCAGACTCTCCGGGGTCTCAGCGGTACCCAGCACACAGAAGAGCTGTCCCGCCTTTTCCTCCACCGTCATGGCGGACAGGGTGTCAGATACCCAGGCTATTTCGCCCTCGGTCAGGTAAAAGGGCTTTTCCCGCAGGTTTGTCAGTTTCATCCGGCTCACGCTCCCAATTTATGACATATTGTATCATACAACAGTTACAGATGCTTGTCCAGCCAGGCCCATAGCACGTTCATATTCCACTGGCTGGAATACTCCTTGTCCTCGTGGTCGGCGTTGGGCAGGGGGACGAACTCCACCCGGCCCTGGCCCAGCTTCTGATAGATCGCGTTGACGAAGTTGACGCTCTGCATGAAGGGAACCAGTCTGTCCATGCAGCCATGCTCCACCAGCATGGGTGCCATATTCTCGCTGATATAGGTGGTTGGATTGGCCTTCGCCAGCCACTCGTCGGACAGAGTGGGCAGCGGGCCGCCCATATAGGTGCTCTCGGCGGACTCCGGCGTATCGTGGTCAGCAAAGCTGACCCCGTTGGCTCTGGCCTGGTCGTCCATGGGGCGGAAATCCATGGGGCCGAATTGATCCACGGCGGCCTGCACGGTGCAGTCCGTGTCGAAGGCCATCCCCTCCTCGCCGGGAAACTGACCGTTGGGAATGTTCATGCCCATCATAGCCGCCAGATTGCCGCCGGCGCTGCCCCCCAGAGCGCAGATACGGCCAGGGTCGATGGAATACTGGGCAGCGTTCCTCCGCAGGAACCGAAACGCCGCCCGGCAGTCCAGCACGGCGGCTGGGAAGATGGCCTCGCCGCTGAGCCGATACTCCACCGAGGTGACAGCGTAGCCGTGGGACAGGCCCTGGAGATAGGTGTCCATGTGGTCGTCCCGTTTGTCTCCCATGCCGAAGCCGCCGCCGTGGAGATGCACTACCAGCGGGAAGGGGCCTTCCCCTTCCTCCGGGAGATAGAGATCCAGCCGCTGGGCAGGGGACTCACTGGCATAAGGGATGTCCAGATATTTCCGCTTCACCCAGCTAATATCGGCCATTTTCATTTCCATGGCCGGCGCGCCGCCCTCGGCGGGGGCGTCAAAGCGCAGGGAGCCTTCCAGTTTGTCGTAGTCCTCCAGACCGAAGGGCTTGCTTTCCTGACTCATGATTGAAACCATCCTTTCCTGAATAAAAAGGCCGGGACAGCCGAGCAGCAGGGCTGCAAGCTGTCCCGGCAAAGCTTGGGAGAAAAATCCTGCGTATGGATTACGTGGCGGAAGCGTCGATCTCGCTGGCGGGAGCGTCAACAGCGCGGTACTGAGGCGCGTATTTTTCCACGTTGGTCAGCAAAACCAGAATGAGGATAATGACGCCGAAGATCGCGCCCATGTAGGTGTAGTTGAATTTGATGGCGCTGGCCACGGAGGCGGCCTGCGTTTCCAGCGTGGCGTCATAGCCCACGGCGGCCAGAATCCATGCGCACATGCCGGAGCCGAAACCCATGCCGATCTTGGAGCCGATGGACTGGGCGGAGGAGATCAGGCCCTCGGAGCGCACGCCGAACTTCCAATAGCCGTATTCCACAGCGTCAGGTACCAGCGCGAACACCGCGCTCAGCAGCGGGCCGGCGCCAAGGGAGCGGATGATAACGCCGATAATCACCATCGTCGTGTTGGTCCCGGCAAGGCCGGTGATGATAAAGCCGAGGATCAGCAGCACAGAGCCGATGGCCAGGAACGTCTGCTTTGACCATTTGTTGGAAATCACGGGCATCAGGAACAAAATGACGATGCCAGGCGCCTGGCCGGCGGTGATCAGAACGGACATAAACAGAGGATTATTCAGAACGACGTTGCAGTAGTAGACCTGTGTTGCGATGGCGTTCGCGTTCATCAGCAGGGAGAACACGCCGATCAGGAGAAGCAGCCAGAAGTAGCGGTTTTTCATCACAGAGGGGAACTGCTGCTTCAGGGTGGGCTTTTCGACTGCAGCGCCTTCCTCCTCAGCATCCACGTCGATTTCCTTGTTGACCAGGCCGGAGATCATGATCAGCACGCCGGAAATCAGGCCGAGGAAGATGCTGGCCCAATGCCAGCCGAAATTCAGCACCAGCGGGGTGATGGCGGAACCGGCGATCAGGCCGATCACGTTGTTGCCCACGGCGGAGAATGTAGCCAGCATGGTGTTGTCCTTGGCGTTTCGGGTCATTAGGGGGAGCATGGCGGTGTTGGCGATACCGAAAATGGTATAGACGATCACCGACATGAAGATGTAGGTGGCGTAGGCGTAGATCAGCTTGCCACTGGCGCCAGCCGCCACAGGCACGTGCATCAGCAGCACAATACCAAGGAAAGTCAGCGGGCCGGATAGGATGAGCCAGGGCCTCGCCTTGCCCCATTTTGTCTTGGTGCTGTCCACAACAGCGCCCATAAGCAGATCACTGACGCCGTCGAATACACGGCAAACCACGAACATGGTGCCGATGGCAGCCGCACCCATCAGGGCAGTGTCCGTGTAGTAGCTCAGCAGAAAGGCCGCGCCGATCTGGCTGAAGATGTTGCCGCCGCCGGTGCCAAGGCCATAGAGGGTCTTTCGCCATAGCGGAACCTTTTTGTTTGCGTCCATATTTGGAACCTCCTCATAATAATTTTTTTCGTCTTTTTGCCGAATTTTGGCTGGTGATTTGATTATACTTCTGTCACAGTTGACAATCAATTCGTTTTTATGGTAAAATTAATTCCAGAATAGAATCGACCGCGTTCAGGAGCTGTTTTTACGCAGAGGGGGCATTTAAAAATGGACATCTCCTATTTCCGCGAATTTGTCATGCTGGCGGAGACACAGAACTTCTGGGCGGCGGCGGATCGGCTGTTTATCAGCCAGTCTTCCCTGTCCAAGCATATTAAGTCGCTGGAGTCCAGTCTGGGTGCGCCGCTGTTCGAGCGGACGTCCCGCAGGGTGGAGCTGTCAGAATTCGGGCGGGCCATGCTGCCCTATGCCCAGTCCATAGCCAAGCTGCAATACGACTGCGAAACGGCGGCCTTTAACTTCCTCCATCAGGAGAATACAACGCTGGAAATTGCCATGATTCCGATTCTTGCTCACTACAACATTACGGAAGCGCTGCTCCAGCTCAAAAAAACCTGCCCCACGGTTCAGGTTAACATCCAGGAGGCGGATACGCTGCAGGTGCGGGAAAAGCTGCTCAACCGGGAGTGCGAGATCGCCATCTATCGGGACAGCCCCGCTTATCTGGAACACGACCCTGACAAGGAGCAAAAGCTTGAAAAGCTGCCCTATGCCCGTGACCGGCTTATCGCCGTGCTCCCGCCCGGTCATCCGCTGTCCGACGCCTCCAGCGTTGAGCTGTCCCAGCTTTCGGAGGATTGTTTTGCGCTGCTTCAGCGGGGATCCCTGCCCTATGAGCTGTGCCAGCGGGCCTGCCGGGAGGCGGGCTTTACCCCCAACGTGATTTTCGCCTCCCACAATCTGGAGTCCATTCTGGACACGGTGCGCAAGGGGGACTGCGTGGCCCTGCTGTTTACGAACCATCTGAATTTTCCCCATCACATCGACTTTGGAAGTCAGCCTCCCTTTGTGGCTATCCCGGTCTCTCCGCCGATCTATACCACGGTCTGTCTGAGTTACCGAAAAAACGATCCCCTTTCCTCCGCTGCGGTCTGCTTCATTAAACTCTGCAAGCAGGTGCGGGCCGGGCTGATGAACGGTGCGGAGGAGGATGTCACATGACGGATCCAATCATCCGATATGAGCGGACGGTATGCGGCGTTGCGCTGCTCTGCGACGTGGTGCCCATGGGACGGGACTATACCATCTGTATCCGCTCCGACAGCGGCGGGCATATTGGCTCCGCCGCCATGGCCGTCGCCCGACCCAGTCTTACGGGGGAGGGCGTCAGCGCTACCACCTCCGTACTCAACTGCCTGGGCCACAAGGACGATGCGGTCGCCTGCCGCCTGGCCGCCGCCGTGGCCGCCGCCAAAGGCTGCACGGCGGTCTGTATCTGCGGTATTCACATCGACGCGCTGACGCCGGAGGGGATCCAGGCCGTGCTGGATGTATGCCGGGAGCTGGAGGAGGAAATCCTGCGGGAAATCCAGGGAACCTCTGATTAAATCGACACGCTGGCGCCGGTTTAATCAGAGGTTCTCTGACCATCAATTCCAAACAGGCAAGAAAAACATGGAAAAATAGAATTGTTCTTTCGGATGCTTTTGTCTAAAATATAAAATAGAAGCACCGTTTTTATTTGTGTTTTTATCGAAAAATAACAAGGAGTGATCCGTATGAGGCCCTATATTCCCATTCTGAACACCACGCTGGAGCTGGTGGACTGCCGGAAGGAATGGTTTTTGGACGAGGCATATCGCTGCTGGTGCCTGGAGGATATACTTTACACCCTGAAGGCCACCACGCCCAAGTTCCAGCGCATGAGCATTTTTGTACCCGAAGCCTATCTGAACGAGGACGGCACGGTAAACCCGGAGGGCGTCTGCGGGGCCTTCACCGCCAAAACCGCTCCTGTGGTCTTTGAGAACAATTCCGCCGGGTATATGCAAATGCCCCATACCTGGCTGGGCGGCCCGCGGGATGAAGCGCCCAAGTACCTCCAGCGTGGGATGGTGTACGTCACCTGCGGCAGCCGGGGCCGGGAGTCCCGTGACCAGGACGGCAGGCTGTGCGGCAAGTCCCCCTGGACGCTTATCGACCTGAAAACCGGGATTCGGTTTCTGCGTCACAACGCCGCTGTCCTCCCCGGCGATATGGGCCGCATGATCTCCGTGGGCTGGAGCGCCGGCGGCGCTATGTCCACCCTGATCTCCATTACCGGCGACCACCCGGACTATCTGCCCTATCTGGAGCAGAACGGGGCGTTTATGGATGAGTCCGACGCCGTGTTCGCCGGGCAGATCTATTGCCCCATCATCGACCTGGATCATGCCGACCTGGCCTATGAGTGGCAGTTCCAGAATGACCCGGAGAACGAAGCCTCTCCCGCCGGCCCAGCCGGAACCTTCACGCCCTTCCAGGCGGCCCTGTCTCAGAAGCTGGCGGCCCGGTATGTGGAGTATTTCAACGCGCTGCGGCTGAAGCATCCTGTCACAGGGGAGCCGCTGCGGCTGAACCCGGATGGACGGAGCGGCTCCGCCTATGATTACCTTATGGGCTGTCTGGAGGATTCCGCAACGGATTATCTTTCCCGTCTGGATCGGGGCGAGCTGCCGGAGCAGTACGCCAGCGCGGATTACATCAGCGGAAATTACATGACAAAGGTTTCCGCGCCCCCGCCGGAGGAGGATTCCGGCAAGGACGATCTGGGCCTGCATCATGCGGGCGCGGCGGTGGCTTTGCCGCCGCTGGACGACGGCCCGGACGGCGGCAAGCCCGCCGGGCCGCCCAGCCTGGGCGATCTGGTTTCCCGCCCGCCCAGGGGCGTGCCTTATAAGGGCCTGGAGTTTCCCATGGTGGACGCGCCGGGTACGGATAAGACCAGTTGGCTTTCCTGGGACGGCAGGCGGGCCAAAATCTCCGACCTAGACACCTATATCCTGCGCCATCGCCGCCGGATGAAGCCCTGCACCAGCTTCGACACCCTGAACATGGACAGCGGCGAAAACCAGGAGTTTGGCACCCCGGAGGAAAATTATCTCCACTTCAACGAGTACATCCCGGAGGCTCTCGCCGCCCTGCGGGAGCAGTTCCCGGAGGCATATGCTCAATATTACGACGCCTGGGCGAAGGTGCTTGGCGACAGCGCCCTGGCCGAACGGCGGCGGCTCATCAATCCCATGGACTATCTGGGCGGCCTGGACGCCTGCGTCTCTGCGGAACACTATCGCATCAACGTTGGCGCCTGCGACGCCGATACCGCCTTCATCGTTTCCATGACCCTGGCCGTCAAGCTGGCCAATCTTGGCAAGGATGTGGAGTACCGCCTGATCTGGGACAAGCCCCACTGCGAGGCGGATTATCCCTTTGAGGTCTGCGACTGGATCGAAAGGATTTGCGGATAAGTCGTCTTTCATCATAAGAAATTATATCGCGAAAAAGCCCGTTGGATGGGACGTTTCTGACAAGGACTTCGCGCGTCAAAAAACAGCAGCTCCGGCCTGGTCGGAGCTGCTGTTTTTCGTTGGGCTGCTTTCAGGGCTTGTTTGAAAACAAGCCCTGAAAGCAGGTCGATATATATGCGGGCTTTGCCCGGAGAATTATGCTTTCTCCGCCCATGCCTTCAGCTCGTCGGAGCTTGCGCCGGATGGAAAGCGTTTGCCTTCCTTTAAAACAGCGCCCTTGCAGGAAGGCCGAAGCGCTTCGTTTGTCCGACCCATCCCGCTGCTGCCGGAGGTAGCAAACGGAATAATCGTCTTGCCGGTCAGGTCGTACTGCTCCAAAAACGTGTTGATGATGGTTGGCGCGACATACCACCATATTGGAAAGCCAAGATAAATTCGGTCGTATTCGCTCATGTTCTCTATTTTGTCGGCAATCGGGGGACGGAAGGATTTGTCGTTCATCTCCACGCTGCTGCGGCTGGCGCTGTTCGTCCAGTCTAAATCCGCTTCGGTATAGGGCGTGATGGGCCGGATTTCAAAGATGTCCGCTCCGACGGCGTCTGCCAATCGCTTTGCAAGGGCTGCGGTCACGCCGCTTGCTGAAAAATACGCTACCAGCGCTTTCTTTTCCATATGAAAAATCTCCTTTCATCAGGCGTGCGGATGCGTTACGCCAAATACTGATGGAAAAACTCGCACATTTTATCAAACGGGATGACGTCCATTTTATCATACAAATCTGTATGAACCGCGCCGGGGATGATCATCAGCTCTTTGTTGTCGCCCGTCAGCTTTGCGAAGGCGTCCCGGCTGAAATAGCAGGAATGGGCCTTCTCCCCGTGGATGATGAGGACAGCGTTTCGGATCTCCTGGCTGTACTGCAAAATCGGCATATTCATAAAGGACTGGCAGCCCGTCACATTCCAGCCGCCGTTGGAATTCAGACTGCGGGGATGATAGCCCCGTTTTGTTTTGTAATAGTCGTAGTAATCCTTCACAAAAAACGGCGCGTCCTCCGGCAGGGGGTCCACCACGCCGCCGCCCAGGGCATAGCTGCCGCTTTTATAATCGGCAATGCGCTGGGCGCAAAGGGCCTTGCGCTTTTCATACCGGGCCTCCTCGCTGTCCTCGCTGTCGAAGTAGCCGTTGGCGTTCACGCGGGTCATATCGTACATGGTGGAGGCCACCGTCGCCTTAATGCGGGTGTCCAGGGCCGCCGCGTTCAGGGCCATGCCGCCCCAGCCGCAAATGCCGATGATGCCGATGCGCTCCGGGTCAACATTGTCCTGCACGGACAGAAAGTCCACCGCTGCCATAAAATCCTCGGTGTTGATGTCCGGGGAGGCCATATAACGGGGCGTGCCGCCGCTCTCGCCGGTGTAGGAAGGGTCGAAGGCGATGGTCAGAAATCCCCGCTCCGCCATGGTCTGGGCATACAGGCCGGAGGACTGCTCCTTCACAGCGCCGAAGGGGCCGCATACGGCGATGGCCGGGAGCGGCTTTTTTGCATCCTTCGGCTCATACAGATCCGCCGCCAGGGTGATGCCGTAACGGTTGTGGAACGTCGCCTTTCTGTGATTTACCTTGTCGCTCTGCGGGAAGACCTTATCCCACTCCGTCGTCAGATTCAGTTTTTCTTCCATGATTCGTATTCTCCCTTTCAGATATTATTTTATTTTAAAACGCCGTATTGATTATCGTCCACAGGCTCCAGCCATTCATTGGAACCGTTTTCTCCCGGCACTTCGACCGCCAGATGAGAGAACCAACTGTCGGGGGCGGCACCATGCCAGTGCTTCACGCCGACCGGGATGTTGATGCAGTCGCCCGGCTTCATCTCCACAGCGTCCTTGCCCCACTCCTGGTAGTATCCACGCCCGGCCACACAGATTAAAATCTGTCCGCCGCCCTTGTCTGCGTGATGGATATGCCAGTTGTTGCGGCAGCCCGGCTCGAAGGTGACGTTGAAAATGCCGACCTGCTCTGTGGATACAGGCGCAAGGTAGCTCTGTCCGATGAAATACCGGGCGAAGGCGTCGTTGGTCGCGCCGATGGGGAAGACCATCCCGGCGGCGTGGGCCGCTTTGGCGTCGGTCAAGGCCGCGTCCTCCGCCCAGACCTCTTTCGCCATATAGAACACGGCCCAAGCCTTCGGCCAGCCCACATAAAAGGCGGCATGAGTGATGATGGCCGCGATTTCCTTTTTTGTCACGCCTGCCTTTTTTGCGTTCTCTAGGTGATATTTCAGCGAGAAATCCGTAATGCCGGAGGACATGAGCGCCACCACGGTGATCATGCACCGGGTCTTGTGATCGATGTCCTGATTGTTCCAGTTTTCGCCGAACAGCACGTCGTCGTTGAAATGGGCAAAGTCCGGCGCAAAGGCTCCCAGGGCGTCATGCCCCGCCGTCTGTACGATTTTTTCCATATTGTAAAGCCTCCTGCATGGTTTGGAGCGTCAAGATGTGTTTGACACTTCGGGTTCCGTGTGATATTATGATGTTATTATAATACCTGAACCTAACTTTAGGTCAATACCCTGTTTAAATTTTTTTTAGGAACGGGAGGGCATATTTACTATGTACACAATCGGTCAGGTGTCTGAGATGTTTGGACTGCCAATCTCAACGCTGCGCTATTACGATAAGGAAGGGCTGTTTCCGGCTTTGCAGCGCACTTCCGGCATAAGAAGGTTTTCAGATACAGAGATTGAGGCGTTGCGCGTGATCGAATGTCTGAAAAAATCAGGGCTGGAAATAAAAGACATCAAACAATTCATGGAATGGTGCGGACAGGGAAGCGAAACATACCCTCAGCGGAAGGAATTGTTTGAAAGACAGATTGAAACCGTTAAGGCCGAAATGGAGCGTATGAACCGTGTCCTGGATCTGCTTACATACAAGTGCTGGTATTATGAACAGGCGATTGCCGACGGCAATGAAGACCGACTGAAAGCAATAAAGCCAGAGGACATGCCGGAGGAGATCCGGCTGGCATATGAAAATGCGCACCAATAAAAAGGAGGCAGGAGCATGACGCCCATCGGAGAAGAAAAATCTCGGATGAGCGTTTTTTATTTCAACACTCCTGATCTGATTCAAAGAAAGCGTTGAGGAAACTTTTTTCTTTTCAATCGTTGCTCTATGTGCTATAATAATAAGTCGAGCTGCGGCTCCTGAATAGTATTCTATTTTCTTTTAGAAAGGCGATATATATGACGAAGATTGACATTTATTCCGGCTTTTTGGGAGCCGGGAAGACCACGCTTATCAAGAAGCTCCTTTCGGACGGGTACGCCGGAGAGAAGCTGGTGCTTATCGAAAACGAGTTCGGCGAGATCGGCATTGACGGCGGGTTTCTGAAGGACGCGGGGATCATCGTGAACGAGCTGGAATCCGGCTGTATCTGCTGCAGTCTGACCGGCGATTTCCGGGAGGCCCTGCATATGGTGAACCAGCAGTATCACCCCGACCGCATCCTCATCGAGCCGTCCGGCGTGGGCAAGCTCTCCGAGGTGGTGGCTGCCGTGCAGTCCGCCGGGGACGGCACGGAGTTTGAGCTGGGTGGACTGACTACAGTGGTGGACGCCACCCGCGCCAAGATGTATATGAAAAACTTCGGCGAATTTTTCGACAACCAGGTGCAGTCCGCAAACTGCATCGTCCTGTCCCGCACCGGGAATCTCAGCGAGGAGAAGATCCGCCAGGCGGAGGAGCTTCTCCGGGCCAAGAACCCGGACGCCGTCATCGTCTCCACCCCCTGGGAGCAGCTCACAGGCCGTCAGATCCTGGACGCCATCGAGCAGAAAAGCTCCATCTCTGCCGAGCTTGCCGCCCTGCTGGCTGAGCATGAGGAGGACGACGAGGACGACTGTTGCTGCCACGACCATGAGCACGAGCATGAACACGAGCACGAGCATGAACATCATCACGACCATGATGAGCATGACCATGAGCATCATCACGACCATGATGACCATGAGCATGAGCATCATCACGACCACGAGCATCACCACCATCACCACCACCATGGCCACGACGCGGACGAGGTGTTCCAGAGCTGGGGCGCGGAGACCGCGAAGACCTATTCGGCGGAGGACATCAGCGCTATCCTGGACAAGCTCGCAGACGAGGCGGCCTATGGCTTCGTGGTGCGGGCCAAGGGCTATGTGGCCGGGCCGGACGGCCAGTGGGTACACTTTGACTATACCCCCGGCGAGAAGGACATCCGCACCGGCGCGGCCAACGTGGCCGGACGGGTGTGCGTCATCGGCGCGAACCTGAACGAGGGCGCTGTGAAGGAGCTGTTCGGGCTGTGAAAGAGGTTCCCGTCTATCTGTTCACCGGCTTTCTGGAGGCCGGAAAGACCAAATTCATCCAGGAGACCCTGGAGGACGAGCGCTTCAATAACGGGGAGCGCACCCTCCTCCTCCTGTGCGAGGATGGCATAGAGGAATACGACCCCTCCACCTTTTCCAGCGGCAACGTCTATATCGAGACCATCGAAAACGAGTCCGACCTGGAGCCGAAGGCCCTGGAAAAAATGCTCCAAAGCTATAAGGCCCAGCGGGTGCTGGTGGAGTATAACGGAATGTGGCTGCTGGACACTCTGTATCAGCAAATGCCCCAAAACTGGGTGATCGCCCAGGAGTTTCTATTCTGCGACGCCAACACCTTTCTGTCCTATAACGCCAATATGCGCCAGCTCGTATACGACAAGCTGCGGAGCTGCGAGCTGGTGGTGTTCAACCGCTGCGGCCCGGACATCGACCGTATGTCCCTGCACAAGATCGTCCGTGCGGCCAGCCGCCGGACGGACATCGCCTATGAAAAGCCGGACGGGTCTGTGGAATATGATGAAATCGAAGACCCCCTGCCCTTCGACCTGGAGGCCCCGGTGGTGGACATTGCCGACCGGGACTACGCGCTGTTTTATTCCGACCTCTCCAATGAGATGGGAAAATACGAGGGCAAGACCCTGCATTACAAGGGCCTGGTGGCGAAAAGCGCCCGTCTGCCGGAGGATACCTTCGTCTTTGGCCGTCAGATGATGGCCTGCTGCGCCAACGACATCCAGTTCGCCGGTCTCATATGCCGCTGGCCGGAGGCCAAGACCCTGGCCAAGGGCGAATGGGTCGTGATAACCGCCGAGGTCAGCATCAAATGGCACAAGGGCTACGGCAAACGCGGCCCCGTCCTCACCGTCACCCATGTGGAACACTGCGAAAAGCCGGAGGAGCCGGTGGCTGTGTTCTACTGACGCCTCCCGGAGACGAAAAATTTCTCTTGACGAGAGGGGAAATAGGCGGTATAATATTTTTATAATTTTATATGAAAGAAACACAGGACAATGGCGTTGTGTGCGCATATTGCCCTGTGTTCTTTTGTTTGGAGAGGATGGGATGCACGGTGGAAGATCTTGTAAAAAATGCCAGACTGATAAACCAGCAGCTCGCCAGATATGGTGTGAAATTTGGCATCTATAAGGACGGCGAGTTCCAGGAACGGCTGTTTCCCTTTGACGCCATTCCGCGGGTCATCCAGGCGGACGAATGGGAAAAGCTTGAAAAGGGCCTGAGCCAGCGGGTGCGTGCGCTGAACCTGTTTTTGAAGGATATCTACGGCCCGAAGCGCATTATCGCCGATGGGGTGGTGCCGGAGGACTTCGTCTACCGCTCTCCCGGCTATATTCCCCAGTGCGAGGGCATTACCCCCGCCGGAGGCGTTTACAGCCATATCTCCGGCATCGACCTGGTGAAGGGGAAGGACGGGGTCTGGTATGTACTGGAGGACAACCTGCGCATCCCCTCTGGGGCCTCCTATCCTCTGATCGCCCGAACGCTGTGCCGCCGGTGCAGCCCGGAGACCTTCCGCCACAACGCGGTGGTGGATAACCGGGGCTATGGAGCGCTGCTGCGCCGGACGATGGACAGCGTAAACACCGGGGGCATTAACGTGGTGTTCACCCCCGGTCGGTATAACGCCGCCTATTTTGAACACTCCTACCTGGCGGAAAAGTCCGGGGCGGCCCTGGCGGAGTCCGGGGACTTATATGTGCGGGACAGCGTTTTGTATTACCGCTCCACCAAGGGCGACCAGCGGGTGGGGGCCATATACCGGCGGGTGTCCGACGATTACATGGATCCCCTGGCCTTTGAGCCGACCTCGCTCATCGGCATCCCGAATCTGATGGGAGTCTATCGGGCGGGGAACGTGGCCGTGCTGAACGCCTTCGGAAACGGCGTGGCCGACGACAAGGGAATATACTACTTCGTGCCGAAAATGGTGCGCTATTACCTGGACGAGGAGCCGATCCTCTCCAACGCCCCCACCTATCTGCCCTTCTATGAGGAGGATATGCGCTATGTCATGGAGCATCTGGACACCCTGGTGGTGAAGGATGTGGCGGAGGCCGGAGGCTACGGCGTGGTATTCGGCAGCAAGCTGGACAAGGAAAAGCTTGAGAGCCTGCGGGAGGCCGTGCGCCGGGAGCCGCGCCGGTTCATCGCCCAGGAGGTGGTGGACTTCCAGGATCTGCCCATCATGGACGAGGGAGAGCGGGTGGAACGGAAGGCCGATCTGCGCGCCTTCGTCCTCTCCGGGAAGGACGAGACGGTGGTCTGGCCCAGCGGCCTGACCCGGTTTTCCCGGAACCCGGACAGCTTTATCGTCAATTCTTCTCAAGGAGGAGGCTTTAAGGACACATGGATACTGTCACGTTAAGCAAGCAAAATCGCCTGTATTGGCTGGGCCGCTATTCGGAGCGGGCCTTTACCACCCTGCAGTATATGCTGGGGGAATTTGACCAGGTATTGGATGGGGCGAAGGTGGATTACCCGGCCTTCTGCCAGAAAATGGGAATCCCCTGTCCTTATACGGACACGGAAGACTTTTGGCAGCACTATCTTTTCGACGCGGCGGACGCAAACTCCATTCGCGCCAGCATCGACAATATGCTGGGAAACGGCATGGTGCTGCGGGAGACCATCACCACGCCCAGCCTTTCCTATCTGCAAATGGCGGAGGACGCCATTATTATGGCCGAGACCAGCGCTTCTCCCCATGTGGAGCTTCAGTGGGTGCTGGACGACATTATGGCATTTCGCGGCTGCTTCGACGACGCGGTGGACGAGGAGGATGTGCGCAACACCCTGAAGGCCGGCGGCTTTGTGGAACGGCTGAGCCTTATGCTGCGGCTGGACTGGCGCATGGAGCGTCTGCAGCGGGAGCTTTTAAAGCTTCTGAACCGGCTTTATAAGACGAATCTTCCCACAAACGGGGAGGCGCTGGAGGTCATTCAGCGCGCGGTTCTTGCCGGCGCGGAGACAGACCCGCAGCTTCTTCTGCGCAGTGTGGAGAGCCTGTTTCTTCTATGAGTCGGCGGCTTGATTTTTTCTATGATATTCTGCTGGAATTTGACCAGCCTGTCCGGGGCCACGATTTCGTTCTGCGGTGCCTGCCCCCCAGCTTTCCGGGGCAGGACATCCTGGATGCATCTCTGACCCTGGAGCCGTATGCCCATTTTGCCCTGCAGCGGGACGGGTTTGGAAACCTTTTGCAGCTTGGCCGGATAGAGCAGCCCCACGATCATTTCCGCTATACCGTCCGGGGTACGGCGCGGATAGAGCTGGCCCTTCGCCAGCCGGAGAACGCTCTGCCCATTTTCCGCTATGCCTCCCCCTTCACCGGCGTGAGCGAGTCCATGGGGGATTTTTTAAACGGGCTTGCCCTGCCCGACGACCCGGAGGACAGAGCCTGGGCTTTGGTGAATGTGGTGCAGGAGCATATGGCCTATACCCCCGGCGTCACCGGGGTGGACACCACCGCCGCCCAGGCGTTTGATGCCGGGATGGGTGTGTGCCAGGATTTTGCCCATGTGTATCTCGCACTGGCACGGGCCAGCGGCCTGACGGTGCGGTACGTCAACGGCCTCACCCAGGGCGAGGGAGCGAGCCACGCCTGGTGTGAGGTGTGGCTGGACGGCCTTTGGACGGGCATCGACCCCACCCGTGGCCGCTGGACGGACGATAGCTATATCCGCTTCGGCGTTGGCCGGGATTTTGGAGACTGTCCCATCGAGCGCGGGGTGTTTCTGGGCCGCATCGGACAGAGACAGACTGTTTATATGAAAGTAAGTCAGCAATAGGACTACCCATATCCAGAAAAATCTGATACAATAGAACAACAAGTTTTCACCGCCGGATATTGGGTGCTTCTATGTCCGGCGGTCATTTGACGAAAGAGCGCCGCCGAATCGGCGGCGGGAGGGAGTGAATTTATGATTCAGCAGGTTGTCAGCCTTTCCCTGCCCGTGGGGGAGGAGCTGGTGATTCAGAAAAACCGCATTGGCAGCGGCGGAAAACGTCTGTGCGTCGCTACCGGCACTCACGGGGACGAGCTGGAGGGCCAGTATGTGGCCTGGCGGCTGGCCCAGATATTGCAGGAGCATCCAGAGCATCTGCACGGCACGGTGGACATCTACCCGGCCACCAACCCCCTGGGCATCAGCACCATGACACGGGGGATTCCCCTCTGCGATCTGGACATGAACCGCACGTTTCCCGGCAGCGAGGGCGGTTCCATGTCGGAGTTCCTGGCCGCCCGTATTATGGCGGACATCTCCGGCGCGGACGTGGCCATCGACATCCACGCCAGCAACGTCTTCCTGCGGGAGATCCCCCAGGTGCGCCTAAGCGAGGACACGGCGGAGCGGCTCCTGCCGCTGGCAAAGCATCTCAACATGAACCTGGTGTGGATATACGCGGCGGCCACCGTCCTGGAATCCACCCTGGCGTACAGCCTGAATACCGCCGGAACGCCCACCCTGGTGGTGGAAATGGGCGTCGGTATGCGCGTCACCCGCGCCTATGGAGAGCAGCTTATCCACGGCATCCTCTCCCTGATGGCGCATATGGGGATGTGGTCGGCCCCGGTACCGCCGGTCACGCCGCCTATCGTCTCCTCGGACGGGGCTGTGTCCTTCATAAACGCCGGAAAGCCGGGCATCTTCCTGCCCACCGTCACCCACGGCGGCCCCGTGACCCAGGGGCAGAAGCTGGGGGACATCGCCGACCCCCTCACCGGCGCGGTGCTGGAGGAGGTCATAAGCCCCGCCACTGGGCTGCTGTTCACCCTGCGGGAGTACCCCGTGGTGTATGAAGGCTCCCTGCTGGCCCGGATATTGGGAGGTGCGGCATGAGAGAGACTGTCTTATTTTCCGTCGATACCCCCTATCGCCAGAGCCTGCCTGTGAAGGGCTGGCGCTTCGGCAATGAAAACGAAAAAAGCCTGGCCGTCATGGGGGCCATGCGCGGCAACGAGCTGCAGCAGATGTATAGCTGCGCCCTGCTGATTCAGGCCCTTGAAAAGCTGGAGCAGGAGGGCGCGCTCGCGGAGGACTGCGGGCTTCTGGTCATTCCCTGCGCCAACCAGTTTTCCATGAACGTGGGCCGCCGGTTCTGGGCGGCGGACAACACGGATATTAACCGAATGTTCCCTGGCTACGACCAGGGGGAGACCACCCAGCGCATTGCGGCGTGCATCTTCCAGGCCCTGCAGGGATACACCTACGGGGTGCAGATGGCAAGCTTCTATCTGCCGGGGGATTTCCTGCCCCATGTGCGCATGATGGACACCGGCTATGAAAACGCCGGGGAGGCCGTCAACTTCGGCCTGCCCTATGTGATCATCCGCACCCCCCAGCCCTATGATACCACCACGCTCAACTATAACTGGCAGGTGTGGGATACCCAGGCTTTTTCCCTCTATACCAGGGAGACGGACTGCATCGACCAGCGCTCCGCCGCCCAGGCGGTGGACGCCGTGCTGCGGTTTTTGCATAAAAAGGGCCTCTCGAAAAAGCCGGTGGAAGCCCCGGAGGCGGAGCCCGCCATCTTCTGGGAAAACCGGCTGCACACCGTCCTCTCCGCCGCCGGGGGGCTGTTTCTGCGGCGTAAGATGCCCGGCGACCAGGTCGGGGAGGAGGATGTGCTGGCGGATATTCTCGACCCCTGCACGGGCCGGGTGCTGGAGCATCTCCGCCCCGGCTGCGCCGGACGGGTGTTCTTCTCCCACAAGGCACAGCTTATCTGCGGCCATGAGGTGGCCTTCCGCATTATGCCTTCGGCTTCGAGAAAGTGAGTGTTTTGGCTATCCTGAGCGGGCAGGTCGTGAAGATGAAAAACGAGTACTACGCTGCCGAACTTCCGGCCTACAAGGCGGAAAAGGCGGCCAAAAGGGCCGCAAAAAAAGCCGCCAGGTCTTGACAGCGGGACGGTTTGGTGCTATAGTCCCAGTAAAGGCGATGACGGGAATTGCATCGGTTGCGGCGCACAGAGAGGGCGGAGCCTGGCTGAAAATCCGCCTGCGATACGAACCGGCTGCTGACCATCCCTGAGCTGCGCGGCGGAACGGAAACAAGTATGTCGCGCCGTCCGGCGGGCGTTACCCGCTTTGCAAGAGTGAAAGTTTAGGGTGGAACCGTGTGTTTTCTGCGCACCCCTGACAAATTGTCGGGGGTGCGTTTATTTTTTGCCCCCTGGGAAGAATCACTTATTTTTATGGCCCGTGCAGCGGGCGGTAGGAGGAGACAGAGCTATGGCATATACCTTTGAAGACGAGCAATACCGGCGCACGTACCGGCACACCACATCCCATATCCTGGCCCAGGCGGTCAAACGCCTGTTCCCGGAGGCCAAGCTGGCCATCGGACCGGCCATCGACGACGGATTCTATTACGACATCGACGTGGATCGCCCCTTCGTGCCGGAGGATCTGGAGGCCCTGGAGGCGGAAATGCGCCGCATCTGCAAGGAAAAAATCCCCCTGGAGCGGTTCGAGCTGCCCCGTGCGGAGGCGATCGCCTTTATGGAAGAGCGCCAGGAACCCTATAAGGTGGAGCTGATAAACGACCTGCCGGAGGACGCGGTCATCAGCTTCTACCGCCAGGGAGATTTCACCGACCTGTGTGCCGGCCCCCATCTGGACAGCACGGGCCGGGTCAAGGGCAACGCCATCAAGCTGACAAGCTGCACCGGCGCTTATTGGCGGGGCGACTCCAACCGCAAAATGCTCCAGCGGATATACGGCACCTGCTTCCCCACCAAGGCGGAGCTGGACGAGCATCTGGCCCGGATTGAGGAGGCCAAAAAGCGGGATCACCGCAAGCTGGGCAAGGAGCTGGGTCTGTTCGCCCTGATGGAGGAAGGCCCCGGCTTCCCCTTCTTCCTTCCCAAGGGCATGGTGCTGCGCAACACGCTGATCGATTACTGGCGGGAGGTTCACAAGCGCTACGGCTATGTGGAGATTTCCACCCCCATGATCCTGAACCAGGAGCTGTGGCACCGCAGCGGTCACTGGGATCACTATAAGGACAATATGTATACCACCGTCATCGACGATGAGGACTACGCCGTCAAGCCCATGAACTGCCCCGGCGGTATGCTGGTGTATAAGCTGGAGCCTCACTCCTATCGGGAGCTGCCCCTGCGTATGGCGGAGCTGGGTCTGGTGCATCGGCACGAGCTGTCCGGCGCGCTCCACGGTCTGTTCCGCGTGCGCTGCTTTACACAGGACGACGCTCACATTTTCATGACCCGCGACCAGATGAAGGACGAGATTCAAAACGTTGTCCGCCTGTTCGACGAGGTATACAGCCTCTTTGGCCTGCCCTATAAAATAGAGCTGTCCACCATGCCGGAGGATCACCTGGGCGATCTGGACGTCTGGCAGTTTGCGGAGCAGACCTTGCAGGATGCCATCACGGACATGGGCAAGACCTTTGAGATAAACGCCGGAGACGGCGCGTTCTACGGCCCGAAGCTGGACTTCCATCTGGAGGATTCTCTGGGCCGCACCTGGCAGTGCGGCACGGTGCAGCTCGATTTCCAGATGCCGGAACGGTTCGATTTGGAATATGTGGGCGCGGACGGGGAGAAGCACCGCCCCGTTATGATACACCGGGTCGTCCTCGGCTCCATCGAACGGTTCATCGGCGTCATCACCGAGCATTTCGCCGGGGCGTTCCCCACCTGGCTCAGCCCGGTGCAGGTGAAAATTCTGCCCATAACGGACAGAACCCATGAATACGCCAAGGAGGTAGCCGCCAAGCTGGAGGCCGCCGGCGTGCGCACGGAGGTAGACCTGCGTAATGAGAAGCTGGGCTTCAAGATCCGCGAGGCCCAGATGGAGAAGGTACCCTATAAGCTGGTGGTGGGCGACAAGGAGGCCGCCGACGGCACCGTGGCCGTCCGCACCCGCGAGGCGGACAAGGGCGCTATGTCTCTTGCCGAATTTATGGAAAAATTGCAGGAAGAAATCGCTACCCGCTCCACAACTTCACTCTTTTAACAAGGCATAATCGAACAAGCTCCCTCGTAGACTAATCATAGCTTATGAGGGGGTTTGTTTTTATGACCAGGTCACGAAAGAAATTATGCCTTGCGCTGGCGGTGCTGTTTGCGGTGAACGTGCTTATCATCAGCTTGGCGCAGAAGGCGGACGCAGTCACCTACAAGCAGGGCTCCACCGGCTCTGTGGTGACGGAGATACAGCAGCGGCTGTCCGATTGGGGTTATTATTCCGGCTCCGTGGACGGGATATACGGCTCCAAGACCGTGGCGGCGGTGAAATATTTCCAGCGCACCAACGGTCTGACGGCGGACGGCAAGTGCGGCCCGGCAACGCTGGCGGCGCTGGGTATCAACACAAGCTCTGCCAGTCAAAGCACGTCGGGGGACGTGGAGCTGCTGGCCCGGCTTATCTCTGCCGAGGCCAGAGGCGAGCCGTATACTGGCCAGGTGGCGGTAGGCGCGGTGGTACTCAATCGGGTGGAGAGTCCCGCCTTTCCCAGCAGTATGTCCGGGGTGATCTATCAATCCGGGGCCTTCACCTGCCTGTCCGACGGACAGTTTTGGGAGGAGGTGGCGGACAGCGCCTACCAGGCGGCCCAGGACGCCATCAACGGCTGGGATCCCTCCGGCGGGGCGCTGTATTACTTTAATCCGAACACCGCCACCAGCTCCTGGATATGGTCGCGGCCCATCGTCGCGGTCATTGGCAATCACTATTTCTGCACCTGACCGGCCCGCCCAAGGGCCTGGAACCAGGACAATTCGGCCCTTCTTCGCAGGGGCCGAAAATTTTTTTCAAAAAAAGTGAAAAAAAGTGTTGACAAAGTAGGTAAGGACGTG
>JAJPYE010000051.1 GCA_021205095.1 Oscillospiraceae bacterium | reverse complement strand
CCCCGCATGGCGGGGAGGTGGCAGCGCCTTGGCGCTGACGGAGGGGTTCCCCCGTACCGGCACTACAACAGACGCATCTCATCGACAACGTTCGCCACTCTTCGACACCACTCGACAACGTGCGACCCTAATCGACACGCTTCGACACCCATCGACAACACTCGACAGTGTGCGACATCATTCGACATTCTTCGACAACACTCGACAGTGTGCGACATCATTCGACATTCTTCGACAACACTCGACAGTGTGCGACCCCATTCGACACCCATTGACAACACTCGACACACTTCGACAACGTTCGACACCCATCGACACACAACGACAAAATTCAACCATTTTAAAGGAGGAACATAACCATGGCGATTCTGCCTTATTCTTTTGACAACGGACAGCCCATCCCCTGGGAGTATTACCCGGTGGCGGGGGGCGAGGATCTGTATGTGGGCCTGGGCATGGCTGTCACCGACGGTCAGCTTGGGCCGTCCACGGAGCCGACCTTCATCTCCCTGCGGGAGGAGGAGGCCCCGGCGGCGGGGACGGTCATCCCGGTCATGCGCCTGACGGAGGGGGTGGTGTACGAGATCCCCCTGAACGCCGACAGCGCCGGACTCCAGATCGGCGTCCACGCAGGCATTGCCGACGACTGCATGACCATCACGCCCGGCCTCGGCGAGATGCTGGAGATCGTCGGCTTCGACGGCGAGCAGGCCGGAGACCTGTGCCGCTGCCGCTTCATCGGCGAGTAAGACCGGCCTGCGGGCGCGGGACACCTATCTATACTATTTAAATAAAGGAGAGAACAAAACATGGCAAACATTGTAATTGCGGAAGGCTCCGGGCGGCTGGATACGCTGTATGGCAAGTATCAGGCCCCGATCGCGAGCTGCATCGAGGACGTGGCGGAGGCCTGGAAGGTGAAGGAGATCGGGCCGAAAATCTTCCGCCAGGTCAAGAGCGAGAACTGGGCCGAGGCGTTCACCAGCGTCACCGCCGCCAGCGACTGGCAGGTGGTGGGGGAGAACGGGGCCCATCCCACCAACGGCTTTGAGGAGGGCTACCCCAAGACCATCGTGAACCAGGTCTGGAAGAGCCAGATCGCCATCTCCCGCGAAATGCGGGACGACAACAAGATCGGCGAGATGACCAAGCGAGCCACCAAGCTCACCGACTCCTTCTACCGCACCCGCGAGCGGTTCTTCGCGAACCTGCTGGGTACGGCCAGCCAGGGCAGCACCAGCGTTACCATCAACGGCTTCGACTTCGACTGCGCCAGCGCCGACGGCCTGTGCCTTTTCAGCACCGCCCACCCGGCCAAGGTCTCCGGGGCGGAGCAGGGGAATATGTTCGCCGACGCCTTTTCCGAGGAGGCCCTGGGCGCGGCCATGACCGCCATGCAGAACTATAAGGGCGACAACGGGGAGACCCTGGGCCTGGAGCCGGACACCATCATCATCCCCAATATCGCCACGCTGAAGCGGGACGTGTTCGCCGTTCTGGGTTCCTACGAGGCCCCCGGCACCGCCAACAACGACTTCAACTACCTCTTCGGCTCCATGCGTGTGCTGGTCTGGCCCTACCTCAACGACTACATCGGCGATACCAACGCCGCCCCCTGGTTCCTGATGGACAGCTCCTATAACGACCAGTGCGACGGCGCGGTGTGGCTCGACCGGGTGGACTGCGAGATCACCAGCCGCCTGGGGGCCAATGACGAGAACATTTGGGATGGGTATGCCAGACTGTCCGCCGGGTTTGTAGACTGGCGCTTCGTACTGGGCGGCGGTCTCAATGGAGGCGCGACCCTGTAACGGGGGAATCAGCCAGCGCGGAGGGGAGGCTCTTATTTAGTGCTGGTACGGGGGAGAACCCCTCCACCATGCTATCGCATGGTTCCCCTCCCCTTTCAGGGGAGGCTTCCAGTGTCGTACGCTGGTTGTTTGCAACGAACTGCAATACAAACAATCGTCTAAATTAGTTATCCCCGAAACGAAAAAGTGAAATTTTATGAAATGCTGGCACCAGAGCCTCCCCTGAAAGGGGAGGGGGACCGCCCGAACAGGGCGGTGGAGGGGTTCCCTCCCCCGCAATGCGGGGGAGGTGGCAGCGCCAAAGGCGATGCCGGAGGGGGCCGACCCGCGCCAGACCCAAACCAACGCGCCGTTAAACACCCACAACACTACACAAAGGAGAGACCATGACAACCAACCAACGACAAAAACTGGAATACTGGCAGGACAAGCTGACCAGCTACGAGAACGCCTTCGCCCCGGAGGTGGAGAAGATGGACAGGCGGGAGGAGATCTACCGGGGCCGGAGCCGGATCGACCAGCTTGTGGACGGGGACGTGGTGCGTTCCACGCCCCATGTGCGGAATATCGCGGCGGAGCTGATCGAGGCCCAGGTGGACGCCAACATCCCCCAGCCCAAGGTGACGGCCCTCCGCCGGAAGGACGAGCATCTGGCCTGCCTCATTGAGGATATGCTCCGCAACAAGCTGGATCAGCTCCCCATGGAGATTTTGAACGACCAGATGGAGCGGACGGTACCCATCCAGGGCGGCGGCCTGTTCGTCCTGGAATGGGACAGCGCCCGGCCCGCCCCCGGCGGCATGGGGCAGAGCGTGGTGTCCGTGGTACACCCCAAGCAGCTCGCCCCCCAGCCCGGCGTCACCGGCGACCTCTGGGAGATGGACGATTTCATCCTGAAGCTGCCCCAGACCAAGAGCTTCATCCGCCGCCGCTACGGCGTGGAGCTGCCCGATGCGGGGGAGGAGGAGCCGGATGTTCGGGGCGGGGACGCATCCCCCTCCGACCAGCTTGTGACCCAGTACGCGGCCTACTACAAAAACGACCAGGGCGGCATCGGCCTGTTCTCCTGGGTGGAGGACACCATCCTGGCGGATCTGGAGGACTGCCAGGGCCGTATCCTGTGCCGCTGCCGGGACTGCGGGGCGGTGCAGCCGGGGGACAGGCTCCCCCAGGAGGAGGACGATGAGGACGGGGACGAACCCGCCTGCCGCTGCCCTATGTGCGGGGGCCGGATGGAGACCGTCCTGGAGGAATACCAGGAGCTGTGGCTCCCCGTCCGGCGCTCCGACGGCTCCGTCATCCCAGGGGCCGACCCCATCACCGGCCAGCCCAATCTGATACCTTATTATAAACCAGACATCTTCCCCGTGTTCCTGCAAAAATCCGTCTCCGTCTACGGCCAGCTCCTGGGGGAGTCGGACGTGGATAAAGTCGCCGACCAGCAGAACACCATCAACCGCCTGGAAAAGAGCATCATCGACCAGCTCCTGGCCTCCGGCAGCTATATCACCCTGCCCCCCGACCCCTCCATCCGAGTGGACACCGGGGTGGCCAAGGCCATCCGGCTGAAAAACGTGGCTGACCGGAATTATCTGGGGGTCTACGACCTGAAATGCGACGTGGAGCAGCCCCTGGCGTATATGGATTATGTATACCAGGAGGCCCGCGACCTGGTGGGCATCACCGATTCCTACCAGGGCCGGAAGGACGCCACCGCCACCAGCGGGGTAGCCAAGGAGTTTGCCGCGAACCAGACTGCCGGGCGGCTCCAATCCAAGCGGGTGATGAAAAACGCCTGCTGGGCGCGGCTGTTCGAGGCCCTGTTTAAGTTCGAGCTTGCCTATGCCGACGAGCGGCGGCCCGTCATTGGCCGGGACGAGAACGGGGAGCCGGTGGACGAGGAGTGGAACCGCTGGGATTTCCTGGAACAGGAGGAGGACGGGGCATACCGCTGGAACGACCGCTTTCTCTTCTCCTGCGACAGCGCCCAGGCCCTGGCGGCGGACAGAACCGCCATGTGGCAGGAGACCCAGGCATACTTCACCGCCGGAGCCTTTGGGGATCCCACCCTGCCGGAGACGCGGCTTCTCTTCTGGCGGAAGATGGAGCAGCTTCACTATCCCGGCGCCAGCCAGACCAAGCAGGCCCTTCTCCGCCAGCAGACGGCCCCGGCCATAGAAATGAAAGGAGTACAGACCCAATGACACTGAACAACCTTCTCGCCTGGGCGGAGGAAATGCGGCCCAGCGCCTACAGCCAGGAGCGGCTGACCGAGTGGATCGAGGACTTGGAATCCGCCCTGTGGGAGCAGGTGCTTTTGCAGTGGAGAATAGAGGAGCTATACACCCTCCCGGATGACGGAGACAAGCGCCTCCTTCTGCCGGACAGATGGCGGCCCCTCTACACCGCCTGGCTGGGGGCCATGATCGACTACGCCAACGGGGAGTATACCCAGTACGAGAACGAGCTGACCCAGTTTAATTCTTATGTAAACCAGCTCGCCGCCTGGTACGCCCAGAACTACGCCCCGGCGGACAATTCCGCCCGCTGGCGGTTGTGCGGCACCCTGACCGGCGGGGGGAGCGTGTGCTTCCGCCTCCCGCCCAACGCGGCAGTGCTGACCGTGGAGTGCGAAATCACGGAACCCTTCGACGGGGAGGGGGCGATCACCCTGGGAACCGAGGCAGAGCCGACCCTCCTCCTGGACGGCGCGGACATCTGCGCCGCCGACATGAGATGTTATCGGATCCAGCGCCTGGTCATTCCCCCCGCCGGGGAGAAGCTGCTGCTGCAAGCCCCGGAGGATTCCACAGAAGGGTCGGCGCTGGTGCATCTGCTGATTCAAATGCCCGTGGAGGGCTGACGGCCCCTCCGCTGCCTGTATGACGCAGTGCCGACGGGGGAACCCCTCCACCACCCTATCGGGCGGTCCCCCTCCCCTTTCAGGGGAGGCTTCCATAGTTGCAGACTGGTTGTTTGTAACAAACTGCAATACAAACAATCGTCTAAATTAGTTATCCCAGAAATGAAAAAGTGAAATTTTATGAAATGCTGGCACCAGCGCCTCCCCTGAAAGGGGAGGGGGACCATGCGTCAGCATGGTGGAGGGGTTCGCCGCCCCGCCAGGGGCGGCCCAGCAGGGGGCGCAGCCCCCGCGCTGGATGATAACTACTCATAAAAACAGAAAGGAGCAACCACAAATGCCAACGCCAAACGACGTCATCACCGCCTTTGCCTACTACATCGGAAACGGCGGGTACTACGAGAAGGCCAGCGCGAAAAATCTCAGCCGGGAGGTCTCAGATTTCGCGGCCAATAAGGGCAGCGCCAACTATACCTATATGGGCAAGCTCTGCGGAGTGAACCCTGGGGCCTGGTGCGCCATGATGGTATCCACCGCCGTGTATGAGGCCTGCGGCAGCGACAAGGCCGCCGCCAGGGAGGCCATGTGGGGGGTCTGGCCCTGTACCGCCTGCAATCAGCTTTTTGACGCGGGCCTGAACCACGGCGCCAGCCACTACAGCCCCTGGCAGCTCGCCAACAAGGGCCGCTCCGGCAGCGCCTATACGCCGAAGGCCGGGGACGTGATCGTCTTTTCCGACAACGGAACCAGCCGCTCCCACACCGGCCTGGTCTACGCCGTGGACGGCAGCACCGTCTATACCTATGAGGGCAATTCCGGCAACATGGCCCGGAAGCGGAGCTATGCCCTGACCAGCAGCTATATCTATGGTTATGTCACCCTGAATCTGGATGGAACGGACGACGAAACGGACGGGGACGATTCCTGCGTCGCTCAGTTCCAGCAGTATCTTGGCGTCACCGCCGATGGCATATACGGCCCCAAAACCAAGGCCGCCGCCGTGAAGGCTCACCAGCATTATGTAAATGCCGCCTACGGCGCGTCCATCGCCGAGGACGGGGTCTGGGGGCCGGAGACCTATTACGCCACGGAGCGGGTGCAGAAGCCGGACGATAACGACGATGTGACCCTCTGGCAGGGGCTGCTGTACTGCCTGGGCTATGACCCGGTGGGGATAGACGGCAGCTTCGGGGCCAACACGGAGGCCGCCACCATGGCCCTCCAATCGGCCCAGGGCCTGACCCCTACCGGCATCGCCGACCGCTATACCTGGGCCAAAGCCCTGGGCGCTGACCGCCCCGCCCACACCGTTCTGAAAACCGGCAGCACCGGCCAGGAGGTGCGGTATCTCCAGCGGCTTCTCACGGAAAACGGCCACACCCTGGAGACCGACGGCAAATTCGGCGCGAAAACCTGCGCCGCCGTGAAAGGGTATCAGGAGGCGGCGGGCCTGGAGGTTGACGGCATAGTAGGCCCCCTGACCTGGGCGGCGCTGGAGTAAGGGACAGGCAGCGTCTGACGGACGGGGTGGCCCCCTCCGCCAGCGGAGCTGGCGGCTCCCCCGCGACGCGGGGGAGGAACCCCTCCACCGCCCTAACGGGCGGTTCCCCTCCCCTTTCAGGGGAGGCTTCCATCGTTGCAGTCTGTTCCATTCAACAAACTGCGAAGCAGACAATCCTCTCCTCTAGTATGCACTTATTTAGACGATTGTTTGCTTGGCAGTGTGTAATAACCTACCAGCGTACGACACTGGAAGCCTCCCCTGAAAGGGGAGGGGAACCATGCGTAAGCATGGTGGAGGGGTTCGCCTCCCCGCCAGGGGAGGCCCAGCAGAGGGCGCAGCCCTCGCGCTGGCTGATATAAATCATCAAACAAGAAGGAGAATATAAAAAATGAAAGCATGGTTTACAAATCACGAGTGCATCTACCGCGCCCTGCGCACCTTCCTCCAAAGCGCCGCGGGCGTCCTGGCCGCGTCTCTCGCGGACACGGACACCGCCCTGGCCCCGGTCATCGCGGTGGCGGTGGCTACCGGGCTGGCCGCCGTTATGAATCTGGGAGGCCAGTGATATGACCGAGGTGACGCGGGAGGAGCTGGGCCAGGTGCGGCAGACCCTGGCCCAGCATGAAAAGACCCTGGCCCGGCACGAGACCCAGTACGCGGTGATCAGCGCCAAGCTCACCGCCATTCTCTGGGTGCTGGGGGCCGTCGGCACGGCGGTGATCGCCGCCGTGGTGAAAATCGTTCTGGGGGTGTGACCATGAGACTTGCGAAGCTTCCAAACGGCGACGGCTATGGCCGGAGCTGGCAAAACGTGTTCGGGGGCCTGAACGAGAACCTGTCCGCCAGAGACGGAGAGATCCAGGCCATGGAGAACATGACCAGCGACTACTACCCCCTGCTGGCCCCCCGCGCAAAGCGGTATCTGGCGGGAACCCTGACCGAACCCAGGGCCCTGGCCGCCGGGGACTGTCTCTGCTGGGTGGACGGTGAAGGATTCTATTATAACGGAGAGTATAAAGGAGCCGTCTCCGCCGGGGACAAGCGGCTCTGCTACCTCAACACCTGGGTGGTGATCTGGCCGGACAAGCTGTATTATAACATCTCCACCGACACCTTCGGCTCCCTGGAGGCGTCCGCCTCCGCGGAAGAGGCGTCGTTCCGCTCCCTGGCCGCCCCCAGCGGCATATCCGATTCCGCCAACAGCCTGACCCTGCCGGGCCTTGACCTGGAATCCCTCTTCCGGGCCGGGGACGGCCTGACCATCGAGGGCTGCACGGTGCATGAAGAGAACAACCTGACCCTGGTGGTGCGGGAGGTGGACGGGGACACCCTCTATTTTTACGACGACAGCTTCACCCTGGACACCCAGCTCTATTACGAGGTGGGGGCATCGGGCCTTTCCGCCGGGTATTACAATGTGGTCTGGGAGAAGGAGTATTACACCTTCACCGTCCCCACCCGGATGAGCCAGGGGGACAGGCTGTATTACCGGGGCGGCACGGACATGGTCGCCGTGGTGGACGGCACGGAGACCGCTATTACCGTGGTGGCCGGGGCCGCCGGGGAGGAGACCATCTCCTTCCAGAACGAGACCTGGCTGGATTACCAGGAGGAGGGGGCCATCACCGTCAGCCGCACCGTGCCGGATCTGGAATACCTCTGCCAGTGCGATAACCGGCTCTGGGGGGTCATGGGCCAGGGGGTGTACTGCTCCTACCTGGGCGACCCCCGCGTCTGGAACAACTTCGACGGCACCGCCCCCTGCTGCTGGAGCGTGGAGGTGGGCAGCGGCGGCCCCTTCACCGGGGCCTGCGCCTACGGGGGCTATCCCCTCCTGTTCAAGGAAAACCACATCTACCGGGTCTACGGCTCCAAGCCCTCCGCCTTTCAGCTCCTGGACACGGAGACCCTGGGCTGCGAGGCGGGCAGCAGCCGCAGCTTCGCCGTGGTGGGCCAGACCCTGTATTACAAATCCCCCGCCGGGTTCGCCGCCTACGCCGGGAGCGTCCCCGCCCTCATCGACCAGCCCCTCGGCCCCGCCCGCCGGGAGGACGCGGTGGCCGGAACGGACGGGCGGAAATATTATGTCACCTGCCGCCAGGGGGAGGACTGGAGCCTGTACGTCTACGACACCCAGCTCGACCTGTGGCACCGGGAGGACGATACCCAGGCCATCGACTTCGCCTGGTGCGCCGGGGAGCTGTATCTCCTGGCCGCCGACGGAAGCATCTGGCAGACAGGCCGCGTCCGGGAGCAGCAGGGAACGCCGGAGGACGAAGTGGGGAGTTCCTGCGAATTTGCGGACTTCTATAGCGGCGGAGTGGAGCGGCAAGGCGTAAATCGGCTGCATTTTCGCGTCCAGGTGGGGGGAACCCTGTCCCTGTATGTCAGCTACGACGGCGGCGACTGGCAGCTTGTGGGAACCACCTCCGAAAGCCCCCGCGCCATCAAAACCCTCCACCTGATCCCCCGCCGCTGCGACAGCTTCCGCGTGAAGCTGGAAGGCGTGGGTTCCTGGAAACTGTGGGGGATGAGCAGGGAGTATTACGCTGGGAGCACAAGGTGAGGGCCGGCGGGTCTTTTTCCGCCAGGCCGCGCTGTGCCTCCTCGACGTACCTATGTACGCCTTCGTCGTCACATCACGACCTGACGAAAAAATCCCTCGCCGGTGCTTAAACCGATAATAGCCAGCGCGGGGCCGTTGGCCCCTGCTGGGCCGCCCCTGGCGGGGCGGCGGAACCCCTCCACCATGCTAACGCATGGTCCCCCTCCCCTTTCAGGGGAGGCTTACCCCTCGGCTACGCCTTCGGTGTTTGTTGTACGTTTTTAGATACACTTATGTTAAAAAGAGAAATTGTACAACAAGCGCTCTCTAAAGCCTCCCCTGAAAGGGGAGGGGGACCGCCGCCAGGCGGTGGAGGGGTTCACCTCCCCGCATGGCGGGGAGGTGGCGGCGCCAAAGGCGCTCGCCGGAGGGGTCGTCCCGCGCCAGGCCCAAACCAGCGCGCAACCACTCACAAAAGGAGGAACCAACCATGGCCTATATCACCACCGAAATCGGCTTCACCGGCCACGAAACCCAGGAGGAGAAGCTTGACCGGCTGACCGATTATGTCTACCAGCTCAGCGAGCAGTACCGTTACATCCTGCACCTGCTGGAGCAGTTGGACGAAGAGGAATAAACAAAGGAGGAACTATGGCATCCTATACCTACACCTATGAGGATTTTGTAAAAAAGGCCACGGCGGCGGGGCTGCTGGAGAGCTTTTCCGACGCCGACCTGCGGCTGGCCCAATCGAACCCGGACGCGGGGATGAGCCTGCTGTCCTATAAGCAGGATTACGCCGCCGCCTCCACCGCAGAGGCCCGTGCCCTGGCAAACGCCGGGGCGGAGCAGATCCGCTCCATTTATGGCGGCTACACCGCCGGAGCCGACGGCTCCGGGTACTACCTGACCGACAGCGGCAGCTATACCAATGAATACGAGGCCCAGGAGCGCAGCCTGCTGGAGGCCCTGAGCCGGAGCTTTTCCACCGACGAGGCGGAGGATTTGTGGCAGGACTACCGCAAGACCTACATCCGGGAGGGCCAGCGGGCCTATGCGGACAGCCTTGGCACGGCGGCGGCCCAGACCGGGGGCGTGGCCTCCACGGCGGCGGTGACGGCGGCCCAGCAGGCCCAGAACTATTATACCGCCCAGGCCGCCGACAAAAAGGCGGAGCTGTACCAGCAGGCCTATGAAAATTACCTGGCCGGGCGCACCCAGGCCCTGGACGAGCTGGAGCTTCTCGACCAGCTCAACGCCACCGCCGCCTCGGTCTATCAGACGAATTATGAAAACCGCCAGAGCGCCGCCCAGCAGGCTTATGAGAATCAGACCGCGGCGGCTCAGCAGGCTTATGAGAACCAGGCGTCGGCGGCCCAGCAGACCTATGAAAACGCCCTGACCAAGTGGGAGGCCTACGGCTATGTGACGGCGGACATCGCGGAGACCCTGGGCCTGCCGGTGGGAACGGCCTATTCCACCCAGGCGTACAACACCTGGTATCAGGCCTATCAGGAGGCGGTCAGCGGGGTTTATACCGGCCAGACCCTGACGGATACGGTGAACGCCGAGACTTCCGATACCCCCTCCATCGCCGCCGGGGATTCCGCCGCCGCCCACAGCCAGATCGCCACCGGCAGCAGCGGCAGCGACGTGTACACCATGCAGACCTATCTTCTGGCCCTGGGCTATCACTGCGGGGACAAGGGGGCGGACGGCTCCTTCGGCTCCGCCACCCGCGCCGCCGTCCGGGCCTTCCAGGCCGATCACAACCTGACGGTGGACGGCGTCTGCGGCCCCAAAACCTGGGCCGCCCTGATCGCCGCCCTGAACGGGTGACGGCCCGCCCCGCGGGAAGACCGCGCAAAAAGCCCCTCCGCGCCTTCAGCGGAGGGACTTGACAAAACGGCATGGTCTGATACAATTTGTTCCAATGCGCCGGGGGAGATAATATAAAATCGCCCAAAAGCGGAGGAGACCCCTTTTGGACGATTTTACAACAGACGGCGTGGGTTGAGATCACGGAAGTTGAAACTGTTTTCGCAACACGGAGGAGCGTTACGAAAACGATAAAAAGAGGAATTGTTGGAAGGTGCGGCCAAGTACAGAACAGAAAAACGGGCTGACGAAACAGGAATTGATAAAAGAGAAAAAGGGATGGCCGCGAAGAATCCTACATAGACAGAAAGAGTGTGGAAAAGGTGATGCACGCCGTCTGTCGCCGACCTGAATCATTGAATGATTCATGGCTATATGATACAATAATAACATATCCTTGTCAATTAACAAACGTAAATATTTGTGGAATTTACGGGAAATTTCCGAAAAAAGGGGGATTCTCTGATGCGGTCGGCGGCGTCAGCGCCGTATGGCCTCGGAGGCTCCGCCGGAAAGGAAGGAAAACCATGACGACCGAAGAGCTGCAGGCGCTGCAAAAGCGATATTTTCCCCACGCCCCCTGGACGGAGGAGGGGCCGGTGCGCCGCCGGTATCAGGTGCAGGCGGCCCAGGGGGACGCCCTGGGGGACGCCCTGGGGGCGTTGACGGCCCTGGCGGAGGAGGAGCTTCTTCTGCCGGGGGAGCGGATCGCCGCCGCCGAAGGGGAGGAGACCCTGGCCCTTCTCCGCCGCCGGGACGGAGGGGAGCCGCTTGCCCTGATCCTGGGCCGGGGGCTGGACGCCCTCTGGTGCGATCTGGCCCTGTCCCCGCCGGACGGGGAGGGCTGGCAGACCCTGCTTGTCCGCTCCGAGACCGGCGAGAACCTGATCGCCCTGGCCCACGCCCGCAAGAGCCTGCGCTTCCGCCGGGGTTAAAAAATCGGATATACGGCCCGCCCCCGCCGAAGGGGGACGGGTTCGTGCTGCCCTGCGTTATGCATAAAACAATTTATTTACATCAAAATCGGATTCAAAACCCTGTCACATCCGGCCCCGTTTCTGTGTCTGTATAAGTGAAGCCCATGGACATGGAGCAAACCGAACCGGCGGGGGCGCGTCCCTACCGGAAGAAAAGGAGGTTGCCTGTGGAGCAGATATTGACCGAAGAAACGGCCCTGGCCCTGATGCGCCGATGCGACGGGCGGGGACTGGAATGGTTCATCCGGCAGTATACGCCCTATGTCAGCGCTATCGTCTGGAACATTTTGGGCCGGGACATGACGGCCCAGGACGCGGAGGAGGTGGTGGCGGACGTGTTCGTCACCCTCTGGCAGTATTGCCAGCAGCCGGAGCCGGGAAAGGTGCGGCCCTATCTTGCCAGCATTGCCCGGAGCCGGGCCATCAACAAGCTGCGCAGCAGCGGGCGGGAGCTGGAGCTGGAATACGACAAAATCGAGCTGCCGACAGCCGGGCCGGAGCAGCTTCTGCTGGAGCGGGAGCAGCGCCTGGCGCTGCGCCGGGCCCTGGAGGACATGGCCCCCATCGACCGGGAGATATTCATCCGGCATTATTACTACTGCCAGTCCTCCAGGGAAATCGCGGGGGACATGGACATGACCGCCGCCGCCGTGCGCCAGCGGCTGAAGCGGGGCCGGGACGGACTGCGCCTGTATTTTGAGAAGGGAGCGCGGGACTATGCAAATTAACATATCCGATTTGATAGACGACATGGCCCAGGACTACGGAGCCGATACCATCGGGCTGGAAGACCCCGGCATTACGGACGCGGAACGCATCCTGGCCCTGGCGAACGGCAGAAATCCAGACCGTGACCTGCCCGTTCCCGTCCCCGTTCGGGCCGGAAAAAAGCGCCCGGCGCGCCGTCTGGGGCGGACGCTTCTGATCGCCGCCGTTATTATCCTGGCCCTGACCGTCACGGCCCTGGCCGTGTATCAGTACGGCCTCAGGGACACAGAGATGGCCCAGGTGAGCCTGACCTATGAGCGCAACGAGGACGGAGAGCAGGTTCTCACCACCAAAACCACCAGCGCCCTGTCTCTGAACGGCTTTTCCGACAGCGCCGAATACCAGGCGTACCAGGAGTGGACGGCCTGGAACGAGGCGTGGATCGCGGAGAACTGGGACATCTATACCGAGCTGGGCGTGGACGACAGCTATCATGAGACGCCGGATAACTACGCCGCCTATTATAGCGCCTCCTTCCGGGAGCAGGCGGACAAGCTGGACGAGATAGCGGAAAAATACGGCCTGACCCTGCACACTGACCTACAGCTTGTCTACACGGAAAGCCAGCTTTGCGGCGCTTTGGGCATAGAGGATTTTCTGCCGGACGGGGTGGAGGCCAAGGGGGGCTACTATTACGAGGACGGCAGCTTCCATCTGGAATGTACCACTGTCATCGACGGGGCGGAGACCTGGATAACCTGCAACAACAACGTGACCGGCTCCTTTGCCCTGATCTACAGCGCCATGCCGAAGGAGTACGAGGAGTGGAGCTATACCACCAGCGGCGGCACGGAACTGATTATGGTGCAGACGCCCAGCTCCTCCTTTATGGTGGCGGGGCTGGAAGGCTCCTACTTCATCGTCACCGTGGATGCGGTTCTGGACGCCGGGGAGCTGGAGGCCCTGGCAGAGGAGATAGACCTGTCTGCCCTGAACGACTGCTTTGCCACAGAGGAGGCGCGGGCCGAGACCAGGGAGCGCGTGGCCGCCTATACGGAGGCCCAGGCCACTGCCACCACCACGGACAATGGGGACGACACGGCGGCGGAAGCCCAGGCCCAGCGGGTGATGGACATTGCCGACGTGCGGGTTTACAACGTGGACACCGTGTCCGACGGCCTGGACGGCAAGCGCGCCCTGGCGGATATGGGCAGCTTTGAGCTGACCGACCTGCCCGAAGAATTTAGTCTTACCGGCGGCGGGTCGTATTACAAAATGCAGATGCACTCCGATGAGATTGACTTCTGCGTGACGAGCATGACCAGAATCTACAGCGACAGGAGCCTGGATCTGCGGACGGTATTCCTGGACTGGCGCGCTTATTACACCCAGGACGGCACCCAGAAGCTGGATATGGATGCCGCCTTCGCCCTGTATAAGAAGTGGTACGCCGACGGGGCGCTGACCGACTGCACTGTCAGCGGCTATGAGGGCTATTACCGCTGGGACGAGTTCAGCCGCCAGGTCTCCCTTTGCTGGGCCGACACAGACAGGGAGCTGGTCTTTGCCGTCACCATGAACTACGACGAGGGGGACGACCCGGCGGATTACTCCCTGGAGGCCCTGCTGGCCATGGCCCAGTCCATGGCGGAGGCGGAGAGCTTCTACAGCGCGGCCAGCGTGTATATTACCGACACGGTGCGGTCGGCGGTGGAAAAGCTTGATACCTATGTGATAGCCGACCTGACCGCCGAACCCTCTCTGGGCTATGCCCTGTCCACCGACGACGGCTACACCAGCGGCGACCTGGTTTGGAGTACGGAGGAGCAGACCTATGACGAGATGTGCGTCCTGTATGACAACGGCCTGGCCCTGATTTACAGCCGCTTCTGGACGGATGAGGACAAGACCGCCACAGATAACGCCGCCGCCTTCCAGGCCATGCAGGAGTATCTTCTGGCCTGCGACACGGAGGGTGACGCCGTCACCACCGGCCTGACCGTGGGCGGAAGCGCCGCCTACACCGTGGATTACGGCACCCGCCGGGAGCTTACCTGGTACGACGGGGAGGAGGACGTGATCTTTACCCTGGTGCAGATATACGGGTACGCTGACGAGACCCTGGACGCCCAGCAGCTCATCGCCCTGGGGGAATCGGTGACGAAGGAATGACCCTGTCCCGATATTGACGAGTCAGCTCCTTTTGCGGTACAATACGGCAAAAGGAGCTGATTTTTTTGAAGCGTTTCACAATGGACAGAAAGGAGACCGCCCATGGCCTTTGATATAGAGGACATAAACGCCCAGGCGGCCTCCGACCCCAAGGGGCTGCTCCTGGCCTGCGACCAGGACTATGACCGGCGAGTGGAGCAGGTGGGGGATATGATACTGGAAAATTTATCCAACAGCCCCATCGTGCTGCTGTCCGGCCCCTCCGGCAGCGGCAAGACCACCACCGCCATGAAGCTGCGGGACGCCCTGTCCCGCCGGGGGGTGAAAAGCCACAGCGTCTCCATGGACAACTATTTCCGCACCGTCCGGCCTGAGACCGTCCCCCGCACCCCGGAGGGGGAGCCGGATCTGGAAAGCCTGGCGTGCCTGGATATGGAACTGCTCAACGAGCATTTCACCCGCCTGACCCAGGGGGAGCGGATATTCGTTCCCAAGTATGAGTTTTCCCGCCGTATGCGGATCATCGAACCCTCCGCCTCCCTGCGGCTGGGGAAAAACGAGGTGGCTATTTTCGAGGGCATCCACGCCCTGAACGACAGCATCACCACCGTCCACCCGGAGGCGTTCAAGCTCTATGTCAGCGCTAGCTCCAACTTTGTGGACGACGACGGGGAATACGCCTTCAAGGCCTCCTGGCTGCGCCTGGTGCGCCGGGTGGTGCGGGACAGCCTGTTTCGCGGCACCGACCCGGAGGAGACCATGCAGATGTGGGCCAACGTCCGCCGGGGAGAGCGGCAGAACATCGACCCCTTCCGCCACAAGGCGGACGTGCAGCTCGACACCGCTTTTCCCTATGAGGTCTGCGTTCTCCGGCAGATGGCCATCCCCCTGTTTTCCCATGTGCCGGAAGGCATCCCCCGCCGGGAGGAGATGCTCTCCGCCGGAGAGGGCCTGACCCGCTTCGTCCCCATCGACCCCGCCCTCCTGGCCCCCGATGCCATGATAAGAGAGTTTACCGGCGGCGGCATATATGAGTATTAAGCGTCTAACGGGGGCGGCGGGTCTTTTGCCCCCTGAGCTTCGTTGCGGCTCCTCACCGTGCTATCAGCACGCCTTCGTCGCCGCGCCTCGTCAGGAGGCAAAATCCCTCGCCGCGCATAATCGGACAGCCTAACTTGTGGGGCGGCGGGAAACTCTTTCGCCGCGCATAGACATTATGCATTAAAAAAAACGGTTCAATTTTCGAAATTGAACCGTTTTATACTTCCTGTTCAGTTTACAAACAGATGCCGCCGCTTTTTGAAATAGATGCTGTTGATGGCAATCAGCACGGCGCTGGCGATCAGGCTGACGATGGAGGTGGTGTCGCCTGCAAAGGTGCCGATGACCACGCTGGTCAGAATGATATAGAGGAACGAGACCACGATATTGGCGGCCAGATAATAGAGATAGAGATCCGGGCCGCGGCGCCTGAAGCCGGATAGCTGGAAGCGGACGTAAATGGCCACGATCCCCAGGGCAATGGTCAGCAGGCCGCAGAAAATATCCACGGCTTTCAGGCCGGTGAAGTAATAATAGACCGAGGAGGCATACTCCCCATACGTAAGGCCGGTGACGAGGGACAGCCCGGTACCCAGATTTCCCAGGGCGCTGAGAAATAGCTGCACCCAGATGATGAATTTGAACCACTTCATGGTGGGCTGATTCGTCTGGGGCGCGCCCCAGTCGGTCTGGGGAGGCTGATCCCAGGGATCGCGGGGCTGGCTGTTTTTGGGCCGATCCCAGGGGTCTCTGGGCTGGCTGCTTTGGGACTGGCTCCAGCTATTCTGAGGCTGGCTCCATATGTTTTGTGACTGGCCGCTGCTCTGGCCGGACTGGCTTGTGGAGGCGGGCTGTCCGCAGGAGGGGCAGAACCGATCGCTCTCCTGCATGGGCGCGCCGCATCTTCCGCAGTATTTTGCCATGGTGGATTCCTCCTTCAATGTTTTTGAACTGACAATCTCATTTTGAAGGAAAAAGCGGCGCTTGTCAACTGTTTTCTGCAAAATATTCCACGGTGTAAAATATGCGAAAAGCATAAAACTTTGCTGCAATTTGCAATAAACTTGCCTTTACTTTTGCCCCCCGTTGTGGTATATTATAAATTAGATTATTATAGATAAGTATGCGCGGCCCCGGTGCGGGGGCGATATTTTGCGATTTTTTAACCAGCCGGAGAGACTGCCGGCGCGAGAAAGGCGATTTCCATGTTTCTGGATAAGATTTTTGGCAGCCACTCGGAGCGGGAGCTGAAAAAGCTCCAGCCCATTGTGGATCAAATAGAGGCCCTGGAGGATGAATACAAGGCCCTGACAGACCAGCAGCTCCGGGCCAAGACGGACGAGTTCAAGGCCCGCCTGGCCCAGGGGGAGACCACGGACGACATCCTGCCGGAGGCCTTCGCCGCCGTCCGGGAGGCGGCGGATCGTGTGCTGGGCATGCGCCCCTTCCGGGTGCAGCTTCTGGGCGGCGTGGTGCTGCACCAGGGCCGCATCGCGGAGATGAAGACCGGCGAGGGCAAAACCCTGGTGGCCGTGCTTCCCAGCTATCTGAACGCCCTGGAGGGGCAGGGCGTCCACATCGTCACGGTGAACGACTATCTGGCCCGGCGCGACTCGGAGTGGATGGGCAAGGTACACCGCTTCATGGGCCTGACCGTGGGTCTGGTGGTTCACGGCCTGACGCGGGAGGAGCGGCAGGCGGCCTATAACGCGGACATCACCTATGGCACCAATAACGAGATGGGCTTCGACTATCTGCGGGACAACATGGCCCTGTATAAAAAGGACATGGTGCAGCGCGGTCACTTCTATGCCATCGTGGACGAGGTGGACTCCGTCCTCATCGACGAGGCCAGAACCCCGCTGATCATCTCCGGGCGCGGGGACGAAAGCACCGACCTTTACGCCAAGGCGGACGAGTTTGTCCGCCGTCTGCGGAAGGGCGTGGTGGTCTCCGTGGAGGAGAAGGAGGAATTCGAGGAGGCGGACGCCGACGCGGATTACCTGGTGGACGAGAAGGCCCGCTCGGCCAGCCTGACCGCCAAGGGCATCGCCAAGGCGGAGCAGTATTTCGGTATCGAGAACCTGACCGATCTGGATAACACCACCCTGTCCCACCACATAAACCAGGCCATCAAGGCCCACGGCGTCATGAAGCGGGACATCGACTATGTGGTGAAGGACGGCCAGGTCATCATCGTGGACGAGTTCACAGGCCGTCTCATGCTGGGCCGCCGGTATTCCGAGGGCCTGCACCAGGCCATCGAGGCCAAGGAGGGCGTGGAGGTGCAGCGGGAGAACAAGACCCTTGCCACCATCACCTTCCAGAATTACTTCCGCCTGTATAACAAGCTCTCCGGCATGACCGGCACCGCCGTCACGGAGGAGGAGGAATTCACCTCCATCTATAACCTGGACATCATCGAGATCCCCACCAACAAGCCTGTGGCCCGCATCGACAGCCCGGACGTGGTGTATAAAAACGAGGCCGGGAAAAACCGGGCCATCATCCAGCAGATCGTGGAGTGCCACGCCAAGGGCCAGCCTGTTCTGGTGGGTACGGTCAGCATCGAAAAAAGCGAGTATCTCTCCGGCCTGCTGAAAAAGCAGGGCATCCCTCACAACGTATTGAACGCCAAGCACCATGAAAAGGAGGCGGAGATCGTGGCCCAGGCCGGTAAGCTGGGGGCCGTGACCATCGCCACCAACATGGCCGGACGCGGCACGGACATCATGCTGGGCGGCAACGCGGAATACCTGGCCCGGCAGGATCTGAAAAAGGCCGGATACGAGGAATCCGTCATCGCCGAGGCCACCGGCTATGCGGACACGGAGGACGAGACCATCCTGGCCGCGCGGGAGCTGTTCGCCCAGCGCATGGCCGCCCATAAGGAAGTGACCTCCGCCGAGGCGGAGAAGGTGCGCGAGGCCGGGGGTCTGTTCATCATCGGCACGGAGCGGCACGACGCCCGCCGGGTGGACAACCAGCTCCGCGGTCGTTCGGGCCGCCAGGGCGACCCCGGCCAGAGCCGGTTCTATGTGGCCATGACCGACGATGTCATGCGCCTGTTCGGCTCCGAGCGGGTGCTGAACATGATGGAGACCCTTGGGGTGACAGAGGACACCCCCATCGACAGCAAAATGGTCTCCAACGCCATCGAGCAGGCCCAGAAAACCGTGGAGAGCCGGAACTTCCAGGCCCGGAAGAACACCCTGGAATACGACGACGTGATGAACGTCCAGCGGAACATCATCTATGAAGAGCGGCGGAAGGTGCTGGATGGCGAGGATCTGAGCGAATACATCCAGGGCATGATCAACGAGGTCATCCAGACCGAGGTGTCCAGCGGCTTCGGCGCCCTGGGCCACCCGGAGAGCGAGGAGCAGTTGGAGGAGGTTCTGGAGCCGTTTTACAAGACCTTCCTGACCAAGGGCCAGATCATCGTCCCTGAAAAGGGGCTTCACGCCCTGACGGCGGAGGATCTGACCGGCAAGCTCCAGGGCATCGCCGCCCAGGTATACGCCAGGCGGGAGGAGGAATTCGGCCTCATGCCCGACGGCACCAAGCTCATGCGGGAGCTGGAGCGGGTCATTATGCTCCGTGTGGTGGACGAATACTGGATGGATCACATCGACGCCATGGACGACCTGCGCCGTGGCATCGGCCTGCGGGCCTATGGCAACATCAAGCCCGTGGACGCCTATAAGCAGGAGGGCTTCGAGATGTTCGAGGCCATGATCTCCGGCATCCGCCATGAGGTCGTGCGCCGCCTGTTCACCGTCCGGGTGCGGAAGGAGCAGAGCGTGGAGCGCAAGGGCGTGGCCAAGGCCAGCGCTAATAACGTGGGAGGCGACGCCTCCGCGAAGAAGAAGCCGGTGCGCAAGGTCAAAAAGCCTGGCCGGAACGACCCCTGCCCCTGCGGCAAGTGGAAGGCCGACGGCAGCCGCCCCTTGAAATACAAGGAGTGCTGCGGCAGAAACGAATAAGCCGTGCCTATGAGCAGGGATGTGCAGATCATCACCTCTCCGCTGCTGGCCTGTCCCCACGGGTTTTCCACCCGCCCCGGCGGCGTCAGCACCGGGATATTTGAGAGCCTGAACCTTGGCTCCGGCAGGGGTGAGAGCCTGGAAAACATAGAAAAAAACTGGGCCATTTTTGGCCGGGCCGTGGGGCTGGATACCAGCCGGTTCGTCTGTGGGCCGCAGGTGCATGGCGGCGAGGTTCGCATAGCGCGGCGGGAGGATGCCCATTCCGTGCGGGAACCGGCCCCCTGGAAGCCCGGCGTGGACGGCTATGTGACGGATATACCCGGCCTGCCCCTGGTGATCTTCACCGCCGACTGCGCCCCGCTGCTGCTCCACGACCCGGTGGCGAAGGTGGTGGGCGCGGCCCACTGCGGCTGGCGGGGGACGGCGGCGGACATGATGGCGAGCGTGGTGGAGAAGATGACCCTCCTGGGGGCCAGGCCGGAAAACATCCGGGCCGTCGTCGGGCCGGGGATCCGGCAGTGCTGCTTTCAGACCGGGCCGGAGGTGCCGGAGGCCCTGGGCCGTATGCTGGGCGGGGACACAAAAGGTCTTTTCCGCCCGGATCAGGAGCCGGGGAAATTCCGGGTCGATCTGCCCGGCGCGGTGGCCCGGCGGCTGGAGCAGCTCGGTCTTGCGCCGGAGCATATCGGGCAGACCGGCCAGTGTACCATGTGCCAGCCGGAGCTTTTCTGGAGCCACCGCTCCATGGGAAACGCCAGAGGCTCTCAGGCCAATATCATCGCCCTATAGGAGACCATGAAAAAGAAAACGCTGAAAATTTTATCCCTGACCATGGCGCTGCTGCTGTGCCTGGGGGGCTGCGGGGTGTTCACCCTGACGGAGGAGGAGCAGGCGGAGATCGCGGAGGACGAAGCGGAGGTCATCGTCGGCTCCAGCGGCGGTCAGGCCCTGGTGACGACCTATGCGGCGGACGACGTGTTCTCCCTGAACAGCGTCTCCGACGCCTCCTTCAACCCCTATGAGACCACCAGCGCCTGGAACCAGGTGGTGGCGATGTTGGTGTATGAGACCCTGGTTTCCACCGATGAGAATTTCAACGCCTCCCCCAACCTGATCACCGCCTGGTCAACGGAGGACGGCCTTACCTGGACGTTCACCGTGGACACCACCCGCACATTCCACGACGGGGGAGAGATGACGGCCTATGACGCGGTATACTCCATCAATCAGGCCATGGCCTACGGCAGCCGGTACGCCAGACGCTTCACCCATGTGACCGGCGTGGGCGCGTCGGATTCCCAGACCTTCACGGTGACGCTGAACGAGGCGAACTACCGATTTTATGAGCTGCTGAACATCCCCTGCATCGAATACGGCTCCGCCTATGACGAGCTGCCTCCCGGCACCGGGCCGTATATGTTCAGCGAGGACGGGAGCCGTTTGGAGCTGTTTGCGGATCATCCCCTGGCGGACGAAATGCCGGTGGATACCATATATTTAAAGGAATACACGGCGGCGGAGGATATTCTCCAGGCCTTTGAGGATTCCTATATCGACCTGGTCATCAATAACCCCACCGGCATGGCCAGCCTTGGCTATTCCAGCACCAACATCACCAAGTATGTGGACACCTCCAATATGCACTATCTGGGCTATAATATGTCCAGTGAGGTCTTCAGCCAGATCGGATTCCGGGTGGCCATGACCTACGCGGTGGATCGGGCCACCATCGTGTCCAGTTGTATGCAGGGGGCGGCGGTGGCGGCGACCCTGCCCGTCCACCCCAACAGCTCTCTGTATCAAACGGACGTTGCGGACGACCTGGCCTTTTCGGAGGATGGCTTCCGCACCGCCCTGGAAAACGCCGGGGCCACGGATGTGGACGCGGACGGAGCGCTGGAGATAAACGGCCAGGACGTCACCCTCAACTTCATCGTCTGCTCGGACAGCGCCGCCAAGGTCTCCGCCGCCCGCCTGATCGCGGAGCAGCTCCGGGCCGTGGGCTTCACGGTGAACCTGCGGGAGCTGAACGATGAGGATTTCGTGTCCAATCTGTCGGCAGGGAATTTCGACCTGTACTATGGAGAGGTGAAGCTTTGCAACGACTGGGACATCAGCGTCCTGGTGGACAGCGGAGCCTCCCTCAACTACGGCGGCGTTTCGGACTCCTTTCTGGCCGGATACCTGACGGGCTTTCTGGGCGCGGATGAGGACACGATAGACCAGGCCGCCTCCGCGTATTATCAATATCTGGCCCAGACCGCGCCCATCACCGTGGTGTGCTTCGAAAAGAGCGAGGTGCTGTATCACCGGGGCGTGATTTCCGGCCTGAATCCAACCCAGGACAACGTGTTTTATAATATCCAGGACTGGACGATCGACCTGGGAACGGACGACACAGAGGAAACCGTTGAGGAACAATAATCAAGAATAAGGGGGATGAGAGAAATGACAGACCGAGACCTTCTCAATATGGCGCGGGAGGCGGCGAAGAACGCCTATGTACCCTATTCCCGCTTCCCGGTGGGGGCGGCGCTGGAATGTGCCGATGGCACGGTCTTTACCGGCTGCAACGTGGAAAACAGCGCCCTTGGCTCCACCATCTGCGCGGAGCGCACCGCCATCGTCAAGGCGGTCAGCGAGGGCTACCGCCATTTTGTCCGCATAGCTATTTATGGCGAGGGGGAGAACTACTGTATGCCCTGCGGGGCCTGCCGCCAGGTCATGCAGGAATTTGCCGGGGAGGACGACATGGAGATCCTCTGCACCCGCTCCGGGGGTCGCTACGTCAGCTATAAGCTGAGTAAGCTGATGCCCTATCCGTTTGAGATGTAAGAAATCATCCGCGACACCGTCGCGGATGAGGGGGCTGCGGCCTGTGCGCGCACTCGCTTCGCTCGCACACTTACAGGCCGATAGGAATTTTTTGCCACGTACACGCCGCGGCAAAAAATGATTCAACTTTATTTGCGCCTGCGGGCGCAAACTCTGCGAGGCCTTTGTGTTCTATAACGAGAAAAACGCGGAACACACGGAACCGTGGACAGAATTGGAAAAATATTTTAGATTTCTTAAAATCTCCCCTTGACAGAAGGGGGGATTTTTGCTATCTTATTCAAGGCGCGTCTTCGACGGGAGAATTGCGCCATGCGTTGAACCGGGAGATTGCGCCGACGGGCGGTAACTTCCGGGGAGCAGTCCGGGGGCGGAAACGCCCTGGAATCGGACGGAACCGGCTTTTCCGTCACCGCGTATATCGTCTGCAAAACACCGGCGCAGCCGGTCTGTTTTTTGGAGCAGGGTCTGATACGCACGGAACGGTGTACAGAAAAACCAGTGACCGTGCGGGAATCACGTAAAACTCGTACAAATGGAGGAAAAGCAATGGCATCAAACAAGATGATCCGCATCCGTCTCAAGGCCTATGACCATCAGCTCATCGACAAGGCCGCAGAGACCATCGTGGAGACAGCCAAGCGCACTGACGCGACCGTCTCCGGCCCCATCCCTCTGCCTACCAAGAAAGAGGTGGTGACAATCCTGCGCGCTGTCCACAAGTATAAGGACAGCCGTGAGCAGTTCGAACGCCGCACCCATAAGCGGCTGATCGACATCCTCAACCCCACCCAGAAGACGGTGGAGGCTCTGATGAGTCTGGAGCTGCCCGCAGGCGTGGAGATCGAGATCAAGCTCTGATCGACACATTATAATTAAGTTAGTCCCATTCCCCGGAAGGGGATTTCAGCCACAGCCTGCAATCTTCAGGCAGGCGGGTCATGTTGCGCGGACGCCGTTACCGTCCGCCCAACCAATAACCGAAGGAGGAAAGCAATAGCAATGAAGAAAGCCATTATCGGCAAAAAGGTCGGCATGACGCAGATCTTTGACGAGACGGGCAAAGTCGTTCCTGTCACGGTCATCGAGGCGGGCCCCTGCGTGGTGGCCCAGAAGAAGACCGCCGACAAGGAGGGCTATGACGCCGTCCAGCTCGGCTTCGAGGACGTTGCCGAGAAAAAGCTCACCAAGCCGGAGCAGGGCCACCTGTCCAAGGCTGGCGTTGAGCCGAAGAAACACCTGCACGAGTTCCGTCTGGACGACGCCGCTTCCATGAACGTGGGCGACGTGATCACAGCGGACACCTTCGCTGAGGGCGACCATGTGGACGTCACCGGCATCAGCAAAGGCAAGGGCTACGCCGGCGTCATCAAGCGCTGGGGCGCCCAGCGCACCCCCACCAGCCACGGCGGCGGCCCTGTTCACCGTCACGCCGGTTCCATGGGCTCGTCCACCGATCCCTCCCGTATCTTCAAGGGCAAGATCGGCGCCGGTCACATGGGCGTTGAGCAGGTGACAGTCCAGAACCTGGACGTGGTGAAGGTAGACCCGGAGCTGAACATGATCGTGCTCCGCGGCGCGGTGCCCGGCCCCAAGGGCGGCATCGTCTATATCAAGTCCACCGTCAAGACCATCGCGGAGAAGCATGCGGCTACCGCCGTCAGCGTCAACCCGCAGAAGGCTTCCGGGCGCAATCCCCAGAAGGCTTCCGCCCGCAGCCACTAATAGAAAGGAGAGATCGATATGCCAAAAGCGAAATTGGTCAATATGGCCGGCCAGCAGATCGGCGAGTACGAACTCTCCGAGGCCGTGTTCGGCATCGAGCCGAACGGCCCTGTGCTGCATGACAGCGTTGTCAATTATCTTGCCAACCAGCGGCAGGGTACCCAAAGCACCCTCACCAAGGGCGAGGTGTCCTATACCACCAAAAAGCCCTGGCGTCAGAAGGGCACTGGCCGCGCCCGCGCGGGCTATGCCGGAGCGCCTGAGTGGCGTCACGGCGGCGTAGCCTTCGCCCCCAAGCCCAGGGATTACAGCTATCGCCTGAACAAGAAGACCAAGCGTCTTGCGCTCAAGAGCGCTCTGTCCAGCAAGGCTGCCGACAGTGCCATCGTCGTGGTGGACGGTCTGCACCTGGACGAAATCAAAACCAAGAGCTTTGTGAGCTTCCTGGAGACCGCCGGTATCACCGGCAAGGCCCTGGTGATCACAAAGGACGTGGATGAGACGGTTCTGAAATCCGCCAGGAACATCAAGGGTGTGTCCGTCACCACCGCCACCATCCTGTCCCCCTATGCTATTCTGTGCGGCGGCACCCTTGTGGTGGACAAAGCAGCCGTTGAGAAAATTGAGGAGGTGTTCGCCTGATGAGAACCGCGTATGACATCATCATCAGCCCGGTGATCACCGAGCAGTCCATGGAAGACCTGGACATCAAGAAATACGCCTTCCGCGTGGCGATGGACGCCAACAAGATCGAGATTAAGAAGGCTGTGGAGGAAATCTTCGGCGTGACCGTCATCAAGGTCACAACCACCCATATGCGTGGCAAAAAGCGCCGCCAGGGCCGCTATCCCGAAGGCCGCGGCGCCAACTGGAAAAAGGCCGTCGTAAAGCTCTCTGCCGACTCGAAGAACATCGAGATCTTCGAAGGCATGGCGTAAGGGAGGAGAGAAGAGATATGGCTATCAAAACCTATAAGCCCGTAACCCCGTCTCGCCGTCACATGACCGTGTCCGGCTTTGAGGGCGTGGACAAACACGCCCGCCCTGAGCGGAGCCTTACGGAAGCCCTGAAGAAGAACGCCGGTCGCAACTCCTATGGCCGGATCACCGTCCGCCACCACGGCGGCGGCAACAAGCAGAAATACCGCGTCATCGACTGGAAGCGCAATCGCGAGGGCGAGCCCGCCACTGTTCTGCGTCTGGAGTACGACCCCAACCGTTCCGCTTTCATCGCCCTGACCCAGTACGCCGACGGGCAGAAGACCTATATCCTGGCTCCCGCCGGTCTGAAGGCCGGGGATACCGTGGAGTCCGGCCCCAATGCGGACATCAAGCCCGGCAACTGCCTGCCCCTGGCGAACATCCCCGTGGGTACCGTTATCCACAACATCGAGATGTATCCCGGCAAGGGCGCGCAGCTTGTCCGCAGCGCCGGTAACGCCGCCCAGCTTATGGCCAAGGAGGGTACCATGGGTACCATCCGCCTCCCCTCCGGCGAGATGCGCAAGATCCGCCTGGAGTGCAAGGCCACCATCGGCTCTGTGGGCAACGCCGACCACGCCAACGTTTCCATCGGTAAGGCTGGACGCCGCCGTCACATGGGCTGGCGGCCCACCGTCCGCGGCTCCGTTATGAACCCTGTGGATCACCCCCACGGCGGCGGCGAGGGCAAGGCTCCCGTCGGTCGTCCCGGCCCTGTGACTCCCTGGGGCAAGCCGACCCTGGGCTATAAGACGCGCAAGAAGAAGAACCAGTCTGATAAGTTCATCGTCAAGCGCCGCAACGCCAAATAAGGAGGGAAGAACATGAGCAGAAGCATTAAGAAAGGCCCGTATGCCGCACCTGAGCTGCTGAAGCGGGTGGACGAGCTGAACAAGGCGGGCGAAAAGAAAGTGCTGAAGACCTGGAGCCGCGCTTCCACCATTTTCCCCTCCTTCGTCGGACACACCATCGCCGTCCACGACGGTCGCCGCCACGTTCCCGTGTATATCACTGAGGATATGGTAGGCCACAAGCTGGGCGAGTTTGCTCCCACGCGTACCTTCCGGGGCCACGCGGGCAGCAAGACCAAGTAAGGGGGAGGAACAATGGAAGCGACAGCGAAAGCAAAATATATCCGCATATCTCCCCGCAAGGTGCAGATCGTCTGCGAGCTGATTAAGGGCAAGGACACTCACTATGCCGAGGCCATCCTGCGCAACACGCCGAAGGCCGCCAGCGAGCCGCTGCTGAAGCTGCTCAAGAGCGCCTGCGCCAATGCGGAGAACAATTTCGAGATGGATCCCGACAACCTGGTGATTACCGAGTGCATCGCCACCGCCGGCCCCATCCTGAAGCGGGGCCAGCCCCGCGCTCATGGCCGTATGTACCGTATCAACAAGCGCACCAGCCACATCACGCTGACCGTGGCTGAGAAGGAATAAGGGAGGAGGCAGACAGAATATGGGACAGAAGGTTCATCCCCACGGCATGCGCGTGGGCGTAATCAAAGACTGGGACTCCCGCTGGTATGCCCGGCCTGATAAGGTGGGCGACCTGGTGGTGGAGGACTACAAGATCCGCACCTACCTGAAGAAGATTCTCTATTCCGCCGGCATCCCCACCATCGAGATCGAGCGTGACAGCGCCAAGGTTCGCATCTTCATTCACTGCGCCCGTCCGGGCGTGGTCATCGGCAAGGGCGGCGCTGAGATTGAACGCATCCGTCAGGAAGTGGAAAAGATGATCGGCAAGCCCGTGGCGCTCTCCATCGTGGAGGTTCGCACCCCGGACACCAACGCCCAGCTCGTGGCGGAGAACATCGCCGCCCAGCTTGAAAAGCGTATCGGCTTCCGCCGGGCCATGAAAAACGCCATTGGCCGCGCCATGCGTATGGGCGCCAAGGGCATCAAGATCATGTGCAGCGGTCGTCTGGGCGGCGCTGAGATCGCCCGCACGGAGAGCTATCATGAGGGTACCATCCCCCTGCAGACCATCCGTGCCGACATCGACTATGGCTTCGCCGAAGCCGCCACCACCTATGGCCGCGTGGGCGTGAAGGTCTGGATCTACAAGGGTGAGATCCTGACCACCACTCTGCGCACCAGCCCCCGCGTGATGGATATGTCCCGCCGGGACGACAACCGTCGGCGCGACCGCCGGGATAACCGGGGCGGACGCGGCGGACGCGGCGGCTACAACCGCGATAACCGTCAGGGCGGCTACAACCGCGACAATCGCGGCGGCCAGGGCGGCTATAACCGCGACAATCGCCAGGGCGGCGGCTACAACCGTGATAACCGCCAGGGCGGCTATAACAGAGACAACCGGGACAACCGGCCTGCGGCTCCCCGCCAGGCGGCTCCCGCCCCCGCACCCAAGGAAGGAGGCGACGCATAATGCTAATGCCCAAGCGTGTTAAATACCGCCGCGTCCAGCGCGGTCGTATGCGCGGCAAGGCCACCCGCGGCAATTTCCTGGCCTATGGGGATTACGGCATGGTCGCCACAGAGCCCTGCTGGATCACCGCGAACCAGATCGAGGCCGCCCGTGTGGCCATGAACCGTTACATGAAGCGTGGCGGTAAGGTTTGGATTAAAATTTTCCCCGACAAGCCCGTTACCAAAAAGCCGGCTGAGACCCGTATGGGTTCCGGCAAAGGCTCCCCGGAGTTCTGGGTGGCCGTGGTAAAGCCGGGCCGGGTTCTGTTTGAAATTGCCGGTGTGGACGAGGCTACGGCCCGCGAGGCTGTGCGTCTTGCCAGCCACAAGCTGCCCTGCAAGACAAAATTTATTGCCCGTGAGGACGCCGGAGCAGAGGAAATTGGAGGCGAAGCAGATGAAGGCTGAAGAAATTCGCTCCCTTTCCGTGGATGAGCTGGAGGGGAAGCTGACCGAGCTGAAAAAAGACCTTTTCATGCTCCGTATGCAGCACGCCACCAACCATCTTGACAACCCCCAGAAGATCCCCGCCGTGCGGCGGGACATCGCCAGGGTGAAGACCGTCATCCGCGAGAAGAAGGAGGCTTAATAGATGAGTGAGGTTAGAACTACCACCCGCAAGACCCGCGTGGGTAAGGTCGTGTCCGACAAGATGGACAAGACCGTGGTCGTCATCGTGGAAGACCGGGTGGCTCATAAGCGTTATAAAAAGATTATTGGCCGCACCTATCGGCTCAAGGCCCATGACGAGAACAACGAGTGCGGCATAGGCGATCGCGTGCGCGTGATGGAGACCCGCCCCCTGTCCAAGGACAAGCGCTGGCGCGTGGTCGAGATCATCGAGAAAGCAAAGTAAGGAGGCGTCGATATGATCCAGGCAGAATCCTATCTCAAGGTAGCCGACAACACCGGCGCCAAGGAGATCAAAACCATCCGTGTGCTGGGCGGTTCCAAGCGTAAATACGGCAACATCGGCGACGTGGTCGTCGCTTCCGTGCGGAAGGCGGCTCCCGGCGGCACGGTGAAGAAGGGCGACGTGGTCAAGGCCGTTATCGTCCGCTCCGCCAGAGGCGTGCGTCGTGCCGACGGCACCTACGTCCGCTTCGACGAGAACGCCGCCGTCCTGATCCGTGAGGACGGCAACCCCACCGGCACCCGTATCTTTGGGCCGGTGGCCCGCGAGCTGCGCGACAAGGATTACATGAAGATCCTGTCCCTGGCTCCGGAAGTAATATAAGGAGGCGGTCAGCATGGAAATTCGCAAAGACGATACTGTTGTCGTCCTGTCCGGCAAGGACAAGGGCAAGCAGGGCAAGGTCCTGAGCGCTGACCCCAAGGGCAGAAAGGTCATTGTGGCCGGCGTGAACGTCGCCAGCCGTCACCAGAAGCCCCGCAACCAGCGTGAAGAGGGCGGCATCATCAAAATCGAGACGCCCATCTATGTGAGCAAAGTGCAGCTTGTCTGCCCCAAGTGCGGCAAGGCCACCCGTGTGGGCCATGCCGTGCAGGCGGACGGCAAGCGTTCCCGCGTCTGCAAAAAATGCGGCGCGGCTGTGTAAGGAGGTAGGAAGCAATGGCCAGACTGAAAGAAATGTACACCAAAGAGGTCGCTCCTGCCCTGATGGAGAAATTCCAGTATAAATCCCCCATGCAGATCCCCTGCCTGGACAAGATCGTGGTGTCCGTCGGCTGCGGCGACTGCAAGGATAACGCCAAGGCCCTTGATAACGTCATCAAGGAGATCAGCGCCCTGACCGGCCAGAAGGCCGTGGCTACCACGGCCCGGAAGTCCATCGCCAACTTCAAGCTCCGCGAGGGCCAGAAGGTAGGCGTGAAGGTGACGCTGCGCCAGGACAGAATGTGGGAGTTTCTCGACCGTCTGTTCAACGTGGCCCTGCCCCGTGTCCGTGACTTCCGTGGCATCAGCCCGGACGCCTTCGACGGTCGCGGCAACTATTCCCTGGGCCTGAAGGAGCAGATCATCTTCCCGGAAATCGACTATGATAAGATTGAAAAGCTGCGTGGCATGAACATCGCCATCTGCACCACTGCCAAGACCGACGAGGAGGCCAGAGAGTTTTTGCGGCTCATGGGCGCTCCCTTCGCCGGCTGATGAAAGGAGACTGTTCGTTATGGCAAAACTTTCTATGAAGCTCAAGCAGCAGGCTCCGGCCAAGTATTCCACCCGGAAGTACAACCGCTGCAAGATTTGTGGCCGTCCCCACGCCTATCTGCGGGACTACGGCATCTGCCGTATCTGCTTCCGCAACCTGGCTTATAAGGGCCAGATCCCCGGCGTGCGCAAGGCTTCTTGGTAAATCGCCGCCAGCCATTGCCTTGTCGCCTCGCAGTGCTTCAGCACAGCGTCGGCTCCGCGGCTTAGCCTGACAACGATTTCCCTGCGAAGCGAGCTTCTTGGTAGCTCGCCGCCAGGCGTCGGCTCCTCGTCCCAGCCCTTACAGGGGATTGGGGACGGGAGAGCCGAAGAATGAATTATTGAATGTGATTTTCCCATGAAAGGCCGTGGACAATCGCGTATTGACTCGGAACCTCATGGGCACACCGCGCAAGCGGTAACTCTGAATGAAGGAGGAACTCCATGCAGATCACAGATCCCATCGCAGATATGCTTACCCGTATCCGCAACGCCGGAACGGCCAAGCATGAAACCGTGGACGTCCCCGCGTCCAAAATGAAGAAGTCCATCGCCGAGATTTTGCTCCGTGAGGGGTATATCAAAGGCTTTCAACTGGTGGACGACGGAACTCAGGGCATTATTCGCATCACCCTGAAATACCTCCCCGGCAAGGAAAAGGCCATCACCGGCCTGCGCCGGGTTTCCAAGCCTGGCCTCCGGGTTTACGCCGGGGCCGACGAGCTGCCCCGCGTCCTTCGCGGCCTGGGCATCGCCATCATATCCACCTCCAAGGGCGTTATGACCGACAAGGAAGCCCGCAAGCTTCATGTCGGCGGTGAGGTCCTTGCGTTCGTATGGTAAGAAGGAGGTAAGGATATGTCGAGAATTGGCAGAGCGCCCATCGCCATCCCCGCCGGTGTTACGGTGACGGTTGGCAGCGGCAATGAAATTCATGTAAAAGGCCCCAAGGGGGAGCTGACCCAGACGGTCTCTCCGCTGATGGAGGTCAAGGTGGACGGCGGTGTCGTCACCGTGTCCCGCCCCAATGACGAAGCGCTGAACCGCTCTCTCCACGGCCTGACCCGCAGCCTGATCAACAACATGGTGATCGGCGTGACCGAGGGCTTCTCCAAGACCCTGGAGATCAACGGCGTGGGCTACCGCGCCGCGAAGGAAGGCAAGAACCTGGTCATGAACCTGGGCTACAGCCATCAGGTGACTGTCCCCGATACGGACGACATCACCACCGAGGTTCCCAACCCCAACCAGGTCATCGTCAAGGGCATTGATAAACAGAAGGTCGGCCAGTTTGCGGCTGAGGTTCGCGCCAAGCGTCCGCCGGAACCCTATAAGGGCAAGGGCATTAAGTACGTCGACGAGGTTCTCATCCACAAGGAAGGCAAGACTGGCGCGAAATAAGGAGGTGTGCTAAATGGTTTCAAGACCCGATACGAAAGGAAAGCGCGACAGACGCCATTATCGTCTGCGGTTTAAGATCAGCGGCACGCCCCAGCGTCCCCGTCTGTGCGTGTTCCGCAGCGAAAAACACATTTATGCCCAGGTCATCGACGACGTGGCTGGCGTCACCCTGGCGGCGGCGGCCAGCAACGAGAAGGACTTTGAAGGCCCCGGCTCCAATCAGGAGGCCGCCCGCAAGGTGGGCCAGATGGTAGCCGAGCGCGCCCTGGCCAAGGGCGTTGAAACCGTGGTCTTCGACCGCGGCGGATATGTATACCATGGCCGTGTGCAGGCCCTGGCAGAGGGCGCCCGTGAGGGCGGCCTGAAATTCTAAGGGAGGAGGAAACGAAATGGCTTATCAGAACGATCGGCGTTCCCGCCGCAAAGAGGAGCAGGACGCTCCTGAGTATATAGAAAAAGTAGTTTCCCTCAACCGTGTGGCCAAGACGGTCAAGGGCGGTCGTATCGCCCGGTTTGCGGCGCTGTGCGTCGTGGGCGACGGCAAGGGCCGCGTGGGCTTCGGCACCGGCAAGGCCAACGAGGTCTCCGAGGCCATCCGCAAGGGCCTGGAGGATGCGAAGAAGAACATCGTCACCATCACCATCACCGGCAGCACCATTCCCCATGAGGTGATCGGCACCTTTGGCGCCGGACGGGTGCTTCTCAAGCCCGCCGCCCCCGGTACCGGCATTATCGCCGGCAGCGCGGTGCGTGCCGTGGCGGAGGCCGCCGGCATCACGGACATCCGTGCCAAGTGCCTGCGCAGCAATAACCCCGGCAACGTAGTGGCCGCTACCATGCAGGGTCTGCAGAGCCTGCGCAATGTGGAGCAGGTGGCTGCTGTCCGCGGCAAGACCCCCGGCGAGATACTGGGTTAAGGAGGCGCGGACATGGAAAAGAAACTGAAGATTCAGCTCGTTAAGAGCCTGAACGGTCGGAACGACAAGCATATCGCTACCGCCGCGTCCCTGGGCCTGCATCGGATCGGCCAGTCCACCGTGCAGCCCGACAACCCCCAGACCCGTGGCAAGATCGCCCAGATCGGCTATCTTGTGAAGGTCACAGAAGAATAAGAGGAGGGACAGCAATGGAAATTCATGAGCTATCTCCCGCGCCCGGCAGCCGCAAGAAGGCCTGGCGCAAGGGCCGGGGCTATGCCACCGGCAACGGCAAGACCGCAGGACGCGGCCACAAGGGCCAGAAGGCCCGCAGTGGCGGCGGCGTGCGCGTGGGCTTCGAGGGCGGCCAGATGCCGCTGGCCCGGCGCATCCCGAAGCGGGGCTTCAATAACATTTTTGCCAAACCCCTGGAGAGCGTGAACGTAGGCGTTCTCAACGACCGTTTTGAGGACGGCGCTGAGATCGACGCCCAGGTTCTGCTGGATACCGGGGTGCTGTCCAAATGCCAGTACGGCGTGAAGATTTTGGGCAGCGGAGACATCACCAAAAAGCTGACGGTACGTGCCAAGGCCTTTTCCGCGACTGCCAAAGAAAAGATTGAGGCCGCAGGCGGAAAGGCTGAGGTGGTGTAAGTGTTAAAAACATTTGCAAACGCATGGAAGATAGAGGAGATTCGCAAGAAAATCCTCTTCACCCTGTTCATTGTGTTGCTGTACAGACTGGGTAACGCCGTCCCGGTGCCTTACGTCAACGTAAGCTACCTCCAGGAGTATTTCACCTCCCTGGAAAACACGGTGCTGGGCCTGTACAACGTAATGAGCGGCGGCGCCTTCTCCTCTGCGACCATCTTCGCGCTGTCCATCCAGCCCTACATTAACGCATCCATCATCATGCAGCTCCTTTGCGTGGCCATCCCCGCCCTGGAGCGCATGAGCAAGGATCAGGGCGAGGAGGGCCGCAAGAAGATCGCCTCCATCACCCGTTATGTCACCGTGGGCATCGGCCTGCTTCAGGGCTTTGCCTACTATATGCTCATTAAGAACAACAGTCTGCTGACGGCTGGCGGCGACACCGTCTGGGCGGCTATCGTCATTGTCGTGACCTTCACCGCCGGTTCCGCTCTGATTATGTGGCTGGGTGAGCAGATTACCGAATTCGGCATCGGAAACGGTATCTCCATCATCCTGTTTGCCAGCATTGTCAGCCGGTTCCCCTCGGCGGCCATCACCAGCTTCTCCAACCTCAGCTCCGGCAGCCTGACCTGGTGGGCCCTGCTCCTGGTTGTCCTCTGTTTCCTGGCCATGATCGTGCTGATCGTGTTCGTGAACGACGCGGAGCGGCGCATCCCGGTGCAGTATTCCAAGCGTGTGGTTGGCCGGAAGATGTACGGCGGCCAAAGCACCCACCTGCCCATGAAGGTGAATATGTCCGGCGTTATGCCCGTCATCTTCGCCCAGTCCATCGTGAGCCTTCCGGCCACGATCGTGCAGCTCGTAAAGGGCAGCACCCTGGAGGCAGGTACCTTCGCCTACTATATCTCCCAGACGAACACCTGGCTGTACGTCATCTGCTACGCGTTGCTGATTGTGTTCTTCGGATACTTCTACAGCACCATCCAGTTCAACCCCATCGAGATCAGCAACAACCTTCGCAAGAACGGCGGGTTTATCCCTGGCATCCGTCCGGGCAAGCCCACCAGCGAATATATCCAGCGCGTGCTGAATAAAATCACCCTCTTCGGCAGCCTGTATCTGTGCATTATCGCGGCGGCGCCCTATGTCATCAGCATTTACTCCGACGTGGCCCAGAACATCGGCATCTCCCTTGGCGGCACCTCCATCATCATCGTGGTAGGCGTGGCCCTGGAGACCGTTCAGGCCCTGGAATCCCAGATGCTCATGCGTCATTACAAGGGCTTCCTGGACTAAGGAGGGGCTGGATACAATGAAGCTTATCATGCTCGGCGCCCCCGGCGCCGGAAAGGGTACCCAGGCGGAGATCCTTGCGAAGAAGCTGGACGTACCGACCATTTCCACCGGAAACATCCTGCGGGCCGCCGTGAAGGCGGGAACCCCCATCGGCCTGAAGGCCAAGTCCTATATGGATGCGGGGGCGCTGGTGCCGGATGATGTGATCATCGGCATTATTGCGGAGGCCCTTCAGGGGCCGGAGTGCGCCAAGGGTTATATCCTGGACGGCGTGCCCCGCACCATCCCCCAGGCGGAGGCTATGGAGGAGCAGGGCGTTGAGATCGACTTCGCGGTCGATCTGGAGGTGGACGACGACACCATCGTGGAGCGCATGAGCGGTCGGCGCACCTGCCCGGCCTGCGGCGCCTCCTATCATGTGGTCAATAATCCTCCCAAGCAGGAGGGCGTCTGCGACCAGTGCGGCGCTGCGCTGACCATCCGGGCGGACGACGCGCCGGAGACAGTGAAAAACCGTCTGGACACCTATCACAAGCAGACGGAGCCTCTCATCGCGTTCTATCAGGAGCGCGGCAAGCTCAAAACCGTGGCCAATCAGCCCACCATCCAGGCTACCACGGCGGAGATATATAAGGCTTTGGGGATATGAGCAGTATCATTATCAAATCCCCGCGGGAGATCGAGCTAATGCGTCAGGCCGGGAGAATTACCGCGGCTGCCCGTACAGTTGCACGGGAAATGGTTGCCCCCGGCGTGACCACGGCTCAGATCGACCGAGAAGTCCGTCACTTCATTGAAAAGAGCGGCGCGATCCCCACCTTTCTGGGGTATGGCGGATTTCCCGCCAGCGTGTGCCTGTCTGTGAACGATGAGGTGATACACGGCATCCCCGGCCACCGGCGTCTGAAGGAAGGCGACATCGTCTCCGTAGACGTGGGGGCCACCTGGAAGGGCTATGTGGGCGACTGCGCCGGAACCTATATTGCAGGGGAAGGCAGCGAGGAGGCAAAGCGTCTCATCGCCGTTACCCGCCAGAGCTTTTTCGAGGGGATCGCCCAGGCCCGCGCGGGCAATCATGTGGGCGACATATCCCACGCCGTTCAGACATATGTTGAGAAGAACGGCTTCGGCGTCGTCCGGGAATATGTGGGTCACGGCGTAGGAAGCGAAATGCACGAAGCGCCGGAGGTACCGAACTACGGCCCTGCGGGCCACGGCCCCAAGCTGGTCAGGAACATGACCATCGCGGTGGAGCCAATGGTGACGCAGGGAACCTGGGAGGTCAAGGTTCTGAAGGACGGCTGGACGGTCAAGACTCTGGACGGCAAGCTGTCTGCCCACTATGAAAACACCATCCTCATCACCGACGGGGAGCCGGAAATCCTTACCTATGGGGAGGATTTGTGAATGAAGCGGCCCATGCCCTACGACATTGTGGCGTCCCTGGCGGGACATGATGAGGGAAAGCTGTTTATGGTCATTGACTGTCAGGCCGACCGGCTGCTGCTGTGCGACGGCAAGGGACGGTCTCTGGCCGGGCCAAAGAAAAAAAGCCCCAAGCACGTTCGTCTGATTCGGCAGAGCAATATCCCGCCGAAGACGGACAAGGACATCAGGACAACATTAGCACAGGCGGTCGCTCAGACCGCGGCGAAGGAGGGAGAGCTTCTTGGCGAAAGATGACGTTATCGAGCTGGAGGGCACTGTGGTGGAGGCGCTGCCAAACACCATGTTCCAGGTTGACATCGGCGGAGGCCATATCATCCTGGCCCATATTTCCGGCAAGCTGCGGATGAATTTTATCCGCATCCTTCCGGGAGATAAGGTCACAGTGCAGATGTCGCCCTATGACCTGACAAGGGGCCGCATCACCTGGCGCACCAAGTAAACAAAACACAACTTGCCTGAGATAAAAGGAGGCTTATCAAATGAAAGTTAGGCCCAGTGTCAAGCCCATGTGCGAGAAATGCAAGGTCATTAAGCGCCATGGCCGGGTTATGGTCATTTGCCCCAACCCGAAGCATAAGCAGAGACAAGGCTGACAGCCTATCTTCAAGAAAGGATTGATTGCGAAAGATGGCACGAATCGCCGGCGTTGACCTGCCCAAGGACAAGCGTGTGGAAATAGGTCTGACCTATGTCTACGGCATCGGCAGGACATCTGCAAAGAAAATATTGGAAGAGACCGGGATCAACCCGGACACCCGCGTGAAGGATCTCACCGAAGCGGAAGAGGCTAAGCTCCGCGAGTGCATCGACAAGGAATACGTTGTGGAGGGCGACCTGCGCCGCCAGAACGCACTGGACATTAAGCGCCTGATGGAGATCGGCTCCTACCGTGGCACCCGCCACCGCAAGGGCTTGCCCGTTCGCGGCCAGCGGACCAAGACGAACGCCCGCACCCGCAAGGGCCCCAAGCGCACCATCGCCAACAAGAAAAAGTAAGGGAGGGAAGAGATAAATGGCAACCGCTCAAAAGGGCAAGAAGGTTCGTACCCGCCGCCGGGAACGGAAAAATATTGAAAAGGGCCAGGTGCATATCAGCTCTTCCTTCAATAACACCATGGTGACTGTCACGGACACCCAGGGCAACGCGATTAGCTGGGCCAGCGCCGGTGGAATGGGCTTCAGAGGAAGCCGGAAATCCACCCCCTTTGCCGCGTCCACCGCTGCGGAGACCGCAGCCCGCGCCGCCATGGAGCATGGCCTGAAGACCGTTGAAGTGTTTGTGAAGGGACCCGGCAGCGGTCGTGAGGCCGCCATCCGCGCCCTGCAGACCGCGGGTCTGGAGGTCACGATGATCAAGGACGTGACGCCCATCCCCCACAATGGATGCCGCCCGCCGAAGCGCCGCCGCGTCTGACGGAAAGGAGGAAAGGTTACTATGGCTAGAAATATGCAGCCTGTTCTCAAGCGCTGCCGTACCCTGGGCATTTCCCCGGCGGTCATGGGCTATTCCAAGACCTCCAACCGCAACCCCGGCGCCCAGAAGCGGACGAAAAAGTCCGAGTACGCCATGCAGCTCAATGAGAAGCAGAAGGTCAAATTTATTTATGGTATTCTGGAAAAGCAGTTCCGTATGTACTACGAAAAGGCTACCAAAATGCCCGGTAAGACCGGTGAAAACCTGCTGACCCTGGTGGAACGCCGCCTGGACAACGTGGTTTTCCGCCTGGGCTTTGCCTCCACCCGCCGGGAGGCCCGCCAGCTCGTCAGCCACGGTCATTACACCGTCAACGGCAAGCGGGTGGACATCCCCTCCTACCTTGTAAAGGTGGGCGACATCATCGCTGTCAGTGAGAAGAGCAGCAGCAACACCCGCTTCAAGACCATGAAAGAGGAGGAGAGCTTCACCGCGACTCCCAAGTGGCTTGACCGGGATAAAAACGCCCTTCTGGGTAAGGTCACGGCCATGCCCGCACGGGACGATATTGATTATGAGGTGGACGAACTCCTCATCGTCGAGCTGTACTCCAAGTAAGACCCTCACAAGTTGGTAGGCTGTACTCGCGCAACGCCTTTTGGCGTACAAATTTGAAGGAGGGTATGAACACATGATAGAGATTGAGAAGCCGCGCATCGAGTGTGTGGAAAACCCGGCCGATGAGAGCTATGGCAAGTTTATCGTTGAGCCGTTGGAGCGTGGCTACGGCACCACGCTGGGCAATTCCCTGCGCAGGGTGCTGCTCAGCTCCCTGCCTGGCACCGCTGTTACGACCATTAAGATTGCCGGCGTCCAGCATGAGTTCACCACAATCCCCGGCGTGAAGGAGGATGTGACGGAGATCGTCCTGAACATCAAGACGTTAATCGCCCGCCTCCATCGGGAAGGCCCTAAAACCGTCTATATAGAGGCAGTGGGGCCCTGCGAGGTGACGGCTGGAGACATCAAGGCTGACGGTGAGGTGGAGATCCTCAATCCCGAACTGCACATTGCGACGCTGGGGCCGGACGCGACGCTGTCCATGGAAATGACCATTTCCCATGGCCGCGGCTATGTGCCTGCTGAGAAGAATAAGCCCCAGCAGACCGTGGCGGGCGTTATCCCCATTGATTCCATTTACACCCCTGTCCTGAAGGTGAACTACGCGGTGGAGAACACCCGTGTTGGCAATCAGACGGACTATGACAAGCTGACGCTGGAGGTCTGGACGGACAAGACCATTTCCCCGCGGGACGCCGTGTCCCTGGGCGCGAAGATTTTGTGCGACCATTTCACCCTGTTCACTGACCTGTCCCAGGCCATGAACATGGGTTCCACAGTGGTGGAAAAGACCGAGACGGTCAAGGACAAGATCATGGAAATGACCATTGAGGAGCTTGACCTGTCCGTGCGCAGCTTCAACTGCTTGAAACGCGCGAATATCAATACGGTGGAGGACTTGGTATCCAAGACGCAGGACGAAATGATCAAGGTTCGCAACATGGGCCGGAAGAGTCTGGAGGAGGTCATCCAAAAGCTGGCGATTATGGGTCTTTCCCTGGCCAGCGAGGAGGAAGGCAGCGCCAACAGCGGCAAGTCCAACTAACCGCAAAACGAACACTCTTTTTTGGAGGTAAACGAAAATGCCTGGAACACGCAAGCTCGGCAAGCCCACGGCTGCCCGTATGGCCATGCTGCGCCAGCAGGTGACGGATCTGCTGGATACAGGGCGCATGGAGACGACGGTCACGCGGGCCAAGGAGATTCGTCCCCTGGCCGAGAAAATGATAACCCTGGGGAAGAAGAAGGGCCTGGCCAATTACCGGCAGGCGCTGCGCTTCCTGACCCGTGAGGATGTAGCCAAGAAGGTGTTTGACGAGCTGTCCGTCAAATACGCGGATCGCGAGGGCGGCTATGTCCGCATTACTCGCGTCGGCACTCGCCGCGGCGACGCCGCCGAGATGGCCGTTATAGAGCTGGTGTAATCGCCCCAAGGCGGACACCGTAAAATATCAGGGCTGTGTCGAACCATGATGTGTTCGATACAGCCCTGATTTTGTTTTGCGTGCAGGGGAGGGTGCGCTGCTCCCAGGGATAAGAGATGCCCGGCAAGGGAAAAACCGCCTCAGGCGGGTGGAGAGAGCGCTGGAAAAAGAAGAAGACTGCCACAGGTGCATGGCAGGGTAAAGAAAGGCGACCGCTCGCCTGCGCCGCAGAAGAACAGAAAAATACCGGGGAGCCAGGCTCCCCGGTACTTTTATTGTTTTGTAGTGGTTTGAGAGTAAGGAGCCAATCAGCCCATCGCGCCCTCGACGATGCTGGCAGCGCCAGCGCCGCCGGCAGCTACGAAGTCATCCCAGGTGCTGATGCCCACGGTGGTGAAGAGCTGATCCCAGGGGCTGGTGGACTGGTCGATGTCGTCCCAGGACTCCATGGCCATGACCTGCTCGGTGAACTCGTCCAGGTCGGGGGCGTTGCCGCCAGCGGCCTCGATCAGGTAAGCCTGATAGTCAGCCCAGGTGACTTCGCCAGCGTCAGCGGTCTCAGCGGTAGCTTCGCCAGAGGCCTCGCCGGAAGCGGTCGCGCCCTGCTGCTCGGCCATAGCGTCCGCAGCAGCGCCCACGTCCAGAGTGCCGTCGTCAGTCACGCCGCCGCCGACATTGGTGCCGCCGCCAACAGCCTCGATGGAGCCGTACTCACCGGCGGGGATAGCTTCCTCAGAGGGAGTCAGGGTCAGGGTGCCGTCCGCGTTCTCGGTCAGCGCGCCGTAAACGGTAGCGCCCTCGGCAATGCTCAGGCTGGTGATCAGGGACTCCTCAGCGACCGTCCAGACGCCGTCGGCCTCAACAACCACAGCAGCGGTGGAAGCGCCGTTATAGTAAACGATGTTCTGAACATGGCCCTGCAGGAAGTACTCGTTGATGGTGTAGTCAGTGATCTGGATGAAAGCAGCCTCAGCCGCGTCATCGGTCACGTTGCCCTCAGCGTCTACCAGGAGGTAGGCGATGTCGTCACCATAATACTCAATGCCCTCGATGGCCTCTTCACTGTAGGCCACGCCCTTGATGGTGGAAGTCAGAGCGATGTCGCCGGTCAGGGTAGCGCCCTCGCCGATGGTGACGGTCAGGTTGTCGCCGGACTGGCCATAGTAGCCGGTGCCGTTGAGAATGTCGCCAACGTAATCGCCGTTGGTGAAGGTAGCGGTGACGGTGTTGCCGCCGGTGGTGGAGGTGTAATCAAAGCCCAGGCCGGGGAAGCCCTCGCCGGTAGAGGTGATCTTGCTGTCGCTGTAGTTTTCATCGAAGCCGGTCTCAGCGGACATGGGGCTGCCGCCGATACGGGAGTCGTCGTCGTTGTCCATCATCTGAATCAGGATGCCGGAGGTGACGTTCAGCTCGGCCTCGTCGAAGTAGTAAGCGCCGTCGGAAGCCTTGTAGAGGATAGCGGCCTCCTCCGCATTGATGACGGTGCCGTCCTCAATGTAAAGACCGACCAGGCTGTTGTGCTGCATGAAGCCGAACACACCGTTGATGGTGGTCACGTTGCCCTCGCCTTCGACGGTCTCAATGAGATTGCCGTTGGCGTCATACAGGTCGATGGTGCCGTTGGAGGAAGCATAGTGGCCCTCGTTGGCGCCGGTGATGATAGCGGCATAGGTCACGCCGTTGAAGGTCGCGCCATAGTAATACTGGGTGGGGTTGCCGATGTAGTAAGCGCCGTAAGCGGAGCCATAGGCGTCCTCGTCATAGCCGAAGATACGCCAGCCGGAATCGGAGCCGCCTTCGCTCTCAGACAGAGAGGTCAGCTCGGTGTCCACAACATTGATGATCATGTTGGAGCCAGCGTCGGTGGACAGGATGCCCCAGGTCTCGCCGGCCACCAGGGTGGAATCAATGATGGTCAGGGTGGGGTTCTCGCCGATCATGTTGACCACACGGCCACCGCCGGTGATGCCCAGAGGCCAGGGGGGAGAGATCATGGCGTTCTGGTCAGCGCTGCTGTGATAGCCTTCCCAAGCCTCAGTCAGGGGGTCAGCGCCCATAACGGTGATGTCGCTGTCCTTGATGACGATGTTGGCGTTCTGGGAAACCACGCCCAGGGTGCGCTCAAAGCCCTCGGAGTAGTAGGTCAGGCCCTCGATGGTGACGAAAGCGCCGTCATAAGCCACAACGGCAGTGCCTTGGCCGCTGAAGTCGCTGGCCAGCAGACCGTCGGTGTCATCGATGGCGACCTCCACGCCGGTGATGGTGGCGGAGGCGTCCTCGCCGTGGACATACACCGCAGTGTAGCCAGCGCCGGTGACAGTCTCATCCAGCACCACAGCCTGATCCGCCTCGGTGATGTCAGTGCCAATATAGATGTTGCCACTGTCGTCACGGTTGGAGTAGTTGGTCAGGTAGGCGTAGTCGGAGGCCGTCAACTGGGACACATCCACAGTGATGGCCGTTTCGGGGATGGCACTGGCCTCTGCGGTCTCCGCAGGGGCGGCTTCCGCAGACGCCTCGCCGGAGGCTTCGCCGCTGGCGAAGGCACCCACAGAGAGGATCATGCAAAGAGCCACGAGCAGTGCCAAAATCTTGCTGAGTTTCTTCATGGTTTGTTCTCCTTCCAAAAAGTGTGTCGTGTATTGACGTTACAATAATAACCTAATTTAAATGAGATTTCAACAACAATCTTGCCGCTGGGAGATGTTTTTTTGGATTTTTTTCACGAACCTCCAATGGTAACTAACATAATTGATATACAAATAACAAAAAAGTAAGAAAATAATAACAAATTTTTAATTTAACGCTTGCATATCATGGAGCTTTCGGCTATAATACAAGCTACAGCGTGGTAATGCACGCAGGAAGATATTTTATGAAAGGAAGAATTCCTACTTATGAAGAAGCTCAGCAAAATGTTGGCACTGATTCTGGCCCTTTGCATGATCCTCTCTGTGGGTGCTTTCGCCAGCGGCGAAGCCTCCGGCGAGGCATCCGGCGAGGCCTCTGCGGAAGCTGCCGCCGAGGAGACCGCTGCCATCACCATCCCTGAGACGTCCATCAATGTGGACGTGTCCCAGCTCACCGCCTCTGAATACGGCACGCTGACCGACTACACCAGCCGTGACGATACCGGCAACATCTATATCGGTACCGATGTCACCGAGGCTGATACTGAGGTCGTTCTGGACGAGACCGTCACCGGCGCGGGCTACACCGCTGTGTATGTTCACGGCGAGGATGCCTCCGCCACCGTTACCGGCGTGGAGGTCGCCACCGACGACACCGACGGCCAGCTCGCCAGCGACTTCACCGGCCAGGGCGCCGCGTTTGTGGCCTATGACAGCGCTACCCTGACCATCGAGGATGCCTATGTCTACACCGAGGGCTTTGAGCGCACCGGCGTTATCGTGTCCGAGAACTCCAGCGTTATCGTGAAGGACTCCACCTTCATCGTCATGGGCGCTGACCCCCTGACCGAGGCCTATGACGAATATGTCAACAGCGCGAACCAGGACATCATGCTCTCCCCGCCGTGGTGCCTGGGCATTCAGGGCGGCGCCCGTGTGGTCAACATGATTGGCGCTACCCCCACCCTGACCGTTCTGAACTCCACCATGGTGGCCGGCGGCTGGGCGCTTCTGTCCACCGACTCTGGCTCTGACATGGTCATCAATGTTGTCGATTCCGACCTGTCCATCGTCTCCGAATCCGAGGGCGGCATGGACTCCGGCTGGCGCATCTTCGGCTATGACGAGGACGCTTACGGCTCCGGCTACGGCGCTTACTACATCGGCAACCCCTCTCAGTACTACTATGGCACCACCATCAGCGGCGTGACCTATGCCGCCATCATCACCGGCGCTACCACCGGCGTTTACACCTCCTCCAACGGCGACATCGACCTGTATGACGCCAACGGCGAGCTGATCGAGACCGTCGAGGGCGAGGGCAATGTGACCACCATCAACGCTGTGTACGGCTTCATGCAGCACAACAGCCTGTCCGACGGCATCTATGTCACCGACGGCACCGTCATCAACGTGGAAGAGGCCGTTGTTCTGAACAAGGCCGCTGACGGCGACTACTACTTCGACGAGGCCGTTCTGAACTCCGCTTCCGGCATCCTGATCCAGTTGGAGGACAACGACGACGACAACCGTATCGGCATGATCTCCATGGCCGAGGGCTTCAACACCCTCTACGACGAGTCCAATGTTAATGCGGAGGACGGTTTCCCCGGCATCAACTATGACTACACCTCCTCCTCCGGCGGCAATACCGTTACCGCTACCTTCACCAACGGCGATTATGTTGGCGACATCTTCAACGGCACCGGCTATTACACCCAGACCGGCGACGACCTGGTCGTCACCATCGGCGAGGGCGCTACCCTGACCGGCGACATCGCTCTGACCTCCACCATCAAGGGCATCGCTTACAGCGAGGAGGCCGTCGAGGGCATCGCTTACTATGGCGACGACATCACCTATGTCCTGCTGGACGCTGAGGGCAACGTGACCGAAGACGAGTCCGAGGCTGCCTACATCCAGTTCAAGACCTACACCATCAACGAGTACTTCCTGCAGGGCCATGTGATGAACAAGGTCTACTACAACGGCACCTCCACCGCCTCCGTGGTCGTTGAGGCCGACGGCGTTTGGGTCGTTGAGGAAGAGTCCCTGCTGACCAGCCTGACCATCGAGGAAGGCGCTACCGTTTACGGCACCCTGACCGAGAACGCGGACGGCACCCTGACCCTGACCGCCTCTGACGAGGTCGTCGAGGCCGGTACCTACGGCACCATCGAGGCTGTCGGCGGCGGCACCAACGTGGGCGGCGGCGTGACCGACGACGGCACCTTGGACGTCGAGGCTGCGGCTTCCGCGTACGACGCCACCGAGACCGCCTCCGGCGAAGCTTCCGGCGAGGCCTCCGGCAACTGATTCCAATCGGGTTATTTTACAATAGCTTGGCCGCCGCAGACAACAGTCTGCGGCGGTTTTTTGCATGAAGCAAGGGTGAAGTTCTGAAAATAATTAACACTTTGTTCAACATAAATAACCTTATGTGGTTTATGCTTATACCAAAGAAATAAGGTATAAGGTGATTGCATGAAGTTTAGACAAAGAATGGAACAGTTCATGTATGGCCGTTACGGGCAGGACGAGTTTTCCCGGTTCCTGATGATTGCGGCCCTTGTGCTGTTTGTGCTGGCCCTTATATTTAATGGCGGATATGTGGGAACGCTGTTCTATACTGTGGCGATAGTCGCTTTGGTTTACGATATGTTCCGCATTATGTCCCGGAACGTATACAAGCGTCAGCAGGAAAATGAATGGTATCTGAAGAAAAGGAAGGCAGTAACAGGCTGGTTCCGATCCCTGAAGGATCGCTGGCAGCAGCGGAAGGAATACCGCTTCTTTCGCTGCCCCTCCTGCCACACGCTGCTACGCGTGCCAAGGGGGAAGGGAAAAATCCTTATGACCTGCCGGAAGTGTGGCCGCCGGTTTGAAAGGAAAACATGAATCCATATGATGTATTAGGCGTGAAGCCGGATGCCTCCGATGAGGAGATCTCCAAGGCGTATAAGCGTCTGGCGAAAAAATATCATCCCGACCTGAACCCCAATAACGCCGCTGCGGCGGAGAAGATGGGGCAGATTAACCGCGCCTATGACGAAATCAAAAACCAGCGGGCGAACGGGGGAACGGCCCAGACTGGCTCTGCCCATACCAGAACGGCCTACGGCGGTCAGCGGGCCGCTTATGAGAGCGGCGGCTATACGGGCGCATCTTCCGGCTCCGGCGCGGGCGGCAGCGGTAACGGCGGTTATGAGGATCCCTTCGACTTCTTCTTCACGGGCCGCCGTTCCTCCGGCCACAGGGGGAACAGTCCCATAGCGGTCATTCTGGCCGTTATGGTGACGATATTCCTGGTGCGTTTCATCCTGAGCGTGCTTTTCGGCGGCATGGGCGGCTCGTATTATGTAAACTATCAGAACGAACAGCCCAGCGGCTATGTTATGCCGGGCTACGGGTACTATCAGGTGGATTAAACGGTGATCCATGACAAAGGAAGCGCATCGCGGGCCTGCCTGCGGTGCGCTTCCTCTATGCCTCCTGCCGGATGATCGCCTTCATCGGGCATTTTGCGGCGCACAGGCCGCAGCGGGTGCAGTAGGGCTGACGGATTTTGAAGGGCGGCGCGCCGCCGGATATGCAGCCCTCCCGGCATACGCGGGTGCAGGTGCCGCAGGCGACGCAGCGGTCGGTAATATAATAAAATGGGGCAGACGGGGCCATGAGGGACGCCTCCTTTTTAATGTGGGTGCCGCACGGGGAAATCGGGTTTGACAACTGCTGACGCAGGCGATAGAATATTGTGTTGAAAAGCTATATGTGAGAGGTGCTTCGTATGGACAGGATCATCCGGGCGACAGCCGGAGAGGATTTTATAAAAATGTCGGCCATCGACGCGAGAGATACGGTGCAGCGGGCCAGAGA
>JAJPYE010000035.1 GCA_021205095.1 Oscillospiraceae bacterium | reverse complement strand
CAGAGTGTCTCCATCAGCGACGACATCGTTGCCTCCCTGTGGGGCGTGATGGGCTACACGGTGCTGCTGTGCTTTACGCTGTTTAAGACAGGCTCCCTGTCCAAAGCTGTGTTCTCGGCGCACTGATAAGAAGGAGGTTTTACGATTGGCAGCATATATTTCCGTCCCGCGCGATTTGACGCGGGTGAAATCCAAAGTCTTTTTTAACCTGACGAAGCGGCAGCTGATCTGCTTTGGGGCGGGCGCTCTGATCGGCGTTCCGACCTTTTTCCTGCTCCGTCAGTTGGGCAATGTCTCCCTTGCGGTGATGGGCATGATGATCGTCATGCTCCCGCTGTTCTTCCTCGGTATGTACGAGAAGGACGGCCAGCCGCTGGAGGTCATTGCAAAGCAGTTCATTCAGGCAAAATTCATTCGCCCCAAAGTCCGGCCCTATCAGACCAATAACTACTATGCGGCTCTGATCCGGCAGGCGGAGGCAGAACAGGAGGTACAGCGCATTGTTCTCAATTCCTACGAGAAAAAAGGCGGCAAAGGACAAAAGCGTTAAGGTGCCGGAGAACCTCTCCCGCAGTGACCAGAAGAAAATTCAGCAGGTCATTGAGAAGGCGCGCCGCGATGACGGCGTTCCCCGCACTGCGCAGCAGTCCATCCCCTTTGAACGGATGTTCCCGGACGGCATCTGCCGCACCGGGGACAGATATTACTCCAAAACCATTCAGTTCCAGGACATCAACTACCAGCTTGCCCAGCAGGAAGATAAGACCGCGATCTTTGAGGAGTGGTGCGGCTTCCTGAATTTCTTCGACAGCTCCATCCACTTCGAGCTGTCCTTTATGAATATGACCACCGATGTGGAACAGTTTGAAAAGAGCGTCCGCATCCCGCCCATGCGCGACGGCTTCGACGACGTGCGCAGCGAGTTCAGCCAGATGCTCCGCAAGCAGCTGGCACAGGGCAACAACGGTCTGACAAAGACCAAATACCTGACCTTCAGCATCCAGGCGGATTCCATGAAGCAGGCAAAGCCCCGGCTTGACCATGTGCAGACGGATTTGCTGAACAACTTCCACCGACTGGGTGTCTCAGCCAGGGTACTGAACGGCAAGGAACGCCTGCGCGTCATGCACAGTATGTTCCACATGGGCAGCCGCGATAAGTTCTATTTCGATTGGAGCTGGCTTGCAAAGTCTGGCCTGTCTGTCAAGGACTTTATCGCGCCCACGTCCTTCTCCTTCCCCGGCGGGCGCACCTTCCAGATGGGGAGTATGTACGGCGCGATGAGCTATCTGGCGATCACGGCATCGGATTTGAGTGACCAGCTGTTGAAAGACCTGCTGGAGATGGATTCCAGCGAGATCGTCACGCTGCATATCCAGTCTGTTGACCAGAATAAGGCCATCAAAACCGTCAAGCACACCATCACGGAGCTTGACCGGAGCAAAATCGAGGAACAGAAAAAGGCCGTCCGTTCCGGATACGATATGGACATCATCCCTTCTGACCTGGCTACCTACGGCAAGGATGCCAAAGACCTGCTGAAAGAATTGCAGAGCCAGAATGAGCGGATGTTTCTTATCACATTCCTTGTAATGAACACCGGAAAGACGCCCCAGGAGCTGGAGAACAACGTGTTCCAGGCCAGTTCCATCGCCCAGAAGCACAACTGCAACCTGCGTCGGCTGGATTTCCAGCAGGAACAGGGGCTGATGTCCTCCCTGCCGCTGGCGATGAACCAGATCGAGATTCAGCGCGCGCTGACCACTTCCTCCACAGCGATCTTCGTGCCGTTTACGACCCAGGAGCTGTATCAGGACGGAAAAGAGGCTATCTATTATGGCCTGAACGCCCTGTCCAACAACCTGATTATGGTGGACAGAAAGCTCCTGAAAAACCCCAATGGCCTGATCCTCGGCACTCCCGGTTCCGGCAAGTCGTTCTCCGCAAAGCGGGAAATCACCAATGCCTTTCTGGTGTCGGATGATGACATCATCGTGTGTGACCCGGAGGCCGAGTACACGGCACTTGTGGAGAGACTGCACGGACAGGTCGTGAAGATCAGCCCCACCAGTACGCAGTATATCAACCCCATGGACATCACGGACAATTACTCCGAGGAGGATTCGCCTCTGGCCTTAAAGAGCGACTTTATCCTTTCCCTGTGTGAGCTGGTCGTCGGCGGCAAGGATGGGCTGTTGCCGGTAGAAAAGACGGTCATTGACCGTTGTGTCCATCAGATTTACCAGCCCTACTTTGAAAACCCGACCCCGGAGAATATGCCGATTCTGGAAGACCTCTATAATGCGCTGCTGAAACAGGAAGAAAAAGAGGCGCATCATGTAGCCACCGCTCTTGAAATCTATGTCAAAGGTTCTCTGAACCTGTTCAATCATCACACCAACGTGGACATCCAGAACCGGTTCGTCTGCTACGACATTAAGGAGCTGGGAAAGCAGCTGAAAAAGCTGGGGATGCTCATTGTTCAGGATCAGGTGTGGGG
>JAJPYE010000016.1 GCA_021205095.1 Oscillospiraceae bacterium | reverse complement strand
TTGCACTGATACAAGAAACTTTAACAAGTTTACACAAAACTATTGACACAATCGACTGATTATTACAAATAGATACAATAAATACAGAAATTTCTTCCTTTGTAACCACGCTGCGCAGGGACGAGTGAATTATGTCATAAATAGATTTCCGCTTCCAGAAAAATACGGTCTTTCCTGGATTTCTCCCCGATCCGGGTCAGCGCCCCCTTGCCCCGGCCCCGGATGGACAGAATATCTCCCTGGGACACCGGGGCGTCCACATGGAGGCAGGGGGCATAATTTAAGGACACCGCCCCCTGCCGGATGGCCTCCGCCGCCGCCGTTCGGGACAGGCCGAACATATGCCCAGCCACCGCGTCCAGCCGCAGGCTTTTCACCGTGAAGGACATGGTCTTCACCTTCCGCTCCGGCTCCGGCAAATCGGCCAGAGCCAACGGGGCTGCCTTCACATTGGCCCGGCCCACGGTTTTCAGCTCCTCCAGGAGCAGCGTCTCCACAGAGGGCAGGCAGAAGATGACCGCGCTGTCCTCCTCCACCCAGATGTCCCCCATAAACTCCCGGCGGATGCCCAGGCCCAGGGCTGCACCCATATAATCCCGGTGGGTGGGGGCGGCGTAATAGGCCCGCACCCGCAGGGCGTGGATATACTCCTCCCCGGAAAAATCCTCCGGCTCCATGTATTCCGGCAAAAAGAATATCGCCTGACGCTCACAGGCGGGATGCCCGCCGAAGGCCAGGGCGTTGCACCAGTCCTGCCGCCCCGCCCAGGCATTGGCCTCAAACAGCTCCGCCGGGGTGAGAAAGCCGGTCATTGTTACCCGGCCCGTTCGCTGGCAGCGTTCGGCCAGCTCCTCTATGCGCTTTTCCAATTCCTTTTCCATGGCTTATTTCTGCGTTTCCTTTAATACTAAATCTATCTGTTCCAACGTCTGCTTTACCTCCAATATAAATTCATTGGAGGAGGTTCGCAGAATACCGGCCCGCAGCACCCCCAGGCGGATGAGCCGGTCCGAGGTGACGACCCGGACGGACTCGTTCTTTCCGATCTGTCCGGCCAGGGCCTCGATATACATATCCGCCGTCTCCCCCTCCTTGGTGTAAGCCACATGGAGGCCGGAATGATCAAATTTCGCTCCATCGTGGTTGCCGGGGGCCTTATAAGCGTCGAACACCAGCACCACGTTCCGCCCGGTGTAGCCCTGGTAGCTGGCAAGCATATCCATCAGGCGGTTCCGGGCCAGCTCCAGACTCTGGGCGGCCAGTGTCTTCAGCTCATCCCAGGCAAATATGACGTTATACCCGTCCACGATGATGCACTCCTGCTTGGGCGGGGCCTTGGACTGCTCCTCCGCGGCAACCCGGACAGGGGCGGAATAGACAGGCCGCCGGATGGGGCCGAACTCCCGCTCCATGATGGCCTCCAGCTCCTTCTCGTCGATGTCCAGATTCCGGGGGTAGAGTCTGGGCGCGGCGGTCTCCGGCTGGGCGGGCGAGGCCAGCCCGCTGTCCAGGTGCATATACTCCCGCACCTGATTCCACTTCACCGTAAACCCGCCTCCGTGGGCGCAGAAAACGCTGTCCGGCGTGTTCTCCACATCCGCCTCCGGGTCGTAGCCGATCTCCTCTATAATCGCCTGGGCGTTCCGGCAGGGGCGGAAGCCGTCGGGCCGACAGATTAAGCGGCCACGGCCCCTCGTATAGGCGGCTACCTGGGTCATGTAGCCCTCCATGGCGGCCACCGGGGCGGAGCCGGTCAGGGTGGCTCTGTCCTCCTGGGTCAGGGGGCTTTCGTGGGTTCCGCCCATGGCCCGGATGTCGCTGATGGCCCGTCCCACCTGGTCGGAGGGCACCTCCAGCTCAAAGGCGTAATACGGCTCCAGCAGCACGCTCTGGGCCTGCATTAATCCCTGGCGCACCGCCCGATAGGTGGCCTGGCGGAAATCCCCGCCCTCCGTGTGCTTGGGATGGGCCCGTCCGGCCAGGAGGGTGATTTTCACGTCCGTCAGCGGGGAGCCGGTTAATACGCCCAGGTGCTGCTTCTCCTCCAGATGGGTCAAAATCAGCCGCTGCCAGTTCCTGTCCAGCACATCCTCGCTGCATACGGTGTCGATAACCAGGCCGGAGCCCGGCTCTCCCGGCTCCAGCAGCAGATGCACCTCCGCGTAATGGCGCAGCGGCTCGAAGTGGCCCATCCCCTCCACCGGCCCGGCGATGGTCTCCTGATATAAGATGCGCCCGGTGTCCAGCTCCACCTCCACGCCGAAGCGCTCCTGAATCAGGCTTTTCAGCACCTCCGTCTGCACCGCGCCCATGAGCTGAACGTGAATCTGGCCCAGGCCCTCCTGCCACGCCACATGGAGCTGGGGTTCTTCCTCCTCCAGCAGCTTCAGCTTTGGCAGCATGACCCGCTCCTCGCAGCCCTTTGGCAGCACCAGCCGATAGCCCAGCACCGGCGTCAGCAGCGGCTCCGCCCCATCCGGCTCCATGCCAAGGCCCTGGCCGGGCCAGCTTTTCGTAAGACCCGTGACGGCGCACACCTGCCCCGCCTCCACCTGCGGGACGGCATCGTATTTCAGGCCGGAATACAGCCGGATCTGGCTTATCTTCTCCTCCAGCGCCTCCCCGCCGTGGGGCGGCAGATAGCGGACAGGGGTTCGGACGGAAAGGGTTCCGCCGGTTATTTTTATATAGGTAAGCCGGTTCCCCTGGCCGTCTCTGGCAATTTTAAACACCCGTGCGGCGAAAGGTTTCGGATATTGGGGCTGGCGCATATAGCGGCCCAGGGCGTCCAAAAACTCCTCTACCCCATCCATCCGCAACCCGGAGCCGAAAAAGCAGGGAAACAGCCGCCGGCGGCGTATCAGGTCGGCGATCCCCTCGTCGGGAACGCGGCCCGTTTCCAGAAACGCGTCCAGCGCTCTCTCGTCCAGCATAGCGACAGCCTCGTCCCGGAGCTTTTCCCCGGCGGGGGAGAAATCCACGCAGCCCTCCCCCAGACGGCGGCGCAGCTCCTCCATCAGAGCGGTCTGCTCCGTTCCCGGCACGTCCATTTTGGACACAAAAACAAAGGCGGGAACCTGATACCGCCGCAGCAAGGCCCACAGGGTCTCCGTATGGGCCTGAACGCCGTCTGTGCCGCTGATGACCAAAACAGCGTAATCCAGCGCCTGCAAAACCCGCTCTGCCTCCGGGGAAAAATCCGCGTGGCCGGGGGTATCCAGCAGCGTCACCTCTATATCTCCCATGGACAGAATGGCCTGCTTGGAAAATATCGTAATGCCCCTGGCCCGCTCCAGGTCGTGGGTGTCAAGATAGGTGTTCCGATGATCCACTCTCCCCAGCTTTTTGATTCGCCCTGTCAGGTACAGCATACTCTCCGCCAGCGTGGTCTTCCCTGCATCCACATGGGCCAGGATGCCGACGCATATGTGTTGTTTTGGCATACGTTCATCTTCTCCCTTGCAAGCCGCGCCGCATATCGCCATACTTCACTCCCCCCGAAGGATGAAAGTAACGCATGGCTTATGCCTTTAAGGGATATTGTATCACAATCCCGTGCCAAGGTCGAGATACAGCGGGAAATTTCCACATATTTTCCTTTTTTCCCGCGGGTTTTTTGGCGCAAATTGCTTGACCGTGGGGTAAAAAATGATATAATAAGAAATGTTGTGTTTTTGTAAACCAACAAAACGAGGGGAGGACACGCAATGAATTTTCAGTTGAGCCGGGAACAGGAGATGCTCCGGCAGATGTACCGTGAATTTGCGGAAACCGAAGTGAAGCCTCTGGCCGCCGCGATCGACGAGGAGGAGCGTTTTCCCTGGGAGACCGTACAGAAAATGGCTCCCTTAGGACTTCTGGGAATCTATTTTCCCAAGGAATACGGCGGCGGCGGTGCGGACGTGCTGTCCTATGCCATGTTTGTGGAGGAGCTTGCCAAGGTCTGCGGAACGACCGCTATTATCGTAAGCACCCACACATCTCTTTGCAGCGCCCCTATTTTTGAGTTCGGCACCGAGGAGCAGAAGCGGAAATATCTTCCCATCCTCCTGCACGGGGAGAAGATCGGCGCCTTCGGCCTGACCGAGCCAAGTGCGGGGACGGACGCCTCCGGCCAGCAGACCACCGCCGTGCTGAAGGGTGACCATTACGTGCTGAACGGCAACAAGATCTTTATCACCAACGGCGGTGTTGCCGGGGTGTATATTATCATGGCTATGACGGACAAGTCCCAGGGCAGCCGGGGCATTTCCGCCTTCATTGTAGAGAAATCCTTCCCCGGCTTTTCTGTTGGCCGGGAGGAAAAGAAAATGGGTATTCGCGGCTCCTCCACCGCGGAGCTTGTGATGGAGGACTGCATTGTGCCGAAGGAGAACCTGCTGGGCCGGGAGGGCCAGGGCTATAAAATCGCCCTGCACACCCTGGACGGCGGGCGCATTGGCGTAGCGGCCCAGGCTCTGGGTCTGGGCGAGGGAGCCATCAACGAGGCCATCCAGTACACCAAGGAGCGCATCCAGTTCGGCAAGCGGATAAGCCAGTTCCAGTGGACGCAGTTCCAGCTTGCGGACATGGCCACCAAAATGCAGGCGGCCCAGTATCTCGTCTATGCCGCCGCCGACGCCAAGGATCGCGGCCAGGACTACAGCCAGCAGGCGGCCATGGCGAAGCTCTTTGCCTCCGAGGCGGCCAGCGACGTGACCCGCCGGGCTGTCCAGCTTTTCGGCGGCTATGGCTATACGCGGGATTACCCCGTGGAGCGCATGATGCGGGACGCGAAGATAACGGAAATCTACGAAGGCACCAGCGAGGCCCAGCGCATGGTCATCGCACGGGCCCTGGGCGTGAAGTAAGGAGGCGGGACACATGAAAGCGATCGTATGCGTAAAGCAGGTGCCGGATACCTCCGGCAAGGTTGCAGTGAACCCGGACGGAACCTTAAACCGCGCCTCCATGCCCGTCATCACAAACCCGGACGACAGAAGCGCGGTGGAGGCCGCCCTGCGGCTCAAGGATCAATACGGCTGCAAGGTGGTGCTTGTCACCATGGGGCCTGCGGCGGCGGAGAGTATGCTGCGGGAGCTGCTGGCTATGGGGGCGGACGAGGCGTATCTCGTCTCTGACCGGGCCTTCGGCGGGTCGGACACCTTCGCCACCAGCCAAATCGTGGCGGCAGCGGTACATCACATCGGCCTGGAGCCGGGAGACATCGTCCTCTGTGGCCGACAGGCTATCGACGGGGACACCGCCCAGGTCGGCCCCCAAATCGCGGAAAAGCTGAACCTCCCCCAAGTGACCTATGCCGCCGACATCCAGGTACACGGCTCCACCGTCACCGTTCGGCGTATGCTGGAGGACGGGTATATGACCATCCGGGTGGACACCCCCTGCCTTATCACCTGTGTGAAGGAGCTGAACACCCCCCGGTATATGTCCGTACCCGGCATTATGGGCTGCTGGGACAAGCCCCTGACCGTTCTGACCCATGAGGAGCTGAAGGACGAGCCGCTCATCGAGCCGGACACCATCGGCCTGAAGGGTTCCCCCACCAATATTGCCAAGAGCTTCACCCCGCCCCAGAAGGGCGAGGGCGTCATGCTGGAGGGCGCCGGTCGGGAGACCGTGGAAGATCTTGTCAGCCGTCTGACGGCAAAGCACATTCTGTGAGGGGGCGGAAAAAATGAATATGATAAATTGGAACAACACGGACACCGCCGCCTTCCATGGCGTTTGGGTGTACTGCGAGCAGCGGGGCGGCGCGCTGATGAGTACCGACCTGGAGCTTTTGAGCCAGGGCCGCCATTTGGCAAACGAGCTGGGAACGGAGCTGTGCGGCGTTCTTTTAGGGGACGGCGTGGACGGCCTGGTTCCCGACCTGGGCGGCTCCGGCGCGGATAAGGTCTATGTCTGCAATAGCCCGCTTTTGAAGGACTACACCACAGACGCCCACGCAAAGCTGATCTGCGACCTGGCCCAGACCTATAAGCCGGAAATCATCCTTTTCGGCGCCACGAATCTGGGCCGTGACCTGGCCCCCCGGTGCGCGGCCCGGCTGCACACGGGCCTGTGCGCCGACTGCACCCATCTGGACGTGGATATGGGTACCTATCTGGAATTTCTCCGGGAACATTCCACCCTGGACGAGAAGGGCATCGGGGCGGAATCCCTGACGGCCCGCTTCGCCAGCGACCTGAAAATGACCCGGCCCGCCTTCGGCGGTCATCTGATGGCTACCATCGTCTGCCCCCGGTTCCGCCCGGCCATGGCTACCGTGCGGCCCGGCGTCATGGTGCGCGCCCCCTATGACGAGGCGCGGGCCAAGGCCGTTCAGGTAATACACCCGGATTTCTCCCTGACGGAGGGGGACATCCACACCCAGGTTTTGGAGACCGTGAAGGCGGCCAGGGAGCTTGTAGACCTGCTGGGCGCGGACGTTGTGGTCTCCGTGGGCCGGGGCATTGGCAGCGACGTGCAGAAGGGCCTGGCCCTGGGCCAGGAGCTGGCGGACGTGCTGGGCGGCGTGCTGGGCGGCAGCCGCGTGGCCATCGACTCCGGCTGGCTCTCCTCCGACCATCAGGTGGGCCAGACAGGAAAGACCGTCCATCCCAAGCTGTATATCGCCCTGGGCATTTCCGGGGCCATCCAGCACCTGGCCGGAATGCAGGATGCCGGCTGCATCATCGCCGTGAACAAAAACGAGGCCGCCCCCATCTTCGAGGTAGCCGACTACGGCATCACCGGCGACCTGTTCAAGGTCGTCCCCATGATGATAGACCAATTCCGCGCCGCCAAGCACGCAAAAGCGGCGGTGTAAGGCAGCTTCTCGAAAAAACGCATACAAATACAAAAATCCCACCCCAGCCCAGAGGAACACTCCGGGTGGGGTGGGATTTGTGTGTATGGATGATATGGCTCGTCCGCAATAGGGAGGCATCACCGGCGGTGCTGCCTCCTATGGCAGACGAAGGGGCAGATTAATACTGGGCCGCGAACTCCTCAAAGGTCATGGCGGTGCCGGAGTTGAGCATCCCGCCATAGAGCATTTCCGCAGGGAAGGATACGTAGTCACCCGCCTCGATGAGGGGCATGAACTCGTTTTCTACCTGATCCTCAGTCAGAGAGGAGTTGACCTCCATCTCTGCCAGCAGCCACTCGTGGATATACTCCACATAGGCGTCCTCTACACTGAGGGTTTCGGCAGTCTCGGCACTGGCTTCGCCGGAAGCCTCCTCAGAGGCGGTCTCTCCCGCGTTGCTGACCAAAGTTTCCCGCGGGTTATCGCCGGTGTAGCGATAGATGGGGAAGTCGCCGGTCTCCTCGTCGTAGTCGATCAGGCCATACTGATACAGAGTGCCGTCATAGCCAACGGAATCGGTGACGTCCGGCTCCATCAGCATGGCCAGGATGTTGGCTCCCACCTGATCCATGGGGAACACATACGCGCCGTTTTCGAAGGTGACTTCGGTGGCCTCATACAAATCGGCCTCGATGCCCCGCTCGGTCTCCTCGTCAATCATGTACGGGCCGACGTAGTAATACTGCTGGAGGGTAACGGTGGTGCCGGGATCCAGGGTGTAATACTCGATGCCCTGGTTGTCGATAACATAGAGGATTTCCTCGATGTTCTCCAGGTCTGCGGGCAGAACGTAAGCGGTGGGCCGGGTGCGGCTGCGGACGGTGGTGTCGTTCAGCTCCAGAGCGTTGGTCTCCTCGCTGTAAACCGTGCCGTCCATGTTGTACTGAACGCGGGTACCCTCATAGTCGGTCAGGGTGTCGCCGGAGGCGGTCTGGTACAGGGCCAGCAGCTCGTCCTCGTCGTAGGTCTTGCCCATCTCGATGGTCTCCTCGCGGGCGGCGGCCACGGTTTCCACGATCTCGTCAGCGTGTTCAGCGGTATAGGTGATGTAGGCCATGACCACAGTCTCCTGAGAATACACCCGGCGCTCGAAGTTAGTCTTGCCGGCGCCGATGCCCCGTGTCTCCACCAGGAAGGACAGGCAGTTATACAGTCCGAAATAGGCCCGGCCAATGGGGTTGTTAGTGGTGGTGCCGTAGTGATAGACGCGCAGTCCGGCGTCCTCTGCCTCCTCAAAGGCGTAAGCGGTCATCTCCAAACTCAGCGCCGTGACATCCTCGTCGTCGTTCAGGCTGGTGGCAGGCGTGGTCTCCACGTCGTCCGCCTGGCGCATATAGCCATCGGCGCTCGCGCCATAGAATGTGAACTCATGGCCGTCGATGACCACCTCCGCCATGAACAGGCGATAGGCGGTGTGGAGCTGGGCCAGCTCCTCGGCCTTCAGGGCCATATGGTCACGGTTCATGTCGAAGCCGTCATAGGTGACGCGGGTGAACAGATAGGAGCCGTCCGGGTTAATCCGGGGAACGACGATGACGTTCACATTCTCCAGCAGGGCAGCAGTCTCCTCGTCGTTGATAAAATCGTCGATGATAACCAGTGCGCCCTCACCGGCGGCAGGCTCATTGGGATGAATCTGGGCCTGATACCAGACGGTGGGCTTGCCGTTGGCCGTTACCAGCTCGGCAGCCTCCTCCAGGGTGGCGTCCTCAGGAATCTCTGTCTCGGTGAATATCACCAGGGGGATGTCCATCTCATAGTTGGGGGTAGTACCGGCGGAATAGAGATACATATAGTCGCAGCTCTCGTCCCGGTCAGCCAGGAACTCCTCCAGCTCCTCCTGGGTGGTGAACTCATGGGCGGCGTCCGTCCCGTCGAAGGCAGGCGTTTCATAGTCCTGATCCTCCACGGTGAAATGCTCCAGAATCTCATCCGGCCAGATGCAGAGCATGGCGTCGCGGGAGTCCATGGAATAGGTGTCCGGCGCATTTTCCGGCACCACGGTGGGCTGATAGCCGTCGGTCTCCCCGACCTTGCCGCCAGTGACCTCAATCACGATTTCACCGGCTGTTATGTCCTCTTCCGTGATGTTGAATATCTTGAGAATGTTGTAATAGCCGTCGCCGGAGATGTGATAGCTGTAGGTGCCGGCCTCGGTGATGGTATAGCCGTCCTCCTCCGGGATCAGGGTCAGCTCCTCATTCTCGATCATCTCATCCAAGGTCTTGGACGACGATGTGGGGAAGCCCGCATACAGCTCGATCGTTACCTCATCCTCCTCAATGCCCTCCGGGTATGTGAACACCAGAGACGCAGAGAGAACCTGAGCCTCCTCCGACGCGACTTCCGGGGAAGCCTCTTCCGATGCGAAGGCCGCCGCAGGGAACAGCGCACAGCACATGCACAGCACCAGAAGAATCGCTAGCAGGCGTTTTTTCATTCCTTATACCTCCCAAAAATTATTTTTCGCAGAAAATCCGGCAGAATCAATAATAAATCTTATTTTATTCATCAGCAAATCTTCTAACGATAGCTCTATGTATACCATAAATTTACAAATTTTACAAGAGATTCTTATCGATTTTTACCGACGGAATTTCACATTTGTTAACAATGACAAGGAGGATTCCTCCTGAAACCCATTTTTTGGTGCAATATTCTGCTCATTGCGCAGAAAAAGCGCCCCGCCGGGGCGGAGCGCTTTAGACTTTTTCTGCTATGACAATCTGTTTTGTTCTCTCCTGTCTGGCATATGGCGCATCCCTCCTGATATGGCGGGACAGCGCCGCTTCGATTCCAAACACGTCTCAGATGCCTTACTTACTGCAAATAATCGTATACCTTCACCGGCTGACCAAGAGTCAGGTTGGTCAGAATATGGGCGCAGGATACCACGCGGCGGACGGGCAGATCCGCCATGGGCGCGAACACGTGAGGATGCAGCTCCAGCCGCGCCTGACCGTTCCAGGCCTCCAATATCTCCATATCCGTGGTCTGGGCGCGGAGCAGCTCTGCGATGCGGGGCGTGCCGTCGTAATTGGGCTGGAGCTTCAGCATAAAGGTCGGGGAGCCGATTTGCGCTCTGGCCTGCTGCATATCCATAGGCCAATATTTATAGGTCATGGTGGCGGTGGCGATGCGCTGGCGGCTCTCCCCTACCTCGCAGGTTCCAATCAACGTCTCTCCATCCACAAACAGCTTGGGATAGCCCGGTTTTTTCGGATAGGCATGGGCCTCCCGCCCTCCGGCCATGGGGCCGAAGCCGTCCAGCACCATCAGGTGCAGATATTCCCCCTGCTCGCCCTGATAGGATACGGGGATGGCCTGACCGCACTCGGAATAAGCGCCATAGCCCGTGGTGTCCGGCATACGCATGACCTCGAACCGCACCAGAGGCCGCTCCAGCAGCTCCAACGGCTCCGGCACCGCCTGGCGCAGCGCGTCCCAGTCCGTTTCATAGGTAATGAACATATGCTCACGCCGGTTGAACCGATGGGCGCAGGGCGGAATGGCCGGCGCGCACAGAGGCGTTGACATTCTTTTTATGATTTCCTCCGCTTTCATGGGAAAACCTCCTGAACGTGTTGTTTTATAACTATAAGTATAGCACATTCAGACCCCGGATGAAATCCCTTTGAGACAGACAGATTCTCTTTCATATTCACTTTTTGTTAACAAATTCTTACAAGTTTATTCACCAAAGCCTATCTCCGTTGCGGTATTATACACTTGCGAGGGCCAATCGGTGCAACCGCAGCACCGGCAGGGCACGCGAAACGGGTAGAGTGACAACGCCAATGTCACTGAGTTTGCTACTTTTCATTTTTTCACTCCTCTCTTCTTTGTTTGCAAGGACGGGCGTCTTCGGACGTCCGTTCTTGTTTTTTCAGAAAAGCACGCCGCCGAAGCCGGAAATAGAGTTTGACGCAGTTTTTTCATCTCACCGGAAAAAAATTTTATCCGGCGACGGTTTGCGGTTGGGTTCGCGGGGAAAATGTCCCATTCTTATTTATAAGAATATGTGAATGGGAGTGGTCGTATGCGACGGGGTGTATTGGGCGCGCTGTGGGCGCTGCTGGCCGGACTTGTTATCGCACGGGCGCTGCTGCCCACGTCCGCCAGGGCGCAGGATGTTCCGACCGTGGGCGCGGACAGCCAGAGCTACAATCTTCTGGCGCTGGACTTATCCAGTACGGAAACGGCAGGCAGCGGCATGATCGGGGAAATCAGCGATTATTTTCTCGCCTGTACCCCCACGGCCAAGGGGGAATACACCGGCCTGCTGGCCGGGAAGAATCTGATCGTCATCTGCGCGGCCTCCTGGAATCCCGTGCTGGACGAGGCCCAGGCCCCGGCTCTCTATCGCCTGTGGCAGGAGGGGGCCAGGCTGGGCGAGGTATACGCCCCCGACTGGTATCAGGATCTGGACGGGACGGAGTTCGCCCTGCTGACCGGCATGGTTCCCACCAGTCTTTACGGCCAGTCCGCCCTGTCATGGACGGGACGACAGGGAATCTATTTCCCTTACGCTCTGCCGGAGGCGCTGGCCGAATCGGGCTATACCTGTCTGGCCTTCGGGGAGGACGACAGCCGCCAGACATTCTATCAGGCCCTTGGCTTCGGGGCTTTCACCCTGTACGGCGAAACGGACGCGACCGCTGTCGTGGCGGCCTGCGTGGGCAATCAGCCCTTTTTTGCCTATTGCGTCTGGACAGGACAGGACTGCGAGACCTCGCTGGAAATGCTGATAACGGCGCTGGATTCCTATGGTCTGGCAGAGGACACGGTCATATGTCTTCTCACCGGGCAGGAGACGGAATGTCGGGCCTGCCTGTTTCTGTGGGGACGGGGGCTGGAGGGCAGCCGGGTGGAGACCCCCTGCTCCGAGCTCGACGTGACCCCCACTCTTTTAAACCTGCTCGGCATTGATTTCGACTCCCGTTTTCTGTGTGGACGCGACCTGTTCGCCGCCGTCTCCTCCACCGGCAGCGCCTCCACCGCTATGCCGCTGGTAAGCCTTTACGGCAGCGCCTATTCCGACTGGGTGACGGACGCAGGATGTTATAATGCCAGGGGAAACATTTTTTTCCTGTCCGGCGACTGGTTTTTCAGCGATCAGGAGGCCGCCCGCTACGTTCAGAAGGTTCGACGCATCGTCTATGAGCGCTACTCCTTCTCCCGCCGGGTGCTGGAATACAATTATTTCCAGGTGGCCTTTTCCTCTTAAATCCCGGCCAAATATCGAAGATTGGGTTTGATTTTACACCCATACCGGCGTATAATATAAAAAAACCCCTTGGGAGGTTCACTTTATGGAAAGACGGCGTATTATTGCGCTTTTCTGCGTATTGATTATTATCGTTTTGGCGCTGGTGCTTTTGCTGACCCACTGCGGCAGGTCAGACAGCACGACAGAGACAGGCGACACCACAGCGGAGGCGGAAGCAACCGTCACCCCGGAAGCCTCCGTCACCGTGATTACCCCGGCGGCAGAAACCGGCTCGGCCTACACGCCGGAGCCGACCACTAC
>JAJPYE010000053.1 GCA_021205095.1 Oscillospiraceae bacterium | reverse complement strand
TTTTTCAGTAAAATGGGTGATAGGAGCCTCTAAACCTGGCAATAATTACCCCCCCTGATGGTCGATTTCGTGCCTTTTAAGCGTAAAAATTAAAGTTTTTTGTCTTGGAAGCCGATTTTTCTGGCCTAAAGGTCATTTAATCAGCGTATCCCTAATCCCGTTTTTTAGTTTTTTGGAGTAGTGGACAATGAACAAAGGTTCCAAAAAAATCGAAGAACCGGGCGGCAGGGTTTATAGCCTGGTGCTGCTGATATTTGCGGCTGTCACCTATGTGATCTTTGACCAGCTTTATCTGGCGCTGGCAGAGGCTGCCGCCGCGGTGGCGCTTCTGTTTATCGGCAGCGCTATCAGCCGCCGCCGACACAGGCAGCTTGTGAAATACATCCAGTCTGTCACCTATGAGTCAGAGGCAGCCAGAGACAACACCATGATGAATTTCCCGCTGCCCATGGCCACGTTTATGATGAACACAGGCCGAATGGTGTGGGGCAATCAGGCCTTTTTTTCCATTTGTGGTCTGAAGGAGCCAAGCTTTGATGTCTCCATCCAAGCCCTGGTGCCCGGATTTCAGGATAAATGGATTTTAGAGGGAAAGACCCGCTGTCCTGGTCTGGTGGAGCTGAATGGCCGCCGCTTCCAGGTTCACGGCAACCTTATCCGAGGCCAAAGCGACCAGCAGATCGATGACTCCATGGGCATCACCTATTGGGTGGACGTCACAGATTATGACGATATACGCCAGGAATATGCCGCCTCTCGTCCTGTGGTTATCCTTATTATGTTGGATAACTTCGATGAGATGATGAAAAATGCCACAGATCGTGTCCGCACGGATCTTCGCAATCAAGTGGAGGATCGGCTGACGCAGTGGCTGGAGGGGAAGCGGGGACTGTTCCGCCGGTATGACCGGGACAGATATATCTATATTTGCGAGCGGCGGTATTTCGACAAGCTGGAAAAGGAAAAATTCACCATTATCGATGGCGTTCATTCCGTTGTGAACAACTCCGGCATCCATGCCACGGTGAGCGTCGGCGTAGGCATTGAGGGGGCCAGCTACGAGGAAAACTTTAACTTCGCCTCTATGAGCGTGGAAATGGCCCTTTCCCGCGGCGGCGACCAGGCAGTGGTCAAAAACCGCATGAACTTTGAGTTTTACGGAGGCCGGGCCTCTGAGGTGGAGACCCGTACAAAGGTGAAAAGCCGGGTCGTGGCAAACGCGCTGTGTTCCTTCATCAAGGACGCTTCTACCACGTATGTCATGGGTCATCGCTATCCTGATATGGACGCTTTGGGGGCGGCGGTAGGCGTGTGCTGTATCGCCCGGAATTATGGCAAGCGAGTGCGGATTATCATGGGGAACGGCCCCACGGCCTGCTCCGCCATGATAGACGTGCTGAAAAAGCAGAAGGAATACGATGATATTTTCATCACGCCCAAGGAGGCCATGCTTCAGGCTAACAGCCGGAGTCTTCTTGTGGTGGTGGATACGGGTCGCCCGGAACAGGTGGAGGACGAGGCCATCTTAAAAACCATCAGCCGTTTGGTGGTCATCGACCATCACCGGCGGGCTGCCAGTTATATCGAAAACGCGGCGCTGACTTTTTATGAGCCTTACGCCTCCTCCGTGTGCGAGCTGATGGTGGAGCTGCTGCAGGAGCTGGTGGAGCCAAGCGCCATTTTACGCTTTGAGGCGGAGGCCCTGCTGGCCGGTATTGTGACGGACACGAAAAATTTCACCATGCGAACCGGGGAGCGCACCTTTGACGCGGCGGCTTTTCTGCGCCGGACAGGGGCAGATCCTGTTTCTGTTAAGCGGCTTCTGCAAAATGACATGGACAGCATGGCTGACCGCTACCAGATTTTGGAGAGCGCCAGCATCTATAAGGGGAACATCTGCATCGCCGTCGCCGACCATGTGGTAGACCGGGTAGTGGCGTCCCAGGCGGCGGATGAAATGCTGAACATCTCCGGGGTGGAGGCTTCGGTGGTACTCTATCCCGCCCCCACAGGCGGGGTGATGCTGTCAGCCCGAAGCATTGGCTCAATGAACGTGCAGGTGCTGCTGGAAAAGCTGGGCGGCGGCGGCAACCAGTCCGCAGCCGGGGCGCAGATGACGGGCGTGGCGATAGAGGAAGCGGAAGCCCGCTTAAAAACGGCAATCGATGAATATTTGACATCATAAGGGGGATATAACCATGAAAGTCATTTTGCAAAAGGACATAAAGGGCCAGGGAAAAAAGGGCGAGCTGAAGGAGGTCTCCGACGGCTATGGCCGTAATTATCTTCTGCCTCGCGGTCTGGCGATAGAGGCCACAAAGGATAACCTGAACGCTATGCGTCTCCAGGATAAGGCCCGCCAGGCCCAGATCGCCAGAGAAAAGGCCCAGGCCCAGGAGTATGCGGAGCGCCTCGGCGGCGTGATCGTTCACGTCAAGGCCAAGGCTGGCAGCGGCGGACGGCTGTTCGGCGCCGTTACATCCAAGGAGATTTCTGAGGCGCTGGAGGCCCAGCATGGTATGAAGATCGAGAAAAACCAGATCGTTCAGACCGAGCCGATCAAGCAGTTCGGCACGTTCCAGGTTAAATGCAAGCTGGGCTATGAGATTTCCGGCATCATCAATGTCATGGTGACGGAGGAGAAGTAAACGATAACGGACGAGGACAAGCGCCATGGATGAGCTTCTTGGGCGGCGGGTTCCCTATTCGGCGGAGGCGGAGCAGTCGATTTTAGGCGCAATGCTGATCGACCCGGCCTGTATCCCCGATGTGGTGAACAGCGTCAAGCCTTCTGAGTTTTATATCGACGTTAACCGGGAGATATTCGAGACGATCTTCTCCATGTTCAGCACAGGCATTAAGGTTGACCCGGTGACAGTTCTGGATCAGATGCGAGCCAGGAAGGTGTGGAGGGAGAATTCCCAGCAATACCTGGTAGAGCTGATGGATGTAACGCCCACGGCGGCCAATGTGCTGCAATACTGCGCCATCGTCCGGGAGCGGGCGCTGCTGCGCAGTCTTGGAGATGCAGCGGCGGAGATTACGGAGCTTGTATATCAGGAGGGCGGTCAGGCGGAGCAGGTGCTGGAGCTGGCGGAGCGAAAGATTTACGCCATGCGCAAGGAGAGCGCCGCCGGCGGGCTGATTCCTCTGACCCAGGTGCTTCAGGATGTTTTAAGTCAAATCTCCCAGGCCGCCCAGAACGGCAGCAAGCTGCCGGGGCTGACAACGGGACTTGCGGACATAGACGAGTGCCTTCAGGGCTTGGGAGCGGGGGATTTTGTGCTGATCGCCTCCCGGCCCGGCATGGGCAAGACCAGTATCGCCCTGAACATGGCCGTCAGCGCGGCCAAGGCCTCCGGCAAAACCGTCGCTGTATTCTCTCTTGAAATGAGCCGCCAGCAGCTTGTCATGCGTCTTCTGGCCGGGGAAAGTCATATTGACAATTATCAGCTCTCTCAGGGACGGCTGAATTCCGATGAGTGGAGCCGTTTGGCGGAGGCCGCCGGTCAGCTCTCCCGCATTGATATTCGCATTGACGACAACCCCAGCATGACGGTGGCGGAAATGGCCGCCCAATGCCGCCGTTTGGATAATCTGGGCCTGGTGGTGGTGGACTATTTGCAGCTTATGCAGAGCGCAGGCAGCGGCCATTCCTGGTCCAACGAGAGCCGCACCCAGGCGGTCAGCGACATCAGCCGCATGATGAAGGTCACGGCCAAGGAGCTGGGCGTTCCGCTGATATGCCTGAGCCAGCTAAGCCGCGCCAACGAGGCCCGGCAGAACAAACGGCCCATGCTCTCCGATCTGAGAGAATCCGGCTCCATCGAGCAGGATGCGGACGCGGTCATCGGTCTTTACCGGGAGGGTTACTACAACCAGGAGTGCGAGGATCCCAATGCGGCGGAAGCTATTGTGCTGAAAAACCGCCATGGCCGGGTGGGTACGGTCTATCTGCGTTGGATTCCGGAATTTACCAGTTATGTGAACGATGAACGCCGTCGTGACGAGGATGAATACTGAGCTGCTGCCCCGAAGCGGGCGAATTTTATGCGCCGTGTCCGGCGGGGCGGATTCCATGTATCTGCTGTGCAGACTGCGGGAGCTGGGCTACGATGTGTGCGCGGCCCACTATAACCATGGCCTTCGGGGCGTGGCTTCCGACGGGGATGAAGCCTTTGTCCGGGATTTTTGCGCAAAGGAGCATATTCTTTTCCTGGCAGGTCAGGGAGACGTGCGGGCCTGGGCCGGAGAGCGGCGCATGAGCATAGAGGAGGCGGCCCGCGCCTTGCGTTATGAATTTCTGGAGCAGGCGGCGGACGAGCTGGGCGCGGCTGTGATCGCTACAGCCCATAATGCCGGGGACAACGGAGAGACCATGCTTTTGAATCTGGCCCGCGGAACGGGTCTGAAGGGACTGTGCGGCATCCCGCCTGCGCGGGGCCGTATTGTCCGGCCTATGCTGGACGTGACGCATCAGCAGGCGCTGGAATATCTTGCGGCACATAACATCCCCCATGTGGAGGATGAGACGAATCAGGAGGACGAATACGCCAGAAATCGGGTGCGCCACAGAGCGGTTCCGGCGCTGGAGAGCGTCAATCCGGCCTTTTTGCACGCCGCCGGGCAGACGGCGGCTTTGCTGCGACAGGATGAGGAGCTTCTGACCGCGCTGGCGGCGGAGTTTCTGGCCCAATACAGGGAGGGAAACAGTCTTTCGGCGAAAGCATTGTGCGGTCAGCCCTTTTCCATTGCTTCCAGAGCTGTGCGGCTTATGACGGGGCAGGAGCTGTCTTACGTTCATGTGCAGGCTGTTTTAAAAACGGCCAGTGACGGCGGCATGACGGACATACCTGGTCTGGCCGTCGGCAGAGAGGGAGACAGATTGGTTTTTGGGATTGAGCCTGCGGTTCCGATTCAGCCGAGGACGGTATCGATTCCAGGCCGGACGGAGATTCCAGAGGCAAAATTGGCCCTGATTTGCACAAAAATCACCGACTGTCCCCCCGTTGTTCACAAGTCGTTCAACATTTTTTTCTTTAATTGTGAGAATATATATGGTAATATAATGGTTACGGCACGGCGACCGGGGGACAAGATGCGTCCCGTGGGGCGGGGCTGTACGAAGGAGCTGAAGCAGCTTTTCCAGGAGGCGGGATTTCCCTCCTGGCGGCGGCAGGGCGTGCCGGTTTTGCGGGATGAGCAAGGCGTTATCGCCGTATATGGTATTGGTTTGGCTGAGCGGGTGGCTGCCCAGTCAGGAGACAAAAACATTATAAAAATTGAATTTATCAAATAGAATTCATCCGGCTGCAAGGCCAGATGGGGGAGGAACAAAATGCGCGAGGATCTGGAAACGATTTTTGCCAGCGAGGAGGAGCTTCAGGAGCGCGTTCGAGCTTTGGGGGCGCAGATAACCAAGGATTACCAGGGTAAAACGCCCTTGTTCGTGGGGGTACTGAAGGGATGTTTCATCTTCATGGCGGATCTCGTCCGGGCCTGTGATGTGAAATGCACGGTGGATTTCATGGTGGTGTCCAGCTACGGCGATGGGACGACCTCCACTGGTGCGGTGAAGATTGTTAAGGATCTTTCGGAAAACATCGAAGGCCGGGATATTATCATTGTGGAGGATATTCTGGACAGCGGCAACACCCTGAGCTATCTGAAAAGCTATATGGAGGCGCGGAAACCCGCGTCTATACGGATTGTAACACTGATGGACAAACCGGATCGCCGGACGGCGGACGTGACGGCGGATTATGTGGGATTTGAGATCCCGGACGCCTTTGTGGTGGGATACGGGCTGGATTATCAGCAGAAATACCGCAATCTGCCCTATATCGGCGTACTCAAGCCGGAAATATATTCTTGAGGTAAGTCGAGGTAAGTCTATGGAGAACAATAATAACGGCAACAATCGAAATCGCGGCAATAATCGGCGTATCAGGGACATCGGCTTTTATGCTCTGATTTTGGTGGTTCTTCTGGCCACGATATATTCCCTGACTGGCACTTCAACCACCGTGACCGTTACCTATTCCGAGGTCATAGATCTGTTTGAAAACCAGCAGGTGGAATCCTTCGTGGTTTCAGGAGATGATTTGTATCTCTATCTGCGGGAACCCTATGAGGGCGTGACAGAGATTGTGAAAACGCTACGGGATGTGAATCAATTTAATGAGGATCTGGGGGATACTATCAAGGAACAGAAGGCCGCGGGCATCCTGACAGAGTATGACTATGACGAGGGGTGGACGGCCCCGTGGTGGCTTTCCTTTATTCCGTACCTGATCGTCATTGTGGTGTTCGGCGTTTTGTGGTATGCCATGATGAACCGCGCAGACGGCGGCACCGGCGGAGTAGCCAGATTTTCCAAGGCGCGTACCCGCGTGGCCTCGGAGGATCAGAAGAAAAAGACCTTTGCCGACGTGGCCGGATGCGACGAGGAGAAGGAGGAGCTTCAGGAGATTGTGGAGTTTCTCAAAAATCCCGGCGCTTATACGGCCATGGGTGCCCGTATCCCCAAGGGCGTGCTGCTGGTCGGCCCTCCGGGAACCGGCAAGACCCTGATGGCGAAGGCTGTGGCAGGGGAGGCCGGGGTGCAGTTTCTGTCCATTTCCGGCTCCGACTTTGTGGAGCTGTATGTGGGCGTGGGCGCCAGCCGTGTGAGAGACCTGTTTGACCAGGCGAAAAAGGTGGCCCCGGCCATCATCTTCATAGACGAAATTGACGCCGTCGGTCGTCAGCGTGGCTCCGGCCTGGGCGGCGGTCACGACGAGCGGGAGCAGACCCTGAACCAGCTTCTGGTGGAAATGGACGGCTTCACCAACAACGAGGGCGTCATCGTTATGGCGGCCACCAACCGCTCGGATATTTTGGATAACGCTCTCCTGCGTCCCGGTCGTTTTGACCGCCAGGTATATATCGGCCTGCCTGACGTGAAGGGCCGGGAGGAGATTTTGAAGGTTCATGCCAAGGACAAGCCCCTGGGAGACGATGTGGATCTCAATTCCATTGCGCGGGGTACCCCTGGCTTCTCCGGCGCGGATCTGGAGAACCTTCTAAACGAGGCCGCGCTGCTGGCTGTGCGCCGCCACCGCCGCTTCGTGGTGAACGCGGACATTGACGATGCCATTCTAAAGGTGGCTATGGGCCCGGAGAAGAAGAGCCGGGTCATTTCCGAGAAGGAGCGGCGGCTGACCGCCTATCATGAGTCCGGCCACGCCATCGCCGCGAAATATCTGGAACACGTTGACCCGGTTCACTATATCACCATCATTCCCCGTGGCCGGGCGGGGGGCTTCACCCTGATGCGGCCCACGGAGGACAAGACCTTCCAGGCCCGCAGCGATATGTTTGAGGACATCGTCATGTCCCTGGGCGGACGGATGGCGGAAAAGCTGTTTTTGGACGACATCTCCACCGGCGCCTCCGGGGACATCCAACAGGCATCCAAGCTGGCCCGTTCCATGGTGATGCAGTACGGCATGAGCGATCGGCTCGGCCCCATCAGCTATGACGAGTCCGGCCACAGTCTGTTCATTGGCCGGGACTTCGGCACTACCAAGTCCTATTCCGAGGAGACCGCCGCCATCATCGACGAGGAGGTCAAGCGGATATTCGACGAGGCCTCCGCCAAGTGCGAGGAGATCCTCAACGCCCACCGGGAGCAGCTTATCGCCGTGGCGGAATATCTGCTGGTGCATGAGTCCATGGACGGCGCAGACTTTGACTATTTCTGTGATCACGGAGAGCTTCCTCCGAAGCAGGAGACCGCCCCGGCCTCCCAGGAGCCGGAGCCGGAACCCCAGGCCGTGCCGGAATCCGCCGAACAGGAAGCGCCCCAGGAGACCCCCGACCAGGAGCCGGAAGCCCGCCCTGAGCCGCCGTTTCCCTTTGGCGGAGAGGGACTGTAAAAAACAAAATCAAGAGGCGGGCCATGCCCGCCTTTTGTGACAATATATCAGGGCGAAAAACAAGAAAGAGGACGCTTACAATGAAAAGAAAATTCCTCTGCTGTCTTTTAGCTGCCCTCCTCATCCTCTCGGCGGTTTCCTGCGGTGCGGCTCCCGCAGAGACGGCGGAGGAACTGACAAAGGAGACGGCAACGGAAAATGCGGAGATAGGGACAGCCATTGCCTACGGCCTGGTTCCAGAGACGCTGCAAGTCAGCTATAGCAGCCAAATCACCTACGGGGAGTTTTGTGCGCTTTTGGATAATCTTGTTGTGCTTTATGACGCGACCTATATGAAGGACTGGCTCGCTGTGTCGTCGGCTTACCATGATGCGAACGACCTTATGAGCCGCATGGAGGGTGCTATTGTGCTGTTTTATCTGGCAGAGTGTACCGGGCTTGACGAGATAGGCTATACCTACAACATCCCGCTGGAGGATTTGATCTCGGATGAGGTGAATTTTTACGCCAATGTAACGTTTGACTATCCGCTCCTCCCGGATATTCACGAGATTTACTATAATGAGACAATCGCTGAATCAGAAAATTATTCCTGGCTCTGTGAAAATGACTACGCTGACAACGCGAAGCGTTTTGTGGAACGGTATTCTTTTGTCAATGGGCTTACGTATTTTGATTATGATGAGAATTACGACCTGCATTTTGGAGATGCCTTCACCCGCGAGGCAGCCATCTGCGCGGTGAAACGGCTTTATGAGACCTCCTGGTATGCACACTATGTCCCGGCGGACACGCTGACCAGCACCATAAGCGGTGATACCATTGCCCTGGCAGAATCCATGCCGACGGTATCAACCTCTGAGCTTCCCAACTGGAAGGGCTATACCCTTCCAGACCTGGATTCCAATGATTACGGCGCGGGATATGCGTATACGGAGGAGGTTGTCGCGCTCTACGCGGCAGAGGGGTTTGACTTTGTCCGCGTTCCGTTCAGTTTTGAGAGTGCTTTCGCGGGTGAGGATACGTCCTCCGTCCGAGAGGCGGTCATGCGAAATTTGGACGAGCTGCTCACCTGGTGCGCTCAGTACGGGATTCATGTCTGCATCGACCTGCATAATATGCCGGGCTTTACCACGGATGCGGACGATTCCAATGACTCGATGTTTTTCGACGAGGAGCAGCAGCGGCTGTTTGTGGCGTTTTGGTCGTTTATGGCGAATTATTTTCAGGATGTGCCGCCCCAGCTTTTGAGCTTTAATCTTCTCAATGAACCGCATGGGAGCGATGAAACGGAGCTTGACAGCGAGACCTATGCTGCCGTCATGCAGCTCGCGATTGATGTCGTTCACGATATTACGCCGGAGCGCGTTATTTTCGTGGATATGCTCTCGTTGTCAGACCCTGTGTATGAGCTGGCTGACACCGACACGGTGCAGTCCGCGCATTTGTACTTTTTGTATGAGGAAACAGACCGCTGGCCGGTGGAGTATATTAATGGGTTCATTCATCGGAATAATGGAGAGCTGACTCTGGAAGGAGATTTTTCCGTAGGAACGGAAATTACCTTTGACATCAGTCAGTTCCATGCTGCGGGAGCGCTGGCACTCTATGCAGATGGTGTGGAGATTGCGGCATATTCTCTGGGCGGCGAGTCCATCGGTGAGAATGGATGTGTGGAGATAGGAGAGCCGAATACCGATGGCGAGTGGTTTGGATATGAGGGGCGTACCTGGACGGTACGGCTTGAAAGCGACGCGGAGACGCTGGTTCTTTCCCAGGAAGGGGAGGACAGTTGGTGGTATCGGCTGAACAGCATTACGATCGATACGGAGGACTATTCCGTCAGGCTGGTGGGAAGCAACAGTGTGGTGAAGAGCGAAGCGGTTCCAAGGCTCGCGATTGCCGCCGATGGCAGCGTTTCCTCCGTTGTGGCGAATACACTTTGTTCTCTGAATGACATGGTGGAGATGCTGCACGGCTTCACACAGGAAACGGGTACGCTCATCATGGTTCAGGAGTTGGGCTTTGACGCGGACAACGATTATGATGTCACCCTGGCTGCAGCGGATGATTTATTGGCGGCTCTTGAGGCCTGTGATATACCGTGGTGTTCCTGGTGCGGCGAACACGGGTATCTTTTTGACAAACGGGAATATCAGGCGTATACCATGAAAGGCGAGCGCTTCCTTCGGGACGGCGCGGAAATTGAGGACGTCGGGGAATACTGGATGGTTGACGCGGGACTTCGGGACGTTTTTCGGAAATATATAGATATGTGACGAAGCTTTAACTGCGAACATACGAGTTTTATGCGAATAAAAGGCTTTTAAGGAGACAGAAGAAACATGAAATTAGGCATCGTAGGACTCCCCAACGTGGGGAAAAGCACGCTTTTTAACGCCCTGACGAACGCCGGGGCGGAGTCGGCTAACTATCCCTTTTGCACCATCGACCCCAATGTGGGGGTAGTGGCCGTGCCGGACGAGCGGCTGGACTATCTCGCGGAGCTGTATCAGCCCAAGAAATATACCCCGGCGGTGATTGAGTTTGTGGACATCGCCGGTCTTGTGAAGGGAGCCAGCCAGGGAGAGGGCCTGGGCAACAAGTTCCTCGCGAACATTCGGGGAACGGACGCTATCGTCCATGTGGTACGCTGCTTTGACGACCCCAACATCATCCGCCACGAGTGTTCCACCGACCCGGCGGGGGATATTGAGACCATCAACCTGGAGCTTATCATGGCCGACCTGGAGATGATTCAGCGCCGCCTGGAAAAGGCCCAGAAATACCTGAAATCCGGTGACAAGAAATACGCAAAGGAGGCGGAGGTACTCTCCCGTCTGGCGGATTGGCTGAACGAGGGAAAATCTGCCCGCAGCTTCCCCTGTGAAAAGGACGAGGCGGAGCTGATCGGCCAGTCAGATCTGCTGAGCCTGAAGCCGGTGATATATGCCGCCAACATGGACGAGGACGGCTTCGCGGATGCGGAAAACAGCCCTTACTATCAGCAGGTGGCGGCTGTGGCGGCCCAGGAGGGCAGCTCCGTGCTGCCGGTGTGCGCCCGGTTTGAGCAGGACATCGCGGAGTTGGACGACCCGGAGGACAGAGCCGTGTTCATGGAGGAGCTGGGCCTGACGGAATCCGGCCTGGAACGGCTGATAAAAAGCTCCTATGATCTGCTGGGGCTTATCTCCTTTTTGACCTGCGGGGCGGACGAGTGCCGGGCCTGGACGATCACCAGGGGGACGAAAGCGCCCCAGGCCGCCGGAAAAATTCACACGGACTTTGAGCGGGGCTTCATCCGCGCAAACGTCATTGCCTTTGACGACCTGAAAGCCTGCGGCAGCGAGGCGGCGGCCAGGGAAAAGGGCCTGCTCCGGGCCGAGGGCAAGGAATACGTCATGCAGGACGGCGACGTCGTCCACTTTTTGTTCAATGTCTAAGCGCATTTCTTTGCTGGACGGCTGGCGGGGCCTGGCCTGCTTGCTGATGATTGTCTATCACCTGCTGTTCGATTTTTATATGTTTGGCTGGGTGGGCCGGAGCTTTATCTTCGGCACGCCCATGGTGATATTCGAGCGGTTTATCGCCTATTCCTACATACTCTGCGCCGGTATCAGCGCCCACTATACCCACAGCAACCTGCGCCGGGGGCTTATCACTGCCGGGGCCGGGGTGCTGGTGATTATCGCCTCCTTTATCGTGGACGCGCCAATCCTGTTCGGCGTTCTGCAATTTCTGAGCGCGGCCATGATTCTCTATGCCCTGATTGGCCGCTGGACGGAAAAGGTGCCGGAAAAAATCGCCCCGTTTCTCTGGCTGGGTCTGTTCATCCTGACCAAGCTGTGGACGGAAAATACCCTGGTTCAGGTTAAATGGCTGTTCTGGCTGGGGTTCAAATACAGCGGCTTCGTGTCCTATGACTATTTCCCCATCCTGCCCTATATTTTTCTGTTCCTTCTTGGAGCCTGGCTGGGCCGACAGCTTAAAAAGCTACAGGAACGAAGCCCGGACAGCCCTCTTCTCACCGCCCAGGCGCCCAGGGTTCTCACCTGGCCGGGGCGGCACAGTCTTTGGATATATCTGCTGCACCAGCCCATTTTATACGGGGCCTGCTTCGTGGCCTATTTTCTTTTGTGAGACGTGAGTACGTTTTTGTGGCTGTTGTCCAGCGCGGTCATGCTGGGGCTTTTGGCCTGTCTTGCGTTTCGGGCCGCTCAGGAGCTTTTTGGCCTTGACCTGGAAAATGGGACGCTGGCGCTGAAAAAAGCCGTCCTTGCCCCGGCAAATTGGCATCCTGCTCTGATTTTTGCAGCCTCTCTGGCAATGCTGTGGCTGACGGCGCTGTTGGGCTACGCCTTCGATACCGGCGGCCTGTCGGGCTTTGCGGCCCATCTCTATACCCGCATGACCGAGGCGGGGGACGCGCCCCGCTATATTTATATGGCGGAAAACGGCTATGTCTCCTCCGGGGAGTATGTGAACAACATTGTGTTCTACCCCCTGTATCCTCTTTTGATGGCGGGGCTGGCGGCGGTGCTGGGGGGCCGGCAGCCGCTGGCGGGGAAGATTATATCCCAG
>JAJPYE010000055.1 GCA_021205095.1 Oscillospiraceae bacterium | reverse complement strand
ACCCCAACCCGGCCCCGCCGCCTACCCTGGGCAGCCCGCCGGTGACAGACCCCGGCCCCATGCACGCCCCCTATTCCGTGCTGGTAAAGCCCAGAAACACCGTGCCATGGCCGGAACCCTATGAGACGCTGAACGACGAAAACTCCTACGCGTCTCTGGTGAACAAGGACAAGGACTACTGCTCATAAAAGGCATTTGGACGCATAATTTGTTACCCCTGGCCGCGGGGCGGCCTAAAAAATAGATGGAAAGCATTGAAAGGAGAAACGTATGAAGACAAAACGAATCCTGACCCTGGTGCTGGCGCTGTGCATGGTGCTGGCGCTCGGCGTCCCGGCCCTGGCCTCCAGCGAGGCCAGCGGAGAGGCCAGCGGAGGCGGCACCGGCGCCCCCAGTGTGGATTACCAGAGCTGGGAGGTTCTCAGCGACAACGCTGCCATCGTCATTGAAAACGGCGAGGTGACGGTGGCCGACAACGCGGACGAGATGACAGAGGGTACCATCACCGCTACGGAAATTTCCGGCACCTATGTGTACTACAGCGAGATAGGCGCCTGGAACAAGACCGAGAACCTGGCCGACGGCGGCGTTGCCGGTCAGAGCGGTATCGTCATCAACAACCAGTCCGATTCCGACGCGGCGGACGACGTGATCACCATCGGCGGCGAGGAGCTTCTCTACTCCGTGGAGAGCGATTATTCCGCCATTGCCGACCGCGAGTTCAACACCGTTATCATTCTCGATAACGACGACAAGGGCGAGGAGAACCCCCTTGGCGCGGACTCCGACGGCGAGTTTGACGAGATCGAGGACACCGACAACTCCAACTGCACCTTCCCCGGCGTGGGCCTGTATGTGGCGGCCAACAAGGTCTATATCACCAACGCCCTGATCGAGACCGTCGGCACTCACCGCCCGGCGCTCTACACCGCCTCCACCGACGACGCCAACGGCGCGGTTGACCAGCAGGCCACTGTGGTTCTGACGGATTCCGTCCTGATTGGCTGGGGTTCCGAGGGCGACGGCTCCTCCGCGCCCACCTTCACGGGTATGTACGGCTCCACCCGTCCGACCCTTCTGAACTCCGACGGGGACATCTATTTCTATAACTCTGCCGTGTACTGCAGCGACTGGGGCGCCTATTCCCTGGATCAGGCCTCCGGCACCCATCTTTACATCGTGAACACCTACAGCATCAACACCGTGGGCGGCTACGGCGTCTACGCCCTTGGCGCTGACAACACCGTCTGGATGTACGGCGCGAAGAGCGTCAGCGCCCAGTACGGCATCATCCTCTGTGCGCAGGGCAGCATTTACATGGACAGTGTGGACGCGGCCTATGACACCCAGGAGATCACTGTCACCGCCGGCTCCGACAGAACGGAGACCACCTTCACCGCCGACGCCATGGCCGAGTATGCCGGCGTCATCGACGAGGCCGATTACCTGACCGCTGACGGTAGCTGCTTCATCTCCGGCTCTGTGAACGCCGTGTCCTTCACGGCAGACAGCTCCGGCCAGAATCTGGACAGCCACCTGATCTGCAACGGCACCTATTTCTCCACCCTGGACGAAGATGTGGCGGACGAGGACGGAAACCTCCTGACCGACGTCATGGAGTATAACGCCCTGTCCTATCTGGTGGACTACAGCGTTATCACAAACGGCGCGCCCTACTTCTTCTTTAACTACATCGACGGCTCCACCCTCTGCTACCGCAGCATCAACAACGAGACCGTCCTGACCGGCTGCACCCTGGAGTCCAAGACCGGCGTGGTCATCCAGTCTGTCCTGGGCTATGACTCCTCCGCAGGCGGCATCGACGTGGCCGACGGCACCGAGTATGTGGGCCTGGACATCACCCTGGCCGACATGACCGTCACCGGCGACATTCTCCATGAGGACTATCAGCGCAAGATGGTGCTGACCCTCTCCGGCACGGAGCTGACCGGCGCTGTTGTCACCGGCACCCTGGCCAACTGGAACGAGAACATCGAGACCGCGATCGCCGAGGCCTGGGATTCCATCGACCCCAACGTGGACGCTGAGCGCACCGTGGGAGAGGTGGCCGAGGAGGCCGGCATCGAGATGGAGAACACCATCGCGACCCTTGAGAAGAACGACACCTATGAGTCCTTCTGGGGCGTGCGCCTGACACTGGCAGACGAGTCCGTCTGGACCGTCACCGGCACCTCCAGCCTGGCTGAGCTGACCGTCGAGGAGGGCAGCGTCATCCAGGCCGCTGACGGCGGGGAGATTGCCATCTATGTGGACGTGGACATGGATAACACCATGACCGAGTATGACGTGACCACCGGCACCCAGGTGGACGAGCTGACCGCAGGCACCTATGAGAACGTGGTCATCGTTGTCACCGACGGCGCTGCTGCCGATGCCTCCGGGGAAGCCTCCGGCGACGGGCTGGGAGACAATCCTCCCGACGGCCTGGGCGGCGGTTCCCTGGGCGACCCCATGAAATAAGTCGTCTGGGTCTTAAGACTTAGCATCACCGGCGCGTCAGGGCTTTTGCCCTGGCGCGTCTGTGGTTTAAGAGAAAAAGCTGTGAATCATCCGAAAGTTTGTTAATCATCAGATTTGCAATCTGTTCACATTCTGATATAATAAAAAGGTAAATACTGCACGGTTTCGTGCCGTGCCGATAAAATATAAAGGAGACTGATACCAATGAACAAAGAGCCTGTTATTGTGGCCTATGGCCGCAGCCCGTGCTGCCGCGCCCGGAAGGGCGGCCTGGCGGGAATGCACCCCATCGAGTACGCCGCCCAGACCCTCCAGGGTGTGCTGGCGAAAATCCCCCAGCTTGACCCGGCCCTGATCGACGACGTGATCACCGGCTGCGCCTCCCCCACCAACGAGATGAGCATGAACGCCTCCCGCCTGATCGTGAACCGCGCCGGTCTGCCGGAGAGCGTCTGCGGCCAGACCATCAACCGCTTCTGCTCCTCCGGCCTGCAGGCCATCGCCACCGCCTCCAACGCTATCGCCGTGGGGCAGATGCGCTGCGTGGTCGCTGGCGGTGTGGAGTGCATGACCCGGTGCTTCGCCCCCTATCCTGAGGAGCAGAAGGATCCCTGGTTCGACGAAAACTACATCGGCGGCTACATGACCATGGGCGAGACCGCCGAGCGGGTGGTGGAGCGCTATAACATCTCCCGTGAGCGGATGGAGGAGATGGCCCTTCGCAGCCACACTCTGGCCGCCCAGGCCCGGAAGGCGGGCAAACTCAACAAGTGCATCATCCCCATCACCGACCAGAACGGCAATGTGGTGGAGTATGACGATGGCATCCTGGCCGATATGGACGGGAACCTGAAGACCAGCATGGAGAAGATGGCCGGCATGAAGCCCTGCTTCCGGGAAAACGGCACCGTCACCGCCGCCACCTCCTCCCAGACCACCGACGCGGCGGCCTATGTGGTCATCATGGATTCCGAGCTTGCTGCGGAGCTAGGCATTAAGCCCATCGCCCGGCTGAAGGGCTTTGCCGTGGCCGGATGCGATGCTACCGTCATGGGCCTTGGCCCCATCTATGCCGTACCCAAGGTAATGGATCAGGTAGGCATGACCGTTGATCAGATGGACGTCGTGGAGATTAACGAGGCATTTGCCAGCCAGTCTCTCGCCTGCATCGACACCCTGGGCTTTGATATGAAGAAGACCAACCCCTATGGCGGGGCCATGGCCCTGGGTCATCCCATGGGCGCCACCGGCGCATTTTTGACCATGAAGGCCCTGGACTACCTCCAGGACCCGGAGACCGCAGGGAAGTACGCCCTCGTCACCATGTGCATCGGCGGCGGCATGGGCGCGGCAGGCGTCTTTGAGCTGCTTTAAAAGGCGGAGCCTTTTAAAGCAAGGGGGAGGCGGCCTGCGGGCGCGGGAGACTGGCCGCGCTTGCGCAGCGACGCGGGTTGCTCCACGATTCGCATGTTCGCTGGCCGCTGGCCGCTAACCACTAATCACTACGCACTAACCACTGCAAAGGACGGGCTTCGGCCCGTCCTTTGTGTTGTTTGGGCCGGAATTGTGTTGTTTGGGCCGGAGGGGTTTACATTTGACGGGAGAAGTGTTAAAGTCAAAAATATGACAATGCGCGTGTGGCGCAATATTTTTGGGAGGACAACACATCATGAAAAAGCTACTATCCATCCTGCTGTGCCTGTGTCTGGTGTTCAGCCTGGGGACGATGGCCTTCGCCTCTGACGAGGCGACCGGGGAGGCGGCGTCCGACGCGGACGCGGCCCTGACCATCACAGACCCCGCCTGGGAGCTGAGCGCCAACGGCAGCTACTATTCCCTCACGAACGTCCAGTACTGCACCAATGTGGTGAACGCTACCTATCAGTACATGAACATCTACGTTCCCGCGGCCTACATCGACGGCGGGGAGTGCAACGGCTATACCGCCGAGACCGCCCCCATTATCATCGAGAACAACTGCATGGGCTGGAACAGCTCCAGTCCCAGCGGGGCCAACACCACCTATCTGGCGGAGGGCTTCGTGTTCGTCAGCGTCGGCGCACGCAGCCGCAATGCGGAGGACGGCACCGGCAAAATGCCCGCCCCGGTGGTTGACCAGAAGGCCGCTGTCCGCTGCCTGCGCCTCAACGACGGGGTCATCCCCGGCGACAAGGAGAAGATCATCTCCCTCGGCTCCTCCGGCGGCGGCCAGATGAGTTCCATCCTGGGGGCCACCGGCAACATGGCCGCCTATTATGAGGATCTGTATGAATCCGGCGCGGCGGGCATCGTCCTGAACGAGGACGGCGCCTATACCTCCACCATCCGCGACGACATCTATGGCTCCATGTGCTTCTGCCCCATCGCGGATCTGAATAACGCAGACCTGGCCTACGCCTGGATGTGGTACGACCAGGGGGCCACCAGCGTGGCCACCATGTTCAGCGGAACTGTGGAATTTTCCGAGTTCCAGCTCGCCCTCCAGGAGGATCTGGCTGTGGCCTACTGCGAATACATCAACAGCCTTGGCCTGGTGAACGAGGAGGGGGAGGCCCTTGCCTTCGACCTGACCGAGGACGGCACCCCCGACCCCCGCAGCGGCTCCTATTATGACCAGATTCTGGAAAACATCTCCGACGCCCTGAACGCCTGGATCCAGGCCGGGGGCTATGCTTCCTCCTCCGCCTCCGGCGAGGCGGCGGACAGCTGGGAGAGCTATTACGCCACCCTGAGCGACCCGGACTCCTGGCTCACGGAGAACGAGGACGGCACCTGGTCCGTCACCGATATGGCCGGATTCCTGAACGGCACGGGCCTGTCCCGGAATAAGGACATCCCCGGCTTCGATACCTTCTTCGCCACCGAGGAGGGCAACGGCTTCGGCACCGCCGAGGAGGAGGGCGTCCACTTCAGCGCCTCCGTCGCCGCCGTGCTGGAGGCAAATTACGACGAGTACAGCGCCATGGAGGGCTTCGATGACCAGGATGTGGACGCCTACATCGAGCAGGCCAACCGGGAGGACATCCAGGAGCAGACCTATCTCATGAACGCCACCCAGATCATGCTGGCCGTGGCCGCCGGCGAGGAGGAGGCTGACCCTGCCCAGTACTGGCGCACCCGGAACGGCACAGCCGACCAGCATACCAGCTTCACCGTGGCCTATAACCTGTGCCTGTCCGCCCTGGCCGCCGGGTCTGAGGTCGATTACAGCCTGGTGTGGAATATGGGCCACGGCTCCGACGAGGGCGAGACCACCGGCACCTTCGTGGAGTGGGTTCACGCCATCTGCGCCGAGGGCGGAGATACCGCCGAGACGGCCTCTGATGCGGAGCTTTCCGACGGCGGCTGGCCCATGTCCGGCGCGGGGGACACCTCTATGGACGCCTATAAGAGCTATCTGAAGGCCTATATGGACTGCGTCCCGGAGATGGACGGCCACGAGGAGGAGCTTTACGGCCTGATCGACGCGGAGAACTTCGAGGCCCCCGTGGCTATGGCCTTCGAGGACTGGTTCGAGGAAAACGCCATGAGCTATGACGAGTTCGTGGCCGCCGACGGCACCTATGCCCTCCACTACTTCGGCGAGACCAGCCCCGCCGAGGGAGACCCCACCTAAATACGATTCATTCCCTTCATTCTCCTCCGCGATTACGCGGCCACCCCCCTCTCCCGAAAAGGAGAGGGGGGTGGTTTGTGTGTGGGGGGAGTCCAGCGGTGGGTGAGTATAAAAAATTTTGAATATCATAAGACAACCTTGTAAAAAAGCCTTGAAATGATGGTATCGAAGTGGTAAAAGATCATATGTATAAACATCTGTCCACTGATTGCGGACAGACAGGAAAATGTATTGGAGGAAACCAAAAGATGAAAAAATTTCTTGCGCTGCTCCTGGCCCTGGTGATGGTTCTCAGCCTGGCGGCCTGTGGCAGCTCCAGCAGCACTGACACCACTGCTGACGCGGACGAGACGGAGGAGACCTCTGTCGAGACCGAGACCGAAACCGCTGACAGCGACAACCCCACCGTCACCATCGGCGTGTTCGAGCCGCTCTCCGGCGACAACGGCGCCGGCGGCAAGCAGGAGACCCTGGGTATGCAGTACGCCAACTATGAGACTCCCACCGTGGAGATCGGCGGCGTGACCTACGACGTCGAGCTTGTCGTTGTGGACAACGAGTCCTCCACCGATAAGGCCGTTTCCGCCGCTTCTCAGATCGTGGCCGCCGGCGCTTCCGTGGTGCTTGGCTCCTATGGCTCCAGCGTTTCCATCGCCGGTTCCGACACCTTCGCTGACGCGGGCATCCCCGTCATCGGCGTGACCTGCACCAACCCTCAGGTTACCGAGGGCAACGACCACTACTTCCGCATCTGCTTCCTGGATCCCTTCCAGGGCACCGTTCTTGCGAACTTCGCCAATGACGAGCTTGGCGCGACCGTAGCCTACTGCCTGGGCCAGCTCGGCAACGACTATGACCAGGGCCTTATCAACTACTTCACCGAGGCTGCTGAGGCGCTTGGCATGACCGTTATCACCGAGTCCTTCCCCGAAGGCAACTCTGACTTCACCTCCTACCTGACCAACGCCAAGAACGCTGGCGCTGAGGTCATCTTCGCTCCCTGCTCCACCAGCTATGCCCAGCTCATCATCGAGCAGGCCGCCTCTCAGGGCGTTGAGATCCCCCTGCTGGCTGGCGATACCTGGGACTCCAACGTGATTCTGGCTGCCGCTGCCGGCACGACCCAGAGCATCTATGTCTCCACCTTCTATGCCGAGGGCGGCGATGAGGCCTTTGAGGAAGGCTTCAAGGAGTGGATCAACAGCGATTCCACGAACCTGACCAACAACGGCGGCAACGACACCATCGCGGCTGTGTCCGTCATGGGCTATGACGCCTACTATGTGGCCCTGGAGGCCCTGAAGAACGCCGGGTCCACCGACCCTGCCGACGTGATGGCGGCTCTGCCCACCACCACCTACACCGGCGTGTCCGGCGCGATCGCCTTCGATGAGATCGGCGACGCCGAGCGCGACGCGGCCTACATCAAGGTGGCCAACACCGAGACCGAGGCCTGGGACTTCGTGGCCGTTCAGACCATCGGCTGAGAAGCATCTGTAAAACTCATGCGGGGGCGCGCAAGCGCCCCCGTCAGAGCGAGAAGAACGGCATTATGAGCGCATACGTGCGCGTCCATAAACCTGGAAGCGGATGTATGCGCTTATGTTGTTGCTATAGTAAGTTAATAAAAAAGCGATTTAAGCTATCCTATACAGAGAAATGATTAGGAGGGCCATTATGGCAAGTTTCCTACAAGCAAATCTTCCCTATATCCTGGCGGGCATCTCCGTGGGCGGGCAGTATGCCTTGATCGCCATCGGCTATACCATGGTGTACGGCATCCTGCGGCTGATAAACTTCGCCCATGGCGACGTGTTCATGGTGGCGGGCCTGGTGATGGTGTATGCCAGCGCCTCCCTGCCGATGTACATATCCATCCCCTTGGTGCTGATCGTGACCATGGCGCTGGGCTTCGTGATCGAGCGCGTAGCGTATAAGCCCTTGCGCACCGCGCCGCGTATGTCCCTGATGATTTCCGCCATCGGCGTGAGCTACCTGCTGCAAAACTGTGCGCTGTACTTCACCGGCGGTCTGGCCCAGGTGTATCCCAGCATCCCCTGGCTGTCGAACACCGTCACCATCTGGGGCGCAACCACGAAAATGGTGACGATTGTCACCCCCATCCTGACCATCGTGCTGGTGATCGCCCTGGTGACGTTCATCCAGAAGACCAAGATGGGCATGGCCATGCGGGCCGTTTCCAAGGATTTTGAGACCAGTCAGCTCATGGGCATCCGCATCAACGCGGTCATCTCCACGACGTTTGTTATCGGCTGCCTGCTGGCCGCCATCGGCTCTCTGCTGTACTTCACGAACTACCCCTCTGTCATCCCGACCTCCGGCTCTATGCCGGGCCTGAAGGCGTTCGTGGCGGCGGTGTTCGGCGGCATCGGGTCTATCCCCGGCGCGGTGATCGGCGCGTTTGTCATCGGCATCTGCGAGAACATCATCAAGAGCATGGGTTCCAACTGGACAGTCTTTTCCGACGCCTTCACCTTTGTGCTGCTGATCGTGGTGCTGCTTGTAAAGCCCACCGGCATCTTTGGCGAAAAGGCCACGGACAAGGTCTGAGGGGAGGTACGGATTATGAACGAGACATTATATACTTCCTCGGAAAAGAAAACCGGCAACGTTATCGCCATCTGCGTCATTGCGCTGCTGTACGTCTTTCTGTTTGTGCTGGATAACTTCCTGCCCTCGAACTCCTTCACCCTTATGCTCATCCCGGTGCTGAAAAAGGGTGCGATCTATTCGCTGATCTGCGTTTCCATGAACCTTTTGAACGGCTTCACCGGGCTGTTCTCCCTGGGCCAGGCGGGCTTTCTGCTGATTGGCGCGTACTCCTACGCCATCTTCGCCATCCCGGCCGACCAGCACAGCGCCGTGTATCAGTATTTTGACGGCGGACTTATCCAGTTTTCCATCCCGGAGGCGCTGGGTTCCGTTCTGGGGACGAACCTTGGGAACTTCTTGGGCGCTATCATCTGCATCATCATCGCGGGCCTGATCGCCGCGGCCTTCGCCGCCCTCATCGGTATCCCGGTGCTGCGGCTGAAAAGCGACTACCTCGCCATCGCGACCCTGGGCTTCGCGGAGATTATCCGCGCCATCTGCCAGTGGAGCGGCCTTGGTACCATCACCAACGGCTCGAACCTGTTGCGCAAATACACCAGCTTTTCCGACATCAAGATTTCCTTTGGGGACACGGTGTTTAAGCTTTCCACCATCTTCCCGTTCCTCATCGCCATGGTGAGCATCCTCCTCATCGTGCTGCTCATTAACTCCTCCTATGGCCGGGCCTTCAAGGCCATCCGGGACGACGAGGTGGCGGCGGAGGCCATGGGCATCAACCTCTTTAAGCACAAAATGCTCTCCTTTGTTATTTCCAGCTTCTTCGCCGGCGTCGGCGGGGCGCTGCTGGCTATGTACCAGACCACCATCCAGGCGTCCGCGTTCAAGACGGCCATGACCTATGAGATCCTGCTCATTGTGGTCATTGGCGGCATCGGCTCCGTCACAGGCAGCTGTATCGCGTCGTTTTTGTATATCGCGTGCAACGAGTGGTGGCTGCGGTTTCTGGACAGCGGCTCCGTGTTCGGCCTGTCCGTGCCGTTTTTCCGGGACGGCTTCCGCAAGGTCGTCTTCTCCGTCATCATCATGGTCGTGGTGCTGTTCTTCTCCCGCGGCATTATGGGCGATAAGGAGCTGTCCTTCGCCGGGCTGATACGACGATTGAAGCGAAAAAAGAAACCGGCGCAGGCCGCCGAGGTCAGCGAGGGAGGCGACGGCAATGAGTGAGGAAAAAATGGTTCTCCGGGTGGAGAACGTTACCATGCAGTTCGGCGGCGTCGTGGCCGTGAACGACCTGTCCATCGACGTGCCGGAGGGGAAGATCATTGCCCTCATCGGCCCGAACGGCGCAGGCAAGACCACCGCGTTCAACTGCATCACCGGCGTGTATGAACCCACCAACGGCCTCGTGGAATTCATGGGGCAGCCCATGGTGCGAAATCACCCCACCGGGAAGATGAAAAAGCAGTACCTGGGCCAGGACGGGGAGAAGTACATCCACGACCCGGTGCTGAACCCCTCCCCGGATAAAATCACCCATCTGGGCATTGCCCGGACGTTCCAGAACATCCGCCTGTGGAAGTCCATGACCGTGTTCGATAACGTCCTCACGGCGAAGCATATGCGGGCCAAGCAGAACGTGTTCTCCGCCACCTTCCGTACCAGCGCGAAGGAGGAGCGGCGTATGCGCCAGGAGACCGCCGACCTGCTGGCGGAGCAGAACCTTTTGCAGTACCAGAACGAGCTGGCCACCAGCCTGCCCTACGGCCTCCAGCGGCGGCTGGAGATCGCCCGCGCCCTGGCCACCGACCCCAAGCTGCTGCTGTTGGACGAGCCTGCGGCGGGCATGAACCCCCAGGAGACACAGGAGCTGGCGGACTTCATCGTGGAGACGAGAGAGAAATACAACCTGACCGTGTTCCTGATCGAGCATCATATGGATCTGGTCATGCGCATATCCGATTATATCTACGTCATTGACTTTGGCAGCGAGATCGCCCAGGGCGTCCCCAGGGAGATTCAGAGCAACCAGCGCGTCATTGACGCTTATCTGGGGGTGAGCGAGGATGAGTGAGCTGCTGAGAATCGAGGATTTGAAGGTCAACTACGGCGGCATCGAGGCCGTGAAGGGCATAAGCTTCTCTGTGGAGGAGGGGCAGATTGTCACCCTTATCGGCTCCAACGGCGCGGGAAAGTCCACCACCCTCCGCACCATCTCCGGCCTGGTGAAGCCCAAAAGCGGCAAAATAACCTTCGCCGGGGAGGACATCACCGGCATGGATCCCACAAATGTGGTGCATCACGGCATCACCATGTCCCCGGAGGGGCGGCGCATCTTCCCGGATATGACCGTGAAGGAAAATCTCATCATGGGCGCGTATCTGCGCAAGGACGACCTCTCCGACGACTTTGAGTATGTCTACAGCCTGTTCCCCCGCCTGAAGGAACGTGAGTGGCAGGCGGGTGGCACGCTCTCCGGCGGCGAGCAGCAAATGCTGGCTGTGGCCCGCGCGCTGATGGCGAAGCCGAAGCTCATGATGATGGATGAGCCGAGCCTGGGCCTCGCCCCGCTGGTCGTGAAGGGCATCTTTGACATCATTCGCCAGATCAACGCCCAGGGCGTTACCATTCTCCTGGTAGAGCAAAACGCCAACATGGCCCTCCAGGTGGCCCACAGCGCCTACGTTTTGGAGACCGGGAGCATCACCATGACCGGCACTGGCGCCGAACTATTAGCAGATGAGCGTATCAAGGAGGCCTATCTCGGAAAACATCATTCCGATTAAAATGGGAGCAAGCCAAGGGGCCGGAATCAATTTTGATTCCGGCCCCTTTTACGGACGGGGCGGGCGGGTCTTTTGCCCGCTGAGCTTCGTTGGGCTTCCTCGACGTGCTACAAGCACGCCTTCGTCGGCCCGCCTCGTCAGCGAACAAAATCCCTCGCCCTGCATTATCGGGCAACCTTAATTTTGGGTTGGCGGGTGTTTTTTTCGCCTTGTATTGTCTTACAATGGTTGGCCAGTGCGGGGGCTTTGCCCCCTGCTGTCCGGGGGACATGGGGGAAAACCATTAAACTTTTTTGTGGGAGGACTTTTTATGGGTGCTGCGGTGGCGGCCTTTGGATTTGAGGGGAAGGACTGGACGGGGCTGAAGACAGTCTGCGCCCGGCAGGGACTTCGGCTGCGGCGGGTGCGGCAGGAGGAGTTGGGCCAGCCGGTGGGGGCCTTTTTCGGGGCCTGTCCCTATCAGGAGGGGGCGGCGGGGGAACCGGCCCTCCCCGGCAGAATGTTGGTCATGGGGGGCCTGACCGGGCCGCAGGTGGACGTACTGCTGTCCGCCCTGAAAACCGCCCGCGTGGGGGACAGCCTGAAGGCCGTCCTGACGGAGCATAACGCCTCCTGGAACGGGGGTGCCCTCTACCGCGCCCTGGCTCAGGAGCGGCTGGAAATGGAAGCAAAAAGCGCGCCGTGACAGGCGCGCTTTTCACGTTTACCGGGCTTGCAGAAAGGAGGCTTTCCACTGTGTCCATATCCGCTCCCCCTGGGCCTGGGCGGTCAGGCGGCTGACGGCCAGGGCGGCGAGGGTTCGGATGTCGTCGTCCTCAGCCTCCCCCTCCAGCCGGGACAGGGCGGGGAGACTGTCGGTTCCCAGGGATTCCAGGTATTCCACGTCCACTGTCTCCAACTGGCCGGTGAGGCAGGCGTTCACGTTATATCGGGCGGTGAGACCGGCGGGATTTGCCAGGCACAGCAGGCACCAGCCAATGAGCGCCGCCATTCCCACCACCTTGAAAAAGGAAAATCCCGGTCTTGCCAGCTTGTACCCGGCGGCCAGCAGGCCAATGAGCGTAACGGCCATGACGAACAGAGTGGTCAGCCGGAGAACGGACAGGCCGTAGGCTCCGATGTAAAGCTGCATCCGCCGGGCGGCGGAGAGGAGGATCAGGGCGGTGCAGACCAGCAGCAGGGCCAGGGCCGCCCGCAGCGCCCGTCCGCCCCTGGCGGTGAAGCAGGTATTGTCCGTTCCCGCCAGGCACACCGTCAGGTTGATGGCCCCCACTGCCACAAGCTGGAAGAAGCCGGAACGGGCGTAGGCCGCCCAGTCCCCCGCCATGACCGCCGCCTCCCGGCCCCCGAACAGAAATCGGATTTGCACGGCGCAGAACAGCACATAGATTATATCCAGCAGCACCGACCCCAGCAGCAGAGTCGGCACCAGCCTGGCCCTGTCCGGCGTTGGTCGGGGCGGGGCAGGGGAGGCGTCCGGGGGCTTTTGGAGGAAGGACAGGGCGGAGGTGAGAACCAGGGTCAAAACCGCCGTGCGGG
>JAJPYE010000026.1 GCA_021205095.1 Oscillospiraceae bacterium | reverse complement strand
CCTTTACTTTTTTCTTCTTTTCGCAAAAATAATATTAAAAAAACATTAAAGCACAAAAAATCTGTTGTGACTTTCTCTCGAAATCGTTGTTTTACAAACCAGGCGAATTAGTTTATACTTTAACCATGCTACTATACTACATTGGAGGTTAAAGCATGAAAAAATATTTCGCGTTTTTGCTGGCCCTGGTGTTTGTTTTCTCCATGGCTGTACCCGCCCTGGCTACCAGCGAGGCCAGCGGAGAGGCGGCGGAGACCACCGAGACCGCCAGCGGGGAAATGAGCGACACCATGCCTCTGCCCGCCGGTTCCTATGAGCCGGAGACCTTGGCGGTAACGGCTGGCATCTCCGTGATAAACGGCGCTGTCACCGTGGACGACGGCATCGAGGGTGAAATCACGGACAGTTCCATTTCCGGAGCCTATGTCTCCTATGACGAGATCGGCGACTGGGACGGCGACACCGTGTTCGGTCAGTCCGGCGTCATTCTTGCCTCCGACGAGGAGAGTGCCTTCACCGTCGGCGGTGAGGAAGACGTTTACGAGATAGACGGCGAGGGCTACAACACCGTCATCATCCTGAACAACGACGACGCGGACGAGGAGAACGCTCTGTCCGGCAGCGACGTGCGGGATTATCAGGACGTGTCCGAGGGCTATGAGGGCGTCGGCCTGTATGTGGGCGTGTCTGACATCGTCATCGACAACACCTACATCTACACCGCCGGGTACAAGCGCAGCGGCATCCGCCTGACCACCAGCCTGAACACCGCTGTCATCAAAAACTCCACCGTCATCGCCGTTGGCTCTGAGGGGGAGGGTTCCTCCGCGCCGGGCCTGATTTGTATGTACGCAAGCTCCCGGCCCACCCTGATCGAGTCCTCCGGCACCACCTATTTCTATAACGACGATGTTATCTCCAGCGACTGGGGCGCTTTCTCCCTGGACGGCTGCTATAACGCCAATGTCTACATTGTGGGCAGCTACTCCGTGAACACAGTAGGCGGCTACAGCATCTATTCTCTTGGCCGTGTTGGACAGGAGAACACCGCTTATTTCTATGGTTCCTATGCGGCCTCTGCCCAGTTTGGTTCCATCGTTTGCGCCGCCGGGTTCATGTATGTGGGCGACCTGGACGATGCCTCCGACGAGGCTCTTGCCTGTGCGGACGGTGTAGAACTTGAGACCGTTCTGGAGGACGGCTGGAGCTATATTGGCGGCGTGACCAGCGCCATCACTATGCAGGCGGACTCCTCCAGCGCCGACATGATTGGCATTTTCAACGCCCATCACACCATTCTCGATTCCGCCAACGTGGTGGATCGGGACGGCAACGAGCTGATTGACACCCTGGAGGTCTATTCCTCTGATTATCTGGACGACCTGGCTGTGGGCGCGTCCTACTTCTTCCTGAAGTCCTTCCATGGTTCCGCCATCTCCATCCGCAGCGAAAACGTGGATCTGACCCTGGACGACTGCATTGTGGAGAGCGGAAACGGCGTGGCCGTTCAGTCCGTTGTTGGCTATGACACCAACGCCAGCGGCATCATGGTAGCCGACGGCGAGGAGTATTACGGCATCAACACGGTCATTAAGGATATGGAGCTGACCGGCGACATCCTCCATCAGGACTACCAGCGCAAGATGGATCTGGCCCTGGAGAACGTCACCCTGACCGGCGCTGTCGTCTCCGGCACCCGCGCCGGGTGGGTCGATTATATCACCACCCTGGTGGCCGAGAACTGGTCTGACGAGTGCGACGAGCTGGGTCTGGACGCTGACACCATCATCGCCACCCTCTGCCCGGACGAGACCTATGAGACCGTTTGGGGCGTCCGCATGACCATCGACGGCGACTCCACCTGGATCGTCACCGGCGATTCCAGCCTGTACAGTCTGACCGTGGCCGACGGCGCTGTCATCGAAGCCGCCGAGGGCCAGGAGCTGGAGATCTATGTAGACTGCGAGCTGGATAACGAAGACCTCACCTATGACTACACCACCGGCACCCAGGTGGATTCCCTGACCGCCGGAGAGTACACCGGGGTCGTCATCCTGGTTAAATAAGCTTTCTTCTTCATCGTTCCTTTCCAACATAAAGCGAGCCGCCCTCCCGTTTCCAGGAGGGCGGCTTGTCGTTATACTGCTTATGAGCGAAACAGCTTCCCGCAGATCCAGTGGGTGAAGGGAGCCGCGGCGAAGAAATTCCAGAAAAAGGCCATGGGGAAGTTTTTCAGCACCGTCCCCACCCAAATGGCCGGAAGCTGCGCTACAGGCGCACCGGCAAGAATGACGTTAAACAGCACGGACGCGATCAGGCTCATGGACGGACACATGACCGCCACCGTCGCCCCCTGACGCAGAAGCTGACAGACATAGGGGTTATCCTTTTCCGGGTCGCTGTGCTTCGCGGCAAAGGCGGCACCGAAGCGGTTGCCGTACAGATTGGAAACAATAAAGACGAACAGCCCCATGTAGGACGCCTCGATCAGGGCGTCCCAGAAGACGATGTTCGTCATGTTGCTAAGCCCTCCGGCGGCCAGCGTCACGCCCTCCTTGATGGCCACGTTGTAGACCTCCATCCCATAGGCCATGACATAGGACATGATAAGGCCAAAGATGACTCCCTGCTTTTTCGTTTTCGGCATAATGATCTCTCCTTTTCCTAAAATAAGCCCAACGCGCCACAACAAAAAAGGCGCATCCCCCTCTCCGTCATCCGAAAAGGGCAACACGCCTTGCGAACACAATGTATGGCTACACGCATTTATAAGCTTTTATCAACCGTATAATAGCACAAACCAACGGGCCAATGTAAGTAAATTTTGAAAAACTTTTCGAATACGGCCCCTCTCCGCTCCTTCCATAGAGAACACGCGCCCTCATGCGAGAGCGCGCGTTCTCTATGGAAGATTCACGCGACAGGGGACACGCCACCTTAAAGCCAAACACACCGACCGAGAGGATAACAGTGCCGCCTCGTGTCCTGAGTACCGTGAGTTGGGGTGGTTGCTGCGGGAGTATTACAGTTCAGCAGCAAATTAAATTACAGCGCCGTATAAAACGCACAGCAGAAGTGCATAAAAAACGTTCAGAGGAAAACTGTTTCAATAACATAACAACTCCGGGCCAGCTTCCGAAAAAGACCAACCCGGAGTCGTTAGAGAGTTATGTCATGAATACCTACAAGCAAGATAGTAATAAATTGGTCGTGTACCGATACCACGATACCATTAGTACACCGGCTTCCAGTGTTCCTCGGCGTAAAGGGATGGCAGGAACCGCTGCAAATGCTGCCACTCGGTGATGTTGTGAACCAGATTTTTGATGAGCTTTTCCTCGTTCATGGCGGGGATCTCCGTCTTAACGACCTTGCCGTCCCGCACGCCGTAGCCTGTCCAGGAGCGCGTCCGCACCTCTACGCCGTCCAGCAGTGGACGAACGAAGTGCATATTGATTTTCGTCCCATTGCTGGAGGTCCCGCAAAACAGCTTGCAGTTCTGCCGCTCCAGCTGGGCTATCTTCTCCCAGCTCAGGCCGAAGTCCTCATAGTGCAGGTCACTGGAATTGCCATAATGCAGCTCGTCCCCCTGGCCCAAATCCAGAGATTCCGTGATAAAGCAGGTTTTGCCCCTGGCTCTGCGCTCCGCGATGGGCAGGCTTTCATCCTTGAACACGCGCTCCGTTTCCTCGTCCCGCCCCGTATCCCAGTGATCCAACGGGCACCATATTTTATAGCGCAGGTTGCCCTGCTCCTTGGGAATGCCGCGGGGACGAATCCAGTGCCAGACAAACCACCAGTCCAGCATTTCCGGGGTCACGCCATGGAGGATCTCATAATTTGCCATAAAGGAGCGGCCATCCGGATAAATGCAGTAGCCAAACTCTGCGGGCAGATAGCCCGGCTCAAACATTTTTTCGCCAATCTCCTCCGCCGGCAGGGTCAGAGCCGGATCGATAGGGCCGGCCTTGATAAACTGCATTTTGATGGGGTTAGCCGGGGCCATCTCCATGTAATAATATTTTGAATAGCTCAGGAGCTTTTCCTCCAGGCTCAGTTCTTTTCTTGCCATGATGGTTCCTCCTCTTGATTGATTTGCGCAAGAAAACGGAGCAGGTCGTTTTCGTCTCCCTGTGGGCCAAGCGTCGGCGCGGAGCCGTCCCTGTCCACAAGGTAATCCGTCACCAGAAAGGTGCGGATGCCCAGGCCCTGCGCCGGGGGAATGTCCTCCAGGGTGTCGTTGCCTATCATAATACACTCCGCCGGTTTCGCGCCCACGACATTCAGTAAATCCTGATAATACGCAGGGCTTGGCTTCATGTGAAAGCTGTTTTCCGCCGTGGTGGAATAGGCAAACTGCTCCGGGCGCAGCCCCGCCCAGCTAAGCCTTGCAAACAGGCAAACAGCCGGAGCCACGGGGTTGGTGGCCAAAATCGGTATCAGATTTCTTTGCAGCGCGGCGTTCAGCATCCGCCTGCCGCGCCCGTTATCGGGGCATAGATGAGCGATTTGGTTATAGTCCGTCTCATAAAATCGCTCCAGTGTAGCTATAAGCGTTTTCGCAAGTACATCGCCAAGCTGCTCATGCAGCAACCGTTCAAAACGATCCTCATTGCTCTCGCCCTCGCGGATATGCTCTCTGCCATGCAGCGCAGCATATTTCATGGCCGCAAGGCACACGTCCGCGTCTTTTAAATGCCGGTGAAGATAACGCTCGGAAAGCGGAAACATTTCCGCCTCAAAGTCGGCTCGATGGATGGGAATCAGCGTCCCGTCCATATCGAAAAGCGCATATTTTATCATGTTTAGTAGTAATAGGGGAAGCTAGGCAGCGTCAGATTCACGCTGTTATATTTGTTCACCGGGTTCAGTATCTCATCCCGACGCAGGAGGCGTCCCTCCTCGTCCAGCTCTATCAGCATCAGATACGGCTGATGGTAATGGCCGTCGTCCGCTCCGTTTCCCCGCCAGCGTCCGGGGCCGTGTCCGTTCAGCTCCGCAAAATAAAACCGAGGGTTTTCCGTGGGATAGATAACGCTGCGCGTGTCCCGATACATCCACGGGCTGCTTGCCTTTGTCCAGGCAAAGCACCGCCCGGCCAGCTCCGGCGGGAAATCACCGCCCTCCAGGCGCTGCGGCGTATGCAAATGAGCAATGCCGTCCATTTCCTTTGGAACAAACCACACGCCGCCGCTGAACGCCGGAGCATTGGTTTCCAGGGCGCGGTATTTTTCCCGCTCCGCACCGCAGCGATTTGTGTCAAGATTGGCGCGAATCCGGGCCTCTCTCGCCTCCGGATCATGATTCAGAGGCGGCTCCGCCGCCGCAGGCTTCGCTGGGTGGGAGGCCAGATATTCGTCCACCTTTTCGTCATGTATATCCATGCGAAAGACAGGAACCTCTCGCCCGGCAGCACGCAGCATGGAAAGCGGGTCTGTCCAGAGCTTCAGGGCCGCAGCCCTTCCTTCTCTCATTTGAAGCCGCAGGAAATACTGGCTTTCCATCGTCCCCTCCTGACCGCCCCATAGAACCTCCGCATGGCAGCGCCCGATGGCCCAGAACTGCTCCGGGTCAGGGGTGCCATAAAAGGCCGTTTCCTCCGCTGACCAGCGCTTTACGGTACGGTTGAGCCACTCGAAGCAGCGCTCTGTCTCCCAAACAGAAAAATATGTGGGCATACCCGGCGGGGCAAACGGAAACTCCATGGTAAAATCCTCTGTGAAATACCGGGGAAAATATTCCGTCCGCCAAAAAGGGGAAAACGCAATCCGTTCAGCAGTCTTTCGATTTGTTTCCAATTCATTCGCCTCTTTTCAGCATACAGGGCCGCTAAAAAAGCGGCCCTGTTCGGTTGATGCGCAGGCCAAATTACACGATGATGCCCAGCAGGCCCAGCACGAGGCCAATAGCGAGCATAATCAGGCACGTCCACAGGAAGTTCTTGAACTTCTTGGTGACGAAGTAAGAGATGAACAGCGTGCAGAGAGACAGGATGCCCGGCGCGATGGAGTCGAGGGTATCCTGGAGCGAGAAGCTCAGACCCGTGGCGCTGGAGAACTCCAGCGGCGTGGTAACGGTGACATAGCTTGCACCCAGAGCGCCGATCATGAACATACCCAAAATGGTCAGCAGCGGGAGAATATCCGCAAACATGCCGTTTTGCAGCAGGGTTGTGGCGGACTTAGCGCCGCTGTTATAACCAAGCCGGAACATGAACCATGCGATAACAATGCCCACCGCCGCAAAGACGATGACGGGCATCAGCGCAGCGATCCAACTGCCGGTGCTGGCGCAGGCGGGAACACACATGGCAACGCAGAGGATGTAGACAGGCCCCCACATGATAGAGTCGCCAATGCCGGCGAACGGGCCCATCAGACCGGTTTTGACCGAGCGGATGGCGTCCTCTGTAATGGGCTCGCCCAGAGCCTTCTGCTCCTCCATAGCCAGAGCCACGCCGGGAATGCAGGCGCCGAAGCATTTTTCGGTGTTGAAAAATTCCATCTCGCGATTCAGAGACGCCTTGTAATCCTCAGGATCGGGATAGAGCTTTTTCAGGCTGGGCTTCAGAGCGGAGCCAAAGCCTATGCCAAGTTTACGCTCCCAGGATTCGCAGTTGATACCGAAGAGAATCCATGTCCAGAAGGTTTTGTTCACATCCTTCTTCGTCAGGATATGCTGCACCTCCACTGCCTCTGCGGCAGGGACGGGATTCGCGTCCCGCTTGGGCTTCGTGACGAATATATAATACAGGAATGCGAGGAACGCGCCTACAAGTCCGGCACCGATGGTGGACACCCCGGTGTATTCCACCAGGAAGAAGCCCGCAATCAGGAACGGGATGAAGATTGCGTTGCCCATGGTGTACATGACAATGCCAAGACCCACGGAGGGCATCACGCCGCCCACAGCGGACAGCGCATTGGTCAGCACCTCAGGAATTGCATCCGCAATGCCCTCGGCCACGGTGCCGCCCACAAAGATGAGCGCGCTCAGAGGCAGCCAGCGGACAAAGATACGCAGGATGTAAGGCATGGCAATGTTGCAGAACACAATGCCCTTGTCATTTCCTTTTTCGATGAAGCGGTCAACCATGTGGGCAGGAATGGACATAACCAGCTCCTGAAGGTTGTTCAGCTGGGCGCAGACAAGGCCAACAGGAATCGCGATAGCGATGCCGGCGGTGATGTCCAGGCCTGTTGCCAGAACAAGCGGAACCGTCACCAGGGTGGCAGCCACCTCATCCTGCACCACAACGCCGCCGGCTGCGCCGGTAGCGCCAAGGTAAATCAGGGCCAGGGTGGAGCCGATCATAATGGCGCCGGGTATATCGCCCATTATCAGACCGACCCAAAGAGAGGTGGTCAGCGCATTGTGCCAAAGCGCAGGACCAGGAACCATGGCAGAAACTATCATGATGTAGAATCCCAATAGCAATGCCTGTACGATTGTAATTGTCATAAACGTGTCTCCTCCTCGTTTTAGAGTAGTATATGAATCAGAATGTCCGTACCCACATTCTCACTCACACGGCTCATACCTTGCTAAAGTATTTCTCTCTCACCTTACCCAGGTAGTTGATTTGGTGCCCTCCTGCTCCTGTAGCGTGATTTCAACGCCGGCATCGGCCATGCTGTTGATGGTGCGGGCATCATTATCGTCGAAATAATATACGTTATTAAAATGCTTCTGCTTTTTCTTGCGGTCAGGCTCGGAGTTTCCAATCAGCAGCTTGCTGAACTTCATCCCCGCGTCGTAAAGACGCTTGGCGCTGTCCACATTTTTAATCAGCACCAGGGACGGCTCCTTGGGGTCTTCCTCAAAGCCTCCATCCATCCACTTGGCGGCAGCCTGCTCTACGGTGAAAAACTCCAGCTTCGTACCCACAGGCTTTGCCAAATCGAATACCTGACGCAGAAACTCGTCCGCATAGACGCTGTCGTCTATGATATAAATATTCACAATGTTCAGGGAACGCACCCATTTTGTCGCCACCATTCCGTGCAGCAAACGAAAATCAACACGAATCAGCGTGGGCTCTCTCATAAGCAAGTATCCTCCCAAAGAAAAAAATTGAAAAATAATTTTATGTTATGCGTTTCTGCCATGTATCATATCGGAAACATTGATGATACCGGCCTTGGCAATCTCCTCAATCTGCGCGAGCAGCTCGTCGCCCTTAAGCTCCGCACTCCGCAGGGAGCAGGCATCCACCACCATAGGAAGGCCAAACCCGCTGATAATGTGTAAGTCCAGCCCCTCCTTCAACGCCGCCAGCATCATCTGGTTACAGGGCGTGCCGCCGTATAAATCCACCATAATAATGCTGCCGTCAGGAAATGCCCGCACCGCGTCCAGCACAGCGGCGGTATAGTCCGCAAGTTCATCCGCCGGCTCAAGTCCAAAGGCAGCCAGGTTCTCCTGCGCCCCCTGGAGCATGGCAACGGATTCCACGCAGGCTCCGGCAAACGGCCCATGGGACAGCAACACGATGCCTGGCAGTTCCGGGACGATATGGTCTCTGTCAAAAACAACTATCATAGCTTTCTCCCCCATTTTGCGTTCATAAAAATATATGCAAAAAGCGTGCCAATGCGACAAAAAAAGATAAATTTTATCCCAGTATGTCTTTCACATCCTGGATGGTGGTACAGGCCAGCACCTGCTCCGACAGGGCGGCCATATCCGCGCAGGACTTGCCGGAAAGGTTTCGGCGCACCGACCCCAGGGAAGCACCGTTGACGCTGAGGGAGCGAATCCCCATACCCACCAACACCGGCCCCAGCCTGGGATCCGCCGCAAGCTCTCCGCAAACGCCCAGGGGCTTTCCCTCTTGGGTATAGGCCCTGGCAATCTGAGCCACAAGCCGCAGGAAACCGGGATTTTCCGGCGCGTTATACGGCGCGACCGTGGTGTTCATGCGGTCGGCGGCACAGGTGTATTGACACAGGTCGTTGGTGCCAATGCTGGCAAAATCGGTTTCCCTCGCCGCAGCCTCCGCCATCAGGGCAATGGCGGGAGTCTCGATCATAATGCCAACCTTCATCTGCGGATCACAGGAAATCCCTTCGGCCCCCAGCTCGTTCTGCACATCCCGCAGGATGGCCTTGGCCCGCCGGAAATCATCGAGGCTCGACACCATTGGGAACATGAGCCACAGGTTCCCCTCGGCAGATGCTCTGCACGCCGCCCGAAGCTGCGTGCGGAAGATGTCCTCATGGGCAAAGCACAGCCGCAAAGCCCGCAGACCTAAAAACGGATTTTCCTCCTTAGGCAGGGAAAAATAGCTCAGCTCCTTATCCCCGCCAATATCCAGCGTCCGCAGGATAACAGGCCGTTCTCCAAAGGCTTTCAGCACCTTAGAATACGCCCGGTACTGTGCCTCCTCATCCGGCAGCTGCTCCGCCTGCATAAATAAGAATTCGGAACGAAACAGGCCCACACCGTCGGCATACCCGGCGGCGTCTGTTTCTATGTCCTCTATCTTCCCCACATTGATTTCCGTGGCCACAGCCACTCCGTCCGTGGTGACGACGGGCTGCCGGACGGCAGCGGCATCCGCAGCAGCCTCCGCGTTCATATTCTGCCGCCGGGCCGCATATAGGGCAAGGGTCTCCTCATCCGGGTCAAATATCACTGCCCCATCCACCGCGTCAACGATTGCACCCTCCCGGTTTTGCGCCGCCGCTACAAGCCCTGGCACGCCCAAAACAGCGGGGATTCCCCACGAGCGGGCCAATATGGCCGCATGAGAGGTGTTCGTACCCGTCTCCGCAGCGATGGCTACCAGCATATCTCTGGGGAGCGATATGGTATCCGATGGCGTCAGCTCATTGGCCACCAGCACGATTGGCTCCCGCAGGGCGGAAAAATCCGTTTCCTGCAAACCTTCACAGCAGCGAAGCAAACGATTTCTCACATCCACCATATCCGTCGCCCGCCCCCGGAACACAGGGTCTTCTACCTCAAGCAGCATATCAATCATGGCCTGATATGCATCCCAGACGGAAGCAGCGCAGCATACGCCGCTGTCAATGCGCGCCTGAATATCCTCCGCAAGACATGGGTCGTGAAGGATCTCCATATGTGCGTCCAGAATTTCTGCCTCTGGGGAACCAGCCTCGCATTTTTCAATGCGCGCCGTAAGCTCCGCCTCCGCCTGTGCCATGCCTGACGCGAGCACTTCGGCCTCCACTGCCGCGGATTCAGCCTTTTTCTCAGAACGCTTCGGTTCGTATGGCTGAAACAAAAACACAGGCCCTATCCCGATGCCTCGCGATACCGGGATGCCAGCAACCCTTTCAGACTTCACCGAAACCACCCTCTACCATCGCCTTCAACGTGTCCGCCGCCTCCGCTTCATCTGCGCCCGTCGTGGTGATTTCTATTTCCGTGCCTTCCGTCAACGCCAGCGTCAGCAGCATGACGATAGACTTGGCGTTCACACTGCGCCCCGTGGAAAGGTTTTTTACCATCACGGTAGATTTAAAGCTGGCAGCTTTTTTGACAAATTCCGAGGCAGGTCTCGCGTGCAGACCGGTCGGATTGATAATGGTTACATTTCTAACTTCCATGGCAACTCCCTTCTCATTTTGTTTAAACTTATAGATATAACGCAGATTTTTATATGAATTGCACAAATTTTAGCAAACAAACTTGACATTTATAATACAAATGGTATACTTGACTCGACGTGATTCTACAAAAATAAATGCAATTACTGTGCCAAAGGCGGGTCATTCGATGGATTTTTATTTTTCTCAAACATCGAAACAAAAACAGGAACAGCGGCCTGTCATGGCCCCGGTCATGATGAAAAGCCTCCAGCTTCTTCCCATGTCCTATACCGCCCTTTCACAGTTTCTGGAGCGTCAGTCCCTGGAAAATCCCTTCCTGGAATATCACAGTGAGCTGGAGATTCACACACAATTATATGCTGCGGATTCTCTCCTATCCTGGCAGAGCCGCCGAGAGAAGAAGACCGCAGAGCCGACCCCTGTGTTTGCCGCTTCTGATACACTCTCATCCCTGCGGGAGCATCTGCGGCTCCAGCTGGGACAGTCCCCCGCAAGCCCCGTCGTTCGCCGGGCAGGCTACCGGCTCATCGACTATTTGGATGACAACGGCTACTGTCGGGAATCCTCCGCCGAGATTTCAAGACTTGAGGGCCTGCCCGCCGAGGATGTAGAAGCCGCGCTGCGTCTGATAAAGACCTTTTCCCCGACAGGCGTCGGCGCAGAAAATCTCGAAGAATGTCTGCTTTTACAGGCAAATCAGACGAAATACGACCCAGCGCTTTTGCGCAGGCTTCTGCATACTGACCCAGTCCTGCTGGCCTCCCGGAACTATCAAAAAATAGCGGCCCAGTGCAAGGCTACGCCCCAGCAGGTACGCAGTCACCTGGAACATCTCGCCTCGCTCAATCCATACCCTGGCGCAGAATTTTCCTCCCGCTATGTCACGCATTACATCCAGCCGGAAATCACCGTGACAGCGGAAAACGGGCAGCTGCACTTCACCTTCCACAGCGGCTGCGACCTTCTTTCCATCGACGCCGGGCTTTTGCAGTATATACAGGCCCAGGACGCGCTGGATAATGACACGGAATACTATCTGCATCGAAAATACCGGGAGGCCGTGGATCTAATACAGGAGCTGACCATCCGAAAAAACACTGTAGAGCGGCTGCTCCACTATATTCTGCATCTCCAGTCAGACTACTTTCTGGGCGGCGCATTGAAGCCTGTCACCATGCGAGCCGCCGCCGAGGCTCTGAATATACACCCTTCCACTGTTTCCCGCTGCGTCAGCGACCGCTATATTCAAACTGGGGCGGGGGTCGTTCCACTGAAACGGATGTTCTCTACAGGCTATGCGTTGGACACAGACAGGGCCGTCTCATCGGTAGAAGTCAAGCAAAAAATCGCCGCCCTGATTCAAAACGAAACGCGGGCGCTATCTGACCAAAGACTGGCCGAGTTGCTCGGTCAGGAGGGCATCCCCATCTCACGCCGGACAGTCGCCAAATATCGTGAGCAGCTTCATATTCCAGAAAGCCGCATACGGGAAAGGCAATACACATGAGCGTTAAAGAGCAAACCTTGCAATACGTTTCCGAAACCCTGGGAAAGCTGTCAGAGGATGAGCAGGCCGTCGGCCTGACCGCCCGCCAGGTTGCCGAGGGTATGGGCATTTGGCAGAACGACGCGGCAGCGGCGCTAAACTCCCTCTGCGCCGACCAGATGCTTCGAAAGGTGGGCAGCCGTCCCATTCATTACTGCCTGCCGCTTCCCGACAAAAGCATCAGCCAGGAGGAGCCGATAGAGGAACCTGCCTTTCACCGCATCATCGGCGCTACCGGCAGCCTGGCCTTACAGATACAGCTCGCCAAGGCCGGCGCCTCCTATCCTCCCAATGGAATGCATATGCTCCTGATAGGAGAATCCGGCGTCGGCAAAACTCTTCTGGCAGAAGAAATCTGGCGCTACATGAACCAAAACCGTCCGGCAGGCACAAAGGAAAAGCCCTTCATCATATTCAACTGCGCGGAATACGCGGAAAATCCCCAGTTTCTGCTGTCCCAACTGTTTGGCTATATTCGCGGCGCGTTCACCGGGGCGGATACCGACCATCCTGGCCTTGTCAGCGAGGCCGACGGCGGCGTTCTCTTTCTGGACGAAATTCACCGTCTCCCTGCCACTGGGCAGGAAATGCTTTTCACGCTCCTCGACCGCGGGATGTATCGGAGCCTCGGCAGCTCCCAGGATAAATACGCAAACCTCATGGTCATCGGCGCTACGACCGAAAACCCGGAAGCGGCGCTTCTGAATACCTTCCGTCGCCGCATCCCTATGGTCATCGAGATCCCCACACTCCAGGAGCGCCCCATCAAGGAGCGACTCGCATTGGTTCTGCACTTTATTCAAAATGAGGCCCAGCGGCTAAATCTTCCCATTCGCATCTCCCCGTATGCCCTGCGGCTTCTGGCTGTATACCACAGCAACGCCAACATCGGCGACCTGAAAAATGAGATCCAGCTCTGCTGCGCAAGAGGCTATCTGGACTATCGCAGCAATCCATCAGGCCCACCGCCCTTTATCGAATTTGGCAGCAGCAACCTCTCCCGCAATCTGCAAAACACTGAATCCGACCCGGAGGTGGAGGAGTATCTGGACAACTGGATCCAGCAGCACAGCCTTATCATCTCCCCCGAACAGGATGCCTCCGCCCAGGATACCAAGTCCGCCGGCGATCTCTATGGCTTCATCGAGGAGCGCATCGGCAAATACAGCAGCGAAAACCTGCCGCCCCAGGAAATCGGTTATCTTGTGTCCATGGATCTGATTCGGAATTTTTCCAATCTGTCCTCCGGGCCGCAGGAACAGTTTGCTATTTTTGAATCTGTCACCTCAAAAGTGCGGGCCGCGGCGGAGGAGCTTATCCGACTGGCTTCCAATCGCTTCAACTGCACCTATCCAGAGATTATTTACGAGACGCTGGCCCTGTTTTTGCAGCAGCTTAAATTCCATAATCAGGTAAATCAAGCCTATCCTATTCCCGACATCAACTCCCTTGCGGAGGCATACACCGAAAAGCTTCGTTTTGTGAAAAAAATCGTCCCCATGCTGGAACGGGCGCTTAACGTCACGATAACCGACGATGAAGCCACCGTGATAGCCATGCTCCTGGAGACTTACGAAAAAGCGGATGACAAGAAAATGGTTGGCCTCATCATCATGGGCCACGGAAAATCCACCGCGTCCAGCATCGCGGATTTTGTAAACCAGGTGCTTCTCACAAAAATCGCCCATGCTGTAGACGTCTACTTCGGCCTCTCCCCGGAACAGGCAATGAGTCAACTTTGCGCACTCGCAAAACAGACCGACGAGGGCAAAGGCGTTATCGTGCTGACCGATTCAGAAAATATCGAATACTACGAGCAGCACCTGAAAAACGACGCAGGCATCCGCTGCCGGGTCATTCCCGGTATGAGCACAGCTATGGCTCTGGAGCTTTGCAAATCCATCATCACAACGGACGACGACATCGACACCATTTTCCGCAATAGCCTGGCCTCCTATCAGATATATATGACTCGCATCCTCCGGCAGACCGGCAGCTACCTGCGGTATGTGGCTGAGGAAGACGAGACAGCGGGCGGCAAGAGCGTCATTCTGACCTGCTGCATTACCGGCACCGGCTGCGCCCGACGGATCCGGGAGTATCTCCTACAATTTCCCGCAGTATACATGAACGCGGAGATCATTCCCATCGGGTTAAAGGAAAACATCTATGAAATGGCCCAGAAGCTCGGCAGCCGCCTGAAGCTCGTGATTGGCTTTACGGATCCCAAAATCAAGGGCGTGCCGTTTCTGACCATGGAAAACATCACCAGTCAGGAGGGCATCAACCGTGTCACGCTGCTGCTCAAGGGCTGGAAGTCCGCAGATTTAGAGGCTCACTGGTCTCATGACGACCTGCCGCTGCATATCCGCTTTGAGCAGCTCGCCCAGCGAATCAATTATTTCGCCCCCACGCTCGACCCGGAGGCGGTGGCCGTTCAGGCAGATTTCGTGGTGGCGGAGATACGAAAGCTCTGCACCCAGGCCCTGTCCTCGGATTTGCAGGTGCGCATCTATATCCATATTGCGGCCATGTTCGACCGGCTCAACAACGAAAACGCCATGCCCATGCCTGAGGATGATTTGGATCTGATCACCAACAACTATACGTTTTATCAGCAGGTCAGCAGTATTCTGGACACCGCATGCCGGCAGCTGTCCCTGGAGCTTCAGCCCTCAGAGGTCTATTATTTTCTTCTGACGCTGCCTCTGGATGAAATGCGCTGATTGGCACATAAATTGCATGATAAAGGGCATGAACGCAAGTACTGAATACCAGGAAGGGGTCTGACATCTATGCTTCAGCTACACGCAACCATCAAAGCGCCCCAAGCCCGCGTCCGGGAATTATCCGAAAAGGTCGAAGCCCTGGGCGTGGAGGAAATCATCCCCCGCACCGTCCCCTATGCGCAATTCGCCGCCGAAAGCCGCATGAATTATGATTTTGTGTTCCGCGAGATGCTGACGGACGGGCTGGACGTGGTTTATCTGGACTTCTGGTTTGCAGATTCCCCGGAGGGACGTCAGGCCGCCTATAAGGTGGAGTTTAATCTCCCCCAAATCCCGCTGAACCTGCGCTATGAGGAAAGGGAAACCGACCAATGAAAACAAGATTTCAAATTGCCCGCGCCATTGCAGAGGGCCTGATTGCGGCAGGAATTATCATTATCACCGTCGCCTCCCTTGCCCTTAAGGATACCGGCTGGCGTGACCCCCTGTATGTCGTCAGTCTGGTGCTGCTCGTGCTGGCGCTCATCATTGTATGCACCTGGTGCCGATGCCCCAAATGCGGCTACCCGATTTTCAAAAACATCATCGGCATGAAAAACTGCCCCCAATGCAGTTGGCCGCTGAACCAGACTCCACCAGTTCAAAAGAAAAAGCAAAAATAATCAGGTATCAGTATTTCTATATCTGGTTCAATGCGTTTCTACTACGATAACCCGAACGCCAGTTAAATACAACTTTGCGGCGGTCTCTTTTGAGGCCGCCGCTTTTATGCTAACTAACATGAAATTTTGCTACTAACAGGTTCGCCACACACACACAGAATCACAGAGCGCGCTTGCTTCTCATCGAAAGATATAAAAATACAGCTAATGCGCCAGAACTACTAGCAAAACTACTAGCAAAACTAGCAATTTGATCCCGCTTTTCAGGTTTGTTTATCGCCTTTCAGGTGCGATAATTGAATCCTTCAAGCCATTGAAAAATAAGGAAAAATCGAGAATCATCGGTAATCCTTTGATCCTCGATTTTGGTGGAGCTGAGGGGAATCGAACCCCTGTCCGAAAGCATTTCAGCGAAACCTTCTCCGGGCGCAGGTGGTTATTTTTGCGCCTTTCAGCGCGATTCCCTTTCCTGGGGGCTAGCCAGCAGGCCCTTCAGGTCAGGTAGCTTCTTTTTCATGGTGCGCTCGAAGCAACACGCACGCACGGACGCTGCTAATCCACGCCCAGATCCTAGGCCGCAGCGCTCCTAGGCTGGACGGGCTCGCCTCAAGCGGCGGCCAGAGCGAAATTATCGTTCTCAGTTAATTTTTAAAGTTCCCGGTTTTAAGGATGGCCGGGTCATCCGCCCGCTTATCTCGCCCCCACACCCCCGTCGAAACCATTACAGCCCCATAGGTTTATGGCAGGCAATGACGCTCTGCTGGATTACAACATATATTGTATCTCATATTTCCCCGGCCATGCCAGGAGAATATTTCCATTTTCCGCCCGGCCCGACTGTCAAGCCGGGCGGTTTTTTGGTAAACTTAAGACTTCTTCGGCGCGGGATAATCCACGCCCATGGTATCCACCGTGACCTTGTTCATAATCTGCGGCGTCAGGGGCTTATCCCCCCAGCCGGTCTTGGTCTCGGCGATTTTGTCCACCACGTCCATTCCCTCCAGCACCTGGCCGAAGGCGGCGTACTGCCCATCCAGATGGGGCGCGTCCTGGTGCATGATGAAAAACTGGCTCCCGGCGGAATCCGGATCCATGGCGCGGGCCATGGAGAGAACGCCGCGGGTGTGGCGCAGGTCGTTCTGATAGCCGTTGGCGGCAAACTCGCCGGGGATCTGATAGCCGGGGCCGCCGGTACCGTTGCCCTGCGGGCAGCCGCCCTGAATCATAAAGCCGGGAATAACCCGGTGGAAAATCAGGCCGTCGTAAAATTTCGCGTTCACCAGAGAGATGAAGTTGTTCACCGTGTTGGGCGCGATGTCCGGGTACAGCTCCGCCTTGATGACGCCGCCGTCGAACATTTTGATGGTAACGATGGGATTGCTCATGCGTTTGCCTCCTTCAGCTTGCGATCCATTTCGCGGCGGGCGCTCTTTTCCGCCGCCGCGTCCCGCTTGTCATAGAGTTTTTTGCCCTTACAGAGGCCCAGCTCCACCTTCACCAGGCTGTCCCGGAAATACAGGCTCAGAGGCACCAATGTCAGGCCCTCCTGCTTCACCCGCCCACCCAGGCGGTTGATCTCCCGCTTGTGCATGAGAAGGCGGCGATCCCTGTCCGGGTCGGCGTTAAAGTAGCTGCCCTGCTTATAGGGGCTTATGTGCATCCCCTTGACCCAAAGCTGCCCGTCCTTCACCTGGGCGTAGCAGTCCTTGAGATTCACCGTCCCGGCCCGGATGGACTTGACCTCCGTCCCGGTCAGCTCAATGCCGGCCTCGAATTTTTCCATGACAAAATAATCGTGGAACGCCTTGCGGTTTGCCGCAATCTGCTTTGTGCCGCTCTTGGCCGGCATGGGGATTCACCTCGCTTCTATGGTTTAGGTATATTATACACCATTTGCCTCTGTTATGCAAACGGTTTGAGACAGTAATAACAGTATATCACCGCTGTCAAGGGCAAAAACCGCGATAAAGGGCGAGCAGAATAAAATGGTGGTAATTTCCCCTGCGCCGTGGTATACTGTAGGCTGTGTAATTTCAGTAATTTATAGTATGAGGCAAAGCATGGACTATACAGAAAAAGCCGTCCGCCATGTGAACACATACGGCGGCATTATCGTGGACGTAGACGTAGATATGGTAAAGCTCCCCAACGGGGCCGTGACCATGCGGGAGGTCGTTCATCATCCGGGAGGCGTGTGCATCGCGGCGGTGGACGAGGCCGGGCTGGTGTCCATGGTGCGGCAGTACCGCTATCCCTTTCAGACACACCTGTGGGAGCTGCCTGCCGGAAAGCTGGAGCCGGGCGAGGAGCCTTTCCCCGCCGCCAAGCGGGAGCTGAGTGAGGAGACCGGCCTGGAGGCGGAAAACTGGCAGCTCCTGGGCCAGATATACACAAGCCCCGGCTTCTCCACGGAGACGCTGTATATCTATCTCGCCACCGGCCTGCATCAGGGCGCGGCCCATCCTGACCCTAACGAGTTTCTGGACGTGGAAAAATGGCCGATGGATACCCTTCTTTCCCGCATCGCCACCGGGGAGATACGGGACGCGAAAACCGTAGTCGGCGGCCTGCGCGCCGCCAGCGCTATGGGGACAATTTGATTTTTTCCCACGTATGTGGTACAATGTTCTTTAATTGGTCGCAGACCCAACTTGCGACCGACGCTGTCCCAGGCGGCAAAACGCCGCTGGGATCGGCCAGCGCATCCCTATCCAAAACTGGAAGTGGAGAAATTTATGGAAAAGTATGTAATACACGGAGGCCAACCCCTTCACGGCAGAGTGGAGATTTCCGGGGCGAAAAACGCCGCCGTGGCAATCATCCCAGCTGCTCTGATGGTGCGGGGCGTGTGTCGGCTGGAAAATCTGCCGCAGATCAGCGATGTGGATACCCAGCTTCGTATTCTGACTTATATGGGCGCCAAGGTGAAGATGATAAACCCTTCCACCATGGAGCTGGACTGTACCAACGTACAGATTGACAATCTGCCGGAGGAAATGTGGGAGCTGACCCGGCGTATTCGGGCCAGCTATTACCTCATCGGGGCCATGCTCGGTCGCTTTGGAGAGGCTTACAGCACCATGCCCGGCGGCTGCAACTTCGGCGTTCGGCCCATCGACCAGCACGTCAAGGGGCTTACGGCCCTGGGGGCAGAGGTGGATGTTTCCGGCGGCTTTATCAACGCTAGAGCCAAAACAGGCCGTCTGAAGGGAACGACCATTTATTTAGATAAAGTGTCCGTGGGCGCCACGGTGAACATCATGATCGCCGCCGCCACAGCGGAGGGCCGCACTGTCATTGAAAACGTGGCCAGGGAGCCTCACATCGTCGACCTGGCAAACTTCTTAAACTCCATGGGCGCAGACGTCCGGGGTGCGGGAACAGACGTTATCAAGATCCGGGGCGTGAAGCATCTCCACGGCGGCACCTATGCTCTGATTCCCGACCAGATCGAGGCCGGTACCTATATGGCCGCCGTGGCCGCCTGCGGGGGCAGCGTTCAGGTGGCGAACGTCATCCCCAAGCATTTGGAGTGCATCTCCTCCAAGCTGCGGGAAATGAACGTTCAGGTGGAGGAAGGGGACGATTTCGTCCTGGTCAGCCGGGAGGGAATGTTGCGCCACACGAACGTCAAGACCATGCCCTACCCCGGCTTCCCCACAGATATGCAGCCCCAGATATGCGCGGTATTATGCTGCGCCCCCGGCGTCAGCGTAGTGACGGAGGGCGTATGGGACAGCCGTTATAAATATGTAGCGGAGCTGAAAAAAATGGGCGCGCAGATCCAGGTGGAGGATCAGGCCGCCTTTATCCAGGGCGTCGGCCATCTGACCGGGGCCACCGTGAAGGCCTGCGACCTGCGGGCCGGGGCCGCCGTGGTGGTGGCCGGACTGGCGGCGCATGGCGTCACCAAGGTCGAGGACATCTTCTATATCGAGCGGGGCTATGAAAATCTTGTGGGCAAGCTCCAGGCCCTGGGCGCGGACATCCGCTGCATCGACGAGCCGGAGACACCCAGCGCCAGAGGCCCCGTCCGCTGGGCCGTTATATAATATGCATCTGACGGTGTTTGCCAGCGGGTCTTCCGGGAACTGCTCCCTGCTCCAGGGCGGGGGACGACGGGTTTTGCTGGACGCGGGCATCTCCGCCAGGCGGATAAAAAACGCTCTGGCTGCCGAGGGCCTGACCCCGGACGGGCTGGACGGCATTTTCATCACACATGAACATTCAGATCACATTGCGGGGCTTGCCGTGCTTTTGAAGCAGTTTCCCGTGCCGGTCTATGCCCCTGGGATTGTGGCTGAGGCACTGCGTCAGTCTGTTCCAGGGGCCGACGCTTATATACAGGACATTCCCATGGAGCGACCTGTAATTCTGGGCGGTCTGACCGCGACCGCCTTCCCCACCCCGCACGACGCGCCCAGCGCAGGCTATCGCCTGGAGGCGGAGGGACAGTCCTTCGCCCTGGCCACCGACACCGGCTGCGTGACGGACGTAATGCTCGATTACCTCTCCGGGGCGGAAACCGCGCTGATCGAGGCAAACCACGACGAGGATATGCTCCGCCGCGGGCCATACCCCGCGTATTTAAAACGGCGTATTCTCTCTGATCGGGGGCATCTTTCCAACGCCGAATGTACATGGCTTGCCTCTGTGCTGGCCCACCGCGGCGCGGAGCGCATCGTGCTGGGCCACCTCTCCCGGCAGAACAATCTGCCCGACCTGGCCATGAAAACGGTCAGCCGGGGATTGGAGGACACCGACGTGCAGCTTTTCGTGGCCCCGGAGCTGGGGTGTTTGGAGGTGGACGGCACGCCATGCTGCATTTGACCATCCTTTGCATGGGGCGGCTGAAGGAGCCATACTACATCGCCGCCTGTCGGGAGTATCAAAAGCGTCTCACCGCCTACTGCCGCCTGGATATTACTGAGCTGCCGGAGGACGGAGACATTGTGGGAAAGATTCCCAAGGGAGCTTATGTGATCGCCCTCTGCATCGAAGGGGAAAAGACCGACAGTCCCGGTCTGGCCGCCCGGCTGGAAACGCTTGCAAACCAGGGACGCAGCCGGATCTGCCTTCTGATCGGCGGGTCGGAGGGTCTGCCCCCCGCAGCCAAGGCCCGCGCGGACTGGAAGCTTTCCATGTCGGACATGACCTTTCCCCATCACCTGGCCCGCGTTATGCTCCTGGAACAGCTTTACAGGGCTATGTCCATCACCGCCGGGGCCAAATACCACAAATAGCGTGGTATCTTAATACAATTTTAAACACATTGTAATTGAAAATTTCCAAAAATTATCTTGATTTTTCATCATAAAGGGGTATGATATATGGGCGCTTGGGGTCGCCATGAATACGGCAAGCTATACGATGTCTGGCCGAAGGACGGTCAGGGACAGCCGGAGGAACCGGCGCTTCTGACCACCTGCTCCCCTCTGGATTTTGAGGCGCAGATGGTGCAGTCCATGCTGGAGGCCTATGGCATACCCAGCTTCCGGCGTTTGCCGGGGGATGGGGCCTTCGGGGAGCTTATCGTTGGCATGAGCGGCAGCGGCATTGACATCTATGTGCCGAAGAGCAGCCTTGCCCAGGCCCAGGAGCTTATGAAAGGAGAACCAGACGATGACGGAATACAGGCGTGAATATGAGCGGTGGCTGGACAGTCCCTCCCTTTCTGACGAGGAATGGCAGGAGCTGGACGCCATACGGGGCGATGATAACGAGATAAAAAGCCGCTTCCGCGCTCCGCTGGAATTTGGCACCGCCGGTCTTCGGGGCGTTATGGGGGCCGGTCTTGCCCGGATGAACGTCCATGTGATCCGCTGGGCCACCCAGGCCTTTGCCGTTCTTGTGGCGAAGGAGGGGGACGAGGCGCGGCGGAAGGGCGTCGTTATCTGCTACGACTGCCGGAACCACAGCCAGGAATTTGCCATTGAGGCGGCCTGCGTCTGCGCGGCCAACGGCGTTCATGTGCGTCTGTTCGACGCGCTGCGTCCCACACCGGAGCTGTCCTTCGCCGTCATCCACTACGGGGCCACGGCTGGCATCAACATCACCGCGAGCCACAACCCCAAGGAATATAACGGCTATAAGGTCTATTGGTCTGACGGCGCCCAGCTTCCTCCCCAGCACGCGGAGGCGGTAGCCAGAGGCATGGCGGAGACGGACATCTTCACCGGCGTTTCCACCATGCCCTTCAAGGAGGCGCTGAAGGACGGCCTCATCGAATACATAGGCGCAGAGACGGACGAGCTGTTTTTGCAGAGCGTGCTGACCCAGGCCATCGACAGGGACTGCGTCCGCCAGGCGGCTGACCGGCTTCAGATTGTCTATACCCCCTTCCACGGGGCGGGCCACGCCCTGGTGCCGGAGGCACTGAAGCGTCTGGGCGTCAAGCACATTCACCCCGTGCCGGAACAGATGGTGCTGGACGGGAACTTCCCCACCGTGGAAAGCCCCAACCCGGAAAACCCGGAAGGGTTCTATCTGGCCGTGGATCTGGCAAAGAAGGTAAACAGCACCCTGATCATCGGCACTGACCCGGACTCCGATCGGGTGGGCGTGATGGCCCGTGGCCGGGACGGGGAATACCACACCATCACGGGAAACCAGATGGGCGCGCTGCTGGCGGACTACATCATCACCGCACGGCGGGCCGCCGGGACGCTGCCGAAAAACGCCGCCATCCTCTCCACCATCGTGTCCACCTCCATGACCCGCACCATCTGCGAGGCCAACGGCGTCCACTTTGAGGAGACCTTCACCGGCTTCAAATTCATGGCGGAAAAGCTGGCCCAGTATAAGGCCCAGGGCAGCTACGAATATATTCTGGCCTTTGAGGAGAGCTACGGCTATATGCTGGGAGACTACGTCCGGGACAAGGACGCCGTCACCGCCAGCATGATGATCGCAGAGATGGCCGCCCATTACGACGCCAAGGGCATGACCCTGCTGGACGCGTTGGACGCCCTGTACGAAAAATACGGCTGCTTTGAGGAACGCACTGTGAACATCTATATGGCCGGGGTGGACGGGCCGGAGCGCATGGCCGCCCTGATGGCCAATATGCGGGAGCATACGCCCACCGACCTGGGCGGGCATCGCATCGTCCGCCTTCGGGACTACAAGGACGGCACCATCACCGTGCCGGAGCTTGGCCCTGTGGGCCGGACGGAGCTTTCCGGGTCGAACGTGCTGTATTTCGAGCTGGCAAACGACGTGAATCTTATCATCCGCCCCTCCGGGACGGAGCCGAAGATCAAGGTCTATATCCTGGCCCGCGACAAGGAGCGGGACGCCTGCCGCCGGAAGGCGGAGGTGCTGGCTGCCTGGGCCGGACAATTAGGAAAGGAGTGACGCTTTTTTATGAAGCGCTGCAAGAAGCTGATAAGTCTGGCGCTGGCCCTGTGTATGCTGACGGCGATGGCCGCACCCGCCGCCCTGGCCGTAGACGCCGGGGAGGAACGCGTTGTCATCGGCGCCGATCTGACAGAGGATCAGATCCTGACTGTATACGCCCAGTTCGGTCTGCTGCGGGGTTCCGTAACGGAGCTGACCGTTACCAATGCAGAGGAGCGCACCTATCTGGAGGGCATTGTGTCCGACAGCGTGATCGGCACCCGGAGCATCTCCTGTGTGTACATTAAAATCCTGGAGGAGGACGCAGGTCTGACCGTCACCACCAATAACATTAGCTGGTGTACGGAGGATATGTATCGCTCCGCCATGACCACCGCCGGTATCTATGACGCGGAGGTCATGGTAGGCGCACCCTATTCCGTGTCCGGCACTGCCGCCCTGACCGGCATCTATAAGGCCTATGAGGACATCACCGGCGAGGAGCTGGAGGAGGAGGCCAAGTCCGCCGCCGCCGATGAGCTGGTGGTGACGGCAGAGCTGGCCGACGAGCTGGAGGACGAGGAAGCCGCCGTCGCCATCGTGAACGACGTGAAAATGATTGTGGACGAGACCGAGGACATGACGGACGAGGAGCTTCAGGAGGAGATTGAGACCATCGCCGACGACTACGGCTATACCCTCGACCAGGATCTGCTGGACAAAATCATAGAGCTTGTCCGCAGCCTGGAGCAGCTAGACGTGTCCCAGCTCCAGGAAAAGGTGCAGGCCCTCCAGGAGACTCTCGCCACCGCCGAGGAATACGCCCAGGAGGCCCTGACCTTCGGACAAAAAATCGTCCAATTCTTCCAGAAAATTATCGACGCCTTCACCAGTATTTTCGGCGGCGGCGACGATGAGGAGGAGCCGGAACCCACCGAGGACGTGACCGACACGGAAACCGCGACGGATACGGATGAAGCCGCTGATGAGGTGGAAACAGAAACCGCCACCGAAACCGAAGCGGAATCGGAGGCGGAGGTTGAAGCAGAAACGGAAGCCGTTACAGAGGTGGAAACCGAAACGGAGGCTACCGCCGGGGAGGACGCCGCAGAGGTCGTCGGGTAAGGCGAATCCCCTGCGCTGAAACGGGGATTCCGAATAACAGATCCCATCACAGGGAGGGCTTTTGTCCTCCCTGTGTTTTTTTCACCAGAAAGAGGGCGGCGGTCAGGGCCGTGAAGGGGGCCACGGTGACGAGGCCGAAGGAGCCGACCACGGTGTGGAGAAGCTCCGCGGCCACATATTTATAGTTGAAGATGTTGTAGAGCGGCGTCCCCTGGGCCATGAACACCATGAGCAGGGCCACATAGCCCCCGGAATAGGCCAGTAGCAGGGTGGTGGTCATGGTGCCCATGGCGGCCCGGCCCACGTTCATGCCGGAGCGGGCGGCCTCCCGCCAGGAGAGGTCAGGGCGCTTTTCCGCCACCTCATACACGGCGGAGGTGATGTCCACGCTCAAATCCATCACCGCCCCAGAGGCCCCAATGAAGATGGAGGCCATGAAAATCTGGGTCAGGCTCAAATCCTGATACCCGGAATACAGCAGGCTCTCCGAATAGGCCATGACCGCCCCGTGGATTTTGAACAGATCCGTAAACAGCGCTCCCAGGGCACAGGTGACGGCGATGCCCAGAAAGGCTCCGGCCACGGCGGCGGCGCACCGGCGGTCAAAGCCGTAATCCAGGGCGATGATAAGCACGGTCAGCAGCAGACACCAGGCAAGGCCCGCCCAGATGGGGTTATAGCCCTTGAGATACAGGGGTATCAGCAGCTTCCACAGGGCCAGGATGGTCAGCACGAAGGAGAGAATGGCCCGCACTCCCGTCCGGCCCGCGAAGGCGATAAGAAGCCCTACGAAGGCCAGAGCCAGCACCAGCTCCCAGCCCAGGCGGTAATGGTCGGACATGGTGACGTTCGTCACCGTGTCCCCGGAATAGCTGACCACCACCATGGCCGTGTCCCCGGCGGAAAAGAGCTTGTCCTGCTCAAGAGAGCCGTTGAGCATATTCACCCCGGTGACAATTTGGCCCTTGAATTTGCCGCCCAGAAGCTCCAGGGTACAAAGCTGCTCCCCGGAGCGGACGAGGCCGGTGTCGATGACGGCGGACTCGTCTGTTTCCAGCACCAGGGCGCGGCAGCGGTCCGCCTCCGTGTATTGGAGCTGGTCCTCGTACCCCGTGGGGATGACCAGCAGCACGGCGATAAGGGCGAGACACACCCAGACCGGCAGACTATAGCGTATATTGATTCGGGAAATTCGTTTTTTCATGGTGCGGGCCTCCTGCCCGATATATGGAGAATGAAGGTTCGGTTTGTTTAAAAAAGACGGTCGGATTATGCAGGCCATGGGGTACGTTGAGGAGGCCCAACGAAGTCCAGGGGGCAAAAGACCCGGCCAGTTGGTATACACGGAGGCAGTATCAAAACCAACGGTTTTGATACTGCCCCAGAAAAGGTACCGATTACTCGGTGACGGTAATAGTGAAGGGGTTGGAGTAGATGGCGTAGGCGGTATCAATGCCCTCGGCCTCCAGGTCATAGCCGTTCACGTCCAGCTCGCAGTCCATGCGAACCATGACCAGGGCCTCGCCGGTTCCATCGGCGGTGACGGCGCCGGTCTCGGCGTCATAGGATACCTCCGGGCCGCTGATGGTCACGAGGGAGATGCCCTTCGGATTTTCAATGGTCTCGCCGTTCTGGGCGATAACGGAGAAGCTTATCTCCCCGCCGTCGGCGCTGACGGTGGCGTCCTCCACCTGAATCTGCACGGGCAGGTCGGTAGCCCAGGTGGAGAAGTTGGTGGTCAGAGAGTAGATGCCGGTCAGATACCCGGTGGCAAAGGCGGTCTCGGTGTTATACGTCCAGGGGTTTGCCAGCAGGCCCCGGTGACGGGCGGCGCTGATGACCTCATAGCTCATGGCGTTGTGGGAGTTGTGATAGGTGCTGTTGTATACGTTGAGCTGGGTCAGCAGGGTTCCCACGGCCTCGCCCACGGCCCCGTCGTTTTCCTCGATGATGGCGGTCAGGTCGGCGTTGGAGCCGCCGTCATAGCCCAGGTAGCCCAGGGAGCACTCCGGCCAGACGCGCTGCATTTCGGCCAGCACGTCGCTGTCGATGGAGTAGTATTCATAGCCATTGTTGCACCAACCGTCCTGGAAGGTGATGACCACCACCTTGTCCATCACGCCCATCTCCTCGCAGAGGGCCTTGAACGGCTCCACGATGTCGGGGTTCTCGGTCTTGATCTCGATGAAGAAGATAACGTCCTCATCGCCCAGGGCCTCCAGATACTCCCGCAGGGTGGGAATGTAATCCTCGTCCGCGTCGTAATCCAGCACGGTGTCCTCCCGGTTCGCGGTGGTGCGGTTGGTGTTGTTGGAGTTGAGAACGGAGTTGGGGGCGTTCTCCGCCGTGTCGTCGGTCATGTCGAAAGCCAGGGCGCGGATCTCGTCCATGGTCAGGGCCTCGATGTCGGTGATGTCCTCCCGGTCGAACAGACGGGCGGCGTCATCGTCGTGGAGAATGAATATCTCCCCGTCGGCGCTGAGCTGGATGTCGCACTCCACCACGTCCGCGCCCGCGTCAATGGCGGCCTGGGTGCCCCGGATGGTGTTTTCCACATATTCGCTGGGCAGACCCCGGTGGCCGGAAATGAGGGTGTGGCGCAGAAGGGTGGTCACGTCGTCGAAGGATTCCAGGGCGTCGTTCACGGCCTGATAGTCCGCGCAGACGATGCCGTTGGCCCCATTGGTCAGGGTGGTGTAGATGGCCTCATCGGTGGCCTCTGTCTCCACCCAGACGGAGATGACCATGCCGTGCAGGTAGTCGATGGAATCATAATCGGCCACATCCTCCGGCAGAATGGCAATCTTGCAGTGGGCGGAGTTGGTGGTGGTCACGACGCTGTAAAGGGATTCGGTGCTGGTATCAAGGCCCGCGTCCGTGAAGTCGATGGCCCCGATGACCCCGGTGTTGGCGGTGCAGACGGTCTGCACCAGATAAGCGTTCTCCGCGCTGGCAATGACGATGACGTCGTTCACCTCATTTTCCGCGCAGAAGTCGGAAAAGGCGGAGGCGGTCTCCCCGTCGCTCAGATAGAAGGCGGTCAGGGCGGTGTTCTTAGTGGCGGTGAGATAGGCGGTCAGGTCGTCGGAGATAGTCTCGCCGTCCAGGGTGGAGACATTCAGCTCTGCGTCGATGGAGACGATCATGGTGTTGGGCCGCACGTCCGCAGTGGCGACGGCCTCCGCCGTCTCGTCGGCGGGCCAGACGATGGTGGCGGGCAGGGCCACGGTGGTGTCCGGCTCATAGAGGTCGTCCGCCCAGTCGCTGAGGGAGACGGCTTCCTCCGGCTCCTCAGAGCTTGCGAAGGCGCCGGCGCTGCACCCCAGCACCAGGGAAAGTCCCAGAAGAAGGGAAAGAATTTTTTTCATTTTCAGTATCCTCTCTTACTCGATGCCAAGCAGACCAGCGAGCTTATAGTAGATTTCCGTGTTGTCATAATACCCATTGAACAGGTCGGCTCCCACGCCATCGGCGAATACGGCCACGGGCAGGCCGGTGTGGCTGTAGGAGGTGAAGCTTATGCCGGACTTGTTGTTGATGATGTGGGTGATGGTGACGGTGAGCGGCTCATAGGTGCCGTAGAGGACGTATTCCTCCTGCTCGTACTCGCTGGCTGCCGTGCCGTTGATGCTCTTTTCATAAGCGGCCTCCAGCTCGCTCAGCTCATAGTCGGTCAGCACAAGCTTGTCGTCCTCGTCGCCCTCGGTCTTGAGGCCAAACAATGTCTCGATGTCGGCCAGCACGTCCTCAAAGGAGGTCTGGTTTTCCTTGTAGGCGGCGACATAGTCGCTGTCATACTTGGCGAAGGAGATAGTCTGGTTCTGGAGCAGGGTGATGTAGGTGTCGTAGTCCGTGCCGGCGAAGCCAATGGTCAGGCCGCCGGTCTCGTGGTCGCCGGTGACGATGATAAGAGTCTCGTCGGGATGCTCGGCGGCGAAGTCGATGGCCACCTGCACGGCCTCGGCAAAGGCGATGGTGTCGTTGATGGTGGAGGCGGCGTCATTGGCGTGGCAGGCCCAGTCTATCTTGCCGCCCTCGCACATCATGAAGAAGCCGTTTTCCTCGTCCAGCACCTCGATGCCCTTCTTCACCATGTCGGCCAGAGACCACATATCGTCGGTGCGGTCAAGCTCATAGGCCATGGCGTCGGAATCGGCCAGGTTCTCGTCGATGATGATGACCTTCTCGTCGTCGGAGGTAATGGCCTCGGCCTCCTCCTGGGTCATGACCACGGTGTAACCGGCCTCGGCAGCAAGGTCGTACAGGCTCTCCTGGTCTCCGTCGGAGCCGGTGTATTTCAGCAGGCCGCCGCCGGCGAAGTACTCGAAATCGGAGGCAATCAGCTCCAGGCCAATCTCATAATAGCTGGAACGGCTGGCCTGATGGGCGTAGAAGGCGGCGGGGGTGGCATGGTTCAGGTTCACGGAGGTGACGATGCCGATGTCATAGCCCATGTCCCGGAGCTGCTCGGCAATAGTGGTGTAGGCCACGGTGCCAGTCTCATCCATGTTGATGGTGCCGGAATAGGTCTTGTTGCCAGTGGAGATGGACGTGGCAGTGGAGGCGGAGTCCGGGCAGAAGCTGTTGGAGTCGTAGGTCACAGCGGAGCCGGCGGCTTCAAAGTTCATGAAGTTCAGATACTCCGGGCCGTCCAGGGTCGCGCCCTCGTTGTCGTCCAGGCTGGGTTCGGCCTGGAAGTAGTCCTCATCGTCCAGGGCGCCCAGATAGTCGGCGGTGGCCTGAATCTGGGGATAACTCATGCCGTCGCCGATGAACAGGAACACATACTTGGGAACGGTGGTCTCAGCGGTGTCGTCGGTCACGTCTTCGGATGAAACGGAAAGACTCTCCGCCACCAGGGCGGCGGTGGCCGCAGCCGTGGCAGAGGCAGACTCCGTCTGGGTTTCGACGCTGGCGTTGCTGCATCCGGCCATCAGGCCCAGCAGCAGCACAAAGGCCAGCAAAAGGGAGATCGCTTTTTTCATAATCTCTGATATTCCTCCAAAATAATTTTGTCCCCGATGGGACGCCTCTATTCTGCCAGAAAAAACGTAAAGCCCGCCACAGGGCGGGCGTAAAATGTTAGTAAAATCCTGGAATGAGAATGATCATGCCGACATCCCTTAAAACAACCAGACAGTAAGCTAACATTAGGCGCACAAGGGAATTCCGCGTACCCATTTTCTTCTCCATCGCTGCCCGGTCTCAACCTTCTTATACTGGTTGGCCGGGGCTTTATCACTTGTACAATATCCCACGATTTGTTATAATAACCTCAACATGAACTGCAGGGAGGCGCGGAAATGAAATTTATCCTGGACGATTTTGAAAGTCCTCAGGGGGCGGAGACTCTGTTCGTTGACCGAATAGAGCCGAGGCGGGTTTTCTGGGACGCCTATGAGACGGCGGAGAAGTCTATGGAGGAGCCGGTGGTGCTGTGCTATTACGGCGTAGGCGGCGTGGGCAAATCCACTCTGAGCGCCAGGCTTATAAAGGAGCTGAAGGGGCGGCGTCCGGCGGCAAAATATGGGGCGCTGGACTTCGACTTTGTGGAGCGGCGGGAGCCGTATCGGGTCATGGCCCTGCTGAAAAAACGGCTGGAGGACAGCTGGGGGTTCCAGTTTCCCCTGTTCGAGGTGGCCTATTATACCTTTCTCATCCGCATGGGGGAGGATGCGGAGCAGCGGGAGGCCAAGGCCCTGGTCAGCGACAGCCCGTTACTGTCCATGCTGTGCGATGCGGCGGACATCATTCCGGGCGCCAGTGCTGTGGCGGGCATCCTGAAGCTGGTAGACCAGGGAGTATCCCTGGTCCGCAATCAGTTCGGGGAGCGGAAGCAGCTTTTGCGCCGGATGGAAACCATGGATATGCGCCTGCTGCGGGATCAGCTTCCCATATACTTCGCATCGGATATGCGGGATAATCTGAAGGGAGAGCGCGAACCCTTTGTTCTGTGTCTGGACACCTATGAAAAGCTGGTGAATGAGCTGGCCGCCGTGGGCGATCCGCTGCAAAACGACCTGTGGCTTCGCGGTTCCGGCGGGCTTATCCAGCGCATACCGGGGATTATATGGGTCATTGGAGGCCGGGAGCGGCTGAAATGGCCGGAGCTGGACGGCCCCCAGTGGGACGGGGTACTGCGGCAGTATCTGCTGGGTACGCTCAGCCAGACAGATTCAGAGGAATTTCTCGCTGCCTCCGGCGTGAACGAAGCCGCCGCCCGGCGGCAGATATGGGAGCTGAGCGGCGGTCTGCCCGTCAGCCTGGATTTGTATGTGGAGCAGTACCGGCGGGAGGGAACGCTTCCCGACGGGACGGCCCCCGCCGCCCTCCACGAACGGGTCGTGCGGTATATGTCCGACGAGGAAAAGAATGTGTTCTACCTGCTGGCCTGTCTGGGGCAGTGGACGCGCGCTCAGGCCCTTGACGCCGCTGCCGCCGCCGGGGTGCCTCTCTCCCCCGTCCTGTATGACAAGCTGTGCGGCTTCTCCTTCGTACTGACGGAGGACGGGGAGACCTATCATCTGCTGCGCCAGGTGGGAGAAACACTGAAGCAACACTGCCCGCCCGCCATCCGCCAGGCCCTGCTGGGAACGAATAAAGAGGAAACGGAGAAAAAGGAAAAGAGCGCCGCCCCGGTCATCACCCTGGAAAACAACCCGGAGGAATACGTCCGCCTGCACCTGGCCGGGATGGAATCAGAGGAGGCGTGTATCGCCTGGGTACTGGAGGAGCTTGACGCGCAGCTTGATGTCTTTGCTTTCAGTCTGGAAACGGAAACCTTTTTTGCCATCCTCGGCCCCATACGTCAGTGGGCGCAGGAGACCCGCCCCAATGGCATTCTGTCGCTCTGGACGGAGGCGCTGGACGCCTACGGTTTGTTTTATGCCGGCCAGGGAGAAAAAGCCCTCCTCCGGCTGGAGGCGGCAGTAAACGCCCTGCTGGACAGGGACAATATGGCCGTGCTGGACGCCGCGCTGTGGAATTACCATATGGTATGTATGAATACCCTGAACTGGCTGGATTATCTGCCCATCGGCAAACGGGCGTGGGAGCGGTTCACCGCCGCTGGGGAGACAACTTATGCCGAGCGAGCAGCAAAAAATATCGCAGATATATACGATGACAAGCAACAGCCGGAGGAAAAAGCCCTGTGGGACAGCCGTTGCCCCGCCCATGACAGCAAGGCCGAAAGTGCCGCAAAGGCTGCCAGGGAACCATCAGAGAAAGTGGCCCGCTGGAGGTCAATGAACAGCGAGGTATCAGCCCTTATGGAACAGGAATCCTTCTCCCCGGAGGAGGCGGATCGCCTGGACAACCTGACCCTGGAGCATCTGGCTCTGACCAAGGAACTTTACGGGGAGGGAAATATTCACTTTACCTACTGCTATATGAATCGCTTTTTCTTCCTTATACAGGAAGAGCGGGTGGAAGACTGTGTAGCAGAGGCCATTCAGGCAGAGGAACTGGCCCGGCAAACCCGCGGGGAAAACTGCGGCCTGACCGCCTTGATGCACTGCGCACGGGTATATGCAGACATAGCTTCAGATATGTGCCAGCCCGACCAGAACATGCCTCGCTGGCCGGAAAGGGCGGCGGCCATGCGACCGGCTTACGAGCTTGGCAAAAAGCATTGCCCCTCCATTGTCGGCGATTTCATACCTGAGTCATTTTTTACAATTCTGGATTTTTCAGGTCTGACTGTCAGCGAATACCGGGCGCAACTGGATCAAATAGAGCCTAACTCAGATGTCTATATGGAGGGCCTTGCCCAGTCCGTGAGGGAGGATATGCTGGACATCCTTTCCCCTGAATGGGAGGACAGGCCCATGGAGGATGCTGCCGCAGTCATTTCAGCTTATCTCCTGAAACAGTCTCAGGAAAGCGAAGAGGAAGAGGAAGACGCGGGCGAGGACGCGATGACTTTGGCTGAATACATTACCTGCCTGATGGAGAAATACCAGCCCAAAGACCTTTTCACCGCGTTCACAGGCATCCCCGACAAGAAAATGAAAAATGCCCTTCGCACCTATGGGAATGGCCTGGAGCCGAATCAAATCTATGCCCTGTTCGACGCCACAGTGATGGGTAGCGCCAAAAGCGGCTTCCTGCTGGTCTCCTCCGGCATGGTGCTTCGCCTATCCAATCAGACTACAGAGGTGCTTTTGGAGGATATAGATTCCTTCACCGTGGATGGGATCTACCTTGTCCTTCAATCCACCGACGGTCTCCAGCTTCCTTTCCCCTGTTCAAATGCCAAGGCCGCCGTTGGGGTTTTGAACCCGCTGCTGGAAAACCTGAAGGCCATGGCGGAATAACAAAACCCACGATAAACGAGAACCAATAAAACAGCGAAACCGCCGCCCGGTTGGGCGGCGGTTTTCATTTGGAAATTCTTTATTCCTCTATGTACCCAAGCTGCGCAAGCTGGACGATCAGGGCGTCCAAGTCCTGCTCTACTTGAGCCAGCTCCGCGCCGGAAAACTCGTCGGTTATGCGGCGGGCCAGCTCCTTTTTCTCCATGCCCCGCTCCAGGCCCTCCCAGGCCATGGCGGCGGTCTCGCTGATGGGACAGATGTCCCGCAGCCCCTCCGTGGTCTTTTCCGCGATGTAAATCTCGTCCATGTCGTAGCGCAGGACGTATTGTTCCTTGATTTTCATTGGTCGTTCTCCTTTGTGCAGATGAAGCAGTGCCATTCCTGCTCCTGCCGATGCTCCTGTATTTGAAGCCCCGCTTCGGTCAGGGCGGCGGCAGTGTCCTCCTCCCTTCCGTCGATGATGCCGGAGCAGACGAACACCCCGTCCGACGCCAGAAGCGCCGGGACGAAGGGGGCCAGGGGAATGATCACATCCGCCACGATGTTCGCCAGCACCAGGCCGAAGCCTGTTCCCAGCTTCTGCCGCAGGCGTCCGCTTGCCACCACGTCCCCCACATAAATCGTGAAGGCGCCCTCCACGCCGTTTAAGGCGGCGTTAGAACGGACGATGTCCGGGGCCTTTTCGTCCACGTCCGCCGCCGTCACAGGCCCGGCCCCCAGCACGGCGGCGGCGATGCCCAATATCCCGCTGCCGCAGCCCAGATCCAGCACCCGGCAGCCGGGGACAGCGTACCGCTCCACGGCGGTCAGACACAGCTTGGTGGTGGGATGATCTCCCGTGCCGAAGAGCAGGCCGGGGTCAAGCAGCACCGGGGTGCGGTCGCCGTCATATTCCTGCCACTGGGGGACGATCACCAGCCGCTCCCCAATCTCGATGGGGCGGTAATAGTCCCGCCAGTTGTTCTCCCAATCTGCGTCGGAGACCTGGCGCACGGCGGGGGCCAGACCCAGCTTTTCCATCTGGGCGATCATGGCCCGGCCCTCCTCGTCGTCGGAAAGCCACAGCTTCACCCGGCTGGCGCCGGAAAAGGACTGGGCCAGGTCGTCGTCCACGAAGTCCCAGTATTGGGTGTTGTTTTCCAGAAAGCTGTGAAAGTCCGCCTCGTCCTGAATGACAAAGCCCTCCGCCCCCAGGCCGGTCAGAGTGTCGCACACCGCCTCCGGCTCCCCGTGGGCGTCAATGGAGATTTCAAGCCAGTCCATATCTGTTTACCTCGTTCATTCCAGTTTGTCTGTTAAGTCAGCGCCTGCCATTTCCAGTCAATAATCTCCGGCATATCTATCCCATGCTTTGAGATATACTGCCGATGCTCCACCAGCTTATCCTTCATCTGCTGGGCCAGGGCCGCGCTGCGGTTTCCGAGGCAGTCCAGGTTTTGCAGGGCGGTCAGCACAAGGTGGAAGCGGTCAATGTTATTCAGCACCCGCATATCAAAGGGGGTGGTGATGGTACCCTCCTCGATATAACCCCGGACGTGGAGGTGCTTGTTCTTCCGGCGGTAGGTCAGCTCGTGTATCAGGCTGGGATAGCCGTGGAAGGCAAACACGATAGGCCGGTCGGTGGTGAACAGCATATCATAATCCCGGTCGGACAGGCCGTGGGGGTGCTGGGTGTCGGATTGCAGGCGCATTAGATCCACCACGTTCACCACCCGGATTTTCAGCTCCGGGAAGGCGTTGTGCAAAATGGTGACCGCGGCCAGGGTCTCCAGGGTGGGCGTCTCCCCGCAGCAGGCCATGATGATGTCCGGCTCCTGCCCCGCGTCGGTGGAGGCCCACTGCCAGATGCCGATGCCCTCTGTGCAGTGCTTCACCGCCCGCTCCATGGTGAGCCACTGGGGCCGGGGGTGCTTGGAGGCCACGATTACGTTTACATAATCTCTGCTCCGTATACAGTGGTCGAACACGGACAGCAAGCAGTTTCCGTCCGGGGGCAGATACAGCCGCACCACGTCCGCTTTTTTGTTGGCCACATGATCCAAAAAGCCGGGATCCTGATGGGTGAAGCCGTTATGATCCTGCTGCCAGACGTTGGAGGCCAGGACGAAGTTCAGGCTGGCGATTTTCTGCCGCCAGGGGAGCTGATGGCAGACCTTCAGCCACTTGGCGTGCTGGGAGACCATGCTGTCCACAATGCGGATAAACGCCTCGTAGGAGTTGAAAAAGCCGTGACGGCCCGTGAGCAGGTACCCCTCCAGCATACCCTCGCAGACGTGCTCGGACAGCATGGAATCCATGATGCGCCCATCCTGGGAAAGGTACTCGTCCCCGTCGATGATGTCCGCGTTCCAGTCCCGGCCCGTCTCCTCGAAGGCCGCGCCCAGGCGGTTGGACATGGTCTCATCCGGGCCGAATACCCGGAAGTTCCGGCTCTCCCGGTTCAGGGCGAAGATGTCCCGGACGAAGGCGCCCAGGTACCGCATATCCTCCCCCTCCACCGCGCCGGGGGCGGGAACCTCCGCGCCGTAGTCCCGGAAATCCGGCAGGCGCAAATCGTGCAGCAGCAGACCGCCGTTTGCGTGGGGGTTCGCCCCCATGCGGGCATTGCCCTTGGGGGGCAGATCCCTCAGCCGCTGGATGGGCGCGCCGCTGTCGTCGAACAGCTCCTCCGGCCTGTAGGAGCGGAGCCAGCTCTCAATCTGGGCCAGATGCTCCGGCGTGTCCGCCGGGATGGGTACCTGATGGGCCCGGAAGGTTCCCTCAACCTGCTGGCCGTCCACCACCGCCGGGCCTGTCCAGCCCTTCGGCGTGCGCAGCACGATCATAGGCCAGCGCACACGGCTGCCGTCCCCGTTCCGGCGCGCCCGCTCCTGGGCAGTCAGGATGGACTCGATGGCCGTGTCCAGGGTCTCCGCCATGGCCCGGTGCATTTGGGCGGGGTCGTCCCCCTCCACAAAAAGGGGCGTCCAGCCGCAGCCCCGGAAGAACTGCTCCAGCTCCTCGTGGGAGATGCGGGACAGCACAGTGGGGTTTGCGATTTTATAGCCGTTCAGATGCAGAATGGGCAGCACCGCCCCGTCGGTGCGGGGGTCGGTGAATTTATTGAGATGCCAGCAGGTTGCCAGGGGGCCGGTCTCCGCCTCCCCGTCTCCCACCACGCAGGCGGCGATCAGGCCGGGGTTATCCGCCACCGCGCCAAAGGCGTGGGCCAGGGAATAGCCCAGCTCGCCTCCCTCATGGATGGAACCGGGGGTTTCCGGGGCCACATGGGATGGGATGCCGCCGGGGAAGGAAAACTGGCGGAACAGCTTCGCCATGCCCTCCTCGTCCTGGGTGATGTTGGGGTATACCTCTGTATAGCTGCCGTCCAGCCAGTCCTGGGCCACCATGGCGTTGCCCCCGTGGCCGGGGCCGGAGAGATAAATCATGTCCAGGTCGTAAGCCCGGATGACCCGGTTCAGATGGGTGTATATGAAGTTCTGGCCGGGAACGGTACCCCAGTGACCCACGATTTTCTTTTTGAAGTCAGTCTCCTGCAATGGCCGCCGCAGCAGCGGGTCGTCCAGCAGATAAAGCTGTCCTGCGGACAGATAATTTGCCGCCCGCCAATACATATCCATGCTCTCCAGCATGGTCTCCGTGGGCGCAAATTCCTTATGATAATTCATCACGCATACCTCCGCTGTTTCTTTGTTATAGTATCCCACACCGTATGGGTTTTATAACTGAATCAGAGCTTGCTCCCCTGTCTGTCCGACAGGGGAGCGAAAAGGCTTCATTCCTCAATGGCCGGTTCCACCGGCTCGTCCTCGGCGGGGATTTCTTCGGGAGCCTCCTCCCCGAAAGGCTCCTCGGCGGCGTCTTCCTCCTGCGGGACAAACTCCTCCTCCACAGCAGGCTCTTCGGTCGGTGCTTCCTCAACGAACTCCTCTTCGAAAAACTCCTCTTCGGCAGGTTCCTCTTCGGCGGATTCTTCTCCGAGAAACTCTTCCCCGGCGGATTCCTCGACGGGTTCCTCCTCGGCAGGCTCCTCTTCAGCGGGAACTTCGATCTCAATCTCCAGGCCCTCGCCGGACGCATCGGAGGACGGATCGATCTCGATCTCCACCTCGATGTCAGGCTCCTCGGACTCCTCCTCCGGCTCCTGGCTGACAGCCTCGGCCTCCGTCTGGTCTACAACGGTCTGGAAATCCTCCGCAGGCGTCTCCTCGCCCTTCTCCCGGAGCTGTTCGATCTCCTCCTCCATGGCGGCGATAGCGGCCATAGAGGCGTCGATAGACTGACAGGCATGGGCCAGCAGGCCCTCCGGCGCGTCCCGGTGATTTTCATAATACAGCCGCCCCATCTCCTCATAGGTTCGGCGGATGGCGTCCTTCTCGCTGGCAATGTCCATGTTCAGCTTGGCCGCCCGGCCAAGCTGCTTGGTGCGGGCCGCAAGGCCCCTCGCCATCCCGGCTGCTCTGGACGCAAACGTGCCGGCTTTTCCCTTGAAATCATTAGAATCGGACATGAACATAAGCCTCCTTATAGTGATTTTGTCGCTAAAAACCTTCGTCTTTGATAGGGGCCGTCCCCTTTTACGATTCCTGCTCTCCATCATTCTCCTGCTCCGGCAGCTCCTCATCCTCCTGCTCGCCAAAGACAATGTCCTCCATCTCCTGAATGACGTTTGTACCCGGCGTGGACGGCTCGGTCTCCTGCACGGGAGCCTCCGCCTCGGCAGTCTCCGCCTCCCCGGCAGCAGCCAGGGACACCTTATTCACCCACAGGTTTTCCGGCTTGCAGCGCCCGGAACGGAGTACGACCACCAGGATAATCACCGAGGCCAGGAAGGTCATAATAGCCAGAAGCTGTGAAACGCGGATGCCGGTACCGCCTATGTAAAGCGAATCCGTCCGCAGGCCCTCTATCCAGGAGCGGCCCAGGCCGTACCAGGCCAGATAATACAGAAAATACTGCCCGTCGAATTTCCGCTTGGTCTTTTTGGACAGAACGTGCAGCAGCACAAAGCCCACGGCGTTCCACAGGGATTCATACAGGAAGGTGGGATGGACATAGATGGTCTCCCCGTTCAGGGTCAGCCCCATGCGGCAGAAGGCATCCGTCTCATAGCCATAGGCCTCCCGGTTCATGAAGTTTCCCCAGCGGCCTATGCTCTGGCCGATGAGAAGGCCGAAGCTGACCGTGTCCAGTACCGCCAGCGGGGAGATTTTCTTCACCCGGCAGACCACCAGCACGGTGATCACCGCCGCGATGACGCCGCCGTAAATGGCGAGGCCGCCCTCCCAGATCTTGCAGGCGTCCCAGAAGGAGTGATAGTTATCCAGGTTAAACAGCACATAGTATGCCCTGGCGCCGATGATGGCGATGGGAACGGCGAACAGCAGATTGTCCGTCAGGTCGTCCTGGCTGATGCCAAATTCCCGGCACCGATGAAAGCAATAGGCCACCGCCAGCAAAAAACCGCAGGCGATGATGACCCCATACCAATAGAAGGTATGCCCGAACAGCACAAAGGAATTGGATGGGTTTATGGACCAGTCCCCCAGAAAGGGGAAGGAAATTGACGCTGATGACATAGCAGTTCAGTCCTCCTTCGGTTTAATGACGGACACGGCCATAGGCCGCCCGGCCAGATGATCTGTCAGCCAGCCGGAAACATCCTGACAGGTGATGGTGTTCAGCACAGACGTTATGTCCAGGGGCTGGTATCCCACGAAGCAGCCCTCCGCCTGGCCGACCGCCATGGAGTAGAAATTATTCAGCGCCCGGACATGACCGCCGATGGAGGCCCGTTTCTGCCGCTGGAACAGCTCCTCGTCAAGCCCCCCGGCATCAACGCGCTCCAGTTCCCCGTTCAGCTCCTCCAACACGGTCTGCCAGCTCCGGCTCTCGCCGCCCAGGGACAGGATGCTCTGCCCGGCGGCCTGCTCGATGCTGTAATCAAAGGTATCGTTCAGCAGCCCCTCAGCATACAGCCGCAGATACAGGGGCGAGCTGCGCCCGCACAGGCACCGCAGCGCCAGCGCCCCGGTCAGCCGATCCCGCAGCTCCTCCGGCCCCCGCCCGTGAGGGCCAAGCTTCAGCCCCGCCAGAAACTGGGGCGCGGAGACCTCCATGACCCGCTCGTGATAAAGCTCGGTCGGCTCCAGGCCCTCCTCCGGGCCGTAATCCCGGCCAGGCGGCACGGCGGTCTCTGCGGTCAGGATCTCCCCGGCCAGGCGCTCCACCTGCTCCGGGTCTACGTCCCCCACCACACACAGCGCCATATTGCAGGGGTGATAAAACACCTTATGGCAGTCATACAGCACCTGGGGCGTGATATGCTGGATGGATTCCACCGTTCCCGCCACGGAATCCCGCAGGGGGCCGTCGGCGAACAGCAGCCGCATCAGATCCATATATATGGCATAATCCGGGCCATCCTCGCACATACGGATCTCCTGGCCGATGATGCCCCGCTCCTTTTCCACGCTCTCCTCCGTGAAATAGGGAACCGACACAAAGGACAGCAGGGTTTTCAGATTTTCCTCAAACCGCTGGGTGCAATCGAAGTGATAGGCGGTCATGGACGTGGAGGTGAAGGCGTTGGGATTGGCCCCGGTGGCGCTCATCTTCATCAGGGCGTCCCCCTCCGGGGTGTCGAACATCTTGTGTTCCAGATAATGCGCCACGCCCGCCGGGGTATCCACCGTCTGCCCGTTCAGAACGAAGCGCCGGTCGGCCCCGCCGTAATTCGTGGCGAACACCGCGAAGCGGCGGCTGAACCCCGGCTTTGGCAGCACGCGGATTTGCAGGCCGTTGGGAAGCGTTCCCGTATATAATACCTCGCCGAGGGAGGCATATTCTGTCTTATTCATGCTCGTCCTCCTCGTCCCGCAGGAAATACACCATGTCGCACTCGATGCCGGAGGCCACGTTTACCACATCCTCCCGCGTCACCATCTCCACCAGGGCTGCCAGCTCCTCCGGCCCGTAGTCCAGGCCCCGCAGATTCTGGCCCAGCCAAAAGCCCTCCATCTGGGCGGCGCTTTCCGTCACGCTTTTCAGGTCGCTGACAAGGGTAAGCTTGGCGGAGGACAGCTCCTCCTCCGTAATGTTTCCGTCCCGCATATCCTGGAGCTGACGGTTGATTTCTCCCAGGGCGGTCTCGTAATTTTGCGGGTCGATGCCGCTGATGACATACATCAGGCCCTTATGCACGTCCACCCCGGAGCTGGCGAAGTAGCACAGGTGAAGCCGCTCCCGCACGTTCATGAAGAGCTTGGAGGACACGCCCCCGCCGAACACCCCGTTCATCACATGGATGGCAGCCATATCCGGCTCCTCCATGCAGGAACCCAGCCGATAGCCGATGGCCAGCTTTCCCTGGCCCACGTCCATGGTCTCCGTATACACCCGCACATGATCCTCCAGGGCGTTCATGCGGATGTCCGTACCCATGTCGTAATCGATCTCCCCGCGGGGCAGGGCGTCCAGCGCGCGCCTCATGGCCTGGGCCACCCGGTCGAAGTCCTCCCGGCCACAATAGAAAATCTCCACCGGGGACGTGGCCAGCAGGGCCTTATACCGCCGGGTCAGGGTCTCATAGCGGATATTCTCCGCCGTATCCTCCGTTCCCAGGGTGTCCACGCCGTATGCTTCCGTCGCGCACATCAGCTCCGTCAGCCGATAGCGGCTGTATTCGATTTTATCGTTGACGCGACCGCGGATACACTCTAAAAGCTTTTCCTTTTCCCCCTCCACATATTCAGGCCGCAGCAGGCCGCCCCTGGTGTTGGGGGCCAGGATTACCTCTCCCAGCAGCTCCGTCATCTGCTCCAACTGATCCGCCCCGGCATTTTCCGGCAAATAGGCCCCGTCCACGAAATCGGCCCAGAAGCCCACGCACTGGATCTCCCCCAGCTTGCGGACGATCGGCTCCAGCCGCGCCCCATAAAGCCCGTCCAGCCGGGCGGCCAGGGCGTCCATATCCGGGTGCCGCGCCGTCCCCCGGCGCAAAACGCTGGGAATCAGCGCGTTCATGGCCGCGTTCTCCCGGTTCAGCCGGGTCAGAAAGCTGATGGTGATAAGCCCCGTTTTGAATTTATCCGTTTGCAAACCCGTCAGGTATACGCCCGGCAGGATTTCCTTGCGCGTTCGCTGCATAGTATCTCCTCCCGCACGGCGGAACCCGTCGCAGCCGTCCCGCCCGCTTTAAGCTTACTTGTAGTTTATTATATCATGTTGTATCATGTCTTGCGGTTCCGCCCGAAGGGCAGGAGCAAGATGATTATAATCCAATTATAATAACGTCCTGCCGTTATTATAACACATTGAACCACCGCTGAAAATGTCAAGATTGTAAAATATTCAAAACCCGGCGGCGGACACAGAACAGTCTGTGTAATATCAGCTCGCCGTCTTGACACACTAAAGAAATTCGGGTATAATTTCTTTATCCACAGGAGGTGCATCTATGCCTACCATCAAATCAAGCACAGACCTGAGAAACAACTACAATGAGATTTCAACCTTTTGCCACACTTACCATGAACCCGTCTTCATCACGAAGAACGGCCAGGGGGATCTGGCAGTAATGAGCGTTGAAACCTATGAGCGGCTCACAGGCCGCCTGGAGCTTTATGGGCTTCTCCAGGAGGGTTTGGACGATGTGGCCGCTGGACGGACACAGCCCTTCCCGGAGGCGATGGACGAACTCACGCGGAAATATCAGGCATGAGCTACAGCATCCGCATAACAAACCGGGCCTTGCAGGATATGGACGACGCCGCCAGCTATATCCGATTCACGCTTTTAAATCCGGACGCCGCCTTCCGCCTGCTGGTGAAGGCCAGAGAGGACATTGATTCTCTGGCCGATTTTCCGAAAAGAAACCCTCCTGTTGACGACCCTATTCTTTCCTCCTGGGGCGTTCGTTTTATCGTGATTCAGGGTTATCTTGCGTTTTATGTCGTATCCGAGGCGGACAAAAGGGTTCATGTGATCCGCTTTCTCCACGGTCGGCGCGACTGGATCCAGATTTTGAAACAGGACTTTACGCTGAAATAAAAATCTGCCGGAAAAACTCCGGCAGATTTTTCTGTCTTGCGCGCTCTGTGTCCGCTGCAACCAGCCGCGCATACTGTAAAAATCCCCCTCGCCTTTTCCGGCGAGGGGGATTGATTTATCTTGTCCGGCACCAGCGGAGAAAGGTGTCCTGGCTGATGCCCAGTCTTCTGGCTCCCTCGCGGGAGGATATTTGCCGGGTGAACCAGAGGTTTTTCACCTCTTCATAGTCGTCCGGCAGGGCCTTGAGGGGACGTCCAAAGGTCACGCCCCGATCCTGGGCGGCCACGATGCCCTCGTGCTGGCGCTCCTTGCGCCACTCTTTCCGATCCTCCACGGCGGCCAGCTTCTCTTCCAGCTCGACAACGCGGTGGGCCAGGGCGGGTATCAGCTCCGCGGCCTCCGCCACCGACTCCGCCGAGGCGGGGTCGGTGCGGGCCAGCGCGGCGCGAACTGCCTGCAAATCGGTCAGAAGCTTTTCATAGTCGCCGGATTCCGCCATTACTGGTCTTTCCGTTTCCTTACCACCAGCACTGCCGCAGCGCCGCCGGCGCACAGGAGCAGCAGAACCAGCCACAGCAGGGCGTTGCTGTCGTCTCCCGTATCCGGGGAAGTGGCCGTGGTCGTGGGAACAGGGGTGATCACCACGGTTGAGGCGGTCGCGTCCGGGTCAGTGGGTGTTGCGGACTCCGTGGGCGTCTCAGTCTCGGTCGGTGTCTCGGTCTCTGTAGGCGTTGTGGACTCCTCCGGGGTTTCGGTCTCCGTCGGCGTTGTGGACTCCTCCGGCGTCTCGGTCTCCTCCGGGGGAGGCGTCACCGTCGGGGTGTGGGTGTTGGTGATCACAAAGCCCGTGGCCGCGTCCCCGGTCACGACGCTGGTATAGCCCTCTGTGGCCGCCTCCTGGACGGTATAGACGTTCTTCTCCCCGCTCGTGTACTCATCCAGAGCAGTGAAGCTGGCCGTCCAGTTGTTCTCAGCGTTCAGGGTAACGGTCTGCTCCGTGGCCTCGCCGTTTTTCACCAGGGTCACGGTGACGCTCTCAGGCCGCTTGCCGTCCTGGTCGTCTGCGTCGTCCCAGGTCTTGGTCACAGTGACGCTGGTGGTCTCAATGGAAACCCAGTAGATGCAGTCCTTGAGCGCCGTAATGGTGTCAACCAAATCGCCGTCATCATCAAACGTGATCGACAGTGTGTGAGAACCTGTTGTATTTGCCGCATCAATCACCTGGCGCACAAACTCTGTATTTGTGCTGCTGCTGTAGGCCTCAAGTTTTTCAACATTCAGCGCCCAGTATCCGACGTCGCTCTCTGGAGATTCATAATAAACATAATCAGGAATATCCACAGTCAAAGTTCCCTGATATGCGTTATCCCAATAATAAGCATCTGCTTCTACATAAAAGCTGCCGTTGCTCCAAGTGTTCTCCGCAAGCACATCGTTGACCGTGCAGGGGCTTTCATCCATATTTTCAACGACAACCATAGTATAACTGAAATTATTGCCTGAAATCACAAAACTACCGACAGAACCCGCAACATACTGATCCAAAACACAAACCTTCGAACGAAGATCCTTTGTGCCAGTCACTGTATTATTGATAAAGTATACTGTACCAGTACTCTCTCCCTTCGGCGTTCCATTGTTCGAACTGTTTCCGCCGTAGTAGCAGTTAAACGCATAATCACAGTTTGTGAAAATGTTGTTTCTGATAATTACTCCAGCATCATCCACAATCCGATTGTCTCCACAAATATAGATTCCAGCATTACCAAACTTATCGAATGTACAATTCTCGATAACTGCACTATCAAAGCCGACAACTATGCCCATGTTCCAAACAATCTCACCAGTCAAATAAACCGATCCGCAACCCTGTTCGCCGAGATTTTTAAAGTTGCAGTTTCTAACGGCCAGTCCCGTATTGTCAGTTCCAGTAGTTCCACTGGTGCTTGTAATAGCAGCCCTACACCAAGTTGCCCCTCCTGTTGTTTCACAAGCCGTGCCAACAGTAAAGTCTATGCCATCTATGGTAATATTCCTAGTAGCCACCGTTACAGTGTATTGCCTGTAGTAACTTGCGTTCTTTGTCGCATAGGTGCTGATGATTTCGTCGTTTGTCGTACCTGTCCAGGTGTTGATAGTTACACCTGCACCATCTGCGGCCTTTATTGTAATACCATCCAAGCCTTCATAGATAGAAAACTGAGAATAGGTACCGCTTTCAACTGTAATCGTCCACCCGGACATTTCCTCCGGGTATTCTCTGTACTTCCAGGTGGTACCATATTGAGCCTGTAGATACCAGTTGTCGCCCACTGTATCTAGCTTACCATCAGTATAAGTATAGTCGGTTTTTTGGTCGTAATAGGTGTCACAGATATAGTTGATTGCCGCCTGGATAGTTTTATAAGACTGCCCCGTGACCTCATCAGCATTGGCATCCACCGTCAGCGTCTTGTTTATCTTCTCTTCCTCCGCTATCGTTGCGATGGCCGAAAAGCTCTCCACGGAGAAGGAGATTGTCTGCTCGCCGTCCTCGGCGGCAGTCTCTGCTCCCACATCCTCCGGCTCCTCTGCCTCTCCGGCGAAGTGAATGACCGTATAATCTGAAACATTCTCCTGCTCTGCGAAGGTGATGGACACCTCCACCGCGGCTTCGGGTTCGGTCTCCTCGCCGTCCACAGAAAGGCTGATGTCAAATATGCGGACGTTCTCGGTGTTGTCCTCCTCCCAGCCGTATATCTCTGCGATCTGTGTATAATAGCTTTGATATTCAGCGGAATCCACGTCGTACTCCACGACGGTCAGCTCCGCACCTTCGGGAAGCCCCGCATCTTTCTCATAGGAAGCGGTGACGGTATACTCTTCCGTTTCACAGGTCAGCTCATTCGCCACGCCGATGGATTCTTCCTCAGTCTCCTCCAATTCCTCCTCCGCTACGGCGGTCAGGCTTGCAATGGCAGCTTCGGACTCGTCGGGCGTCGTGGTCTCCTCGGCAGGTTCCTCGTCCTCGTCGGTTCCCGTCTCCTCGACGGGTTCCTCGGCGTCGCCGGTTCCCGGCTCTCCGGCGGGTTCCTCGTCCTCGTCGGTCTCCGGCTCCTCGGCGGGTTCCTCGTCCCCGTTGGTCTCCGCCTCCTCGGCGGGTTCCTCATCTTCGCCGGTTCCCGTTTCCTCCGGGTTTTCCGTTTGAGTCTGATCCGTTGTTTCCGCCGTAGTGGTTACTTCGTTGCCGTCGTCCACTTCCACCGCGAAGGCTGTGGACAGTCCCGCCAGGGACAGCACCATCACCACTGCAAGCAGCAGGCTTATCAACCGCTTACACATACCTGATTGTCCTCCTTAAAACATTCACTTTATTTTTTACCGCGGAATGATTATTCCGGGGTTTACGCGCGCAAAAAAATGTTTTGCCTTGTTTACAAAACAACATTCAACCTTTCATTCTATTCATTATAAACTCCATTGAATGATAAGTCAATATTTTGCGTCAATAAAACTTTTGTTGAAATTGCCCTAAAAAGTATAGAAAACGGGCCCGCCCTCCCCACGGAAGACAGACCCTGTTTCATTTGCGCGGAAATATTTGGCATAACGCCGCTTTGAGGCGTTCACGGTTTCTCTGAATCTATGATGCTTTCCACATCTCGACCGCCATAAAAAATACGGATTACCGTCACCATCTCTGTATCTGAATCAATAAGGTAATATACAACAAAGTTGTCAACAGAAACCTTGTGTACTCCGGCAGACGCCCAAGGCTCCCAGTCGGCTTTTGCATAGCGTCCGGGGAATACGTCCAGAGAACGGATTTCCTTTCGTATGCGGTTCACCTGATTCCGTGCGGTCGGTTCAGCCGCAAGCTCATAGGCAATATAGGAGTATATGGCGTCAAGGTCGTCTAACGCCGCCGGAGAATAGACGACCTTGTAGCGCCCGGTCATATGCCGTACCTCCTGCGCAGCTCCTCATCCACCTCGTCTGCGGTGTATGTTCTGCCGGACGCAGCGGACGCGATGCCCTTTTCAAGCTCTGTATCTAGCTGTTCCCTTGTCATTGCGCCAACGGCCAGTGGCTTTCTGGACGGCAGGCGCAGGTCGAAGGGCATCCCGCCGCGAAGGACGATTTGACTGTAAAGCATTTGGATTGCGCTGGACGGCGTGATGCCAAGCTGGGCAAGGATCCCCTCCGCGTTCTCTTTCAGCTCTGTATCTATTCTTGCATAAACGGCGGTTGTGTTTGCCATGAGAAGCATCTCCTTTATCGTTTTTTCTTATTATACTCCATTTTGCCAGCAAACGCAAGCGACCGCAAGCAATATATAACAATTCTGCCGGAAAACCTTCCGGCAGAATTGTTCTCGGTTTCATGTGATTGTGACCTTGCCGCACCACACCTTGATATGCCGTCCGCAGACGTCGGCCTCGTAGCCCTCCCATCCGGCGGGGAGCCTGGGGCTTACGGTCAGGCGGCCATTATTTAAATGAATTCCCAGCAGATCCTCCAGCACCACCCGGAAGAACCAGCCCGCCGCGCCGGTGTACCAGCTCCAGTTGGCCTGGGCGTAGTGATCGGCGTTTGCGGAGACGTCCGCCGCCAGGACATACGGCTCCGCCTGCCACTGGGCGGCGGGGTGCCGGGACGGCATGGCGTTCAGGAGGATGGCGCTGCCCTCCTCGGTGAAGCCCTCCCGCAGGAGGGCGGAGGCCAGCCACAGCGCCCCGTGGGTATACTGGCCACCGTTTTCCCGGAAGCCGGGGCCACAGGCCCGGATATAGCCGGGGTCGCGCCCCTCGTCCCCGAAGGGCGGGGCGAACAGCCTGGTAATGCCGTGGGCCGGGTCGTACAGCCGCTCCACGCAGTTCATCAGCGCCGTGCGTACCCGCCCCCGCTCCGCCTGGGGGCAGAAGGCGGCCCAGCTCTGGGCGATGGAGTCGATGGCGCAGGCGGGGGAACCCACAGTCCCCAGGGGCGCGCCGTCCTGCCACCAGCCCCGGAGGTACCAGCTCCCGTCCCAGGCGTGGTCTGCCGCCTGGGCGTATTTCGCGGCGGCCTGGGCGTATGGTTCGGAATCCTTCCGGCCCTGCTTTTTCATAAGCTCCGCCATGCGTCCGGCAGTGTGGACAAAAAACCAGGTCAGCCACACGCTCTCGCCGCCCACCTTATCCATGCCGTCGTTCCAGTCCCCGGAGCCGGTGAGCAGCAGCCCGTGGGGGCCTGCGCCCCGGCCCAGGACGCAGTCCATGGCCCGGACGGCGTGTTCCAGGACGGTTCCCTCCGTCCCCGTGAGGACGGGGGTGAAGTACCTGTCCGACTCCTCCGGGCGGAGAGCCGTTCCCTCCAGCCAGGGGGCCTTTCGCTGGCAGAGGGCCTGGTCGCCGGTCTTTTCCGTATACTCGCACAGCGCCCAGGGCAGCCACAGCAGATCGTCTGAGCAGCGGGTGCGAACCCCCTTCGGCCCCGCCGGGGTCTCATGCCACCAGTGCAGCACGTCCCCCTCCCGGAACTGGCGGGCGCAGCAGCGGACGATATGCTCCCTGGCCCAGGCCGGGTCGATGACCAGCAGGTTCACCACATCCTGGAGCTGATCCCGGAAGCCGTAGGCCCCGCCGCTCTGGTAAATGCTGGTTCGGCCCAGCACCCGGCAGGACAGGGCCTGATAGGCCGCCCAGCCGTTCATCAGGCGGTTTAAGTCCTCGTCCGGGGTCTTCACGCGCACCCGGCCCAGGGTGGTGCGCCAGCCGTCCCGCACCCGCAGAAGCTCCTGGGCCGCCCGGTCTGGGTTCGCCAGGGCTTTCAGGGTGTCCGCGCTTTCATAGCCGCAGGCCACGGCGCTGACGCCGCCCCCCTTCCACAGCGCCCCGAAGCAGGGCCGCAGCCCGGCCCCGGTGACGCCGGTGAGACGGCCCTCCAGCCAGGCGGCCTCATCCCCGGTGAAGCCGGATAGCTTGGCGCTGAAGGCCGCGCGGAAGATGTCGTTGGGATAAAGGCTCCGGGGATTTTCCGCCGTGAGGCAGCCCTCCTCAAAGCCGGTGATGGTACAGGGGGCATCTATGGCCTCCGGCGCAAGGGCCAGGGGCAGATGCCAGCCGATATACGCCTGCTCCCCGCCCTCTATCAGCAAAACGCGGGCCTTATATCCCGCCGGGACGAAGGCGGTGACGGCGCACCCCTCCCGCTCCCAGCGGCTCCAGCCGAAGCCGTGTATCACCCGGCAGGGGGTCTGACCGTCGGCGAACAGGCTCCGCCGCCCCTGGGCGGCGACAAGCTCCAGGGTCTCCCCGCCCTGAGTGGCCGTGGGGTCGTTTTTCCACGGGTTCACGGGACATTCCCTGGCGTTTTCCCGCCACATAAAGCCCACGCCGCAGTCCGAGGCCAGAAAGCCGAAGGCCCCGTTGGAGATCACATTGCACCAGGCCCTTGGGGGCAGGGGCGGGGTATTGAAGGCCGCCGCACCCCCGGTGAGATAAGAAATGTCCGGCGCGGCCTCCCCCCGCTCCGCCGCCGGGCGCAGGGCGGGCAGACGCACGCTCTCCCGCTCCCGCTTGGGGGCGGGCAGCAGCGCCGACGCGACCACGGTCTCGCCTCCGGCAAAGTGGACGCCGCCCTTGACGCCCTCAAACCCGGCCAGGCCGTATTTTTCCAAATACCGGCGCAGGGCCTCCATATTGGGGCGGAGGTAGGCCCCTTCCTCCCCGGTGTCTATCACCAAATCCGCCTTAACGCCGCAGGCGGCCAGCAGGGCGTGGCGCTTTACCATCCGGCGGGCCTCGTCCAGCTCCTTGTCCGCCCGGACGTATAAAATGGGCAGGTCGCCGCTGAGTCCCTGCTTCCACAGCGCCTCGCGGGTGCAGTCCTCATCCGCCCGGACGCGGGGGGCGCATATGCTCCCGCAGAGGGCGAAGGCCGCCCCGATGCCCTCCGCTCCCATGCCCAGAAGGGCCGCCATGGATGCGGCCATATCCGCGCCGCCTCCGGCCAGGATCCGCCGCGCCCCGGCCATAGCCTCCTCCCGGCTGCGGCCAAAGCACAGCGCCAGCGCCCCGCAGCCGCCCTCCGGCAGCGTGGCCCGGAGGATGACGGCGTCGGTCATCTGCCATCCGGCTCCCTTCGCGATTTTCAGTTCCATGGTGGCCGTCATGCAAAGCCATACCTCCGGCAGACTGCCGCGGGCCAGCCGCCGCACCAGCACCGACCCGGAGCGACCCAGCACCTCTAATCCCAGCCGCCAGAAGGCAGGATGGGCGGCATAGTCCGACTCCCTGGCCAGCACCGGCTCAAAGCGGATCTCCAAAACTCCGCCGCTCGGCCCGGTGACGCGGCGCAGCTCTCCGCACTCCCCGGAGGCCGCCGCCATGGTAGTTGACATAATTTTGTCTCCCTGCCGGGCCGTGAAGGTGACGGCTCCGGCCTCATACCGCCAGGGGCGGAATACCGCCGCCTGCCGGGAGGGGTTTAAGGGGACGCCGTCCACGGAAAGGGCCAGCCCCTCCGGCCTGTACATGAGAAGTCCGGCGGTCTGGGCCAGGCACTGCCCGTCGTCGCACACCCGCAGGGAATAGACCCCGTTGGAAAGGGGCATCCAGGCAGGGGCATGGGGGTCGGCTCCCCGGCCCTCCCAGGTGAACACGGGCCGCTCCTGGCGGCTCTCCGGCGGGCGGGTCACAGGGCTTCTGTCCCGGCGCAGCACGGCCCCGCCCAGGGGTACCCGTTCCGCCAGCAGGGGCCGGAAGGCGGCGCAGGCAGGCTCCGCCATGAAGTACTTCCGCATAACGCCTCCGGCCAGACAGTTGGCCGCCGCGCAAAGGCTCATGCCCAGGTGATGGCTCATAAAGCAGGCCACCGGCTCCCCCTTCTTCCCTGTGCGGCCAGGGGTCATGTCCAGGGCCTCGTAAAAGCCGAACTCCCCATACATACCCATCCGCTTCAGGCGGCGCAGGTTCTTCACCGCCGCCTTGGGGTGGACGCACAGGGCCAGGAAGCTGGCATAAGGGGCGACGACCAGCTCCCCGTCCATATCCCGGCGCAGGGCCAGGGCCTCCGTTCCGTGGGCCTTATAGCGGTAGTCCATCCCCGCGTCCAGGGAGAAAAAGGCGCTCTCCGAATTGCCCCAGGGGGCGTCCGCCCGCGCCCCCCGCCGCCGCTGGGCGTAAAGGCAAAAGCGCCCGGTCTCCCACAGCATGGAGCCGTTTATCAGCGGCAGAAACAGCTCCGGCATTAAATACTCAAACATAGACCCCGACCAGCTCGCCAGGCCCCGCCATCCGTCCAGGGACAGCCGCGCCCGGCTCAGGGCCTGCCAGTGACGAAGGGGAACCTCCCCTCTGGCGCAGGCCAGATAGCTTGTAAGCCTTGCCTCCGAGGCCATCAGGTCATAGTGGCCGGGAGAAACGGTCTCCGACGCCGGGTCGATGCCAATGCGGAACAGCCGCCGCTTTTCGTCATACAGCGCCCCCAGCTCCATGTTCGCCGCCAGGACTCCCGCCCGCTCCGCCAAATCCGGGCGGCCATGAGCCTTCAGGCCGTGGGACAGGCAGACAAGGCTGGCGCACAGGTTCCCGCTGTCCACGGTGGAAACATAGGCCGGCTGCAAGGGAGCGCAGGTGCCGGTGTCGTACCAGTTATACAGGTGGCCCCGCCACTTGGGCAGCCGCTCGATAGTTGACATAATTCTTTCAATCAGGGCCATGGCCTCCGTCTCCGGGGCCAGACCCAGCTCCGCCGCCGCCAGGGCGGAGGCCAGGGCCATGCCAATGTTGGTGGGGGAGGTGCGCCGGGCCGCCCCCTTGGGGGGCTGCACCTGCACGTTATCCGGGGGCAGCCAGTGGTTTTCCCGATTGCAATACTGGGCGAAGTAGCCCCAGATGGCCTGGACGCTGTTTTGCAGAAAGGCTCGGTCGGCCCCGGTCAGGTCGTTTTGGGGCTTTTGGGGCTGGCCGGTGAGATAGGCGAACAGGGGCGCGCACAGCCACACCACCCCGCTGGCCTTCCCCGCCGGGCCGGGGGCGAAAAGCATCAGGGCCAGTCCCCCCGCCACGGAAAACCACATGGCGGCGGGCCATTTTTTCAGGCCCTCCGACTGGGCCGCCGGTATCCACTGGAGCATATGCCGGTGGCTGAATCCCATGCGCCACAGGGCCGTTATCATGGCGGATGCGCAGGTAAACGCCTCCCAGGGCAGGAATATAA
>JAJPYE010000040.1:16148-51278 GCA_021205095.1 Oscillospiraceae bacterium | reverse complement strand
GGATTTTGCAGGCCACCAGGGACGGAATGTTCGCCGCCATGGATATTGTGTGATATGTCGATTCCGCCAGACTCGCGCACAGCGTTAAAGCCCTTGAAAGCTCTGAGCTTTCAAGGGCTTTTTTAGAACTATAAGAAAGGCGGTCTATCCGGGGGTGATGCATACCGTTTGCCATCGGCGGTGATAATGTGCTGTGCAGACTATAACGGTGGAAGGAAGCATGAAAGAACGGCGAGAAGGGCTCCCAGCGATGTCGTCAGACCTTTTTGTCCTGCCTTGTGGGAAAGGAGCTTTCCATAGCAAGACAGGAAAAGATTAGGAGCTTTTGGTTTGCGGCGTCGTTCAAATCTGTAAGCATCAGGTGGGATATTTTTTCGATCCGATAGATGACCGTGTTGCGGTGTACGCCCAGCTTCTGGGCGGTGTCTGTGTAATTGCAGCCGGAGAGGAGATAATTCAACAGTGTGCGGGCATGCTCTGTCCCCTCTGCCAGATCGATGGAGAGAAGTCTGCCTACATCGGGATGAAGCATATACTCTCCGTACTCACTTTCGCGGATGGCGTTGGTCATATAAGGCAGTGCGCAACCAAAGGTGTTTCCATAGGGCTGGCCGACCTGCTTGGCATAGCGCATGGCGATTTGCGCCTGGTGATAAAAATCGCTCAACCGTTCAAGGCCTTTGAAGGGATAGCTGGATCCCCATAAAGCACCGTCCTCAGAGAGAAGCTTCTTCAGTTGTTTTATCACGAGGGGATACCCGCCGCTTTTCGTGACGTTTATGATACCCAGCACGTCCCAATAGAAAATCAACTGGCAGTGTTCAAAGTGCGTACTAAGGATCGTTCGAAGGGAACGGCGAAGCGGCGTTTCACCATCGAAGGCATCTTGAAAGCAAAGAATGATAAAATCATCTTCATACGACCAGTTTTTTATCCGATAAATTGATGAAATGTTATCCTCAGAGGTCTGTCGATCTCGGAGCAAATTCACAAGAACAGTGGAAATGCCTGTCCCAGAAAATAAACTGCTTCTGTCATAGGCTACAAAGGTGTTCAGAAAATCGCCTAGTCTTTTCAGGAGGAACAAATCGCCTTTCGTGAAGGGAAGGGAGTTTTCCAAGAAAATAGCATTTCCCACATTTCGTCCTTTTTGCCAGAGGTTTACCTGGGCAATATTTGAACCATAAACAGGGGAATAGTAAAAAATTGGTTCCTTTGACTCCTGTGCTTTTGCATAGGAATACTCAAATCGCCCAGCTTTATCAAATGCGTGTTTTTGCATATTGGCTGTGAGCGAGTCAAAACCTTTTGTTTGAGCAAATATTATTTCCTCGCTATTTTTAATGCAAAACGGATGCGGAAGAACTTTGGCGGTAATATCAACTAAGTGTTGAAGTTCTCTCACATGAATCAATGAATCAAAGCAGTCTCGTTCCCATTGAGAGAAAACAGTCTGCATTGCCGAAAATTCTGAAGCAACCTGATCTTGTGTTCTGTCCTTAATTGTAAGATAACCCTTTCCGGCATAGATGCGGCAATCTTTCCCGCAGGATTGACAAAGGCCGGAGGGCGAGTGATCCACAGGCGCTGACGAGAAATGGAGGTATTCTACAAGGCAATTATCGTTGTCAATTTCCTCTCGTTCAAGATTATACCCCCGATGTTCAAACCAATCTGAAACGAGCCACAGATTCAATACCATAAGAGAAATATACCTCCTTAAGATTCTTTGTGATTGTAACATTTCTACAAAACGATGTCAAGAGAATCACAAAATAATCCATTTAAAAGGGTGTTGCTGGTATGTATAATGATAGCAGAAAGGCTTGTTTGCAACTTAACGATGGATGAGTTGTGACCGAAGTTTTCTTTGAAATAAAAAATATTATTGATGAAATGTGAGGGAGACGTATTATGGAAAAAAGAAGCGCTTGTATTCTATATGGATCATTAACAGGGAACACAAAACAGATTGCGGACGCTTTTGCGGAGGTGCTGGCCGAGTATAATTTTGCGGTTGACATGATAAAAATTGCGCCGAACCATGACTGGGATGAAAATCCGGTTCATACGGAAAATTATGATTTGGTTGCGCTGGGAAGTCCCGTGATTGCCGGACTCCCTTATAAAGAAGTCTACACGGTTTGCGGTCTGCAGGGAAAGAAATATTTATACGGCTACAAACAGTACATGAAAGATCGCGAGGCCCGGATAAATAGTACGTTTGGAAGCATCAGCAATGGAAAGGGTATTCCGGGCGTAGTTGCACCCGCCGTAGGGACAGGTACGCCAGGAACAAAAGGTGAATTCAGTAAAACGCATTATGGCATTGCCTTTTGCACATATGGGGGAAGCGGCTGCGGTCCGGATGAATGTTACGGAACCTTGGAGGTGATTCGAGAGCTTCTGCGCGTCAATAACGTGCGAATGGTAGGGAAGTTTGCCTGCCCAGGGAAGGAAGTACGGCATAACTCCGTGGAAAAAATATCAACGCGTTTTAAGCTGGTTATTGATGATGCGCAGGCGCTTATGCAGAGATACAAGGAAAATCCTGATGCAGAGGAGTTTCAGAAGTATACGCCGGAGGAAGTAGCATATATTAAAAAACTCAGCAGTGCCAACGACGAGGAAAGCTTTTCGATGAGCATGACGGCGGATAATGATCCATTGGGATGCGGGAAGCCTGGAAGCAGAATGTGGCATTATGACTATAATCATCGTCCGACGCAGCGAGATATTACAAAAGCAAAAATTTTCATTGCGGAGATTATAGAGGATTATTTTCTTACAGAAACCGGAGATCCGCGGCCCCCTTATTCAGTTTATACATGCATCAGTTGAATATAAATCATAAAGTTCAGACTTAAACCTTAGTATTTAAGGCTAATAAATTCAAAAAGGATGAAATCTATGAGTGATAATCAAGTGTTCAAGTGCGGTGAATATTTCGACTGGGAAAAAGGACAAATTGAAGAAAGACTTAAATTTATAGAAGATTTTAAACCCCATATGCCCACAGAGGATGACAGCTATGATATTATAAGCGACCAGGAGGTACTTGAATTTAATAAACGTTGGAATCCATATGACAGACTGTATAACGACTTGGAATATGCACGCAGTCAGGGGCTAACGGGCGTGCCGGTAATGCCCGGATTTATTCATAGACGACTTGACCCAATAGACGAGAGCATGCCACACTTTAGGAGAGATATAGGAAGCAATTTCTACTATACGGCACTGGGCGGAGACCAGTATTATTATAAACGCGTGTGCAGCGGAGATGAACTGATCAAATGCCAGATCACGCCGCATTTATATGAACTTACAAAGGAACATTCGGATGTGCGCGTTTGGGAGTTCGAAACGGCGACGCAGACGTATAATAAGGCGGGACAGGTCATAGACAGATCGGTATACAAAACGCGGGAGGGCTATCAAAAATTTACAGACGGTAGGATCCCTCAGGATTACAATCAGAACATGTCAGAGTGGAGAGATTACTTTCCACAGCCGCACTATACCACGGATGAGGATTATGAAAAAATTCGGGAATTATGGAAGCAGGAGGAAATCCGGGGAGAGAAACCGTTATATTGGGAGGATGTAGAAATTGGAACGGAAGTTCCCAAAACGTGTTCCGATGGACCCGTAACATACATGCACATTGTCGCTTGGGAACCGATCCCACCAGAGTATCTTTTTACAAGAGAGGAATTGTCTGACCCGGAATATCTTCAATTCGTTTATAGAGATAAAAACGGCGCGTATCTTGATGAGACGGCTAAGCATTTTGGGGGCGAGAACTATCCCAACGGATGCGCTGTATTTTATAATACGGATGCAGCTTTCCTTATTGCGCGCACGATTACGAACTATATTGGTAATCAAGGAAGAATTAGCCGGTTTGGATGGATGTTATATCCCTTCTTTGAAAAACTTCGCATTGAAAAACTGGGGATAGAAATGTTTAATAGAGTTCCGGGAATGGAAGGGCGATATTGTAACCGGCACGGCGCGGAGGGAGACACCGTTATTGGCCGGGCGGTCGTTATCGGAAAGTACATAAATGCGGAAGGTGAACATGTAGTTGAATTTGCCCTCTGGGCGGAGACATTGGATGGGGATATTATACAAGTTTGTCCGACCGAGGCGGTGCTTCCAAGTCGCAATGATATATAGGAGAGGATCATGAAGAGTACAAAGCATATCGCGGTAATTGGCACTGGCACGATTGGAATGATGTTGGGCGGACTTTTGGCCAATGCGGGATATGATATAACGGTTATATCCATGTTCCGAAAAGACGTTGTAAATACAATCAGACAGCAAGGTATTACCATTCAACAGGCTGATCAGACGATTTCGGCCTCCGTGCGCAGCATTTTTATTGACGAAATTTTGCCGGAAGAACGGTTCGATTTAATGTTCGTAACTGTTCGCTCTAACGAAACCGAGTCGGTCATGGAGGCGGTCAAACCTTATTTAGCGCAAAATGGAATTGTTTGTTCCTTGCAAAATGGCCTGAACGATGAGACGATAGGGCGGATTGTTGGAAGAAATTCTGTTATCCCTTGTATATGCTTTACTGGTGGACAAAGTCGGCAGACCGGGTATGTTATAACACATGACGGGTATTTTATCATTGGGGAAATTGATGGAAGTACGAGTGATCGACTGAAGGAGCTTGCGAATATTCTGGGGTGCGTTAAACGTGTTGAGATTTCGGATAATATAATGGCCGCAAGATGGAGAAAAATGGCGGAAGTGTGCCTAACTGTTCCAGTCGCGTGCGTCAGTGGCTACAGTCTTTTTTCACACTTCGATGATTCGCTTGTACAACGTGTGTTCGGGAAATCAGCTGTTGAGGTTTTAAATGTACAAAGCGCATGTGGTTTTCCACACGGATATATTATGGGACTTTCTGCTGATGAATGGAATCAGTTGGCCAACGGAGATGTCCCGGAGCTTCAGGATAAATTTTTAGCGGCAACGGAGGCCAAACGTCAAAAGAAGTCAGATGATTCTGGAACGGGGAAGTTGACTCTGACGGATGCTTATACGGGAGACATAAAGAGAGGACGTGAGTTGGAAATCGGTTACATTAACGGATATGTGATACGAAAGGGGGAAGAAAATGAACTAAGGATGCCATACAATAAAAAGATTATGTCTATGGTATTGGAAATCTCTAATGGAACACGGCTAGCGGAAAGAAATAATTTAGTGGAATTATGTGAGCTTACATAAGTACACAGTATGCAACAATAATTGGAGGTAAAAGATGAGTAAATATGCTAAATTCCTGTGTATAATCCTTGCTCTTGCAATGTCTCTCGCCCTTTTAAGCGCTTGCGGGACATCAGAGACGAAAACCAGCAACGAAACCGCTGCTTCCACACAGGAGACGTCAAATGATGCAGATACAGAAGAAGCGGTATACCATGATTTAAGCATTGGAACGCTGCAATCCGCGGATTCTTTTGATCCGCTCAGCAGCGAATTGGATATTGCGTGCTTTATGGTGTACGATACAATACTGACACGGGATCCTGAAACCATGGAATTGGCTCCGTGTGTGGCAGAGGACTGGACATGGCTGGATGATACTACGCTGAAATTGGACATCCGCGATGATATATACTTTTCCAACGGAGAAAAACTGACTCCAGAGGATGTTTACTATTCCCTCTGGCGGACGGTTTATGTGAATGACAGCTTTACGTCATCCTTGAGCTTCGCGGACATTGATTTTGATGCGTCTTATATTGATGGTAATTCCCTTGTTTTGGTATATAAACAGGTCAATGCAGCCGCTTTAATTCATCTTGCGGCCCGATGGGCATGTGTGTTGTGCAAGTCCTATGTAGAGAGTACCAGCGATGAGGCGTTTTGGGATGAGCCGGTTGGTTCAGGCCCGTATACACTGGTCGAAAATGTGGCCGGTTCGCACAGCTCGTATGTTCGCAATGACGAATACTGGGGCAGCTTGCCTGAGGCAAATGAGGTAACAATTAATTATTACAATGAAGCATCCACAATGTACGTTGATTTGGAGACCGGCGCATTAGATATTGCTGTTGACATAGCAGTAACAGATGCGGAGCGTGTTATGAATGGCGAGAGTGAGGGTATAACATACCAGTTGGTGCCGACTTATGATCTGATTTTTATCGCGCTTCCCGAATATATAGAGCTTTTTGACGATATACGCGTACGTGAGGCCATAGCGTATGGAATGGATACTGAGGCAATGACAGCCGCGATTTACGGCGACCTGGCCGAAGTGGCGGACTCCACGTTGATTAAGGGACTGGATTATTATGAATCTCAGGGCATATATGAATATGATCCTGAAAAGTCCATAGAGCTGTTGTCTGAAGCCGGTTACGAAGCGGGAGATATATCGCTCCGACTCATTGCGCCGTCCACGCCTGTAAATGAATCGTTAAGCGAGATTTTCCAGGCTTATATGAATGAAATTGGCATACAAATCAAAATTGAAATTTATGACTTCGCAACAGCAATCCCAATGCTTCAAAACATGGAGGCCGAAATTTGCACCGGCAGTTTGAATGGCGGCGTTTCCGATGCGGCGGACAATTACAAAACGCATGGAAGCACAAGCTCCAATGCAGCTAATAAGAGCGAGGATCCCGACCTTAATGCTCTCTTGGAGGCAGGAAAAAGCACAACCGATAGCGATGTGCGCGCTGAAGCGTATGCCGGTGTGCAGGAATGGGATCATGACAATTATCGTTGGCTGCCAATTTGCAATCCAATGAGTTGTATGGCCTATTCAGAAGATATTGCGGAAATTCCGACATATATCTATAACGCTCCGTACGTTATGTACATAACGTTCAATGATTAAAATGCGGGTAATGAATCCTAACACGACCTGGAACTGTTTTATACAGTTCCAGGTCTATAGAGATAATTTATAGGAGGGTACATCATGTTCAAATATGTGCTTAAACGAATCCTATGGATGATACCGGTGTTGTTTGGGGCGGTGTTTATCGTGTTTTCCATTAATCGTCTTTCTCCAGGAGATCCAGTTGCTGCATCGCTAGGAGCAAATTATACACAGGAACAATATGACAGAGTCGAAGCGGAAATGGGATTGGATAAACCGTTTTTTGCGCAGTTTTATGAATATCTGAAGGGCATCGTAACTGAATTCGATTTGGGAACCTCTTACAAAACTAAGCGTCCGGTAGCTGAAGAAATCAAAGATCGATTTCCTGTTACGTTGAAGCTGGCTTTGATAGGCTGCGCAATTACGATTTGTATAGGAATACCTTGCGGAGTAATCAGCGCTACCAAGCAATACTCCATTGCCGATTACATAGTTACGATTTTTTCACTGATTTTTGCCTCGATGCCCGGTTTTTGGCTTGGGTTGATGATGATTTTGCTTTTCGCGCTAAATTTGCGCTGGCTGCCGGCATCTGGATTGCAGAGCTGGAAAAGCTGGATTATGCCTGCTATTGCAGTTGGAATATCGTCTATTGCAACGATTACAAGACTTACGCGATCCAGTATGCTTGATGTTATTCGCCAGGATTACATCCGAACGGCAAGAGCTAAAGGACAGTCTGAACCTAAAATTGTTGTTAAACATGCCTTGAGAAATGGAATTATTCCAATCGTTACGACCATTGGCTTTCAGCTTGGGACCATGATTGCGGGTTCCGTGGTAGTTGAAAGTATATTCAGTATTCCTGGACTTGGCACCCTTATTACTACGGCAGTCAGCAATCAGGACTATGATTTAATTCAGGGATGCGTATTAGTACTGGCAGCGGTTGTTTGTGTATTGAATTTAATCATTGACATTCTTTACGGCTTTATTGATCCGCGGATTCAGGCAGAATTTTCCGGCGGCAAACGAAAGAGGAAAAATAAGGTGAATTGAAAGAGGTTCATTACATGAAAAGAAAATCTGACTTAAATTCTATTCACGAGAAAAAGCATACAAGTAAATGGACACTTGTATGGAAGCGATTACTGCGGAACAAGCTTGCTATCGTCGGTATGATTTTTGTGTTCGTTGTTGTTTTTTCCTCGTTGTTTGCTAATGTTATATCACCATATGATTATGCGCAACAGGATCTATCGAATACGTTTCAATACCCCAGCACGGAACACTTATTTGGAACTGATAATTATGGACGGGATATTTTTACCCGCGTGTTGTATGGCGGGAGAATTTCTCTTTTAGTATCCGTTACCGCTATCATAATCGCGCTAATATGTGGATGCTTTATCGGAGTTTGTTCCGGCTATTTTGGAGGAAAAATAGACGGATTGTTAATGCGAATTATGGATGTTATTATGGCGATTCCGTCCTTTTTGCTGGCCATCTGCATATCGGCGGCGCTTGGATCTGGCGTGCGAAACACAGCCATTGCCATTGCTGTTGGATGTATACCAAGTTATGCAAGATTGATGCGGGCGCAGGTGCTTGGAATAAAAAATCAGGAATTTGTTGAAGCTGCGTATATGAATGGCGCCAGCCATCTCCGCATCATGATTCGGCATATTGTTCCTAATACGCTTTCCACGATTATTGTAGATTCGACACTGCGTATTGGCGCCTGCATTATGATTATCTCCAGTCTTAGCTTTATCGGTTTGGGAGTGCAGCCTCCGACTCCCGAATGGGGCAGCATGCTTTCGGCTGGTCGTGTATACATACGTGATTTTTGGCCAATGGTAACTTTTCCGGGAATTGCAATTATGGTTACTATTTTTGGGTTTAATCTTTTTGGAGACGGCTTACGGGACGCGCTTGACCCAAGATTGAAAAGATGAGGAGGGATTGAGAAATGGCCTTGTTGGACATTAGAAATTTGTCTATCAGCTTCTTTACGGATGAAGGCGTCGTGGAGGCTGTAAGCGGTATAGATCTGAGCGTCGAGCGAGGAGAAACGGTTGGATTGGTGGGAGAGACGGGCGCAGGAAAAACTACGGCAGCCCTTGGAATTTTACAGTTGATTCCATCTCCGCCCGGTAAAATTTTGAACGGAGAGATTATATTTGACGGAAAGGACTTAGTGAACGCCTCGGAATCGGAAATGCGAAAGGTTCGCGGGAATCGCATTTCTATGATTTTTCAGGATCCTATGACTGCGTTGAATCCAGTTATACGCGTGGACGAGCAAATAGCGGAGGTAATCCGTTTACATTCCAAGTGTACAATGAAATCAGCCATGCAGCAGGCGATTGATATGTTGGTGCGGGTTGGTATTCGCGCAGACCGTTGCCGGGATTTTCCGCATCAATTCTCCGGCGGCATGAAGCAACGAGTGGTTATTGCTATGTCGCTGGCGTGCAATCCTGAGCTTCTGATTGCCGACGAACCGACTACAGCTTTGGATGTTACGATACAGGCCCAGGTTTTGGACATGATGAATGATCTGAAGAAAGATCTTGGAAGCTCAATGATTCTGATAACTCATGACCTTGGCGTTGTGGCCGATTGCTGCGATAAGGTTGCGATTATGTACGCGGGGCAAATTGTTGAATTTGGAACTCTTGAGGAAATTTTTTTACATACGGCCCATCCTTATACGCAAGGGCTTTTTGATTCGTTGCCTTCGCTGGATAAGGATGTGAAAAGGCTTAAGCAAATACCCGGCCTAATGCCGGATCCAACAAATCTGCCTGATGGATGTCGATTTGCGCCAAGATGTGCATACCATCAGGAAAAATGCAGCCTTTCGGATCCGGGGTGTTTACAATTATCAAGCACTCATTATGTTAAGTGTTGTATGCCTCTAAAGGATGTTTGCGGCAGGAGGGAAGATAATGGGTAACTATCTGGAAGTCAAAAATCTGAAGAAATATTTTAAGACGCCCGCAGGTATGCTGCATGCTGTTGATGACGTTAGTTTTAGTATTGAACAAGGAAAAACATTGGGGGTGGTAGGGGAATCGGGCTGTGGTAAGTCCACTCTTGGCAGAACGATTTTGGGGATTTTAGACGCTACGGATGGTCAGATAATTTTTGACGGAAAGGATATTACAAACTTATCCGAACGCAAGAAAAAGCTGCTGAAGAAAGATATGCAGTTAATATTCCAGGATCCATATTCGTCACTGAATCCAAGGATGAATGTATTTGATTTAATTGCCGAACCCTTGAGAATTTTTCATGTTGCACGCGGAAATGAATTGGAAAATCGCGTATCGGAGCTGATGGAAACGGTGGGATTATCGGAACGCCTGATTTACAGCTATCCTCACGAACTTGATGGAGGGCGGCGTCAGCGGATTGGAATTGCCAGGGCGCTGGCGCTTGATCCTGGATTTATAGTATGTGATGAGCCGGTTTCGGCATTGGATGTTTCGATTCAGGCGCAGATTTTAAATCTCCTGCAGGACTTACAGGATGAGAAAAAACTAACTTATGTATTTATTACCCACGATCTTTCCGTCGTTCGACATATATCAGATGAGATCTTGGTTATGTATTTAGGCGTGGTGATTGAAAAATCCCCATCGAAAATGCTATTTGATAATCCGCTGCACCCTTATACCAAGGGACTTCTGTCTGCTATACCTGTTCCGACAATCCATAAAAAAAGAGAGCGAATCATCATGCAGGGGGAGATCGGGTCTCCAATAGAGCCGGCTCCGGGATGCAGATTTGTCAATCGCTGCATGTATGCTACAGAAAGATGTCGGCATGAGGATGTTGCGCTGAGCGAGGTAGAACCACAGCATTTTGTCGCGTGTCATAATCTGAATTCTATGCACACTGACGGATAAATACGCTGCCGCAGAAAGCCGTTGATTGACAGATTCATTTGCCTGAGGTACAATAGACAAATGTTATTTGGGAAGCTGATGCGCCGCTGCCGGGGCAGCCAGGTGGCAAAGATCATGTGCTGCGGCGCGGAGGTGTTATCGCATATGGTTCGTCCATTGCCGAGCATATTCTTTAGAAAGGAATATCCGTCTTATGACCACAAATGAAACGATAGAATGTCTGATTAACCGCCAATCCTGCCGAAAATACCTTGCAAAATCCATTGACCCGGAAATCGTTGAGGCGATTGTTACAGCCGGAACCTATGCGCCCAGCGCGGGCGGCGGACAGCCGTGGACGATTACCGTTTTGTCCAACAAGGAAAAGCTGGCTCATTTTGGAGAACTGATGACGGCGGATTTGGCAGCTCATGTGCCGGGCTTCCAGCCAGGCAAGATTGTGGACAACCATGGTACGCGCGGTCACATTCTTTGCGGAGCGGACTTCGCGCCTCTATTGATCGTGGTTTCCGAGGCTCCGCATCAGCGTACGCCGATCATTTCCTCTGCATTGGCCTGTGAGAACATGATGATTGCCGCGCAGTCCCTCGGTATAGCTTCCTGTTGGCTTGGCGCAGTAACCGCCAACCTGATCGCGCCCGCACAGGGAGCCGCAGACGGTGATCCTCTTCTGAAAAGCCTTGTGCCGGAGGGGAATGTTTTGGTTGGAGCCATTGCCTTCGGTTATCCTGCCCCGGACGGCTTTCGGAAACCGCGCGTTCCGCGCCGACAGGGTGCTGTCGTATATCTTAATTAAAATTCTTCCAGACATGCACCGCAGGAGCAATACTCCATAATAAGACATCTGGCCGCCCAGCAAAGTGGGCGGCCAGATTGTTTTATATAAATAGTGCTTGTGCATTTAACCGCGCGGATACAGCCGTCATGTCGCGGGTTCTGAGCGGAACATCGCCCCGTCGATTTCTATGATTTCGTCAATCGGGATGGTCGTTCCGTCTGCCAGCATGACGGCTCGTTGATGCGTGTCGATCCGCTTCGCCGTGCCGGTGACAGTGCGGTAAGCCCCGCCCTCCTTGCGCTCGTCGGGGACAAAGTAGGTGATTTTAATCAAAGGGGCCGTCGCCAGATTCTCCTGAATCCAATTCAGCCGCTCCGACAGGTTCTGCTTCATGTCCTCATCCAGTTCCGCCCGCTGGTCGGTTAATCGGGCCGTTTCCCTCACGGCGGCATCATAGCCGGTCAGCGCTGCGAACGGCGAAAACTGCGCCGCCCGGTCGCGTATGGACATATGAGGCCGGGTCTCTGAAACGTGATGGGGCAGATGAATGATGCTCTGATAGTCTTCCATTTTTCTGTCGGCCATTGAATTGCCCCCTTTATTTTTTGTGTCCTCCGATTTGCGCATTTCGGTCTTTGCCGGTGGCGCCTTCCTCCAGATTCATACCCTTGAGGAGGGCGTTTTTTCCATACTTTTTCTGAATGGAAAGAACGGCTTTTTGCCGACGTCTTTCCTTTTCCAGCGCCTCCTGTTCCGATTTCCGCTGCAGCTCCAGGGCGGCATAGTCCGTGAACAGGTCAAGCTGCTCTGGCTCCAATGGCCTGACCATATCCTCGCCGACCACATGATTGGCGACCACATACATCCGGCGCACCAGCAGATTTTCGTCAACGATGCGGTCGAACAGCTCCATTGCAGCGTTGGTGATCAGCATGGTAGAGGCTGTCTGCCGCCCCAGGTTGATGGAGCCGTGGGCCTGCTTCGGAATTTTCCTGCCGTAGTGGTCAAGCGTGACTTCGCCCTTATATGCTTTCTGCCGCTTTGAATCGGTCAGGTTTTCAATGTCATACCCAATCGTAAGCACAATCTGATCGGCCACCAGCCCCTTGTCCACCAGGTCGAGAGAAAGAGCGTCGGCCATTTCCCGGACGACCAGCTTGGCCTTTTCAAATTCATAGGGCGATTGCAGCACCTGCCCGGAGCTGATGCTGTTATTCTCCGGCTTATATGCTTTGATGTCGGAAATGCGGCAGGGCTCCCAGCCCCAGGCGTGGTCAATCAGAAGCTCGGCGTTGATGCCGAACTCCTTGTACAGTCGGCTTTCACCGTAGCTGTTCAGACTATACCGCGCAATATCGCCCATGGTGTAAAGTCCCAGCTTCTCCAACCGCCTGGCGTAGCCGCGTCCTACCCGCCAGAAGTCTGTGATGGGCTGATGCGCCCAAAGCTGCCGCCGGTAGCTCGTCTCGTCCAGCTCTGCAATGCGAACCCCGTCTTTATCAGGGGGGATGCGCTTCGCTACGATGTCCATGGCGATTTTGCAGAGATATAGGTTTGTGCCGATCCCGGCGGTAGCCGTGATGCCAGTCTCTTCCAGGACGGTCTGAATTATTTTCATGGCCAGCTCATGGGGGGTGAGCTGATAGGTCTGCAAGTAGTCGGTTACGTCCATGAATACCTCGTCGATGCTGTAAACATGGATGTCCTCCGGGGCGATGAATCGAAGGTAGATTTGATAAATTTCCGTGCTACGCTGAATATAATGGGCCATCTGCGGTGTGGCTACGATATAGTCCAGCGACAGCGCTGGGTCGGCGTTCAGCCTGTTGAGGTCGCAGGAGGAACCGGAAAAGGTATGCCCCGGCGCACGGCGCTGCCGGTCTCGGTTGACTTCCTTTACCCGCTGGACGACTTCAAACAGCCGCGCCCGCCCGGAGATGCCAAAGGATTTCAGAGACGGCGACACCGCAAGACATATAGTTTTTTCCGTGCGGCTTTTGTCCGCTACCACAAGGTTGGTGGTCAGCGGGTCAAGCCCTCGTTCTGCACACTCCACAGAGGCGTAGAAGGATTTCAGGTCAATGGCAATATAGGATCGGTCTGACAAGAGGAACCTCCTTTCCTGGATGAATCGGATACGGGGTTTGGTTGAAAAAACGATATGACTGACGGCGGGAGATTTTTCGCCGGTCAAGGCGATTGCCTGCGGGGATAGCTTGTGTGCTTCAGGGATAATCCATGCAAAACGGCGGAAAGGAATCCACTAAAAATCTAAAAACCCTGGAGTCTCAATGACTCCAGGGTTTTCACTGGCAGCGGGAGAAGGATTCGAACCCTCACATACGGAGTCAGAGTCCGCTGTGCTACCTTTACACAATCCCGCTATGTTGCCGAACAAAAGTTATTATACATCAAATTTACAGAAAGTCAAGCGTGAAATCCCGCCAGAGGACGGGATTTTATTGCTGTAAATAGAAGGAAACAAGCTCCTGCAGAATATCATCTCTGTCTAACCGGCATATCAGCGCACGGGCATTGTTATAGTTGGTGATATAGGTGGGATCCTCTGACAAAATGTAGCCCACGATTTGGTTGATGGGGTTATATCCCTTTACGATCAGGGAATTATATACGCTGGTCAAGACCTCGTGTATCTCTGTGCTGTGGTCAACGACCTTAAACTTTCGGGTGGATTCCTCCATTCCTACCCCTCCTTTGCGCCGCGGCCCGAATGAGCCTCTTTCCAAAACCCACCGAACCGAGAAAAACATATACTTTCATTCATTATAACATATAATTCGAAAAAATAAAGGGGCAAGTGTTACGAAACTATAAATTTTTCGAAGCAATAAGCCCAAGCGCCCCCGTCGGCGAAGAGATGGATGACGGGGGCGCATCAGGGCTATTAAAAATGTACCGTGTGATATTATATCAGATTTTCCGAAAAAGGAAAGAGGCAAATGATGGTGGAATGGCCGGCCCAACAGGGTGTTTTAATGTATAAGGTACCGTGTAACCGCCAAAAACGGGATAGTTCTGTGTCTTTTCTTTAAGGACAGAGAAGGGTGTCTTTTGATTTTGGCAACTGTGTTTAATACCAATCGTGTTTTTCATTGCGATCGAGGGCATTGATTTGTTCCATTTCCTCATCGGTGAGCTCAAAGCCGAACAGGTCGAGGTTTTCCCGGATGTGGTCAGGATCGCTGGAGCCGGGGATGACTACGACTCCTTTCTGCAAATTCCATCGCAAAATCACCTGCGCGGAAGAAACGCTGTGCGCCTCGGCGATGGCAGTGATGGTTTCGTCGCCCAGCAGCTCCGACGTATAACCCCGACCGCCGAATGGATACCAACCCTGCACCACGATTCCGAGAGACTGAATATAAGCAATCACATCGTTTTCCTGATAATACGGATGAATCTCGTTTTGCACAAGTGCTGGCGTAATGTTTACCTGCGGCAGAAATTCCTCTAACTCTTCCACATACCAGTTGGACAAGCCGATAGAATGAACTTTTCCATCAGCAACCGCCTGTTCCAGTGCAAGATATGCTTCCACATCGCCGTCCCCCGGATGGTGCAGGAGGATCATGTCGATGTAATCCAAGCCCATTGTTTCCAATGCCTCGTCAATCGCCTCGGCGGCGTTGTCATATTGGCTTGGGTAGAGCTTTGTGATCACAAAAATTTCTTCTCTCGGCACGTCGGAGTCCCGGATTGCCTGCCCGACTGCAGCCTCATTTCCATACATATAGGCGGTATCGATCAGCCTGCCCCCAGCTTCCAACAAGGCGGCAATGGAAGCAGCGCACTCATTGTCACTCAGACTATAAGTACCAAGTCCCATGATCGGCATTTCATAGCCGCTGTTCAGTAGCACAGTCTTTGTTTCGAAATCAAATTCGCCTATATTTGCATTTGAAGACGCGGTCTTTTGAAGTCCGATGCTTTCCAGCCAGGCGGCAATGTCCTCTTTTGATGTATCGGCAGCGAAGCGTTCGCCGCTGAGCCAATTTGTATTGTCAGTCAGAGACTGCAAATCTGTTGCAGAAGAGCCGATGCCGCTGCTATGCGAGCTGCAGAACGGCAAAATCGTCTTGCCGGAGAAATCATAGCTTTCGAGGAAGGTGCTGATAATTCTGGGCGCTTGTCCGTGCCAGATGGGATAACCGAGCAGAATGATGTCGTACTGCTCCATATTCTCTACACTGCCGGAAATTGCAGGGCGAGCGGAAGCGTCGTTCTGTTCACGGTCGGCGCGTCCGCCGGTATAATAAGCCAAGTCCTCCTCCGTATAAGGTTCCTCCGGCACAATTTCATAAATGTCTGCGCCTAAAGCATCTGCCGCATATTCTGCAAGAGCCTTCGTTGTCCCTGTGGCTGAAAAATACGCCACCAGAATGTTGTTTTTCACTATATCACTTCCTTCCTCGTTTGAAGGGCTCTTCGTTTCAGAAGATATGTCTGACGGTTCCGATTCGTTGTTTGAAGAGGTTTGTATTTCAGAAGATAAGCTGGACTGCACTGGATCGCTGTTGCACGCTGTGAGGCTCAACAGCAGAACAGGCGTTAAAAAAAGCAATGTAAACCATTTTATCATAGTGCCACCTCCTATATTTTATTATATCCATGAATTTGAGATATGTCTAATATTTATAAATAATACAAAGATATTCTTGACAGGAATAATATGGACTGGATATAATACCGTACAGGAGGCGATCTGTCGTGGAGATTCGCGTGCTTCGTTATTTTCTGGAAATTGCAAGAGCAGGGAATATGTCAAGAGCGGCTGAGACGCTTCATGTGTCACAGCCAACGCTTTCCAAACAAATGAAGGAATTAGAGGAAGAGCTGGGAAGAAAATTGTTTCGTCGTGGGAGCGTGGGAATTACGCTGACTGACGAGGGTATGTTGCTGAGGAAAAGAGCCGAAGATATTGTGGAGATGGTGGATAAAACCACCGATGAATTTCACGCGCTGGATGTGGTGATGGGCGGCGAAGTGTATATTGGATGCGCCGAATCTCACCAAATCAAATATTTGGCGCAAATCATTAAGGAATTTCGAGAGAAATATCCGCTGTTTCGGTATCATCTGACCAGCGGAAACACAGAGCAGGTGACAGAACGCCTTGACAGGGGACTGATTGACTTTGCGGTGATTGTAGAGCCGCCCAATCTGTCGAAGTATAACTATATTGAGGTTCCTGAGACAAATACCTGGGGACTTGTGATGAAAAAGAACGATCCGTTAGCCTCCAAGAGCCGCATAGAAATCGACGATCTAATCGGACGGCCCATTATCTGCTCGGCTCAGGCAATGCAAGTGGATATTCCAAGGTGGTGTGGAGAAAAGGCGGATATGCTGGATCTGTCAGGCACCATTAACCTTGCTTATAATGGTTCGGTCTTTGTAAGGGAAGGGGTGGGATATATGCTGTCCTTTGATCATCTGATTGACACAGGCGTTGACAGCCCGCTTACCTTTCGACCGCTCAGCCCGCCGCTCGATACAAAAATGTATGTGATATGGAAAAAGCATCAGGTGTTTACACCTATCGCCGGATTACTTATAGACGAGATAAAAAGAAAACTAAACTAAGCCGTAAAAAGAACAGCAGCAAGGTTTTTTCGGCCTTGCTGCTGTTCTCAATAAATTGTTGCGCCCTTTTCAGATGCCTTTCGTCAGGAGCGCCGTCTTTAGCGAATGGTTGCCCCATGCTCCGCTTTTAAGGCGGCCAGAACGCCGTTTATGGTGGCGGAGGTCTGCTCCTCGGTCAGAGTCTGGTCGGAGGCCCGCAGGGTCAGGGCGAAGGCCAGGCTTCTGAAGCCGTCGGGGATGGGTGCGCCAGTGTAGACGTCGAACAGGGTTACGCTTTCGAGATAAGGCCCGCCGGCGGCCTTGATGGTGGCCTCCAGCGCGGCGGCGGGGATGTCCGCCCGGCAGACCAGGGCGATGTCCCGGCTGACGGCGGGATAGCGGGGCAGAGGGGCGAAGGTCTTTTCCGGCCCCTGGCAGGCGCGCATGGCCCGCGTGTCAAGCTGGGCGAAGAAGGTGTTTTCCTCCAGCTCATAGGCAGCGCATACGGCGGGATGAAGCTGGCCGAAAATGCCGATCTCCCGCTCCCCGGAAAGGACGCGGGCGCAGCGACCGGGATGGAAGGCGGCGTTGCCGCTCTCCTGAACATAGGAGACGTTTTCAACGCGCATATCCTTCAGAATGGCCTCAATGCAGCCCTTGAGCTGGAAGAAGTCCACGTCTCCGCCATATTCCCCAAGGGTCAGCCAGGGGTTCTCGTCCGCCAGGGAACCGTTCTCCTCCGGGCGATAGACGGTGGCCAGTTCATAGAACCGCACAACCGGGTTGCGCCGGGCCGCGTTCAGACTCAGCACGTCCAGCATGGAGGGCATGGGGGTGGTGCGCATAACGCTGCGATCCTCTCCCAGAGGGTTCTGTATCACAAAGGCTTTCCGCAGGGGGGAATCCTCCGGCAGACGTATTTTGTCCCAGGCCGTGCGGCTACCAAAGGAATAGGTCAGTATCTCGCTGAAGCCCATGGCGCGGGACAGGCTTGCCAGCCGGTTTTCAAACCGCTGCTTGTCGCTCCAGCCGCCCTGGGCGGTCTTTCCGCGGAACATGGTCGGCTCTATCACATCGTAGCCATAGAACCGGGCCACCTCCTCCGCGATGTCGGCGTAATGCTCGATGTCGCTGCGCCAGGAGGGAACGACGATCTGGTCGCCCCGCATCTCAAAACCGATCTTTTCCAGTACGGAGACCATGTAGTCCCTGGACAGATTCGTTCCCAGCAGGGCGTTTATCTTCTCCGGCTCCAGACGCACGGTCTTGACCTGGGCGGGCTTTGCCACCACGTCAATCATGCCGTCAATCACATCGCCGGCGCAGAGAAGCTCCACCAGCTCGCAGGCCCGCTGCACGGCGGGGACGGTTCCCTCCGGGTCAAGGCCCTTTTCAAACTTGCCGGAGGCGTCCGTTCGCATACCCAGACCGATGGCGGTCTTGCGGACAGAGGTGCCGTTGAAGTTTGCGGACTCAAACACGATGGTGTGGGTGTCGTCCACAATCTCGGAGTTTGCGCCGCCCATAACGCCGGCTACGCCGATGGGCTTTTCCGCGTCGGCAATCACCAGCATATTGGGGGTCAGGGTGCGGTTGTTCCCGTCCAGAGTCATGATGCTCTCGCCGGGGCGGGCCTTGCGGACGACGATCTTGCTGCCGCCTACGCAGGAAAAATCAAAGGCGTGCATGGGCTGGCCGTATTCCTGCATGACGTAGTTTGTGATGTCCACAATGTTGTTGATAGGCCGGATGCCGGAGGCCCGTAGCCGCCGCCGCAGCCAGGCGGGGGACGGCTCTATGCGGATGTTCTTCACCATCCGGGCCGTATACCGGGGGCAAAGCTCCGGGTCTTCGATTTCTATGGAGAGGTAGTTTGCGATGTTGTCCCCCGAACCCTCTACCTGAGGCTCCGGGATGTTCAGTTCGGTGCCGAAGGTGGCGGCGGCCTCTCTCGCCAGGCCGATGACGCTCAAACAGTCTGGGCGGTTGTTGGTGATCTCAAACTCCACCACGCTGTCTCCCAGACCCAGCACCTTGTTGATGTCGTCCCCCGGCTCGCAGGGCTCCAGCATGATGAAAATGCCGTCCTCGATGGCGTAGGGGTAGTCGTGGGCGTCCAGTCCCAGCTCGCCGAGGGAGCAAAGCATACCCTCTGAAAGCACGCCACGCAGCTTGCTGGTGTGTATCTCCTTGCCGCCGGGAAGGGTGGCTCCGTCCAGAGCCACGGGTACCATGTCCCCCTCGGAGACGTTTTGCGCCCCGGTGACGATGTTCAGCTCGTGGGGCTGGCCCGCGTCCACCTTGCAGACCCACATATGGTCGGAATCCGGGTGGGGATTCATAAAGGTGACGCGCCCCGCTACCACGTTAGAGATACCGTCTCCCGTGTGGGAAAGAGATTCTACCTTGGAGCCGGACATGGTCATGCCGTCGCAGAATTCCTTGTCCGAGACGGTTATCGTTGTATAGTCGTTCAGCCATTCTCTTGAAAGATCCATTGCTTCCCCCTCCTTTAAAACTGCTCCAGGAACCGGGCGTCGTTTTCAAACAGCAGCCGCAGATCGCTGATGCCGAAGCGGAACATGGCCATCCGCTCCGCGCCCACGCCAAAGGCGAAGCCGGAGTATTTCTCCGTGTCTATGCCGCAGCCCTCCAGCACCTTGGGATGCACCATTCCCGCGCCCAGAAGCTCTATCCAGCCCTCGCCCTTGCACACCCGGCAGCCTGCGCCGTGACATTCAAAGCACTGAATGTCCACTTCGCAGCTCGGCTCTGTGAAGGGGAAGTGGTGGGGACGGAAGCGGGTCTTTGTCTCCGGCCCGTAAAGCCGCCATACCAGCTCGTTCAGCGTTCCCTTCAGGTCGCCGAAGGTGATGCCCTCGTCTACCACAAGGCCCTCGATCTGGTGGAACATGGGGCTGTGGGTGGCGTCCACCTCGTCCTTGCGGTATACCCGGCCAGGGGAGATGATGCGGATGGGCAGGGGCTGGGTCTCCATGACCCGCACCTGCACGGGACTGGTCTGGGTGCGCAGCAGCACCTCGTCGTCATCGTCAAAATAGAAGGTGTCCTGCCGGTCGCGGGCGGGATGCCCGGCGGCGGTGTTCAGCCGGGTGAAGTTATAGTCAGACAGCTCCACCTCCGGCCCTTCGGCGATCGTGAAGCCCATGCCGATAAAAATTTCCTTGGCCTCGCTGATAACCTTTGTCAGCGGGTGAGTGTGTCCCACGGAGAACGTCCGGCCAGGGAGAGTTACATCCTCCCGCTCGTCCTCCAGCTTCTTTTCCAGGGCCTTTTCCGCCAGAGCCTGGCGGCTGGACTCCAGGGCTTCGGTCACGGCTTCCCGTACCTCGTTTGCCAGTTGGCCCATGACAGGGCGTTCCTGGGGGGACAGGGAACCCATTTGCTTCAATATGGCGGTTAGCTCGCCCTTTTTTCCTAAATACTTGACCCGGATACTCTCCAGCTCCTCCAGCGTATCCGCCTGGCGGATGGCCTGGAGAGACTCCTCCTTTAATTGACGCAGTTTGTTTTCCATAGCTTCTCCTCGCATGTGTACCACAATATAAAACTATAGTATTTATAGCACAAACTTGTCCGTTTCGCAACTATAATAAAAATTGACGGGCCTTTCGTCAGGGGTTATAATAGTTGTTGATTACAGTTATCTCAATTTGTGGAGAGATATATCCCCAAAATACGGAACAGGAGGACGGACATGGAGCTTTCCGATGCCAAAAGGATGAAGGAAGCGGACAGAGAGGCCATCGAAGAGCGGAAAATTCCCTCTCTGCTGCTGATGGAACGTGCCTCTGCCCTTGTGGGACAGGCTGCCGCACTCCTTGCAGGTGTTTCGGCGGAGGCGCTGGAGGAGGAAACGCCGGATATTTCGGAGCCAGTGCCGGAGCCGGAAGCAGACCCAGTGCCGGAAGCGGAACCAGCGCAGGCGTTGGAGCAGGAACCAACATCGGAGCCGGAGTCCGCGCCAGAGCCGAATCCGCCGGTTCCGGCCAGGAAGAAAAGCCTGTGGCGACGTCTCTTCTGTCCGCCGGAGCCGCCGAAGCCGTCGGCGGCGGAACCGATTTTGGAATCGGAACCCGCGCAGCAGACGGAGCCGATCGCCATAGAGGAGGAACCGGCGACGGAGCCGGATATTCTGGACGAGCTGGAAGCGCCCGTCTCCCAGGACGCGCCGGAGAAGGAAGCAAAGCGGGCGGTGATTTTTTCCGGCCCCGGCAACAATGGCGGGGACGGCATAGGCGCGGCAGTGTACCTGCGGAAGCGGGGATTTATTGTGCGTGCCTTCCTGGTGGGAGAGCGGGGAAAAATGACCCCGGACTCCCTGGCTATGGAGCAGCGCCTGACGGAGGCGGGCGGCGCGCTGGAGCCGTTTGTGCCAGGGGATGCGGACATTGAGGCCGCTACGAAGGATGCGGACGTGCTGATAGACGCCCTGTTCGGCGTGGGGCTGAGCCGTCCTGTGACTGGGGACGCCCTGGAGGCAGTGCGGCTGATGAACCGCTCCGGCAAACCTGTGGTGTCCGCGGACATTGCCAGCGGCGTCAGCGCCGACACGGGGGCCATATTGGGCGAGGCGGTCAAGGCTGCCTGCACCGTCACCTTTTCCATGGCAAAGCCCGGCCACTTCATCGAGCCGGGGAGCGAGTGCGCGGGACACCTTCAGGTGGAGGACATCGGCATACCCCAGGATGTGCTGGAAAAGGCGTCCTGCGGGATTCAAACGGTGCAGCTCGGCGATCTGACGCTGCCGAAGCGCGCCCCGCTGACCCATAAAGGAGACTATGGAAAGCTGCTGATCGTGGGCGGCTGCGTGGGCTATACCGGCGCGCCTACCCTTTGCGCCAGGGCCGCCGTTACCGCCGGCGTGGGCCTGGTATATTTGGGCGTGCCGTCGGATATATATGAAATAACCGCCATGAAAAACGACGAGGCCATGCCCTTCCCCCTGGCCAGCGACGGACGGGGCCGGGTAAGCCCCCGGTCACTGCCGGTGATAGAGGAGCGGCTGACCAAGTGCAACGTCTGCGTCATCGGCCCCGGTCTTGGCCGGGGCGAGGGGACGGCTGCCGTGGTGGCGGATGTGCTGCGGGAGACCACCATTCCTGTGGTGGCGGACGCGGACGCCCTTTGGGCTATCAGTCAGGATCTGTCTCTGCTGGACGAGGCCAAGGCCCCTGTGGTCATCACCCCCCATGAGGGGGAGTTTGCCCGGCTCCTGGGCCGAGAGGTGAAGGATCGGCTGGCGGACGCTATGGAGTTTTCCAAGGCCCATCATTGCGCCGTTGTGCTGAAGGGCCACCGCACGGTCTGTACCTTCCCGGACGGACGGGGAGCCGTTATTGTGGCTGGCAACCCCGGTATGGCCTCCGGCGGCACGGGGGACGTGCTGGCCGGTATTATCGGGGGCCTTATGGGGCAGATGACGCCCCGCCAGGCCATCCTTACCGCCTGCTGGCTCCACGCCAGGGCGGGAGATATGGCCGCCGCCGAGAGGGGGGAGTACGCCGTCACCGCCAGCAGTATCATCCACTGGCTGCCTTCGGTGGAACAGGAGATCATACAGCAATAATCATTGCAAAGGAGCGTAGAATCCATGCGGAGAGCTATACTTTCCGCACTGATGATAACCCTTCTGCTTCTTCCCGGCTGCGGGGAGCGGGAGGAACGGTTGGAAAAGAGCTTCAGCCAGTTCCGGGAGGACGTGACCCTGGCTCAGGAGATAACCCTGGAGGCGGAGCTGACCGCCAATTACGGCGGCACGGCGGCAACCTATACCCTGTCCGCCGTCTATGACGGCCAGCAGACGGAGATAGAGGTTCTGTCCCCCGATATAATTGCCGGGGTCAAGGCCACGGTTCTGCGGGGGGAGACCACCGTCTCCTATGAAAACGTCCTGCTGGGGGCCGGGGCCGTGGACGAGGAGGGGCTGACCCCGGTGTCCGCCATCCCGGTGATGCTGGACGCCATGGCCAGCGGCTACACAGAGCTTCTCTGGTGGGAGGGGGACTACATCGTGGCCCGCCTGTATGTAGGGGAGCAGTCCGTGCTGACCCTGTGGCTGGATCAGGACAGCCTGGCCCCCATTTCCAGCGAAATCGCCACGGCGGGGGAGACGGTCATTGCCTGCTCATTTACCCAATGGTCGATAACATAATAAACCATGCAAAAGCTATAATGTCCGCAAAGGAGAGAAAAAAATGGACGACATGAAAAAACGCACCTGGGCGGAGGTGAGCCTGGGAGCTATTGAACACAACTATCGGGCCATGCGGGCCAGATTACAGCCCGGCTGCCGGTTTCTGGGCGTGGTGAAGGCCAATTCCTACGGCCACGGAGCGGAACAGGTGTCTCATCTGCTGGAGGGCCTCGGCTGCGAGTATCTGGCCGTGGCCTGCCTGGACGAGGCGGTGGCCCTCCGCCGTCAGGGGATAAAGCTGCCCATCCTGATTTTGGGCTATACCCCGCCGGAATACGCGGAAACGCTGGCGGATCATGACATTACCCAGGCGGTGGGAAGCCTGGAGGCGGCCCAGGCGTTCAGCGCGGCGCTGGCCGGAACGGGCAAGACCCTGAAGGTGCATCTCAAGCTGGAGACCGGCATGGGCCGGACAGGGTTCCGAGCCTATGGTGAGGCCGACCTGTCCGCCCCCGCAAAGGCCGTCCTGCTGCCCAATCTGGAGGCGGAGGGAATCTTTACCCACTTCTGCGTCTCCGACGGGGACGAGGGCGTCCGGGACTTCACCCACGTCCAGTTTCAGCGCTTCAAGGACGCCGTTTCCTCTGTGGAGGGGGAGACGGGCCGGAAATTCCAGATTCGCCACTGCACCAATTCCGGGGCCATGCTGTCCTTCCCGGAGACGTATATGGACATGGTGCGTCCCGGCGTCGCTCTGTACGGCTTGTATCCCGGCCCGGATAAGGGCGGCATCGACCTGATTCCCGCCATGGAGCTGAAAACCCGCGTGGCCTATGTGGAGGCGCATCAGCCGGGGGACACCATCAGCTATGGCCGCACCTTCACGGTGGAGCGGCCCAGCAAGATGGCGGTGCTGCCCATCGGCTATGCCGACGGCCTCCATCGGGTGCTGTCCAACAAGCTGACGGTGAGCATAAACGGCCAGAAGGCCCGCCAGGTGGGCCGCATCTGCATGGATATGTGCATGGCGGACGTGACCGACCTGGATGTGAAGCCGGGGGACGAGGTGGAGATTTTTGGCCGCACCATGCCCGTGGGCGACGTGGCGGATCTGGCCGGAACCATCCATTATGAGCTGACATGCGCCGTCAGCCCCCGCGTACCCCGCGTATATGTGGACTGACCCGGTATAAAAATTTCCCTTCCGTGGGAAAATAATAGCGTGTCCGTACATAGAATGTATCGGGCGACTATCTCACGGAAGTGGTGCTCACATGACAAATCCCGTTCGACGCGGAGACATTTACTATGCCGACCTGAGCCCGGTCGTTGGCTCAGAGCAGGGCGGTCTGCGGCCTGTGCTGATTATTCAGAACAACACCGGCAACCGCCACAGCCCTACGGTTATTGCCGCAGCCATAACCTCCCAGGTGGGAAAAGCCCGGCTGCCGACCCATATCGAGATCCAGGCCCCTGACAGCGGCCTGACCCGTGACAGCGTCATTCTGCTGGAGCAGGTGCGGACGCTGGACAAATCCCGCCTGCGGGAGCGCATGGGAAAGCTCAGCGGCGAGACCATGAACAAGGTGGACGATGCCATCGCTGTCAGCTTTGGCCTGAATCAGAACATGACGTAGGCGTGAAGTCTCTGTGGTAAAACACGGCCCCCGTTCATATCTTATGATAGAATGAACGGGGGGTATCTATATGCAGGACATGGAAATACCTATCTATATAGACGGTCAGCAGGAGGGGACGGTGCGCATCTCCCATGAGGGGCCGGCGACGGTGCTGGACGCGTCCCTGCGGGATGTGGGCCGTGTGGTGCGCCTGCGCCTGTTCGGGGACGGGGAGGGGTATCTCGGCGTCCCGGAGCCGAAGGAGGGCCGCCTGCGGCTGATAAAACGGGTTTCTCCCTTGGAGCTGCGCCGCTTCCCGGCCTTCCCTCAATATGCCGCCGAGAGCAGAATACAGCCCCGGAAAGACCCGGAAACGGAGCCGGAACCAGACCCGGAGCCAAAAATAGAGACAAAGCCCGCCCCCCGCCACGTTTTGTGGCAGGGCGGAAAGCCCTATTATTTCTGACGCCGGTATGAGATTCCAGAGACAGAACAGGGCTATGAAAATTCAGGAAGGTGTGTTATACTATTAATAATTAATGCTATTGCCCCGGAGGGCGAGAGGTGACAGCGTATGAATATGACAGACCTGATAGAGAAAAAGCGGGACGGGGGCGTCCTTGACCGGGAGGCCATCCGTTTCATGATAGAGGGGTACACCAAGGGGGACATCCCGGATTACCAGATGAGCGCCATGTGCATGGCCATCTACTTCCAGGGTATGACCCTGGAGGAGACCTATGAGCTGACCATGGCCATGGTGGATTCCGGCGACCGCGTTGACCTGAGCGGTATCAAGGGCCTGAAGGCCGACAAGCACTCCACCGGCGGGGTGGGGGATAAGACAAGTCTGGTGCTGTGTCCCATGCTGGCGGCCTGCGGGGTGAAGCTGGCGAAGCTCTCTGGCCGGGGGCTGGGCCATACCGGCGGAACCCTCGACAAGCTGGAGAGCTTTCCCGGCTTCTCGTCGGACATGACGGAGGAGGAATTTATCCGCAGCGTCAACGAAAACGGCTTTGCCATCGCCGGTCAGACGGCGGAGCTTTGCCCGGCGGATAAAAAGCTGTACGCCCTGCGGGATGTCACCGCCACGGTCGGCTCCCGGCCCCTTATCGTCAGCAGTATTCTCTCCAAAAAGCTGGCCGCCGGGGCGGACATCATCGTCCTGGACGTAAAGACCGGCTCCGGGGCCTTTATGCGCACGGAGGAGGACGCTTTCGCCCTGGCCCGCGATTTGACCGCCGTAGGCCGCATGGCGGGGAAAAAGGTGGTCGCCGTGGTGACGGACATGGACGAGCCGCTTGGAAACGCCGTGGGCAACGCCCTGGAGGTAAAGGAGGCCCTGGCCGCCCTCAGGGGCGAATACGCCGGGGATCTGATGGAGCTTTGTCTGACGCTTGGCAGCCAGATTCTTATTGGTGGCGGCCTGGCCCCGGACGAGCCTTCCGCCCGCGGCATGCTGGAGCAGACCATTGCCAGCGGCGCGGCCCTGGAACGCTTTGCCGCCTTTATCCGCGCCCAGGGGGGCGACGACAGGGGCGTATACGACCCGTCCCTTCTGCCCTGCGCTCCGGCGCGGCGGGAGGCCCTGGCCCCGGCGGGGGGCTATGTGGCCCGGATAGAGGCCGAGGGCGTGGGTCTTGTCAGTATGCGCCTGGGCGGCGGTCGGGTGACGAAGGACAGCGAGATCGACCTTTCCGTGGGCGTGGTGCTTCACAAAAAGGTGGGCGACCCGGTGCAGCCGGGGGAGAGCCTTGGCACGGTTTACGCCCGCACGGAGGCGGAGGCCCGCGCCGGGGCGGAGCAGCTTGCGCGGTGCTATACCCTGACCCCGGAAAAGACGGAGAGACCGCCCTTCATCAAGGGCGTCGTCACATAAAAGAGAAGGAGGAACACGACCATGAAAATGCTTGTCACCGACACATGGGAGCTGACCGGCCAGGAGCGGGACTGGCTTCTGGAGCATGGAATAGAGGTGGAGATCTGCCCGGATGATGCGCTGTATGAGGGAGACGCCTCCCAGTTTGAGCTTGTGGCCTGCAAATTCTTATTCAGCTACACGCCCATCGAGCGTTTCACCTCCCTGAAATACATACAGATCTATATGGCAGGCTTTGACCATGTGCCCATGGATTACATCCATGAGCATGGGATAGAATTTCACAATGCGCGGGACGTGTACAGCATCCCCATCGCGGAGTTCGCCATTGGCGGGGTGCTGGCACTGTATAAGAAATTCCGGGACTTTGACCGGGAGCAGCGCACCCGGCAGTGGAATGTCCGCCGGTATCTGGGGGAGCTTTACGGCAAGCAGGTGCTGATCGCCGGGGCCGGAAGCATCGGCGGGGCCTTTGCCAAGCGGTTCCGGGGCTTTGACTGCCATGTTACGGGCCTGGCCCGGACGGCGGGGGAGCGGGACGGCTTTGACCGGGTCTATGCCATGGATCGGCTGGATAGCTGCCTGAAGGACGCGGACATCCTGGTGCTGGCCCTGCCCAACAACCAGGAGACCCATCACATTATCAACGAGCGCCGTCTGGCCCTGATGAAGCCGGAGGCCATTCTGGTGAACATCTGCCGGGGCGCGGTGGTGGACGAGCCTGCACTTGTGGAGGCCCTCCAGGGTGGGCGGCTGGCCGGGGCGGTGCTGGATGTATTTGAGACGGAGCCGCTGCCGTCGCAAAGCCCCCTGTGGGACATGGAAAACGTCATCGTAACGCCCCACACCAGCTACGGGGCGGAGAACAATCACCGCCGCATTATTGAGGTGATGAACCGAAACCTTCTGTCCTCGCCCATCCTGGGCCTGCGATAACAGCGGGCCTGTGGTCAGCGATACAAAAGATACAGCCGAAGGAGGGACGAGATGAGAGAGAAAAATCGGGCCATGGAGCTGTACCGCTTCGTATGCGCGGTGCTGATACTGTGCTACCACTGCTACTTTTTCGGCTTCCGGGGGCAGGAGGATGCCACCTTCGTTGGGTTTTACCTGTTCGTGGAGCTGTATTTCATTCTGAGCGGCTTTTTGATGCTCCGCTCCATCCGCACCCATGTGACGCCCCAGCTCCGGCAGGACGCGGTGAACACCACCGTCCACTATATGAAGCGCCGGTGGCTGGCCCTGTATCCCCATCATCTGCTGTCCTGGATTCTGGTGGCCCTGGTGCTGGTGTTCGTCACCAAGGAAATGCACCTGCTGGATCTGATACAGATCGGCTGGACAGAGCTGCTGCTGGTGAACATCTTCGGCTTCGTCCGGGGGGTGTCCATCAATATCGTCTGCTGGTACCTCAGCGCCCTGCTGTTCGCAAGCCTTGGGATATATTATCTGCTGCTGAAAAACGAGGACGCCTTTCTGAAAATTATCGCGCCCATCCTGCTGGTCATGCTGTACGGCACGCTGTTTGACCGCAAGGGGAGCCTTTCCAACACCATCCTGTTCACTCAGTACGCCCCCTTCCTGGGGTTCTACCGGGCGGTGGCGGACATTACCGTGGGCTGTATCGCGTACCGGGTGTATGAGTGGATGGAGGACGTGGAAATACCCGGTGAGCCAGTCCTCGCAACAGTGCTGGAGCTTGCCGTCATGGCCGCCTCCTGGTTTTGGATGTATAAACATGGCGGAGCCATAGATTTTCTGTTTGTGGTGCTGTTTTTCGCCTTTGTCATCAGCGTGTTCCGGGGGAAGAGCCTGTTTTCCCGCCTGTTTGACAACAAACTGTCCGCCTGGCTTGGAAAGCAGAGCTACGCCTATTACCTCAATAACCTGGTGGTAGTCTATCCCTGCCTGTACCTGTTCCCGGATATAACCCTGAATCAGGCGTGTCTTATATGCGTCCCCGCCTGCTTTGTCCTGTCTGTGATAACCACAGCTCTGGTAGACCTTCTGCCGGGGCGGAGAAAGGAACGCCAAAAAAACCGCCCATCTGCGGCATAAAGGATGCGAGGCGCCCGTCCTTGGCCGACGCCTCGTCAGACGGTAAAAGGGGCTTTGCCATTAGAAAGGACGCGATTGTTTATGCGTATTACGGTTTTAATAGAAAACGACGGGCCGGAGGGCCTGTATGCGGAGCATGGGCTGAGTCTGTATATTCAGCACCAGGGCGGCACAGTGCTGCTGGACGGGGGCCAGTCCGGGCGGTTTGCGGACAATGCGGTTCGGCTGGGCTGCGATTTGGAGACGTTGGACGCCGTGGTTCTCTCCCACGGCCACTATGACCACGCCGACGGCCTGCTGGCGCTGCTGGAAAATAATTCCACTTTCATGGTATGTGCCCGCCCGGAGGTGATGTCGCCCCAAGTAGGCCCTGACGGGCGGTATATTGGACTGCGTGAGGCCCTGCGGGGCCAATATGCCGAACGGTTCGAGCTGTCCGATGAGGCCCGGCAGCTTCTCCCCGGCCTGTGGCTGATTCCCGACAGCGTCCCTCACGAGCAGTCTCTGGTGGCGGAGACGGCCCAGGGGCTGGTGGTGATGAATAGCTGCTGCCACGCCGGGGCGGAAAACATCGTCCGGGACATTCTGGGCCGGTTTCCCGGCAAGGCGGTGTATGCCCTGATAGGGGGTCTGCATCTTATGGGGCCGGGAGGCGTGACCACCCTGGGCCCATCGCCGGACGCGGTTCGCGCCTTGGCGCGCTGTCTCGCCGATGAGCTGGGGGTGCAAAAGATATTCACCGGCCATTGCACCGGCGGCCCCGCCTTTGCGATTTTAAAAGAGGCTGCCCCGGAAAATGTGGAGCGCATCCGCACCGGGGCCGTGATAGAGATATAAAGATCTAAAAAGAGAACCTGTATTCGCAGACGGCGACGCCGGGGGTGAGTACAGGTTCTTGTTTTTTGGCCAGGCCCGGCGCGCCGCGAACAGCGGCATGAAAAAACCCAGGCAGGTCAAACAGAACCTGCCTGGGTATGAGGGTTATTTTCCTCTCGCCCACAGGGGCGCGGAGGTTATTTTCAGCACTTCTCCCAGATGGTAGCAACGCCCATGCCGCCGCCGATGCAGAGGGTGGCGAGGCCGCGCTTGGCATCGGGACGCTTGAGCATCTCATGCACCAGGGTGACGATGATACGAGCGCCGGAAGCGCCGACGGGGTGGCCGATGGACAGAGCGCCGCCGTTGACGTTCACCTTGCTCATGTCGAAGCCCAGCTCACGGGCCACGGCGATGGACTGGGCGGCGAAAGCCTCGTTGGCCTCGATCAGGTCGATGTCGTCGATGGTCAGGCCGGCCTTGGCCAGAGCATTGCGGGTAGCGGGAACGGGGCCGGTGCCCATGACCTTGGGATCTACGCCGCCCTGGCCGTAGCTGACAAGCTTTGCCATGGGCTTCAGGCCGTATTTCTCCACGGCCTCAGCGCTGGCCAGGATAACGCAGGCCGCGCCGTCGTTGATGCCGGAGGCGTTGCCGGCGGTGACGCGCTGCTTGCCGTAATCGGCCTGGGGCTCCTTGCGGGCGTGAGCCTCGAAGGTGTCAACGATCTTGTCAGGCGTGTTGTCCTGGCTGACGGGGAACGCGCCGCGCAGCTTGGCGAGGCTCTCGGCGGTGGTGTCGTTCTTGGGGAACTCGTCCACCTTGAACTCTACCATCTCTTTTTTCTTCTTCACCATGACGGGGACGATCTCATCGTCGAAGCGGCCAGAGGCCTGGGCCGCGGCGCACTTCTGCTGGCTGGACAGAGCGAAGGCGTCCAGATCCTCGCGGGTGATGCCCCAGATGTCGCAGATATTCTCGGCGGTGGTACCCATGTGATAGTTGTTGTAAGCGTCCCACAGGCCGTCGTTTACCATGGTGTCCACCATGGTGGTGTTGAACATACGGGCGCCGCCACGGGCGGAGGGAACGGCATAGGGGGCCATAGTCATGTTCTCAGCGCCGCCGGCCACGATGATGTCGGCATCGCCGCAGGCGATGGCGCGGGCTGCCTCGATAACGCTCTTCATGCCGGAGCCGCAGACCATGCCCACGGTATAGGCGGGAACGGAGAAGGGAAGACCGGCCTTGATGCCCACCTGACGGGCGGGGTTCTGGCCCTGACCGGCGGTCAGAATGCAGCCGAACATCAGCTCGTCCACGTTCTCAGGGGCGATGTTGCCACGCTTCAGGGCCTCCTTCACCACGACGGCGCCCAGGTCAGAGGCGGGGGTGTTGGACAGGCTGCCCTGGAATTTTCCCACTGCCGTGCGGCAGCAGGAAACCAAATAAATATCTTTCATCGGGGGTTCCTCCTTTAATATTGTGCTCCTCCAGAGGAGCGTAATGTATAAGCATAGCTTAATGCTGATTTCCAGTATAGTACACCTTTAATTAAAAATCAAGGTGGGGTTTCTGAAAAAAACGTTATTCGTGAAAAAAATACTTGTGAAATGTTTGGTGACGCGCTATAATGATTAATGTATTTTAATGTGAAAGGAGTCACAACATTTGATGAAGAAATTATTGGCACTGGTATGTGCGCTGGCGCTGGTACTCAGCCTTGGCGTTTCTGGCTTTGCTTCCAGCGAGGCCAGCGGCGAGGCAGAGGCCGTCGTCTATGACAACTACATAGACGAGACCGTCGCCTACGACACCTATACCTTCGACGGCAGCACCTACGGCGCGACGGAGGGCAACCTGACCGTCACCGTGGGCGGCGTAGAGGTTGACCCCGCCGATCTGGAGGGTGAGTATGAGGACGTGGTCTTCACCGTCACTGCCCAGATTCCCGCCTTTGTGGACGGCATTGAGGAGGACTATCGCACCGCTCTGTATGTGGACGAGAACGGCGTCAATGAAGACCTCTCTGTCACCGCCGCCATCATCGAGGGCGAGTATGACGACGAGGGCGCTTCCGACCTGTACATCAACTCCCAGAACGACCTGTTTGACGGCGTTATCGTTGTCTCCGGTGAGTACACCATCGACGGCCTGACCATGATTGCTGAGGGCAACGGCGAGGACGACTTTGCTGGTTACGGCGTGGGCATTGCCGTCGGCGGCGACGCGCGTGTCACCCTGAACGACTATGTATATCTGGCTCACGGCGTCATCCGTTACGGTATGTTCGTCGGCGGCGATGATGTGGACAATCCCCCTGAGCTGACTATCAATGACGGCATCATCCTGGCCGGCAACCCGGAGGATGAGGACGGCAATTATATGTATGAGTCCAACTCCAACATGAGCATGGCCTCCAGCCCCTGGATGCTTGGCATCATCGCCACCCCGGAGGTTCGCACTCAGCTCATCGCCTCCACCGGCATCGCGAACTATAATAACTGCGTTATCACCTCCTCCGGCTGGGGCATTGTCTCCTCCGACGCGGTGGACAGCCCTGCCGAGTGGGGTGAATACACCGTCCAGATGAACCTGACCGACTGCGTCCTGGACTTCACGGGCTACAGCGGCTATGTGTCCTACGCCATCGGCGCGGCGCATAACACCTTCACGGGCTGCGTTATCGGCAACGCCATCAACTCCGGCGTGCTGGACGAAGTCATCGAGTCCGTCAAGACCGATTACGACTATGACCTGGAGTATGAATCCACCGTGGAGATCGCCGAGGATGGCCGGGCCTACAACACCACCTATGCCCTGATCGTCGCGAACGAGACCTCCGGCGGCACCTTCGACAACGTCCTCTACACCGGCGAGTACGGCGTTATGTACCACAAGACCAACAACGTCCGCTACGTCCCCGGCGACACCGACAACACCTCTGACATCTACACCGATGAGGACTATGCCGGCGGCTATACCCTGATCAAGGACTCCACCTTCTACACCAACGGCGCGGCCATCCTGGTGAAGGCCTGCACCCCTGCCATCTATGTGGAGAACACAGAGTTTGTTGCCAACGACGGCGTTATCGTCCAGCTTATGACCTGCGACGACCCCGGCATGGGCAGCGAGTACTTCTCCGAGGTGCTGGATCTGACCGCCGAGGTGGAGGCAGACCCGGACTATGACCCCTATGACTACAACACCAAGGATCAGACCATCTTCGATTTCGAGATCGAGGGCATGATCAACGACGTACAGATCGAGTTCACCGACTGCACTGGCGACACCGCTCTGAACGGCGACTTCTATAACTCCATCTCCGTCTCCACCACCGGCGAGGGCATGACCTGGTGGGGCCAGAACCTGATCCTTTCCTTCGACAACTGCGAGATCAACGGCGCCATCTCCTCCTCCAGCGCTCTGCACAACGCCTACAGCGGCTACTATGACGCAGAGGGCAACGAGGTCGAGGCCGACTCCATCGACGAGGCCATTGCCGCCGGCGCGGTCGAAGGTCGTATCACCTCCGACAACGCCACCTATCTCGGCAACCTGACCAACTACACCAGCCCCACCGTGAACAACGGCGTTTGGGTCACCCTGACCAACGGCACCGTCTGGACGCCTGATGACACATGCTACATCACCCGCCTGTATGTGGATGAGACCTCTGCTATCAACGGCACCGTCACCATCGACGGTGAGGCTGTGGAGATCGAGGCCGGCGTCACCTACACCGGCGAGATCGTCGTCACCCCTGCTGAGGGCGAGGCCAGCGCCGAAGCCTCCGGCGAAGCAACTGCCGAGGCCGCTGTTGAGACCGCTGCCGCCGGGGACACCAGCGAGGAAGCCTACCACGCCTATCTGAAGGAGTTCGTGGCCGCCTGCCCCGCCGTCACCGATGAGCAGTATCTGGAGTTCGAGGCTCTGATCGACGCCTCCGACTACACCACCATGCCTGCCGACATGATGTTCGACGCGACCTGGTGGGGCTATGCCGCCATGACCTATGATGAGTTCGTGGCTGCGGGCGGTGTCTATGAGATTCCCGCCTTTGACCCCAACCTGACCCCTGACTGACATTCTAATAAACGATAGAAAAGGCGAGCCAGCCTCGCCTTTCCTATAAATCCCCTCCCCTTTTTGAGCCAAACCAGGACATTGCCCTGGTTTGGCTTTTTTTGAGGCCGTTGGGATTATAAGGCGCGTTTCACCGGCTGTATGCAATATGCTCCAAAGCCCATCAGCGCCGGAGCAGAAGAGTTCTCTGCCTTGCCGCACAAAAATACGGCGGAGGAATTTTCCTCCGCCGCGTTGGCGTTTTGTTTATTTTTTGTTTGTTCAGCTCACGATCCGGCGGGCGCTGTAATAATGGGAATTATAGTAGGTAGAGGACAGGTCGGAAATTACCACCTTGCCGGAGCCGGAGGAGGCGTGAATGAACTGGCCGTCTCCGATGTAGATGCCCACATGACCGATGGCGGTCATGGCGCTGTTGTAGAACACGATGATGTCTCCGGGCTGCAGGTTATCACGGGAAACGTATGTGCCGTCAGAGTTTTGAGAACTGGCGGTGCGGGTGATGGAATAGCCGCACTGCTTGTAGACGTAATACACAAGGCCGGAGCAGTCGAAGCCGGAGGGGGAGGTGCCGCCGTATACATAGCTGACGCCCAGATATTTCTTGGCTTCCGTGACGATGGCCTCACCGGCGCTGGTGGAGCTGCTGGACAGGCTGGAAGCCGTGGAGCTGCTGCTTGTGCCAGTGGTGACATAGCTGCTGTAAACATAGCCGGTGGAGCCGTTATAGCTGATGCGGTACCAGCTCCCGGAATAGCCGGTGATGGTAACGCTTGTCCCGGCGGACAGCACCTGAAGGCTTGCATAGGACGTGGAGGGGCCGGTGCGCATATTGACCGCACTTGTCACCGTGGCGGCGGTATCGCTCATCTCTGTGACGGTGAAGCTGCTGCTGTCCGTGCTGGAGGAACTGGAGCTTGTGCCGCTGTCCAGCGTCAGATAAAGGCTGTAAACGTAGCCGGTGGTACCGTTATAGCTGACCTCGTACCAGTCGCCGGAGGTGCCGGTGACAGCCATGGTGGTGCCGGTGTTATACGTCCCCAGAATGGAATACGAGGTGGAGGGGCCGGAGCGCATCCGCACATAGGTGCCGTTGATGGTGCCGGTGCCTGTGGTGGCTACCGCCAGGGGGGCCTCCTCCGTAATGTTGGAGGACGTGGACGTAGATGTAGACGAGGCGCTGCTGCCATAGGAGAGAGTCATGTAGGCGCTGTTTACATAGCCTGTTGCGCCGTTATAGCTGACCTGATACCACTCGCCGGAAACGCCGGTGACGGACATGGTCTCCCCGGAATCCAGGGTGGCCAAAATACTGTCCGAGGTGGAGGGGCCGGAGCGAACCCGCACGCCGCTGCCGCTGATGGTGCCGGTG
>JAJPYE010000040.1:0-16048 GCA_021205095.1 Oscillospiraceae bacterium | reverse complement strand
CGAGGTGGAGGGGCCGGAGCGAACCCGCACGCCGCTGCCGCTGATGGTGCCGGTGCCGAAGGCGGACTCCGCGCTGTCGGAGAAGGTGAGGTAATCCGCGCTCATATAGCCCGACTGGCCCTGATACCATACCTGATACCAGCCGTCCTCGGTGCCGGTGACAAGCACCACCGTACCCTTGGAAACGCAGGTAACAATGGAGCTGGAGGTGGAGGCCTCGCTCCGCATATTCAGCGCGGAGGCCGTCACGGTGGCCGCCCCCTCGCTGTCCGCTCTGGCGGTGACGCCCACGGTGAGAATCAGGCAGATAAAGACCACCAGGGCGACAATCAGCTTTTGCAGGGAATCTCGATTCAAATGCTTCATGATTACCGTGTAGACAGGGCCCGATCCAGCCAAACAGAGGCTACGTCCATGGCGGCGTACAGACTGTCCTTCTCGCTCTTTTTGACGACCCGGTCGCGGCTCTTCAGGTCGGGGTCTGTGAGCTGGATCTGCACGGAGACCTTGGTGGCTACGTCCATATCCTTGATCTTCTTGGTGTCAAGAATTTGGAGCATGATAATATACTTGTCGGCCATGCTGCCGAAATAAATAAGGTTGTCCTTTCTGCGAAGGGGATGACCCTTATATTGCAGTGCAGCCGTTTTCAATTCTGGCATGATGTGTTACCTCCTGAATCTTTTGTAACTGGATTGTAACATATTGTATCCGTCATGTCAATACCTGGGAGCAGGAAATAAAAGGAAGACGCCCGCGTATTTCCCCATCTTTCAGCAAAAAGAGAGGAAAAACGCGGGCGCTGTCAGGTTGTTTCCGATTTGTTACCTTTGTAACTACTTCTGTGTTATCCCACGGCGTCAGGCGGGGTGTCCGTGTTGCCGGTGTCGCCAGAATTATCGGTTTCCACCGGGGTGTCGGTGACAATGGTCTCCGTAGTTTCCACCGGGGCATCCGTCGCCACAGCTTCCGTGGGTTCCACCGGGGCTTCCGTCGTCACGGCTTCCGTGGGTTCCACCGGGGTGGCGGTGGTCGTGTTGGTACCCGACGCATCGTCGGTGGTCACGGCCTCCGGCGGGCTGGCCTCCGGGGTCTCCGTTACCTCCGGGGTTTCCGAGGGCTCCGGGGTCTCCGTGGCTGTGGCGGCGAATAGGTTCGTGGTGCTGGAGGAGTTGGACGGCTCCGGGAAGCTCTTGTATTCATAGCCTTGGAGTACCTGGCTCATAATGCTCTTGAAAATCTGAGCGGCGGGGTTGCCGGAGAAATACATCTGAGACGGGGTGTCGTAGCCCGTCCAGACGGCGGCCACATAGTAGGAGGTGATGCCTACAAAGTAGCGGTCATAGTCGTCGGATGTGGTGCCGGTCTTGCCGCCCACGGCGGTGGTACTGAAATAGGCGTCGGTGCCGGTGCCATAGCTTACAGCATCCTGAAGCATGAGAGCCATGTTCCGGGCGGTGTCCACCTTCAGGGAATTGATGGTCTCCGTGTCGTTTTGCAGGACGATTTCACCATCAGAGTCTGTCACCATGTAATAGCTGCGGCCATAGACCATCGTACCGTCATTCACGAAGGCGGTATAGGCCTGGGCCATTTCCAGCACGGTGACGCCATAGGAGAACTGGCCCAGAGCCAGGGGGGCGTAGGCGTAGTCCGTCAGGGTCTGGCCGGTGCTTTCATCGTAATAGTCCCGCACAAGGCTTGTAAAGCCGAAATGCTCCGTCAGGTAGCTCCAGGAGGCGTCCAGGCCCAGTTTGTCAAGGAGCTGGGCGGCCACGGTGTTTTTGGAGTTTATCAGCGCCTGGCGGATCGTAATCAAACCGCTGTAGGAGTTGCCGGAGTTGGAGGGGTACCAGCTTGTGCCGCTGAGGGTGATGTTGGGGGAGTCGTTTATATAGTCGTCCGGCGTCACAAGCCCCAGGTCGATGGCGGGGGAGTAGACGCTCAGAGGCTTAATGGAGGAGCCGGGGGGGCGTTTGGACTGGGTGGCTCTGTTCAGGGACAGGGTGTATTCCTTCTCACCGGTGCCGCCGGATATGGCCACAATGTCTCCGTTGGAGGGGTCGATGATGACGATGGCGGACTGGAGCTGCTGGCTGGAGCTGCGGTAGCTGGAGGGCAGGTTGTAGAGGTTTTCGTACATATTATCTACAATGTCCTGGATGCGGGTGTCGATGCAGGCGTAGATATTGTAGCCGCTGTTATACAGCAGACGAGTGGCCACGGTCTCGGACACGCCCTTTTCCTCCATCAGATCCTCAATGACCTCCCGGATGACCGTGTCCTCATAATAGGATGTTACTTCCGATGTGCGGGTGATGGTATCGCCCTTCTGGAATACCAGCTCCTCGTTCACCGCGTCGATGTATTCCTCATAGGTGATATAACCCTGGTCGTACATCTCCCACAAAATCGTCTCCTGTCGGGTCTTGTTGGCCTCTCTGGTGGTGTCGCTGATATAGGGGTCGTACATGGAGGGGTTGTTGGTGATGCCGATAATACAGGCGCACTCTGCCAGCGTCAGCTCAGACACGTCCTTGGCGAAATACCGCTGGGCGGCGGTTCCCACGCCGTAGCACTGACCGCCCAGGTATATCTCGTTGAGGTACCAGGTCATGATTTCCTCTTTGGTGTATTTCTTTTCAAATTCCAGGGCGCTGAATATCTCCAATAGCTTTCGCTGGACGGTGACGTCGTCGTATTCCGTCAGGTTTTTAATGAGCTGCTGGGTGATGGTGGAGCCGCCGAAGGTGTTTTTCATGCCCACGAACATATTGACGAAGGCGCCCACCGTTCGGTACCAGTCCACGCCCTTGTGGGTATAGAACCGGGCGTCCTCGATGGCGACGGCGGCGTATTCCATGTAGATGGGGATGTCCTCATAATCCACCCAGACACGGTTTTCGTCGGAATACAGGGTGGTCAGCTCCTGGAGATTGCCGTCGCTGTCCGTATACCAGATGATGCTGGACTGGGCCATGGAGACCTCCTCCAGCGTTACGTCCACAATCTCCCCTGACAGGCAGGTTTTTACATAAAAGGCGAAGATGCAGATCAGCAGCACCGCCGTGGTCAGCACCACCAGCAGCACCGTAAGGATTACCCGCACGCTCAGCCGCAGAACCAGCCCCACGCCGGCGGCGGTGGTGTCCGCTACCGTCTCCACGGCGCGGCGGCGTTTCCGGGCTTTGCGGGTGCTGCTTCTGGCCTGCCAGTCTTTCAGTTTTTCTTGTAATTTATTCAAAGGCTCAATCCTCCGGGTATGCGCATAGGTGTGGCTTCTTTTTCGTTACATAAAAGGCGGGAGGCGGTCGGCCCGCCGCTTTCTTTATTAGGATAACCGGCTTTTTCCTGCCATAGCACGGCCTTGCTTATCAAAAAAGCGGAACCCGTGCAAATCATAGGCTATTTATTATAGCACATTTTCGCCGGGTTGCCTATAGCTGTTTTCCAAAATTAACATTTTCCGATGGCGCATGATTTCCCTGTGAGAGGGACATACTGGCTTCAAGGGGGAAGAAGATGAGGGCGCGGATAAAAGTTATACTGTGCGTTTTGCTGGCGCTGTTCGCCATCGCCAGTCTGGGAGCGGTGCTGGCGGGACTGGGGCTTTGGCAGGAGGAGGACATGTCCGCCCTGGCGGAGCAGGGCTATCTGCTGCGGGAGTGGGAGGGCTATGTAGGAGTTTTCTGTCCGCCGGACGCGCAATCGCCTGTCATGGTCACGGACATCCAGGTGCGGGGCCTGCCCATCAGCGACAGACTGTCGCTGGCCGGGGGCATTGGCGCGGAGGACTATGGAAGCGTCATCCGGCTGCTGGAGGATTTTGGCTCGTGAAAAAAAGCGAAAATTCCCGTATCTTGCCTCTTGCAATATTCCGCCGCAGGCGTTACAATATAGTCATTCAGAAAGCGAGCGGTACAGGAGGTGGCCTATGGACGACGAATTTGGCGCCAGCTATATCACCATTGAGGACGATGACGGCAATGAGTTTGAGCTGGAGCATCTGGGAACCCTGGAGTTTGAGGGGGAGGAATACATGGTGTTCCTGCCTGCCGATATGGACGAGGACGACCCGGATTTCGGCTTCATCATCCTTCAGGTGGTGGAGGAAAACGGCGAGGAGCAGTTTGCCTCTGTAGACGATGAGGAGAAGCTTCAGCGGATTTACGAGTATTATATGGAGATGGTGTTTTCCGATGAGGAAGAGGAGGAGACACCGGCGGATTAAGAAAAAAACCTGCCCTGTTCGAGGTTTCAAAGGCTCGGTTGGACCCACAATTATCAAACGGGACGCCATATACGGATGCGGAGCGCAGGCCTCCCGGCCTCTGGTCGGACGTTGGAAGCACAGAAACATCCATGAGGCGACCCACCTGCAAGCTGTGCAGGTTGTATATCGGGTCTCCACGGCAGGGCGGGCATTTATTTAAACGCAGAGCGGGAAGGGCTTCGGCCCTTCCCGCTTTGATGATTTTATACTCCCTGCTCCAGCATTGCCTGAGCGATCGGCTCAAAGGCGGCGATGTAGGAGGCGGCGGTTAAATCCCGGCGGGGCGCGCTGAGGGCTTCCTCCCATATGCGGTTCAAGACGGCTCTTGCGCCGATACGCAGGCGTTTACCGGGCTCCTGGGAATCGGATTGCGCAAGCGCCGCGCCGCAGGCGGCGGCCACGCTGGGAACATATAGAGCGCCAGCCTCCCGGAGCAGCCGGACGGCTTTGGGCGTACAGGCGCTCTCCGCCCCCTCGAACACAGCGGCCCCGTGGGCGATGGCGGCCTGGGCGCCCGTCTTATCCAGAGGACAGACCGGGTCGCAGGGGAGGTATATGTCCGCGTCGGCGTCCCAAACAGAGCGGTCAGGCTGGAAGACAATGCCCGCCGTCTCGCTGGCATAGGAGGGCAGAGGACGGGCCGGATTTCTTGCCATGTCCCGCAGCAGGGCCAGAGGCAGCCCAGCCGAGGCGTACAGACAGCCGTTTTTCCCGCCGATGGCTGTCACCATGGCCCCAAGCTGCAGCGCCTTTTCACCTGCCCAGGCCGCCGGGCCGGTATTTCCGCCGATGGCGGCGGTTTGTCCCTCCAACCGGGGGCCGCTGCTTTTTCTCAGAGTGCTTTGGGCGAAATAGCACAGTCCATACCCTCTGGCCTGATCCTGCTCCCACTGTGGGGGAAAGATCCGGCTCGGACGGGGCAGGGTATAGGGTAGTCGGCTTATCTGCCCCCGGAGATACCCTTGCTCCCGAAGGGGAAGGCTTCCCTCCAAAACGGCGCAGGCGGGCAGATAGGGAGCTAACGCCGTTATAAATCGCTGGCAGAAGGCCAGGCTTTCCCGCTGGCTGAGCGCTGCCGGATCAATGGAGGCTCCGGCGGCGGCCCCGCCCATGGCCAGGCCCGTCAGACTGTTTTCAAGCGAGAGGGACAAGGCCCTCCATTTCATGCCGGAAATGTCCATAACTGGCTGAAACGACAGTGCGCAGCGGGCGGGGCCAAGGACGGTGGTGTATTGTATAAAGCAGCAGGGCGCGGTACGCACCCTGCCGTCATCTCCGGGAAAGGAGACAGAAAAATAAACCGCCCGCTCCGGGGCCGCCAGCCGTTCCGGCAGACTGGCCTCCCTATATGCCGGGCGGCGGTCAAGGCAGGGCGTCAGGCACTGAAAGAACGTTTCCAGCCGCTGAAGAAAATCGGTCTGAATCGGCTCCGCTGCCAATGCTGTAATCCCCTGCTGTGTAGGTACATATATCATAGGAACCCTCCTGTCCTGAATCCATGGAACACAAAGAATATCCTATGCGGCTTGGCCCGCAAATATGACTGAATTACAGCGCGCTAATCCAAAGGCAGGGGAACCTTTTCCATGAGGAGTCGTCCCAGGCACTCCACCGTCTCCCCGGCAGGGATGGTCACATCCAGCTCTCTGCGGGCGCGATTCAGCACCAAAAGATAGATATTTCCAAAGCAGTCCTCGCAGTATTGACGGGCTAAGATCTGGCCGCCGGTACGGAACAGTCCACACTGCCCGACCTCCGGCAGAGTCCATTCCACCAGCACCACCGCCCCCTGGGGGATATACGGGGCCATATAATCTCCGTCCATACAGAACGCAGCCTGGGCTGGGCTTTCCTCCGGCATGATGAGCTGCTGCATTCGATCGCCTCCCTTGCGGCTGATAAACTGTGGTCAGTGTCAGAGACAGTATAGCGAAAATTTTTGGGCTGTACAAGAGAAAAAATTCAATTTAGCTATTGACAAACCGCTGAGGATTTGGTATTATATCACGGCTGGCAAGATTAGCTGGTATAGCTCAGTTGGTAGAGCAGCTGATTTGTAATCAGCAGGTCGGGGGTTCGAGTCCGTCTACCAGCTCCAACGTCCGGCCTCCTAGCGCGAGCAAATTGAATATGGGGGAATTCCCGAGTGGCCAAAGGGGACAGACTGTAAATCTGCTGGCAATGCCTTCGGTGGTTCGAATCCACCTTCCCCCACCAAAAAAAAAGCCGATTGCGAAAGCAATCGGTTTTTTTGCGTCATTGCATTGTGTTTCGCGGTTCTGCCCAAAGGAGGGGAGCAAGGCGGTTAGCTCCGCCCGCCGCATACGGATTCAAGCCTGAAAAGGTTCAGCTTGAAAAACTGAACCTTTTCAGGAGCGATTTGCATCGGGCCGCTACGCTTGTTCTCAGGGGAATATCACAGTCTCACGGCGGCCCAGTAACCCTCCAGCATGGCTTCTCTGGTTTTCTTTGCTTTCACGCCGCGCAGGCAGTCGCCTACGGGGATCACCTCTGGGGCTGTATACAGCAGGCTTTCGTAGGCGGCCATGTTGCTGCGAAGGCCTAGGGCGTATATTACGCTGTCCGCCTGGATGATTTGCTCCTGTCCCGTGGCGTCTACGGCGTGAACAGTGCGTCCGTCCTCTATGCCGGTCACCTTCAGCCCGGTGCGAACATGGAGCTGAGGCGTTTCAGCAAAGGCCTGCATCATGCCCTCCTTGTGCATCCAGTTGGCCTCCGGGGCGATTTCCTCCAGCATTTCCACGATGGTGACATCATGGCCCGCCTTGGCCAGGAACAGCGCCGTCTCGCAGCCAATCAGGCCCCCGCCCAAAACCGCTACATGGTGGCCCAGCTTGTCGAGCTGGGTATAGGCTACCGTGGCGTGCTGCACCCTGGGGTCGTCCAGACCGGGGATGGGGGGCTTGGCCGCCAGGGAGCCGGCAGCCAGGATCAGCGCGTCGAAGCCGCCGTCCTTCACATATTCCGGCGTTACCTCTGTGTTGAGCAGGATTTTCGCGCCGGAGCACTCGCACATATAAATCAAATGCTCTTTCAGGCGGAACAGGTCGATTTTCAAATCGTCATAGTCGGTGAATTTGAGGAAGCCGCCCAGCTTGTCAGACCGCTCGCACAGGGTAACGTCATGTCCCCGCTCCACCGCCCGCCCGGCGTGATTCAGCTCCAGGCTGGCCAGCGCCCCGCCCTCGTGAATCGCCATAGCCATTTCAGACAGAAAGGGCAGATTTTCATAGGTAAGACTGAAGCTGCGGGGGTTCGACGCCGCGTGTTCTCGGTCAACCGGCGTGTCGCCGATTGTCACCACCGCCGCGCCGCCTCTGGCTTTTTCCGCGTAATACGCAATCATGTCAGGGGTGGGCGAGCCGTTGATGTCCATGGAACACATCATGTTGGGGGCAGAAAACAGCCGGTTGCGGAAGGTCAGGCCCTTGACGGAAAAGCTTTCAAACAAATGGGGATAAAACGGATTCATTGTCATGCTCCTTGCTGTTTTGGTTTCTCTCATGCTCAGTATATAACAAACCCCGCCCGGAGAAAAGCAAAAAGTAAACGAAAATAAAATCCGGGCAGAGGCTGCTTTACCGCCTCTGCCCGGATTTTTGTATTTACTGAGTCTTACATAGTCTTACATAAGAATGAAATAAGTCCTGAACGATTTGCGTCAGTCAAATGCAGTTCATCACAGGAAGAAATTTGCCACGAACATGATCATGCCGGAAACCACCAGCAGAACGCCGATGATGCGGTTTAGGGTGGTAGAATTGATGCGGTTGGCTATGCGGGCGGCGCAGATGGCGCCGGTGGCGTTGCCGATGATGCAGATAATAAAGGCGGTGGTGTCCGGCCAGCCGCCCAGATAGATATGACTGGCGCAGCCCACCAGAGCCACGAAGGTCATAATGAACACCCCGGTGCCGACGGAGTCCTTCACCTCATAGCACAGCAGGGTGGTCAGCACCAGCAGCATCATCTCGCCCCCGCCCGCGCCCACAAAGCCCGCGATGACGCCAATGACCCCGCCGCTGATGATGGCCGACCAAAACATGGCTTTTTTGCCAAGCTCGCCAAAAAAGCGGTTCAGATTTGTCTGGGGGAAGAACAGGAACTTCATGCCCATCAGGGGCGTCAGCACAACGGAGATGTCGCCCAAGGTGTCATGGGGGACGATGTTTCCCAGCCAGCTTCCAAACAGGGTGAAGATCAGAACAGAGACCATCAGCCACTTGGCGTCTCCGATGCGCAGATGGCCGTGCCTGGCGTAGCTGCAGGAGGTCAGGGCGGAGGCAATCACGTCCGAGGCCATGGCGATGCCCACCGCCTCATAAGCGTCGAAGCCGCACAGGGCTACCAGGGCCGGCGTCACCACCACGGCGGCGGATATGCCGGAAAACCCGGTCAAAATCCCCGCAATCAGTCCCGCCAATATGTAAATGAATACATTAAAAACCATTGAATATTATGCCTTAGTTTATGCCTTAGTCTGCATATGATAGATGCGCCGTATCTCCTGGGTCGGGGTGCCGTCGGCGTTGCACAGCACCATAGTCGGCAGAGCGGCAAGGCCGGGTCGTCCGCCCCGCCGTCCGGCGATCAGCACCAGGGAGGGGGCGCTTTCGACCTTATGAACCACCATTCGAAGGCGCTTGGGTTCGATGTCCGCGAGACGCATGGCGGCGAATATGTCCGTCAGATATTCCGGCTTGTGAACCAGGCAGAAGGTGCCGCCCTTCCGCAGCAAATAGGAGGCGGCCCCGGAAAACTGGGCCGGACTCAGGCCGGAACGGGCGGCGGCTCTGTCTCCGTCCGGGGAGGGCTTGCCGCTGTAGTAATAGGGCGGATTGCATACCACCAGGTCATAGGCCCCAGGCTGGCCCAGACTGCGGTGCTGCCGCAGATCCACGCAGGACGCCTGGCCCCGGATATGATTGGCCCGGCAGTTGTCCCGGCACACGTCCACAGCGGCCTGCCGCAAATCCACGCTGTCGAACACGGCCTCCGGCCTGGCGTGGTGCAGCAGAACGGAAAGCAGTCCGCCGCCGCAGCCCACGTCCATGCAGCGGGTAAAATCCACTCCTTCGGCAAAGTTTGCCAGAAGCACGGAGTCCGTTGTTATTTTAAAGGCGGGGTCGTCTGTATAGACCGGCCCCCCTGACCAAAGCTGTTTCATAGAAGCTCCCTTCTGCGGAAATCGGGGTGGTATATGGAGTAGGGGCGATATGCAGCGCATATCGCCCCCCTTCGGTCGAGCGTCAGCCTTCCTCGATGGCGCTCATAGGACACTGCTCGGCGCAGCTACCACAGCTAATGCACTTGTCCTCGTTGATGACGTAATGGGCATCGCCTTCGCTGATGGCTTCCATGGGGCACTGTTCAGCGCAGCTCCCGCAGGAGATGCACGCGTCGGTGATTCTGTATGCCATAGTATTTACCTCCATATCCTGATGTACGATATACATATTAGCATAAAAATCAAAAAAATCAACCGTTACTCGCGCTTTTATTTCTTTCCAGCGGGCTATAATTCCCCTGGAGGCGATATTGACATGAATCATTCGGAGCGATTTACCGAGCTGGCCCAGCAGGCCATTGAGGAGGCATGGGACGCATCCCGCGCCCTGGGCCACAGCTATGTGGGTACGGAGCATTTGCTGATTGGTCTGATGCGGGAGGGGGACGGCCTGGCCTGCCGGGTCATGCGCCGGTGCGGCATGGAGGAGGCGTCCGTGACGGAGCTTGTGACCCAAAGCGCGGGTCGGGGCGTTCCTGACCCTCCCGCCCAGGGACTGACGCCCAGAGCGAAAAGGAGCATCGAGCTGGCCTGCGCTGACGCGGCCCGGCTGGGTCACAGCTTCGTGGGAACGGAGCATTTGCTCATGGGGATTCTGCGCCAGTCCGACTGCGCGGGAACCCGTGCGGTGGAGGCGGCGGGGGTGGATCCCAACCGGCTTTACACAGACGTGATAGACGTCTTTTCCGGCCCGGAATATCGGGGCAGAATGGGGGAAAATAGCGGGCAGGCCCGTGCCGCTGTCCGCCGGGCGGAGACCAAAACCCTTGACCAGTACAGCCGGGATCTGACGGAGCTTGCCGCCCAGGGCAAGCTTGACCCGGTGGTGGGACGGCAGCGGGAGCTGCGCCGGGTCATACAGATCCTTTCTCGCCGGACGAAGAACAACCCCATCCTTATCGGAGAGCCGGGGGTGGGCAAAACCGCCGTGGCGGAGGCCCTGGCGGAGCAGGTGGCCGCCGGAGATGTGCCGGAGCATTTGCGGCGAAAGCGGGTGGTGGCCCTGGATCTGCCCTCCATGCTGGCCGGGACAAAATACCGGGGCGATTTTGAGGAGCGGGTGAAAGCTGTTATTCGGGAGGTGGACAAGGCCGGGGATGTGATTCTGTTTGTGGATGAAATGCACACCGTCATCGGAGCCGGAGCCGCAGAGGGGGCCATCGACGCGGCCAACATTCTCAAGCCCGCTCTTGGCCGGGGACTGATACAGATGATTGGAGCGACTACCCTGGACGAATACCGCCGACATATCGAGAAGGACGCGGCCCTGGAACGGCGCTTCCAGCCGGTGAAGGTGGAAGAACCGACCAGGGAGGAGACGGTGAGCATCCTTTCCGGCCTGCGGGAGCGGTATGAAAATCATCACCAGCTTGTGATCACAGATGAGGCTATCCACGCAGCGGTAGACCTGTCTGTTCGGTATATCACGGATAGATTTCTGCCGGACAAGGCCATCGACCTGATCGACGAGGCGGCCAGCCGCGTGCGGATGGAGGGAATGAAGCTGCCCCCCGGCGTCCGGGCCGCGGAGGATAAGGTGGAGACCCTGCGGGCCGCCAAGGAGCAGGCGGTGCGCAAGCAGGATTTTGAGGGAGCTGCCGCCCTGCGGGATCAGGAGCGCCGCCAGCGGCAGGCCCTTGACCAGGCCCGTCACGCCTGGAAGTCCCAGGCCGGGGGCAATCAGCTTCAGGTGCAGGCCACGGACGTGGCGGCGGTGGTGGCCGGATGGACGGGCGTGCCGGTGGAGAAGCTCACCAGAGAGGAGAGCCAGCGGCTGGCCCATTTGGAGGAGATTATTCACCGACGTCTGGTGGGGCAGGAGGAGGCGGTGTCCGCCGTGTGCCGGGCCATCCGTCTGGGGCGGGTGGGCCTGGCAGACCCCGGTCGGCCCATCGGATCGTTTCTCTTTCTCGGCCCCACGGGGGTGGGCAAGACGGAGCTTTGCCGCGCCCTGGCGGAGGCGGTATACGGGGATGAGAAAGCCGTCATCCGGGTGGATATGTCGGAATTTATGGAAAAGCACGCCGTGTCCAGGCTGATTGGTGCGCCGCCGGGATATGTGGGCCATGAGGAGGGGGGCTATCTCACCGACCAGGTGCGGCGGCGGCCCTGGAGCGTGGTGCTGCTGGACGAGGTGGAAAAGGCGCACGAGGACGTGCTGAGTCTGCTGCTGCAAATCCTGGAGGACGGGGTGCTGACCGACGGCCAATCCCGGAAAACGGATTTCAAAAATACGGTGGTGGTGATGACCTCCAACGTGGGGGCCAGGGCCATCACCGGCGGCAGCCGCCCCCTGGGCTTTTCAGGCCAGGAGGACACGGCCCAGGCCTGCTATGAGCAGATTCAGGGCCGGGCCCTGGAGGAGGCGCGCCAGACCTTCCGCCCGGAGCTTTTGAACCGGGTGGACGGCATCGTGGTGTTCCGGCCCCTGAACCGGGAGGAGATACGAACCATCGCTACCCGGCTTCTGGCGTCCACGGGCCGCCGCCTCGCGGAGAAGGGGGTGACGCTTCATGTGGAGGAGGACGCCCTGACCGCCCTGGCGGAGGCGGGGTTCAATCCAATGTATGGCGCAAGGCCCCTGCGCCGCTGCCTTCGCCGCCAGGTGGAGGACAAGCTGGCGGAAATGCTGCTGGACGGTCGTCTCCAGTCCGGCGATACCGCCGCCGTATGTCTGCGGGACGGAACCGTGCAGGTGGAAAAGAGGATTGACGGGCGGGAATCGGCATGATATACTAAACAAAGATTTGCGAAGGGGTGGATTCATTTTCCGCCCCTTTCCTTATAGAAATACAGATCATGGAGGATATGTGTATTATGCTGGATATGGAAAAATTCAAGGAATTTATGAACGAAAACGGAGGCTTTAACGGTCACAACAAGATACGCTACACCGTGTTGGAGGAGGGTTACTGCGAGTGTCAGGTGGACATGACGCCGGACAGCCTGAACCCCCAGGGCGTGGCGCACGGGAGTCTGCTGTTCGCCCTGTGCGACTGCGTCACCGGCATGGCCGCCGCCTCCACGGGCCGGAGCATGCTGACCCAGTCGGCTTCCATTCATTACCTGCGCCCCGGCACCGGCGGCACCTTGACGGCCAAATCCCGGCTGGTCAAAAATGGACGCCATGTCGCCCTCTGCACCGGAGAGGTATACGACCAGGAGGGAAAGCTCCTTGTCACCTCAGAGTTTGAGGTTTACTATACCAGCGACAATCTGACCCTGCCGGAAAAAGGGCCTGATGGAAAGTGGCATCAGGTAGAGGGGTCTTGGCAATAAGAAAGATTTTCGCGTTTATACGCACAAGGGCGGGTCTTTTGTCCGCTGAACTTTGTTGCGGCTCCTTGACGTACTCACGGTACGCCTGCGTCGCCGCGCCTCGTCAGCGAACAAAATCCCTCGCCCTGCATTATCGGACATTCTAGTGAAGGGAGTTTTGTCAACCCCCATACACCGCCAAAACCGTGCCGGGGTAGTAGTGGGTGAGGATCTCCTGATACGTCCAGCCTTGGGCGGCGTAGACCTTGGCGCCGTATTGGCTCATGCCTACTCCGTGGCCGCTTCCGGCTACGGTGAACACGAACTGCTCCCCGTCCCAGGCGAGGGAAAAATCGGTGCTTCGCAGTCCCAGACAGGCCCGCACATAGACGCCGGTCATCTCTTCGCCCCCGATAACGATGGTGGCCACCCGCCCGGCGCTGTCCAGGCTGATTTCCCCTATCCATTGGGAAGGGTCGTTTTCGGCATCCGCGAGGCCCAGGGCCTCCGCCAGCTCCTCCGGGGAAAAGACGGCGGTGGTCACAAGCCCCGGCACGTCGGCGGAGCTTTCCGGGCTTGCCACGCTGACAAGATAGGGGAGAGCGGCCCAAACCGCCTCGCTGCTCTCCGTGGAACCGGCGGAGCTTGCGTGAAAGGCCGCCTGGATGGCCTGGCCCTCGTAGGTCAGATATTCCCCGTCCGTGGCGGCCACCGCCTCCGTGACGGTCTGCCAGCAGGTATCATAGTCGTCGCCCCAGGTATCCCGCAGGGCCTGCTCGTCCAAATAGGCAAGGCAGCAGCCGCTGTCCGTGCAGACGTCGGCCTCCTGGTGATGGACGCAGGCCAGGGCATAGGTGCGGGCGGCTACAGCCTGGGCCTTTAACGCCTCCACGCCGAAGGAGGCGGGCATTTCCCCGGCCACGGCGTGGGGCAAGTATTCCTCCATGGTCATGGAAACTGGCCCCTCCTCCGTCAGCACGGTCAGGACGGTCTGGTTGTCCACCGCTCCGGCCTCTGAGGGCGCGAAGGCCCAAAACACTGCTGTCAGGGCGGCGAATACTGCCGCCCAGCGCAGAAAACGCGCGATAATCGTCATATGCAATCCCTCGTATATCGCTTGACGAGGGTTTTTAACAGGTATATAATGACTGAAAAATCCACGCCGGGCGGTAAAATGATGCTTCATTCTATGGCCGCAAGGCGGGGGATATGACAGGGCGAACAGATTTATAAAGACCCGTTTTGCCGCAATATCCAGCCGAGCGGCATTTCCCAAACCGGGGGGATGCCGCCGCTGTATATCATACATTATATAACATGCGCATAATGGAAAGGGAGAATGTCATTATGTCAGGAAAAGGAGATGAGCAGAGTGGCCGGTAGAAAAAAGCTGGTGATTGAGCCTGCGTGGTGCAAGGGATGCGGCATCTGCGTGGCCTTTTGCCCCAAGAGCGCGTTGGAGCTTGTGGGGGAAAAGGTGCGTCTGAAGGAAAACGGCGGCTGCATTATGTGCGGCCTGTGCGAGATGCGCTGCCCGGATTACGCCATCTATCTTGAAAATCTTGAGGAATGAGCGGCAGGCCGCCGAAAAAAGGAGCTGAGACTATGGCAAAGAAGAAAGTTGTTTTAATGCAGGGCAATGAGGCCTGCGTTGAGGGCGCGATCGCCGCCGGAATGCGGTTTTACGCCGGGTATCCCATCACCCCGTCCACGGAGATCGCGGAGCAGTGCGCCGTCCGTCTGCCCCAGGTGGGCGGAAAATTCATCCAGATGGAGGACGAGCTGGCCTCCATCGCCGCCGTGCTGGGCGCCAGCGCCGCCGGGGTCAAGGCCATGACCGCCACCTCCGGGCCGGGCTTCTCCCTCAAGCAGGAGAACATCGGCTATGGCGCTATGGCGGAAATTCCCTGCGTGGTGGTGGACGTGCAGCGCTCCGGCCCCTCCACGGGCCTTCCCACCAGTCCCTCCCAGGGGGATTATATGCAGGCCCGCTGGGGCACCCACGGAGACCATCCGGTTATCGCCATATCCCCCGCCACGGTGCGGGAGGTATATGACCTGACCATCCGGGCCTTCAACCTGTCGGAGAAATACCGCACGCCGGTCATTTTCCTGATGGATGAGATCGTGGGCCATATGCGGGAGGGCGTGGAGCTGCCGAACCCCAACGACCTTATCATCAACAAGCGGAAGATGTCCTATCACGACGGGGCCAACAAGCAGTGCTACGCCGTGCCGGAGGGGGAATATGTCCCCGCCATGAAGCCCTTCGGCCAGGGAGAGCGGTATAACATCACGGGCCTTGCCCATGACGAGTCCGGCTTCCCCACGAACGACAACGCGGTGGCCGGGGCACTGTACACCCGCCTGATGGAGAAAATCGACCACAACCTGGACGACATCGTCCGGGTGCAGGAATATATGCTGGAGGACGCGGAGACCGCCATCGTCTGCTTTGGCGGCACCACGCGGGCGGTGATGACCGCCGTGCAGGAGGCCCGCGCCGCCGGAATGAAGGTCGGTATGTTCCGCCCCGTTACCGTGTGGCCCTTCCCGGAGCAGAAGCTGCGCTCCCATCTGAGCCGGCTGAAAAAGCTGCTGGTGGTGGAGCATAACTACGGTCAGATGGTGCTGGAGGTGCAGCGGGCTGTGGCCGGACAGACGCCGGTGGAATTTCTGGGCCAGGTCAACGGCACGGTCATTCCCCCCGCGGCCATTTTGGAAAAGCTGAAGGAAATGGAGGGCTGAGGATATGCCTAGCGAGCTGATACATCAATTTATGCGCATCGACCACCTGCCCCACATCTGGTGCGCGGGCTGCGGAAACGGCATCATCATGCGGGATGTGGCGGTAGCCATTCAGGAGCTGATGGAGGACCCGGAGGTTCGTCTGAACAGGGAGAAGGTCGTCATCGTCTCCGGCATCGGCTGCTCCAGCCGCGCGGCGGGGTATATGGACTTCAACTCTATCCACACCACCCATGGCCGGGCCATCGCCTTTGCTACGGGCATCAAATTCGCAAACCCTGAGCTGGAGGTCATCGTTCTGACCGGGGACGGGGACTGCTCCGCCATCGGCGGCAACCACCTGATTCACGCCGCCCGGCGGAATCTGGGCCTCACGGTGGTCACGTTCAACAACGACATCTACGGCATGACCGGCGGCCAGTACTCCCCCACCACCCCCACCGGGGACAAGGCCACCACGC
>JAJPYE010000019.1 GCA_021205095.1 Oscillospiraceae bacterium | reverse complement strand
CCTTAATGGTCAGGGGCGCAAATATGTGGGGATATTTCATACTGTCTGCTCCTTTGCGGTTTTTGTTATCTGCCTGTCATTATATACTTGTCAAAGGCCAACGTCTAATATATAATATTCATATATAATATCAATTCATTTGATATAAAAACGAGGGAACGCTTATGGAGCTTATCCAGCTTAAATATTTTTTGGCGATTGTGGAGGAGGGAACCATGCTGCAGGCGGCGGAGACGTTACATGTGTCCCAGTCTACCCTCAGCATGGCCATGAAGCGGCTGGAGGCGGAGCTTGGATTTGGTCTGTTCCGGCGGGTAGGCCGCCGCCTCTATCCCACGGAGGATGGGATGCGGTTTTACAGCGGCACGGCCCGGATTTTAGGGGAACTGGAAGATCTTGCCCAGCAATGCCGAGCGCAGGCCCGGAGGGCCGGCGTGGCGGTAGCAGTGGAGGCCGTGGATTTTTCCGTGGAGGCTCTGTCCCGATACAGTGGTATTTGGCCAGACGACTCGATTCGGCAGGTGCGCTCCACCCGGAATATGACCCATCAGCTTCTCCGCAGCGGTCAGGTGGATTTCTGCATTACCGCTGTGGACGACACGGGGGCAGGCTTTCAGGTGGAAAGGATTCTCTCAGAGCCTATGGAGCTGCTGGTCAGCCGGGAGCATCCCCTGGCGGCCAGGGAGTCGGTATCTCTGGCGGAGCTGAAGGACGAGACCTTCATTGTCATCAAGCCGGAATACGCCCATCGCCTGTCCATAGAGCGGATGTGCGAGGAAAACGGCTTTCAAATGTGGCATATATATGAGCTGCACGACGAGGAGGCGCTGACAGTCATGGTCTCCAGAGGCATGGGCGTTACCTTTATCCCGGAGAGCATTATCAATATGCATGGGCCGACGACTATGGTTCTGCCGCCCCAAACCGTGCCCCTGAAGATAACGGACGCGGCGCTGATGCGACACGTCTACCTTACCGCCCTGCCAAACAAGCAGTTCGGTGAGCCGGCCCGCCGTCTGCTGGACTATCTGCGTCGCTATGCCGCCGCGGTGGCCCAGGCCCGCGCTATGCTCTCTATGGAAGAGACGAGGGCGTTTTTTCATACAGACGAAGGCTGTCTCGCCAATCGGTGAGACAGCCTGTTATTTTTGTGTGCGGCAGGAATCTTTTGTCCGTTTCCGCTTGCCCGTCGTCCGTTTCGGTGCAGGAACGGCGCGGCCCTTTCGCCGCCTGGCGCTGACAAGGGGTCAGTTTTCCCGCTTTGCGCCCCAGAAGAAGAGGGCCACGGTGCCGGGGCCGGTATGGCTGCCGATGGTGGTGCCGATGCTGTTAATGAGTACGCGCCCGTTCAGATTGGGGAAGCGTTCCTCCACCAGCCTGGCCACTGCCGCCGCGTCCTCCGGGCAGGCGGACATGGAGATATAGCACTTGCCGTTATATTCCAGCCCTCCGTCGGCATACTGCTCCATTTTATCCACTATGGCCTCGATGACCTTTGCCTTGGTGCGTATTTTTTCTCTGGGAACCAGGCGGCCCTGATTGTCCACATTCATCAGCGGGCAGATATTCAGCAGGCCACCGAAAACGCCCGCCGCCTTGGAAATGCGTCCGCCCCGGACAAAAAAGGTCAAGTCTGTGGAGAAAAACCAGTGGTGCAGGCGCAGACGGTTTTCCTCCGCCCAGGCGTACAGGCTGTCGATGTCCATGCCCTCGTCCCGCAGATCTGCCAGCTTGTCCATCAGCAGGCCATAGCCGGAGGAGGCCGCCAGGGAATCGAGAATGTATATCTTCCGTTCCGGGTAGCGTTCCCGCAGAATGTCCGCCGCTCCCGCCGCAGAGGTAAATGTGCCGGAGATGCCGGAGGACAGGCTCAGATGCAGGATGTCCTTCCCTTCCTCCAGGAAGGGCGTGAAGTAGTCCACATATTCTGAGATGTTGACCTGGGAGGTCTTGGTCATGGCCCCGTCCGTCATGGCCTGATAGAATTTGTCAAAGGGCATCGTCCGACCCAGATCGTCCGGGTATTCCTTTCCGTCCAGAAAATAGTGAAAGCAGATATAATGCAGATCTCTCGCCGTCATATGCTCCGCTGACAGATCAGCCGTAGAGCAGCAGCTTAAAATGTAGTTGCTCATGGTTGTTTCCTCCTATAAGTTAATGGTCAGCCGTGGCGCGCTCACTTCCGGGCCCGGTAGCGGGTGACGCCGGAGATGACCTCTCCGTCCAGTTGGATGGCGCAGGGGCGTTCAAACTCCACCGTAATATCCCGGCCAAAAAAGACGTCGCACTTTTTCTTCATCTTCACATGACCGCCCCACAGAAGGGAGGGAAGCCGCAGAAGGGTGCCGAATCGCCCGGTGTCGTGCCATACAATGCAGCAAAGAGTTTCGCTCAAACGATTCTGGTCTGGGGCGATTTTAATGCCGCCGCCGATGTATCGACCATTCAGCGCCGAGGCAATCCACACTTTTTTATAGTGATGGGTCTCTCCGTCCACGGTGACAGTAGCGTTTGTCCAGTGGTACCGGCCCAGCACCAGTCGCAGGGCCAGCATAACATAGCTCACCTTGGTCTTGCGCGTTTGCTTTATTTCGTCTCCCAGTTCGCACACCTGTCTCCAGGCCGAAGCTGCTGTTATTGAGAAAGCGCCTGGCCTCGCCGTTTACCTCTACGGTTGGCAGACGCTGCATATAGTCGTTCAGCCGGGCCTTCCGCACTCCGTTTGTGGGCCGCACATCTCGGAGAAAGTCATTCCCCGTGCCGAACCACCACACATAGACCGGGACGGCGGGTGCTGTCCCGTCCAGGGCGTTTATTACAAAATGGAGCGTGCCGTCTCCGCCACAAAGGATTACCTGATCCTCCGTCCCCAGGCCGGTCAGAAAGGGGCGAATATCCGTCTGCGTGATGTCCCGCACCTCCGGCCTTTCCGGCCAAAGGCTGTCTACCACCTTCTGTACGCCGGCATATCCATTGCCGCTGCAGGCATGGGGATTATAGAGGATAAAGATCATGGCTGTCTCTCTTTCCGTCCACGCAGGGCGCGGATGTAATATCTTATAACAACTAAGCTACAAGTGATATACATTGATTATACAACGACCGGGTCGGTTCGTAAAGCTTTTTTCACCTCTTTCCTCCGAAGGGAATCCATGCTATAATGAAAAATATACAGCGTGAAAGGAGGCTGGCTCCGTGCCGCAGAACGGTTTTTCCGAAGACGGATATATTATTGACCAGGATTATTTCGCCGCCTATCCCTACCGGGGCTCCACCTCCAACATCAACGGCTGTGGCTGGGTGGCGGCCTTCGACCTGCTCCGCGCCCAGGGACGGGAGGTTCCGTTTCAGGAGGTTCTGGCCGGGCTGAACGGTATCCATCCGGCCAAAATGCCAGGCCCCACCCCCGTTCGGGTGCTGCGACAGTATCTGGCCGGTTTTGGCGATTATCGCCAGTGTTGGGGGCGGCGGGCCAGCCTGCGGGCGGCGGGAAAGGCTTCGGCAGGAATCCTGCGCTATTGGGAGGGGAAGGAACTCCATTACATTCCCTTTCTCCGCCGGGAGAAAGGAGAGTATCGCTTCCTTAACGTGGCCGACGGTATGGAGGACATGATCTGTCCGATGGAGGAATTTTTTTCCACGCATTGCCGCTTTGGGTCTGTGGTGGTTATCGTCCCCAAGGAGCGGGCTTTGTAAGTTTTTGATTTTCCTGCTTGCTGTCTGTTTTATGGGACATCTGTTTTGGTATACTAAAGACACCGAAAGGAAAACCAAAACAGGAGGCGTCGTCATGCGAGGGTATTTCACATCCAGCGGCTTTTATGGCAAGGTGGGCAGCCGCTATATGCTGTTCGCCTGCGAAGCGGACTATTACGAATACATGGACTCCATAGAAGAAGGAGCATGAAAAGGCCCCGCGTCAAACCAGTTTTGACGCGGGGCCTGGTTTTTATTCTACAACTGGCGGCTGGCGTTTTTTCCACCTGCCGGAGAGGAAGTATGGGAACATGACGATGAAAAAGGCATAGCCCGCCAGGGCGCTGCCAAGCCAGTAGCCCTGGACGCCCATTTGGAGCGCCTCTCCCAGCAGCAGGCACAGACCGATGCGCATGACTACCCCGTCGATCAGGCCCAAAGTAAAATTCATGGCGGGAAAACCCATGCCGTTACACAGGGCGGTGCTTGGCCCACGGCAGGCCCAGCCGAAGAAGTTCAGCACCGCGATCCCCACATAGGCATGGCTCATGGCCAGCACCTCCGGCTCGCTGTTAAACAGGGCGAACACCTGCTCCGGCCAGAGAACCATGACGGCGGACAGCAGGACAGCGAAGGCTCCCCCCAGCGCAATGGATGTGACCAGCGTTTTTTGCACCCGCTCCGGCTTCCGGGCGGCGAAGTTCTGGCCCACCATGGTGGCTCCTGCCTGGCTCAGGGCCTGGGTAACGATGCTGGCGATGGTGGACAGCTTGGCGCCGACCCCGGTGACGGCGGAGACCGTGACGCCGTAGGTGTTGATGCGGCTGGAAACGAACAGGGTGGAGACGCTGATGGCGCAGGTTTGAATCATCATGGGAATCCCCAGCTTCAGCAGCAGACTCAGGTTCCGTCGATCGGGAATCAAGTCACGGAGCTGGAAGTCAAAGCCCAGCCGTTCCCGCCGCCGCCACAGGTATACCACGGAAAACACGAAGCTGGTTCCTTGGGCGATGACCGTAGCCAATGCCGCTCCAAGGGTTCCCATGCCCTGAGACACAAGCAGCACATCCAGCACTATGTTCAGGACTGAGGCGATCGCCACGAAAATCAGCGGTCTCTTGGCGTCTCCCATGCCCCGGAGGATGGCGGCCACCATCACATAGCCGAAGCTGAACAGCAGCCCCGCCGTGCAGCACACCGTGTAGGCCCGGCAGGAATCCAGAGCTTCCGCCGGGACGTTCAGCCAGCCCATAATGGCGTCCACCCCCACCAGGCCCAGGGCGGACACAACAAGGCTCAGGCTCAGGATGAAGGTGAACATGGTGCCTACAATTTTCGACAGGCCCTTCCTGTCTCCCAGGCCCACATACTGGCTGATAATAACCTGACCGGCGTTGCAGAAGCCCATGCCGATGAAGGTATAGAAATGCAACAGATCCGCCCCCACGCTGACGGCGGAAAGCCCGGCGGCTCCCACGAACCGACCCACCACCATCATGTCCACCAGGTTATAGGCTGTTTGCAGCAGATTTGACACCATAAAAGGCCAGGCAAAGCCCAAAAGCTGCTTTGCCACAGGGCCGGAGGTATAATCGTTTATCAGACTCTCGCCCGCCATACTATATCTCCCATCGAGTATTATTTTATACTTTATATGTAATTATTTTATACCCGGCAGACACCCCTGGCAAGAGGAAGTCCCAAAATTTCCGCCGTCACCGGCGGATGCGGATTGTTACCACCACCTCCTGCTCCGTCTGCTGGCGGCGCACTCCCACGTCCACGCCCCCCTGACGCATCACGTCTACGCTGTGCTGGAGGCTGTTCAAAAACACCCCCACGTCCTTCAGCACGAGGCGGTTGAGTCCCTTTTCCTCCACGGGCGGCGGGGGACAAAGCAGGCTGTCGATGTATCGGTCGGTGGCGGAAACGGTGAGATGGTGCCGGATGATGTACTCCAGAGCCTCCCGCCGGTTCATGTCCTCCGGCAGACGCAGCAGCGCCCGGCCATGCCGTTCCGTCAGGCCCGCGTCCCGCAGACGTTCCAGCACGTCCTCCGGCAGCTTTAAAAGCCGCAGCTTGTTGGCGATGGCGGGCTGGCTCTTTCCCAGGCGGCGGGCACATTCCTCCTGACTCAGGCCGAACAGCTCGATCAGCCGGGCGATCCCCTGGGCCTGCTCCACGAAATCCAGATCCTGCCTCTGCAAATTTTCCACCAGAGCGATAGCCCCGGACTCCGCTCCGTCCACGTCCAGCAAAATACAGGGTACCTGCTCCAGCCCCGCCAGCCTAGCCGCCCGCAGCCGCCGCTCCCCGGCCACCAGCTCGTACCGCCCGCACCGGCGGCGGACGGAAAGGGGACTTAGCACCCCATACCGGCCTATGCTGTCCGCCAGCTCCTCCAGCGCCCGCCGGTCAAAGCTCTGCCGGGGCTGAAAGGGGTTGGGGTCTATCTCCTCCACAGAGATCATCAGGATTCCCTCTCCCGTCCGGCGCCGCCCGGTTTTTACCACAGGCATTGATTTCCCCCCTTTTTCCAATCTCTTGTCCCACTATACCTCATTGAACGTGAGAAAAGGGGCGAAACAGGGGAGATGGGCATGAGGCCGCCCTTTCCTTTATGAATAAAAGAGGGCCGCGTCAAAGCGATCGCCTTGCCGCAGCCTCTCCATATTTGCCCCCTCCGGGGTCATGCCTCCTCGTCCGCCTCATCGCGGGCGCGGAACAGCAGGGAAATACACCACAGCGCCGCCAGGCCCACCAGGGTATAAATCACCCGCGAGACGGCGGCGGTCTGCCCGCCGAAAATCCACGCCACAATATCGAATCGAAACAGGCCGATGCTGCCCCAGTTCAGCCCGCCGATGATGGCGAGGATCAGGGCAATTCTGTCAATGACCATGAAAATGACTCCTTTTGCTTCCAGCGCCCGCCCGGAAATCCATCCATCCCCAGCCAGCGCCGGTCTTATCAGGAGTAGTTTGCACCGCCGCCCGCCAAATATGCGCGGCGGCGCAGCATGGTGAAAATTGGAAAAATTGCTGATTTTACTCCTCCTCGCACACGAACTGACCCGCTAGTCTGCCGTGGGTGCCGGCCATGCCGATGGAGGTGCCGGCGCAGGGGGTGCAGTAGCCGGTGCCGTAGCGGCCTCCCAGGGAGTTGCCGCAGGTGTACAGGCCCTTGATGGGATTCATGCTGCCGTCCAGGACGTTCAGCCGGGCGTCGGTCATAACCCCGGACATTGTGACCATGGAGGGGCTGGCGCTGAAGCTGCCCATGGTGCCGGTGCAGGCGTAATAGGGGCCCTTGTCCACGGGAATCAGGGCCTCCGCCCGCTTGCCGAAATCCGTGTCCTGCCCGGCGTAGCACATCTCGTTATACCGGGCCACGGCTTCCAGCATATTGGCGGTGGCCTCGTCGTCATAGCCCACCATTTTGGCGATGTCCTCCAGCGTTTCCCCGCACATGACGGAGCCGCTCATCCGCTCGGCGATGGTGCAGCCGATGATGTTGGCCCGCCCGCCGGGCTTTAAGGCGTTCATGCCGTCTATCATGTCCTGGTAATACTGGGGACGGCCTCCGTTTGGCCCCTGATGCTCCAGACCGCTGGCGCAGACGCCCTTGAACCACTTCTGGTCTGTCACCAGGCAGCCGGTACCCTTTTTCTGGCGGGAGGTGGCGGTCTGGGCGGCGGTGATGTTCCCCTCGTTGCAGAAGCGCTTGCCCTCCGCGTTCAGCCAGAGCATGGAGTTGGCGCCCCACGGCCCGCTGCTGGGGCCGCCCCCCAGAATCATGGTGCCGCGGGGAGCCGGTTCTATGTAGCCCCCGGCCCAGCACAGCATTTTCACCGAGGAGCCGTCCCACCCGGAGGAGTAGAACCGGCTCTTGGAGCCGCCGGAGCGCTCGTTCCGCTCCATGTATTCGTTCAGCAGCGCCCAGCACATATCCGCGTTGGCGGAGTAGTCGCCCCCGGCCATGACCACGCCCTTGGCGGTGTTGATGCGGATATATTCCCCAGTGCTGTTGTCCTGGACGATGACCCCGGTGACGGCCTTGCTGGAATCCTGCACCAGCACCACCCCGGAGGTGTTATACAACAGCTCCGCACCCAGGTCTCTGGTGGCCTTGTCCAGGCAGGCCTGCTGCACCAGGCCGATTTTGGAGTTGGCGGCCACGCCGTTTACCTGGGTGTCGCTGTACTCCCCCATAAACTGGCAGGAGGCGGCCCAGGTTTTGGTGCCGGGCCAGATGGGGTAATCCTTGCGCAGGCAGTCGTATATATCTGCCCCGGAGGCCCATTTGTCGTAGTCGAAGTTGGCCTGGATGATGAGCCAGCCGTCTCTGGTGTTGTCATAGGTGTAGACACGGGAGTCCACCCCCATCTCCTTGCAGATTTCAAGCATATGATCCATGGTGGGGCCGGAGTTCTGCACATACAGCCGGACGATGTCGGGATAGGCCCGCCCGCCGCCGCGGGTGATGAACTCATCCACCACCTCTCCCAGGTCATAGGGGCCGAAGCCCGCCTGCTCCACCTGCACCTGGGAGTTCCAGCAGCCGAAATCCTCTCCGAACCAGGAGTGGGTGTCTTTGGTCTGTTTTTCCACGCCGATGACCTTGGCGCCCTTTTCCGCCGCCGCCAGCACCGCCTGGGTTCCCCCGTGGCCCAGACCGATGACGGCCACGTCACATTCCAGGGTCTTGCTGATGTCGCTGTCTGCGATCTCCGGGGCCTGGCCCAGCCAATCTCCGGGGCCGCTGTACCCATAGACCCGGTCGTCCGTGGTGGTGCCGCCGCTGACTGTGGTATCCCCGCTGCCGCTGCTGCCGGTGCTGACAGAGGCCCCGGTGGCCGCGTCCGGCTCATTGGAGGCAAAGGCTCCCACGCCAAGGATGCTGACCGCTGCCGCTCCTGCCGTTACCGCCCCGGCCCCCTTGAGAAACTCCCGCCGGGAGAGCTGTTTTTTCTCCTTCTTTTCCTTGCCCATGTTCTGCTCCTCCTGTTTTATCCCTTATGTATATAGTCCAGAGCCGCGCCCAAAAGCACGTCCCGTGTACACTCCTCCGGCGTCCAGGGGATATAGACATCCGGCTGGACGCCGACCCCCATCATGCCCCGGCCCTCCCTGGCCTCTCTGGTGATGGCCGTGGGCCAGGTGAATATAAATCTGTCGTCCAGCCTGCATGACACCAGGCCGCTGTAGTCCAGGGTACCCAGGGTGGGGCGGCCAATCAGCGCCGCCCCGGCGTTTCTCGCCGCCAGAACCAGCCCCTCCGCCGCGTCCCGGCACCAGGTATCGGTCAGAACGGCCCGCCGTTTCGGCCCCCGTCCGGGGATGATCCGCTCCTCCGGGGCGCTGTCCTCCAAAAGGAAGCCCTGTCCGGCCTTCGCCCGCAGCTCGGCCTCATAGGCCGCCCCGCCGGGGATACTCTCCAGGGTCGCCCCCTTCAGGGCGCAGTTCAGGGGGGTATAGTTCACAAACAGTTCCGACGGCCCCAGCAGGGCAGACAAGGATCTGTCCTCCCCGCAAAGCCAGGGGAGCAGGGGGTAAAATGCCTCCTCGCGGCATCCCTCCCCCTGGCGCATATCCAAAATCAGCCCCTGAAAGGATTTTCCTTCCCATCCGGCTGTCAGGGCCTCCGCTGCCTCCGGCTCGTTCAGCGCCGGGGGACGCAGATACAGCACGTCTCCCTCCAGCAGCCGAACCGCCGGGCCGGGATGAGGGCTTTTTCTGGGATAATGGGACAGGGGGATGGTCTCCCCCTGCACGGTGACAGTGCCCGCCATTTTCAGCAGGCCGTTCCAGTCCTCCCGCTCCGGGGCGTTCTCGTCGGCGTAGAAGAAATTCTTTTGGATGGTCTGCCGGTGCCGGGCGGGGCTGCCGCCGTTGACGGCAGTGATACGGTCGCCTACGGCCAGCCGCGTCTCTCCCGCCAGAGCGGTGACGACCAGGCTGTCCTCATACCGGCGGGTGAAAAAGCCGGGGCCGTAGGGTGCGTAATCCCCCTGGGGCAGCAGTTCAAGGCGCAGGGCCCGGTTCCCGGTGCAGGCCAGCATTTGGCTGACGTACCGCAGAAACAGTAGCTCGTCCAGCCGGTCGTCGTGCCAGGCCTGGCCGATGGCCTGATTATAATATTGCGGGTCAAAGCCCTTCGGAGTCTCCCATCCGGCGTAATCCCGGCGTAGGATTGCCACAATATCCCCGAAAAGCTGGTCAAATCGTTTTATCATAATTTTTATTATATAAAAGAATCTGTTATTTTGCAATCAATTTTGTGAATTTTTCTTGAATGAATCCATTGGGCGTGATATGATAAACAGGAAGAAAACGCCGAGAGGGGAGGGACGGGCTGTGAGCCGCATTGGGTTCGGAGAGATTTTGGTGATTTTAGTCCTCGCCCTGCTGGTGATAGGGCCGGACAAGCTGCCGGAGCTGGCCCGCACTCTTGGCAAGACGGTTCGCTCCATGAAAAAGGCCATCCAGGAGACCACTGAGGAGCTGGACGGCACCGAGGAGCTGAAGGAGCTGCGGGACGAGGTGGAGGGCCTGCAAAAGGAGCTGGAAACCCTGGGCCGGGATATAGAAAAATCTGTAGAGGCGCCGCCCACCGCTGAGGAGGATCCGGCGCAGACAAACGCGGAAGAACCCCCCGCCGTCCCGGAGGGGGAGCCAACAGAAGGAGGAGACTGACATGGGAAAAATTGGAATCTGGGAGCTGCTGGTCATTTTGGCCATCGTCCTGCTGCTCGTGGGGCCGAAGGCCCTGCCGAAGCTGGGGGAGTCCCTGGGCAAGACCATCGGAAACTTTAAAAAGGGCCTGGAGGACGACGAGGACAAGGATAAGGACAAAAAGGACGCCGCCGAGACCAAGGACGGGGAGGACTGACCCATCTCCGCCGCGCCGGAAAAACAACAGGACGATAAGTCCATGCCTCTGGCAGGGCATCTCCGGGAGCTGCGCCGCCGTCTGCTTTGGGTGGTGCTGGTGTTTGGGGCCTTGTCTGTGGTATGCTTTCTGTTTATAGACGTCTTTGTAGATCTGGCCCTGGCCATCAGCCCAGGGTTCAGCTTCGTGTACCTGGCCCCCTCCGAGCTGGTGACAAGCTATATGAAGCTGGCCCTGGCCCTGGGGCTTGTGTTTTCTCTGCCGTTCATTTTATGGCAGATATGGGCCTTTGTGCAGCCCGGTCTGACGGAGCGGGAGGAGCGGGCCGCCCGGCCCGCCATGATCGCTGGGGTGTTCTTTTTTCTGCTGGGGATAGTGTTTTGCTATTTCGCTGTCCTCCCCATGACGCTGCGGTTTTTTTATAACTTTAACGGCTCCCAGGAGATTCAGGCCAGCATTTCCTTCAATAACTATCTGAATTTCCTCCTGGGTATGCTGGCGGCCTTTGGCCTGGTGTTTGAGATGCCCCCGGTCAGCTTCATCCTGGCCCGGTTGGGAATCGTAAAGCCGTCCACGCTGGTCAAGGGCCGGAAGTATGCCGTTCTTATCATCTTCATCGCCGCCGCCATCATCACGCCCCCGGACGCCGTCAGCCAGATTATGACCGCCATTCCCATGGTTGGCCTGTATGAGATTTCCATTCTGTCCGCCCGCGCCGCCGCCAAAAGCCGGGCCGAGGCGGGGGCGGAGGATGAGAAATAGCCTCTGCGTTTATAGGGACTTTATGATATGACTCCCCTGCGGGGCGAGTCATATTCTTTTTATATACGTTCCCAAGATTCCAACGCCACCCCAACAAAAAAGACTGCCTCGCACCGAACAGGCTTGAGGCAGTCCTGATTTTTGGGGGATTTTAGCCGATGTCGTGGATGCAGTGGCGGGGGCAGATGTCGGCGCAGTGGCCGCAGTGGACGCACAGGGACTGGTCGATGACGGCCAGGAAGTCCGTGATGGTGATGGCGTCCGCGGGACACTCCCGCTTGCACTTGCTGCAGGCGATGCAGCCATAGTTGCAGTACTTGGTGATGGCCGGGCCCTTATCCTTGGAATTGCAGCCCACCACGTCGGTAGAGGCTGCGGGAACCAGGGTGATCAGGTTCTTGGGGCAGGCGGCCACGCACTTGGCGCAGCCCACGCACTTGCTGCGGTCTACCTGGGCGATGCCGTCCACCAGATGGATGGCGTCAAAGGGGCAGACGGCCACGCAGTCGCCATAGCCCAGGCACCCGGCGGTGCAGATGTTCGCGCCGCTTCCCCCGCCCAGGCGGCTGGCCGCCAGGCAGGAGGGGATGCCCTCATAGGTGAATTTTTCCTTTGTGTGGCCGCAGGTGCCGGAGCAGCGGACGAAGGCCATGTTGGCCTCCCCTGCCCCAGCGGACACGCCCATGATCTCGCTGATCTGGGCGGCCACCGCCGCGCCGCCGGGTACGCACCCGTTGGCGGGCGCCTCCCCCTTGGCGACGGCGGCGGCATAGCCGTCACAGCCAGGATAGCCGCAGGCGCCGCAGTTGGCCCCGGCCAGAACGGCCCGGACGGCCTCCTCCTTGGGATCCTTCTCAACGGCAAACACCTTGCCGGCCAGAGCCAGCAGGAGGCCGAACACCAGGCCCAGCGCCCCCAAAACAACGATTGCCCATAAAACAGTCATATGGAAAGCGCCTCCTTACAGAATTTTCATGCCGGAGAAGCCCAGGAACGCCAGGGCGAACAGGGCCGCCGCCACCAGGCAGATGGCAAAGCCCTCGAACGCCTTGGGGTAGTCGGCAAACTCCAGCCGCTCCCGGACGCTGGAAAACAGCACGATGGCCAGGGTGAAACCCAGACCGCCGGTGAAGCCGTAAACCACGCTCTCCAGGAAGTTATAGTAGTTTTGCGTGTTGAGCAGCACAACGCCCAGCACCGCGCAGTTGGTGGTGATCAGGGGCAGGAAGATGCCCATGGCGGAGTACAGGGAGGGGATGGCCTTTTTCAAAAACATCTCCACAAACTGCACCAGCACGGCGATCACCAGAATATACGCCACAGTTTGCATAAATTCCAGACCCAGGGGTATGAGCAGGTACTCGTTGATAATCCAGCATATAGCGGAGGCCATGGTCATAACGAAGATGACGGCCACGCTCATGCCGGTGGCGGTACTCATTTTGTTGGACACGCCCAAAAAGGGGCAAAGGCCCAAAAACTGAGAGAAGATGAAGTTGTTGACCAGGATAGCTCCCAGCGAGATAGATACGAGAGAAGCGAACATTATTTCTCACCCTCCTTTTCCTTCCGGGCCTTTTTCTCCCCGCTCTTGCGGAGAATGTACTGGAGCAGGGCCATCAAAATGCCCAGGGTCAAAAAGCCGCCCACCGGCAGGATCATTGCCCCGGCTGCGTAGGTTTCCGGGAAGATTCGGAAGCCCGCGCCGGTGCCGTCCAGGGTCAGGAAGGAGTCCGCGCCGTTAAACAGGCCGCCGCCGATGGTGCCGCTGCCCAGCAGCTCGCGGATCAGGCACATACACACCAGCACCAGGGTGTAGCCCAGGCCCTGGAACACGCCGTCCCGGAAGGAGGCGCCCACGCTCTGCTTGGAGCTGAAGGCCTCCGCCCGGCCAATGATGATGCAGTTGACCACGATCAGGGGGATGAAAACGCCCAGGGACTCTGACAGCGCCGGGACAAAGGCCTGGAGCAGCAGATCCACAATGGTGACGAATCCGGCGATGACCACCACGAAAATGGCCAGGCGCACCTGTTCGGGAATGATCTTCCGAATGAGCGAGATGACCACGTTGCAGCAGGTCAGAATGATCAGCACGGACAGGCCCATGCCAATGCCGTTAAACAGGGACGTGGAAATAGCCATGGTGGCGCAAAGGCCGATTTGCTGTACAAGGACGGGGTTATTGGTAATAACGCCCTCCTTTAGCTGTTGTTTCGCATTCATGCCGTTACCCCCTTCAGCCTAAATTGGCGCAGTATTCCAGTGCCGCGGTCACGCCCTTGCACACGGCTCTGGAGGTGATGGTAGCGCCGGACAGGGCGTCGATCTCGCCGCCCTCCTTGGAAACGGACACAGTGCCGCTGACGCCCACGAACTGGGCGCGGAACGCCTCGCCCTTCTCGCTGGCTTGGGAGGCCACGGCCCCAAGGCCCGCCGTCTCGCTGGAATCGGTGATGGATATGCCGGTGCAGGCGAGGCTCTCGTCCACGCCAACCATCATGGTGATGGTGCCTTGGGAGCCGCTTTCCGTCACCTCGACCACCCAGCCGCCGCCGGCGGCGGCATAGACGGAGTTAATCTCCCCATCGTCCTCCACTTCCAGATCCGTATAGGACTCGGCAGGGAGGACGGCCTGCATGGCCTCTGTGGTGGTCTCCAGGGCGATGGCCTCAATGCGGCCTGCCGTCAGCATATTGACGAGACCCAGCACCAGAGCCGCCACAACTGCCACCGCCAGAAGGGTTACGCCAGGCTTTAAAAAATCACGGAGCTTACTCATCCCTTTGCGTCCTCCTTTTTCTTGTCCTTGCCCGCGCCCTTGCGCTTGAGACTCTTACCGGGAACGCCAAAGCGCCGGGGCGCCGTCCGCTTGTCGATCATCCAAACGGTCAGGTTCATGACCAAAATGGCATAGCTTACGCCCTCCGGATAGGAGCCAAAATAGCGGATCAGCACGGTGATCAGGCCGCAGCCAATGCCGAAAATGACCTGACCCTTGGGGGTCACGGGGCTGGTGCAGTAGTCCGTCGCCATAAAGATAGCGCCCAGCAGTAGACCGCCGGAGAGGACGTTTTGCAGCATCCACAGGAAGTTGTTGTTTCCGCGGGGGAAGATAAAGGTGACGACCGCCACGGTCAGGATAAAGCTCAGGGGAATCCGCAGGGAAATGACCTTACGAACCACCAGGTAAGCGCCGCCCAGCAACAGGGCGATGGAGCAAACCTCGCCCACGCAGCCGCCGGTGTTGCCCAAAAGCATAGCGCCGATGCCGGTGGAGGAGAGGGTTCCCTGATGGAGGGAGGCCAGGGGCGTGGCGTAGGTGGCGGCGTCCGCCACAGACTCGAAGTTCGCCGCTTTCCAGGAGGTCATAAGGACTGCATAGGAGGCCACCAGGAAGGCGCGGCCAGCCAGAGCGGGGTTCAAAAAGTTTTTGCCCAGGCCGCCGAAGAGCTGCTTTACGATGACGATGGCGAAAAACGCGCCGATCACCGGCAGCCACCAGGGGGCCGTGGTGGGCAGGGTATAAGCCAGCAGAACGCCGGTCACGACTGCCGAGAGATCCCCCACGGTGTTGGGCTTTTTCAGCAGTTTGCGATATAAAAATTCAAATACTACGCAGGAGACCACAGACACGGCGGTCAGCACCAGAGGCCAGACGCCGAACAGGATCACAGACGCTATCAGCGCCGGGGCCAGGGCGATCAGCACGTCCAGCATGATGGCCTTGGTGTCCCTTGGTGTGCGGATATGAGGGGAGGAGGACACGATAAGCTTTCTTGATTCTTCCATCTTACTTCTTCTCCTCCTTCTTGTCGGCGGCCTCCGCCTTGGCCTTTTCCGCTTCCTCTTTGGCCTTCAGAGCGGCGTTATAGGCCTGGAGCTTCGCCTTGCCGGTCTTGAAAGCGTGGGTCAGATGCAGACGGCCTGGGCAGATATAGGTGCAGGCGCCGCACTCCACGCAGTCCGTGATATTCAGCTTTTGCAGCATTTCCAGGTCGCCCTTCTCTTCATACATATACAGATAGATGGGCTGGAGGTTCATGGGGCAGGCGTCGATGCACTGGCCGCAGCGGATGCATGTGGGATTTTCGATGTTGCGATCCTCATCCTCCGCAAAGGCCAGCAGGGCTGCAGTACCCTTGCCGCATGGAACGGCCAGGTCGTATTGGGCAAGACCCATCATGGGGCCGCCCATGATAATCTTCCACGGCTCCTTGGCGAAGCCGCCGGTCTGCTCGAACACCCACTCCATAGAGGTGCCGACGCGAACCTTGACGTTTTTGGGCTGGGCGATGGCGGAGCCGGAAACAGTGACGACCCGTTCGATGGCGGGCCAGCCCTCATAGCAGGCGCGATACACGCTGTAGGCCGTGAAGGTGTTGAACACGGCGCAGCCCACCTGGGCAGGCAGACCGCCGGGAGGCACCTCCCGCCCGGTAATGGTCTTGATCAGCGTCTTCTCAGCGCCCTGGGGGTACTGGCATTTCAGGGGAACGATCTCAATCCCCATGGCCTTCGCGCCCTTGAAATTCAGCAGGTCGATAGCGAACTTCTTGTTCAGCTCGATGCCGAAATAGGCGTGATCCACCTTGCAGGCCCGCATGATCAGCTCAATGCCCTTGAGCAGCTCGTCCGGGTGTTCCAGCATGGTGCGGTGGTCGCTGGTTATGTACGGCTCACATTCCGCGCCGTTGATGATGACGGTGTCCACTTTACCCCAGCCGCTGGTGATTTTGAAAGCGGTCGGGAACGTAGCGCCGCCCATGCCGACGATACCGGCCTCCCGAATCAGATCCGCGATCTGCTCCGGGCTTTCCAGCGCCTCTGCCGGGGCGGGGAACATATCATCTGCCGGGGTGTCCTTGAAGTCGTTTTCAATAATGACCGCTGTGACCATATTGCCCAGATTATTGAGTCTTGGCTCGATGGCTACGACCTTGCCGGATACGGAGGCGTGTACCGGCGCGGACACGGGCGCCTTGGCTTCGCCGATTTTTTGGCCCAGTTTCACCTGATCGCCGACCGCGACCAGAGGCGTACACGGTGCGCCGATGTGCTGGGACATGGGGATGACCACCTGTGCCGGCTGTGGGATGGTGGAGATCGCCGCTTCATTGGCGGGTGCTTTCTTATCGTTCGGATGCACCCCGCCATGGGTCTTAAAGAGCATGAGCATCACCTCTGCTTAAATTTATACCTATATATGATAACATAACTTGTCCCCGGTGTCCACAACATTATCCACCAAAAAAACCAGGTTGCGGTGCAAAAAAGTTCATATTTCTTTGGTGTTTTGCGGGATGCTGTGGAGTTACAACGGTTGCACATAGGCGATAAATTTGATATAATAGTCGCAAGCGCCTATTATATTATGATTTCAATCGTCTTGCTCCCGCCCTTCGGGCGGAACCGCGAGAATGATATAATATTTACAAAACGACACGACGGCGCTGCCGGATGCGGGAGAAATTTTCCGGCTGCCTATTGCAGAGCATGGCATAATAGGTTATGATAGCATTATTAATCGGAACAGGCGCGCCGCTTTTCGGCCTGGCCGGGCCATGCGAGGAGGTTTTCATATGTTCGATGAATATCCCCGCCCCCAGATGGAGCGGGCAGATTGGATCAATCTTAGCGGCATGTGGGACTATGCCATTACCCAGACCGCCCAGATCCCCTCTCGCTGGGACGGGCAGATTCAGGTTCCCTTCTCCCCTGAGGCGCCTGCGTCAGGGGTGAGTCGGCAGGTGGGGCCGGAGGACTTTCTGTGGTATCATCGGGTGCTGGACATTCCCTGGACGGGAGACCGCGTGCTGCTCCACTTCGGCGCGGTGGATCAGCAGACCGTCGTTTGGTGCAACGGCCAGGAGGTCGGCTCCCACGTTGGAGGCTATACGCCCTTTACGGTGGATCTCACAGAGGCGCTGGACAGCGCCCGGCAGGGGGATCTTTTGGTATGCGTGCGGGATAAGACCGCCCAGTCCGGCCTGACGCGGGGAAAGCAAAGACTCCGTCCCGGCGGCATTTGGTATTCCGCCCAAAGCGGCATCTGGCAGCCTGTCTGGGCCGAAACGGTTCCTGCGGAACATATCGAGAGTCTGCGTATCACCCCGGATTATGATAACGCCTCCGTCACCATCGAGGTGCTGCCCAAAGGGAGCGTCCAGTTCCGTGGGGTGGAATATGAAAGCCCCGCCTGTATCCCTGTTTCGGATTTTGTCCCCTGGACGCCGGAAAATCCCCATCTTTATGGCTTCACCGCCACGCTGGGGAGCGATATGGTAAAAGGCTACTTCGCCATGCGGAAGTTTTCTGTGGAGGATGGGAAGCTGTGTCTGAATAATCAGCCCTATTTCCACAATGGCATTTTGGATCAGGGCTATAACCAGGCGGGTCTGTATACCTATACCTCCGACCAGGCCATGATAGATGATATTCAGCTCGCCAAGGACATGGGCTTCAACACCATCCGCAAGCATGTAAAGGTGGAGCCTCTGCGCTGGTATTACCACTGCGACCGCATCGGTATGCTGGTCTGGCAGGATATGCCAAACGGCGGCACTGTATACAACCGGGCAGCCACGACCCTGCCGGTGCTGACCGGCGGCTCCGCCCGGCGGGACAACAACTACAAGGCCCTGGGGCGGCGGGACGCCGCCGGACGGGCCAGGTTTATGACGGAGCTGCGGGAGATGATAGATACCCTCTACAACTGCCCCTGCATCGCCATGTGGGTTCTCTTTAACGAGGGCTGGGGCCAGTTTGACGCGGCCAAGGCCCTGGAATATGTGCAGGAGCTGGACGGCACCCGCACCATCGACCACGCCAGCGGCTGGTTCGACCAGGGCGTCGGCCAGGTGCATAGCCAGCATGTCTATTTTCGGAAATATCGCTATCAGCCGGACGAAAAGGGCCGGGCCGTGCTGCTGAGCGAGTTCGGCGGCTATAACCTGAGCGTCTCCGGCCACACCTGGAACGACAAGGATTTCGGCTATAATAGCTGTATCAGCCCCAAGGATCTGGAGGTAAAGCTCCGCCAGCTATATAATAAGGAGATCACTCCCGCCAGGCATGCCGGGCTGGCCGCCGCTATCTATACGCAGCTCACCGATGTGGAGGAGGAGCTGAACGGCCTCATCACCTATGATCGCCAGGTGCTGAAGCTCCCCACGGAGATCGTGCGGCAGATCGTGTCCGTGTGACCGACGGAAGAAGCGAAGAAATCAGAAGGACTGCCTCAAAGCTGAGGCAGTCCTTTGTTTTTGCGTCAAAGAAACGCTGAATAAATCCGGCTTTGGCCCCGCCGGGCCTTTTGCGCTGGAATATTGTTGTTCAAGCTTGAAATACACAAAATATTCCTTCGGTTTCGTGCCTTGTTCCGATGCTGGATCCCTTGACGTTGCCTGATTCGATTGAATTAGAGGTTCCCTAAAAACCCGTTACCTTATAGCCCGCGTCCTTGACGGCGGCTTTGACGGCCTTTTTGTCCAGAGGAGCGGAAAGGGTAAGGCTGGCGGTGCCGGTTTGGTGGTCAGGGACGGCGGCCTGAATTTCAGGCAGGGCCTCCAGAGCCTGCTTCACGCGGGCCTCGCAGTGGCCGCACATCATGCCTTTGATATGGATGACGGCGGTGGAAGAAGCGGCCTCCGGCTCCGATTGGGCGGAGAGGTCGGGGAGAACCGCCTCCCGCTTTGCCCGGCGGTCGCGCTTCGCGCTGCGCAAATCGAACAGGTTCAGCCGCAGAGCGTTCGACACCACGCAGAAGGAGGACAGACTCATGGCGGCGGCGGCGAACATGGGATTCAGCTTCCAGCCGGTCAGGATGATAAACGCGCCGGCGGCCAGGGGGATGCCGATACTGTTGTAAAAAAAGGCCCAAAAGAGGTTCTGGTGGATGTTCCGCAGCGTAGCCCGGCTGAGGCGGATGGCGGCGGGAACATCGGCCAGGCGGCTTTTCATCAGCACTACGTCCGCCGCGTCGATGGCTACGTCCGCCCCTGCGCCAATGGCGATGCCTATGTTCGCCCTGGTCAGGGCCGGGGCATCGTTGATGCCGTCCCCCACCATGGCGACCTTGCCGTATTTCTGTAACCGCCGGACGACGGCTTCCTTCCCGTCCGGCAGTACCCCGGCGATGACCTGATCCACCCCGGCCTCACGGCCAATGGCGCGGGCGGTTCTCTCGTTGTCGCCGGTGAGCATGACGACCTGGATGCCCATGTTTTGCAGCTCCCGGACAGCCTGGGGACTGTCCTCCTTGATCACGTCCGCCACGGCGATAACGCCTGCCAGTCGGCCTCCCCTGGTGAACAGCAGGGGGGTCTTGCCGTCCTCGGCGAAGCCCTCCGCCTGGGCCAGCAGATCTGCGGGGATTTCCGTCTGCCCTCCGATGAAGCGCATACTGCCGCCTACTACCGGCTCCCCGTCCAGCAGGGCGGAAAGTCCGTTGCCGGGCAGAGCCTGGAAATCCGTCACCTCCGCCGGAACGACCCCCTCCTGAGCGGCGTGCAGAAGAATGGCCTTCGCCAGGGGATGCTCACTTTTGGCCTCCAGGGCGTAGGCGACGGCGAGAAGCTCCGCCTCCGTGAAGCCCTCCGCCGGGGCCAGATCCGTCACCCGCGGCTCCCCGCTGGTGATGGTGCCGGTTTTATCCAGGGCCACGATTTGAGTCTTGCCCGTCTCCTCCAGGGAGACGGCGGTTTTAAACAGGATGCCGTTTTTGGCTCCCTTGCCGTTTCCCGCCATAATGGCTACCGGGGTGGCAAGCCCCAGGGCGCAGGGGCAGGAGATGACCAGCACGGAAATGCCCCGGGACAGGGCGAAGCTGAAGGTCTGTCCCACCAGCAGCCATATGACCGTTGTGACGACCGCGATGGCGATGACCGTCGGGACGAACACGCCGGAGACCTTGTCCGCAATCTTGGCGATGGGGGCCTTGGTGGCGGCGGCGTCACTGACCATTTTGATGATTTGGGAGAGGGTGGTGTCCTCCCCCACGCGGGTGGCCTGGCACTTGATGAAGCCGGACTGATTCACCGTGGCGGCGGAGACCATGTCTCCCTCCCCCTTGTCCACAGGGATGCTCTCCCCGGTCAGGGCGGACTCGTTCACAGCGCTGGATCCCTCCAAAATCACCCCGTCCACAGGGATGTTCTCCCCGGGGCGCACCACGAACACGTCCCCCTTCTGCACCTGGTCGATGGGGACGGTCTCCTCCGACCCGTCCCGCAGGAGGACGGCAGTCTTGGGTGCCAGCTTCATCAGGCTTTTCAGGGCGTCCGTGGTCTTGCCCTTGGAGTGGGCCTCCAGCAGCTTCCCCACGGTGATCAGCGTTAAAATCATGGCGGCGGACTCAAAATAAAACTCGTCCATATAGGTCATCACCAGCGCCTCATCGCCCTTTACCACGGCGTCCGTCATGGCGAACAGAGCGTATACGCTCCAGGCGAAGGAGGCGGAGGAACCTAGCGCCACCAGGGTGTCCATATTGGGAGCGCGGTTCGCGAGGCTCTTATAGCCGCTGATGAAGAATTTCTGGTTTATTACCATGACGGCGACGCACAGCAGAAGCTGCACCAGGCCCATAGCCACATGATTTCCCTCAAACCAGGCGGGCAGGGGCCAGCCCCACATCATGTGGCCCATGGAGAAGTACATCAGCACCAGCAGAAACCCGACGGATACAATGAGCCGCCGCTTCAGCACCGGCGTGTCATGATCCCGCAGAGCCTCTTCCTCTGCGGCATAGGTCGAAGCGACGCTTTTTCCGCCGTCGGAACCGCCCTTCAGGGATGCCCCATACCCCGCCGCCGTGACGGCGGCTATGACGGCCTGGGGGGACGCCTCTCCCTCCACGCCCATGGAGTTGGTTAGCAGGCTGACAGAACAGCTCGTCACCCCCGGCACCTTGGACACGGCCTTTTCCACTCTTGCGGAGCAGGCCGCACAGCTCATGCCGGTAACAGTGTATTGTTCCACAAAAATTCCTCCTATCTCATCAGCTTTTGCAGGGTGGCCAGCAGGTCGTCGATGACCTCGTCCCGGCCTTCCCGAATGTCCTGGGCCACGCAGGTGCGGATGTGGTTTGCTAGCAGCTCCTTGTTGAACGCGTTCAGCGCCGCCGAAACAGCGGAGGACTGCACCAGAATGTCCGTGCAATAGGCGTCCCGCTCCAGCATCCCCTTCAGGCCCCGGATCTGTCCCTCGATGCGGTTGAGGCGGTTCATCAGCTTTTTGTATTCCTCCTCCGACCTTTCCTTTGTTCTCATGCTGCAATGGCTGCAATATTCCGGCTCGCCCATCTGGCCGCCTCCTTCAAAAAATATAAAATAGTGTATCCAGAACAGCTCTACTATATACCCCTTGGGGGTATTTGTCAATGGGGCGGACGCTTTTTGGAGAAAATTGCCCGGCAAGGGGCGCTTTCCACATAAAACACCTTGTGCTATAATAGCGGCAAGCGGTTATTATACTTTTTAAGCCGACAATCAAACCCTACAGGAGGGCGCGGATGAATATATTATATAACAGCCGGGACACGGCCTATAAAACGCCGTTCGGCCCGGTTTGGGCGGGACAGGAATGTCATATTTGCATACATATTCCCACAGAGTGTGGGGCTTTCCGGGTCATACTGACGGCGGAGGGGCTGGAGGTTCCCCTGGAAAAGGCGGATACGGCGGGGGACTATGACCTGTTCCGGGGGCGCTTTGTCCCGGAGACGGCGGGGCTGTATTTCTATTGCTTCCACATCTGGGACAAAAACGGGGATTTCGACCTGTTCAAGGCCGGAGACGGCACCAATATGGGACTGGGAGATCGATGGCAGCTCTCCGTCCTTCCGGCGGACTATCAGCCGCCGGAGAGCTACCGGGGCGTGGTATATTACCAGATATTCCCCGACCGCTTCGCGAAAAGCGGGGACTGCGACCTGACGGGCAAGCTGGAGCCGTACATTCTCCGGGATTTTGACAGCTTTGTCCCCGCCACCAGGGACGCCTCCGACTTCGCCGGGGGAAACCTGAACGGCATCACAGAAAAGCTGGATTACATCGCCGGGCTGGGGGTGAATGTGATATACCTGAACCCCATCTTCATGGCCGCCTCCAACCATCGGTACGACACGGCGGACTATACCCGCATCGACCCTATGCTGGGGACGGAGGAGGATTTTGTACGCCTGTGCCGGGAGGCCCATGGGCGGGGGCTGCGTATTGTGCTGGACGGGGTGTTTTCCCACACGGGGCGGGACAGCGTTTATTTCGACGGGGAAAACCATTTCGGCGGGGGAGCTGTGTCGGCGGGAACCGATTCTCCTTATTATAAATGGTATGATTTTCAGGAATTTCCCTCAAAATACACCTCATGGTGGGGATTTGAAACGCTTCCCTGCGTCAACGAGATGGATCCGAGCTACATGGAATTTATCCTGGGCGAGCAGGGGGTGGTGGCCAAATGGCTGCGCCTGGGGGTGGACGGGTTCCGTCTGGATGTGGCGGACGAGCTGCCGGATGAGTTTATCGCTGCCCTGCGCCGCCGGGTGAAGGCGGAAAAGCCGGAGGCTGTGGTCATCGGCGAGGTGTGGGAGGACGTGTCCAACAAGGTCAGCTACGGGGTGCGGCGCGCCTATTTCACCGGCGCGGAGCTGGACGGGGCTATCAACTATCCCTTCCGCAAGCCCATCATGGCTTTTGCCTCTGGCCGGGAGGGGGGCGAGAGCCTGGCGGAGACGGTGATGACCATTGCGGAGAATTACCCCGCCGGGGCGCTGGACTGCTGCATGACCGTTCTTGGCTCCCACGACACCCAGCGCATCGGCACCCTCCTGCCGGGAGAGAAGGAGCGGCGCGTCGCCGCCTTTTTGCAGTTCGCCCTGCCCGGCTCCCCGCTTATCTATTACGGGGACGAGGCCGGCATGACCGGCGGATCCGACCCCATGTGCCGTCTGCCCTTCCCCTGGGGCCGAGAGGATGAGAAAATGCAGGCGCTGTACCGCTCCCTGGGGCAGATGAAAAACAGTTTCCCCGCCCTGCGGGTGGGGGATATTCGCTTCCAGCAGGCAGGGGGCGGCAGGCTGACCTTCACCCGCACTGGCGGCGGTCAGACCGTCCGCTGCACCGTGGACAGAGACGCGGGGACGTTTGAAGCGACGGTCATATGACCCCCTTTTCCAAATTGAAAAGCTATGCTATAATAGCCCCAGCGGCCTGGAGAAAGCCATAGAAGCCGCCTTGCTATCATCGTGTGCGTAGAACACCAACGCCATTTCATCGGAAGGATGGGACGGAATATGAAAAAATTTTTTGCGCTGTGCTGTGGTGTGGCCATGCTTTTTATGCTGACCGCCTGCGACAGCTTCGTGAGCATTATGCCGGGTGCGGCGGATGGAACGGAGGACGAGGTGTCGGCCTCCATCAGCCCCCAGCTTGACCAGACGGAGGAGGGGGACTTTACGGAAAAGTCCTTCTATGCCTTCATGGGCTGGGACGATTTTGGCAGCAATTACTATGAGGACACCCCTGTGGCCCTGAGCTGCCAGGAGGGGGACGGCAGCGCCTCCCCGGTATTTGACCGGGCCTCCATTATCGCCGCCTGCGACGCCCTGAAGGACATGACCGTCACCGGCCGGGCGGAGGAGGACGCCGCCCAGGAGGGGACGAGCTGCACCTATGCCTTCACCATGTCCGATGGGACGGTCTATTCCGTCACCTTTAACGGGTCGGTGCTGACCACCTACACAGGCAGCTATACCTATACCGGCGGGGACGCGCTGTTTGCCCTGACCTTCCCGGTCTATGACAGCGGCTACGACCTGTTCGACCTGTATTTTGACGACGGCGTCCGCGCCTTTGCGGACGGGTTTGAGGAAAATCTTCCCGTCTCCGTGGGCCGCCGCACCAATGGGGGCGCCACCATGACCGCCACCGACGAGGAGACCATCCGCACCGTGTTCAGCCTTCTGGCGAACGCCACTGTTACCAGTGTGGAGGGAAGCCCCGACCAGAACATCAACCTGACCACCTACACAGATTATATCTTTACCATGTCGGACGGGACGACCTATACCTTCACCTTCACAGATTCCTGTCTGACGGTGACAGTTTCCGGCGATTATGGGCCGGTATACTACTGGCTCAGCGGCACGGAGACGCTGGCCAGCGTCACCATCGTGCCGCAAACGGAGACAGAAGCCTTTGAGGGCGGCCTTATCACCGCCCTGCGGGATGATTTCCAGACGGCGGCGGACGCCGCCAATGGGGACGGCGATCTGACCGTTACCGGGGTATACGTCAGCTATTCCATCGACGGACAGAGCGGGTATCTCACCCTGAGCGGAGACACAGCGGTTTCTCTCGTTCAGGCCGTTACGGCCATCACCGCCACCAGTGAATCCCAGACGGAGGCGGAGGGGGACACCATCACTATATCCGTCACCCTGTCCGACGGCTCCGGGCCGATTTTGTACTTTATCGGAGACAGTATTCAGCAGGTGGTGGGAACGTACTATGTCTGCGACAGCGGCTCCATGTCTACCCTGCGCACCACCATCCTCTCTCTGGCTGCCGACAGCAGCAACGTGGGGGAGGTAGTGGAGGACGGCACAAACTAATTTTTGATAAAAACAGAGCGCCCACGGGAACAATCGGGGGCGCTCTGCGTCTTATGGGGGCTAATGTTACTTTCCGTTGCTTGCGCAACGGTCGGGTTTCCCTTTATGATGGAGGCGAAAACCAAACGCATAGGAGGAACCGCATATGTTATCTGACAACATCAAGGCCCTGCGGAAGTCCAGGGGCTTTACACAGGAAGAGGTTGCCGTCCGGCTGCACGTCGTGCGGCAGACGGTCTCCAAGTGGGAAAAGAACCTGTCCGTCCCGGATGCGGAAATGCTGCAAAGGCTGGCGGAGCTTTTCGAGGTGTCCGTGAACCAGCTTTTGGGCGCGCCCCCGGCACAGGAGGAGTCCATCAGCGACGTGGCAGAGCAGCTTGCCCGCATCAATGAGCAGCTCGCGGTGAAAAACCGCCGGGCCAGACGCATATGGCGGGTGGTCGCCGGGGTGCTGATCGCCTTTGTGGTGCTGAATGTACTTTTTATTCTTCTCGCCGTCGTTCTGGGCTATGTTAGAACAAGCACTGGCTCGGAGTCCATGGCACTGGGGGAGCCTCCGGCCCTGGCGGTGAGCTTTGGGGAGCAGCAGGTCACGGCGGCCCTGGGAACCTATTCCTGGGAATATCAAAGCGGCGGCAGCGCACTGGGCGTCCAGTCCGACGCGGCCCCGCTGTATGAGACGGACATCCCCGTCCTGTCTGTAACGGAGGAGAATGTCACGATCTCCATGCTGTTTGAAATGACCCCGGACACGGTGTCTGTCCAGTGCTGGGACGACAGCTTTTGGGGAACCGACTGGGACAATGTCTCTGACCTGCTCGTCGTCCAGACGGTGGCCACGGATGGAGAAACCATCCAGGCGCGGGCCGGGTATGTCTACCAGGTCACAGCCGCCTGGAACGACGCGGAGGGCTACAGCGGCACGGTGAATTACAGCTTCTGTTTGGAGCTGGCGGGATAAACCTGTATAGGGGGGAGATCCATGGAGCGGGAGGATTATATGGCCCTGGCCCTGGCTCTGGCGCGGGAGGCCGCCCAGGCCGGAGAGGTGCCGGTGGGGGCCGTTGTGGTACGGGACGGCCAGGTCATAGGCCGGGGCCGGAACCGGCGGGAGGAGCGGCGCAGCGCCGTCTGCCACGCGGAGATCGAGGCCATCTCCCAGGCGTGCCAGGCCCTGAACACCTGGCGGCTGGAGGGGTGTACTCTCTATGTCACCCTGGAGCCCTGCCCCATGTGCGCAGGGGCGGTGATTAACGCCCGCCTGCCTGTGGTGGTCTACGGGGCCAGGGAGCCTGTCACTGGCTCCTGTGGCAGCGTGCTGAATCTCTTCGAGGAGCGCTACGGCTTCCGCCCCGCCATATACGGCGGCGTGCTGGAAGAGGAGTGCGCCGCCCTCCTGCGGGATTTTTTCCAGAATTTACGGGCTTTACCGGGAGATTAATAAAATTTTAAGAGACAACCGGCGACGTTTATAGTATGATATAAACGAAAGAATCTTAAAAAGGAGAGACGAGAATAATGAAAAGACAAATAGCCCTTTTGCTGGCCCTGGCTATGCTGCTTTTGCTGGCCGTGGCCGGATGCAGCAACGAAACAGAAAACGCAGTGACAGAGGCGGCGCTGGAAGCCGAAAACACGGCAGAAGCTCTGGATGAGACCTCGGAAGAGACAGAACCGACGGCGGAGGCGGAACTGACGGCGGACAGTCTGCTGGCGGCTATGCAGGAGAATATGGAAAATGCCTCCAGCATGACCATGGACATGAGCTTTACCATGGATATGACCATTGATGGAGAACGTGTGGTCACGGCCATGGACTATGCTTATCAGGTGACAAGCGACCCGGAGGCCGCCTATGTGTCTGCCATCGTCACCTACGAGGCCGATTTTGAAGAGGAAAGCATGGCGACCACCACGGAGACCTATGTGGTGCTGGAGGATGGAGTCTATGTCACCTATTCCGGCGTGGACGGCGACTGGTATAAAATGGAGATTGAGCTGGACGCCGACCTGATGGAGAGCTATACCATGCTGGATATGACCACCGGCTGCACCCTGGCGGGGGAAACCCAGAAGGTGAACGACACCGAGTGCTTTGTGCTGACCTGCCAGATACAGGGAGACGATTTGCAGACGCTGATGGACGAGATGGGTCTTTCCAACCTGACAGGAGATATGGACTATTCCGCCCTGACCGTGGAGGAGACCATCTGGCTGGATCAGGAGACCCTGTTGCCGGTGCAGGCCACGATAGATTTTGGGGACAGTCTGACCGCCATGATGGAAGCCTCCATCGGCCTGACCGGGGAGGATGGCGTCGAATTCTCCATGGAACCCTGCGTGATAACGGCCAGCTATACAGGCTTTAACAACGTGGATGAGATCACCGTGCCGGAGGAGGTCGTTGAATCCGCCGTCTCCTTTGACGAGCTGCTTGCGGACTACGGCGACGATTATGAGCTGGTTCTCAACGAGGACGGCACCTATCTTCTGGAGGATTGGGCGTATGGCTATGACGAGGAGCAGGATACCTGGGCGGAGCAAACTGTATCTGTGAATATCGCCGTCCCGGCAGGACACGTGATTGACGGGGTCAACTCCGACAGCACCTGGCTCTGCTTTGACGCAGAGACGGACAGCGATGACGAAGCTGCCTATGTGTACTACAGTCTGTTTGCCGGGTACACGGCGGAGGACATGGAGACCACCTTTGGGGATATGTTTGACGATTACAGCGAGGACTACGACAATGTGACGGTCTCCGGGGTTCAGGCGACTGAGATAGGAGGCATTGATGTAACCTATCTGACCGTTTCCTACTCTTACCTGGAAGACAATAACCGGCAATTCTTTGCCTGGTTTGCGCTGACTGAGGATGTGTGTATTTTGATTGGCGGCGACGACCATGCCTCCGGCCAGGAGGCGCAGGCCTATGCCGATGTTCCTGCTCTGCTGGCGACGATGCTGGAGGCGGTCGATTCTGACAGCTACGCTGTTACCTACGAGACGGAGACATTAGAGCTGACGCAGAGCCAGGACGGGATCTATATTCTGGAGGACGGCTATTCCGATGTCACGGTGAGCATTGCCACGCCCGCGGGACATGTGATCGATGCAGACAGCTCTGACAGCACCTGGCTCTGCTTTGACCTGGATGAGGACAGCGCCTATGCCTGGGCCTATTATTCTCTGTATACCGACTACACGGCGGAGGATATGGAGTATCTCTACGGGGACAGCTTTGAGATTTATGAGGAATTCTATGCAGATGTGGAGATCTCCGGGCTGGAGACCGTCACAGTCGGCGGATGGAACGTTACCTATCTGTACGTTGTTTACACCTATGACGATGGAGACAGATGCTTGGACTTCCGTGCCTGGGCCGAGATGGCAGAGGATGTGCAGGTTATGATCGGCGGCTATGAATACGACTATGACGTTGATTTCTCCGCTCTGCTGGAAACCCTGGTGGACGCAATACAATAAAGGGATAAGCAGAAAATAAATATGGGCGGCCTCGAACCTGCGTTCGAGGCCGCCCATAATTTTTCGTATCAGCGTCCGCTTTCGCTGCTGGTGTCAGATTCGCCCGAAGGCGCTTCCTCGGCGAGGACTTCCTGATCGGTTGCAGACGCATCCTCTGCGGCGGGTTGCTCTGATGCGCTTTCCTCGTTCTTGTCGGCGGGGAGGAAGACCACCTCGCCGATGAATACGGCGTCCTCCAGCAAGGACAGCGTATCTTGGCTGGCGTAATACACAGTGGTCAGGCTCTCGCAGCGCTGGAAGGCTTTGGCTGCGATGGAGGTCACGCTGGCCGGGAGGGCGATGTCCGTCAGGGCGGCGCCGTATATAATGCTGGCCTCCAGCGTTTCCACGCCCTGGCTGATGGTCAGGGAGATCAGGCTGCTGCAGCAATAGCACAGGCCCTTTTGGATGACCGTCACCCCGGCGGGGATGGTCAGCTCCGTCAGGCCGGTGCAAAGGGCAAAGGCGTATTGGCCGATTTCATATACCCCATCCGGGATGACAAGAGCTGTCAGGCTTTCGCAGCCGTAAAAGGCCCGCGTGCCGATGGTTTCCAGCGTATCCGGCAGTGTGACGGCGGTCAGGCTGCTGTAGTTATAAAAGGCGTAGGAGGGGACGTTGACCACGCCCTCCTCGATTATAATCTGTGTCACATAATCCTTATATCGATCCCAGGGAGCGGTGCCGATAACGCCATCGTCCGTCAGCGAACCAGCACCGGAAATGGTCAGGGTGCTGCCGTCCCAGGCCCAATACAGGCCGCTGTCCTCCAGGGGGCTGACAGCGCTGGTGATGTACCAGTAGCTGGTGACGTTTTTCAGGATCTCATCCTGCCCCTGATAGTAGGAGCTGAGCCAGGAATCCTCCAGGGCAATGCGCTTGCCGCTGCAAAGGCTGGCCGGGTCGGCGCAATAGAAGACGTCCCCCTCGTAATCCAGCAGCAGCACGGCGTGAGGGGCGTTGCCGCAATAGAGAACAATACCCTCAGGATGCTTGTCCAGAAGGGCCTTCAGCTCCTCTACGGAGGGACTGCTTAAGGAGACTTTCGCCACGCTGACGGTATAATCTCCGTAGGTATAGGTAAAGCTCTCCCGCAAACCGTCGTCCCAGGCTGCGGAACGGATGTCGGCTTCTCCAAATTCCTGCCACAGGTCGCTGCCGTTCAGATACATATAGTTGCGAATCAGCATGGCGGCGGAGGCCAGGGTGCAGGTGTCGCTCTCAAGCTGCGTCAGATACAGCTCGTGGGTGTCCCCTTCCGGCTCGGAGACTGTGTAGCGGGCGGAAGAAGAGGAAGTGGAAGTGGAAGAAGTGGAAGCGCTGCTGGAGCTGCTGCCGGAGACATCGGCGTCTCCACTCTCTGAAGAGGCGGCGTCTGCGGCGGTTTCAGCCTCGTCGGATTCCCTTGACTCTTCCGCATCCGTCTCTGTTTCTGTTTCATTTTCCGCTTCTGTCTCGGCGTCTGTTCCGTCGTCGTCATCTGCGCCGGTTTCCGTGCCGTCCTCTGTCTCGCTGCTGTCGGCGGTGTTATCGCTGTCGGCGGCTTCCTGTGTGCCTGTTGTATCTGTATCTGTTTCCAGGCTGTCGGCGGCAGATTCCTGCGCAGTGCTGCCCTCCGTGGAGACGGCTGTATCCGTGCTGTCGGCGGAGTTTTCTGTAGTGGATGCGGAGTTTTCGGTTGTCGTCTCGCTGTTGGCGACGGTTTCCGTAACGGCGGTATCTTGGACGTCTGCTGCCGCGGAATCCTCATCCGCCATGGCGGCGGTTCCCAGGGTGAATATAAGGGCAAGGGAACAAAGAACGGCGGTCAGACGTCTGATTTTATTGTGCATAGCGAATACGCTCGCTCCTTTCCGATGGTTCATCTTCGGTAAAAACAGTTTTCTGCTTTTTCAGAAAAAATGGCGCTGAATGTAGCGCGGAGGCTTTCCGCTTCGACTGTGCTGTAAAGCTGCGGAAAACGCAAACAAAGGCATTATAACACATTATTAACCAAAAGAAAACCCCCTTGTGTCGGTCGGCTCAGGAGCGGACGGGGAAACGCGGCGATGACTAATTTCTTGTTGACTTTGGCGGGGTGCTGTGCTAAAATACACAGTACTTGCGCTAGTGTAGCTCAGCCGGTAGAGCAGCTGATTCGTAATCAGCAGGTCGTGTGTTCGAGTCACATCACTAGCTCCATGGCCCTGTAAAGGGCGGGAAAAAAGAGGTTTGGCATCGATTGCGCCAGACCTCTTTTTGTTTGTATGGCATCTTGCCGGAATTTCCCGGCAGCGAGCAGGGAATATATTTAAAATTTGTAATCTGACGGATTTCCGCCGTTTTTGTTTTGACATTTGCTGGACGTGGTTGTATAATGTTTCACATAGCCAAGTGCTAAACTTTAAGGAGGCTTGTAAAAATGAAGAAACTTCTTGCGCTGACTCTTGCCCTGGCGCTGTGCCTGTGCCTTGGCGTGACGGCCATGGCTGCGGACAGCTACACCGTCACCGTGATTAACGGCATGGATGGCACGGTTTATGAGACCTATGAGGTCGCCGACGGAGAGGACTTTGTGTTCACCATCTCCTGCTCTGCGCCCTGCGATATGGGCCCCACCGCAGACGGGGAGGAAGGCTCCGGCGTGACCACCACCGGCGGCGAGATCGCCTATTCCAACATCACCACCGGCGGCCCCAATGCCTATCCCACGGCGGAGACCGTCACCATCTCCGGCATTGAGGAGGACATCACCGTCACCGTCACCCCCAACCCGGACGAGACGGACGCAGAGTTCCCTGCCATCACAGAGGGCGAGGCTGCGGCCTCCAGCGCCTCCGGCGAGGCGTCTGACGACCCCTATCCCATGTTCGATGAATACAAGGAATACCTCTATGAGACCCTGATGGAGGACAGCTTCTGGCAGGGCAACGAGGAGAGCCTGACGGAGGCCCTGGAGGCCGCCGAGACCCCGGAGGACGAGAGCATTATGAACTTCACCGGCAGCGGCGAGGTCGACCAGGCTCCCTCCGGCGTGGAGTTCCCCATGACCTATGAGGAGTGGTATGCCATCAATGGCGAGATCGACATCGACGCCGCCTATATCGAGTACATCCATGAGTTCCTGCTGGCTGAGCTGGAGATCAACTCCACCATGACCGAGGAGCAGGTAGAGGACGAGTTCATGCCCCTGATCGAGGCCGGCGACTATGTCACCTTCCCGGCGGAGATGCTCTACAGCGGGATGCTGGAGTCCGGCGCCGCCATGACCTATGAGGAGTTTGCCGCCCAGTTTGAGACCGCCGCCGGGGGCGATACCTCCGAGGAGGCCTATCATGCCTATCTGAAGGAGTATGTGGACGCTGTCCCCGCCGTCACCGACGAGCAGTATCTGGAATTTGAGGCCCTGATCGACGCCTCCGACTACACCACCATGCCCGCCGACATGATGTTCGACGCCACCTGGTGGGGCTATGCCGCCATGACCTACGATGAGTTCGTAGAGGCGGGAGGCGTGTATGAGATCCCCGAATTTGACCCCAACTTGACCCCGGACTGATACACGCAAAAAACAACGGAGTCTGCCATCGTTTTACGGTGGCAGACTCTTTTTGTCGGCAAAGGGATTGCCGGGGCGGCGTTTTCCTGATATACTGACCCTGATTACAGGGAATCAATCTCAATATAAAATAACGTTCAGGAGGGGAACGCCATGGGAACCTTGCTTGTGAAAAATATCAGCCGACTTGTGACCTGCGACGATAGGGATCGGGTGCTGGAGGAAGCGTGCCTGCTGGCCAGGGACGGCGTAATTGCCTATATCGGTCCGGAGACGGAGGGCATGGCGGGGGACGAGGTCATCGACGCCGCCCACATGGTCATGTATCCCGGCCTTATCAATACTCATCATCACCTGTATCAGACCTTCAGCCGGAACCTGCCCCAGGTGCAGAATATGGAGCTGTTTCCCTGGCTGACGACCCTGTATGAGATTTGGAAAAATGTGGACGGGGAGACGGCCTATTACAGCGCCCTCACCGGCATGGGGGAGCTGCTGAAAAACGGCTGCACCACCTGCCTTGACCACCACTACGTCTTTCCCCAGGGCGGGGACGGGATTTTGGAGGCCCAGTTCGCCGCGGCGGACGCCCTGGGCCTGCGCCTTCACGCCACGCGAGGCAGCATGGATTTGAGCAAAAAGGACGGGGGGCTGCCCCCGGACAGCGTGGTGCAGACCGTGGACGAGATCCTGGCCGACTCCCAAAGGGCGGTAGAGACCTTCCACGACGACAGCCCCTATGCCATGCATCAGGTGGCTCTGGCCCCCTGCTCCCCCTTCAGCGTCACCGGGGAGCTTCTCCGCCAGTCGGCGGCGCTGGCCCGGCAAATGCACGTCCGGCTCCACACCCACCTGGCGGAGACGCTGGACGAGGAGCGGTTCACCATGGAAAAATTCCATATGCGGCCCCTGGAATATATGGAGAGTCTGGGGTGGACGGGGCCGGATGTGTGGTACGCCCACGGCATACACTTTACCGATGAGGAGCTGCGGCTTCTGGCTGAAACCGGCACCGGCGTGGCCCATTGCCCGGTGTCCAACATGAAGCTCGCCTCCGGGGTGGCGAAGATTCCGCAAATGCTGGCCCTGGGGGTTCCCGTGGGCCTGGGGGTGGATGGCTCCGCCAGCAACGACGGGTCGAACCTGCTGGAGGAGCTGCGGGTGGCCTATCTGCTCCACCGGCTGCAATGGAGCCAGAACGCCCCCAGCGGTTACGACCTGCTGAAGGTCGCCACGCGGGGCGGGGCCAGGCTCCTGGGCCGGGAAAAATTAGGTTCTCTCGCCCTGGGCCAGGCCGCCGACTTCTTCCTGGTGGATTTGAACCGCCTGGAGCTGGTGGGTGCGCAGTTCGATGTGAAATCCATGCTCTGCACCGTGGGGCTGAAGGGGGCCGTGGACTATACCGTCTGCAACGGCAGAATCGTGGTAGAGAACGGTCAGCTGACCGGCATCGACGAGACGGCGACGGCGGAAAAGGCCAACGCCGCCGTGAAGCGGTATCTTAGCGGGCTGTGACAGGGAGCGTGTCCAGATCTTTCCCAAAACGAACCCCCTGCGGCATTTGCCGCAGGGGGCTGCTTATTGCTTGGGGCTGTTTTGCTTGCTCAGGCCAGCGGGGTCAGGACGATCACGCCCTCATAGGCGCCGGCGGTGATTTCAGTCTCCACGCCGTCCACGGTCATGGTGGCGTTGATGACGGCGCCGTCCTCGATGGTCAGGGAGTCGATGGTGGTCTCCTCGGTGACGGTCCAGGAGGAGGTCGCGTCAAAGGACAGGGCGCAAACGCCGGTGTCGTCGGCATACTTGACGCAGCCGGTCCACTCGGAGTTGATGAACGTGGCGTTGATCTCGTTCACAGCGCCTGCGGTGGTGCCAGGCTCAGAGCCGTCGCAGGGGACGGAAAGATAGAAGTCGCCCACCAGCTCGCAGGTCTCGTCAGACTCGCCGGTCAGATCCCAGCAGGTGGAGGAGTTCTCGTTCGTGAAGGTCAGGTTGGCCACGCCGCCGTTTTCCACGGAAACAAGCAGGTTGTCGGCGGGAGTGTATTCGGCCTGCTCGGCCTCGCTCAGGCTGAGATACCACTCGGACTCAGGGCCATAGTAGGTGTAGTTGTCGTTTATCAGCAGGGTGGAGTCCACGCTGATGGGGGCCTGGGAGCCGGTGACATAGATGACCGCGAACTTGTTGCCGCCGGAATGACCGGGGGTCAGGGAACGGTCAACGAACCACCACAGCAGGCTGCCGGAGTTATATTTGTCGGTGTTCGCGGGGTCAACGAACAGCACCATGGTGCTGGACATATCGAAGGAGATGGAGCCGTCCACCATAATGGCCTGATACAGCGCCTCGTCAGCGCGGGTCAGATATTCCACATAGGTCTCGCTGTCCTCGTCCCAGGCCTCGATGCCGGCGGCCTCGCCGTAGGCCTCTATCATCTCGTCGGGGCTGCCCACGGGATAGGCGTCCTCAAAGTCCTCTGCGTCGAAATAGGCGGACACGCGGGAGTTTACCACCCACAGGCCGGAATTCTCGGTGCTGGAGTCGGTGGAGGCACGGGTCTTCAGACCCTGAGGCCCCTGGAGCCGGCAGTTGAAGGCGTAGGCGTAGCCGGAGGAGGCGGAGCAAAGGCCCGCATCCTGCATGGAGGTGCAGGTGGAGTTATAGAGGTATACCCAGGACTCGTTGGAGCCGATGGTGTAAACACCGGCGGAGCGCAGGCCGTAGCTCTTGGTGACAACCTTGTTCGCGACGATAACGCCGCCGCCGGAGTCGGTGGCCAGGCAGGTACCGGCGTCCATGCCGGTGACGATAACGGTCACGTCGTCGTCATGCTCGTTCAGGGTGAGGTAGTTGTTCCCCTCCTCGTCCTGCTCCATCCCGGCCAGGCTGTAATCGGGGATTTCCTCCACCTGGGGGTCGGTGATGTTGATGACGCCGTCCTCGTCAATGAGGTTGGTGCCGTCGGTGTTGATGAGGATCTGGCCGCCCAGGGAGCAATAAGGCCCGTGGCCGCAGCTCTCACAGGAGAAGTAGTCGCCGCCTTCGATAACGAGCTGGCCCTGGCCGGTGGCATAAACGGAGTTGGCCTCGCCAAGAACGTGAGTCTGGTTCAGCACAAGACGGGTGGTGGTGCCCTCCTCCAGAATGTCGGAGGTGGTGAGCTTCTCGCCGGTGCCGCCGTTCACATGAATCTGGGAGCCGTTGCCGAAGAAGTTCAGGCACTCAGAGGGGCCTGCGCCGTGCTGGGAGCCCCAGGCGGTGAACTCGGTTACGGTATAGGTGCCGACGCCCTCGGCCATCAGGCAGGCCTCATTGGTGCCGCCGTTTATCTGGACGTAGTCGTTGATGGGGCTGTCGGAGCCGTCGCCGGTGTCCACCAGCTTATAGAGATAGCAGGCGTTGAAGCCGGAGGAGCCGCCGAAGCCCAGGCTCTCCGCTGTCAGCGTGATCTTGGCGGCCAGGGATTCCGCGGAAGCCTCGCCGGAGGCGCTTGTCTCGCCGCTGGCCTCGCCGGAGGACTCCCCGGAGCCGCCGCCCATGGAGGAGCTGCCGCTGGAGCCATAGACCCAGAGCTTGATGAGGTCATAGTCCTGACCATAGACCCAGCCGTCGGTCTCATAGTAGTAGTTGATGGCCTCTGCCTTGGTGGTGAAGGTGGAGTCCTGGTTGCACTCGATCATAATGTAGAGCTGGCCCTCATAGACATAGTAGTCGCCGGTGCAGATGCCCAGGGCGTTTTCATAGTCGGAGGTGCTGGTGTAGCCGGCGTAGTATACGTCGTCCGGCAGCTCCACGCCGTCGGCCACAGCGCCGTCCAGGATTTCAATGACCTGCTCGGTCTCCGCCTCGGAGAAATCCCGATCCTCGGTCTCACCCTCGGCCAGCGGTTCGAACTCCACCAGTACGGCGGAGCCGTCGGTCAGGTTGGACAGGTCGTATGTGACCTTGGCGGAGGTGGTCTTGGTGTCGTAGGCAGTGATTTCCCCGTCCACCGTGACGGAGGCGATCTTGTAGTTTTCCGCGGACTCAATCATAATCTCCACGGAGAAGCCGCCCTCGGTCATGGCGGTGGGGACGTAGTAGGTGCCCTCCGGGGTGACATAGCCGCCCTCGCCGCCGGAGATGGTGAAGGATACCGTGTTCTCCTCCGCGTCGATGATGGTCTTGCCGCTGACCTCTGCCGCAGCACTGCCCGCAAAGGCATACAGCGCGCCGCCGCAGCTAGACCAGGAGCCGGCGGTCACGTCCGTGACGGAGGCGGGGATGGACCAGCCGACGGTGTCGTTGAAGTCGTAGGTGGAGATGGCGGCAATGGTCTCCAGCCCCTCAGGGTAGAGAACGTAGTTGCCGCTGTTTTTGTTGTTCGACATGACGTTTTGGGTGCCGGTGCCGAACTGCACCACCTGCGCGCCCCCCAGCTCGCCGGGGATGAACACCGCCATGGTGGACTTCACTGTGTCCGGCGCGGAGACGATGACCGCGCCGCCGTCGTCGTTGATGTAGTACTCCCAGCCGCCCTGCGTTTGGATGTCGTCCTCCGCCGCGAAGGCGAAGCATCCCAGAGAGAGCATCATGGCCGCTGTAAGCACCAGGGCAAGGATTTTCTTCATACTTTCATTCCTTTCGATTTCCCCAAAGCACGTTTTCCTGATCAGCAGGTGTGAACAAGATATTAATGTTTGGTAATAAAATAAATATATCACAGACAGGGGTGCAAATCAAGCCCTTTGGTGGTATAATACTGTAATATTGTTGTTCCTTATAAACTGAACTGTTCCGTCCCTGCCATGGGGACAAAAACAGAAAAAACGTCAAAAACAGCCGAACCAAGGAGGAATTTTTATGAGCTTTGGCGCGATTTTGAGCTTTGGACTTGGCATTGCCGGGCCGGCGGCCTTGCTGATAGCCTGCGTGTTTGAATTTATGGGCCGAAGGATGGCGCGAAATCCCCGGCACGACAAGGAAAAGCTGGCAAAGCGGCAGCACTGGGCGGATGTGTGCCTGGTATGCGCGTGGCTGTGCCTGGCGGCGGCCTATCTGTGCTTCAGCTATCTGACCGTGGACGCTGCCGTCTGGCAGGCGGCCTTTGAAAGCTGGATGACCATTATGCTGGTCGCCCTGCTGGTGTTGGATATTGTCTATCTTTATCTGCGGCGGGCCAGACCCTGCCCTGCCGGGAAGAAAAAACGGTTTTGGGAGATCTGATCCTATGATAGAGCTAAAATTATATGTCAGCGAGGTGGATTACGAGGCCGCTGTGCAGTTGCTTACCGGCGGGGGCGTGGCTGGATCCGCTGCGGCTATGGCGGCCCGTGTTTTGCCTGATGGCGCCAAGGAGGAGCTGGCTGCCAAATATATAAACGCCAGCGCGGCCAAGCTCCAAACCATGCTGGAGCAGGCCGCCGCCTCCAAAGGCGTTCATGTGAAGCTTACCGGCGCCCAGGCGGCGGTGGTAAGATTTTCATGATACGGTTTTCAGCAGCTATATATAAGCGATTCTCCGATAAAAAGCGGCGCTTTTTATCGGAGAATTTTTTTGTAAATTCTGCTGTTATTCCGCGGCAAGAAGGCCGCGCTCGATCAGGAACTCTCTGGCGATGTCGTCTACGTCGCGCTCCAGAACGTCCGCCTGATAGGTCATTTCCGTCATGTCCTCGTTGGAGATCAGACCCTCAAGCTGGTTGAGGATGTCCTCCAGCGGTGCGTCAGAGAAACGGGTAAGGGTGTCCTCGCGGATGAGAAAAGCGCCGTTATATTCCGGGAAGAAGGATAAATCATCCTCCAATATCACAAGATTGGCCTTCTTGTTGAGGCCGTCCGTAGTGTAGACCTCGGTTACCTCGAAGCTGCCGCTCTCTATGGCGGTGTATTTCAGGCTGACATCCACGGATACCGCGTCCTTGAAGGTCAGGCCGTAATACTCGGTGAACGGCCCATATTTCATGCTGCCCTCTTGCGTGAAGAACTCGTGTTCCGCGCCAAAGGTCAGCTCTCCCGCCACGGGAACCAGGTCGCTTATGGTCTCCAGACCGTATTGCTCCGCGACCTCCTGCGTTACGGCGATGGCATAGGTGTTGTCAAGGCCCACCTGCGCCAGCAGGCGAAGCCTGTATTCCTCCCCGGCTACCTGGTTCGCGTAATCATACAGGGTCTCGTCCTCCGGCACATCGGTGGGATCCAAACCCAGGAAGGTCGTCAGCAGCGTGCCGTCATAGGAGAACATCAGATCGCAGGTGTGACTGTCGCCAATGAGGGATTTGAAGCTGTTTACCTGGGACATCTCATCCAGAATCGTGACCGTTATATCGGTCTGATCCTCGATCAGGTATTTTGCCAGGCGGTTCATAATCTGCATTTCGGAGTAGTTGCCGTCGTAAATCAGAAGGTCGTCGCTGTCGGAGGCGCTGGTTCCATAGGGCAGCAGCACGACCAGACAGACAAGAAGCACTGCCAGCATCGGTATCCAGCGGCTTTTGGATTGCGGATGCCGCGCTCGAAGGCCCCCATGAGTAGATCGACGATGACAGCTATCGCCATCAGGGCGCCTGTGCCGGCAAGAACCAGAGACATTTTCTGAATACGGATGCCGCGGGTGATAATGCTGCCCAGGCCGCCGCCGCCAACAAAGGCGGCGAACACCGCCGTGCCGATGGCGTTTACGATGGCGATGCGGATGCCGGTGAACACGGTGGGAAACGCCAGCGGAAGCTCAATGAACAGGGTTCGATAGAGCTTGCTCATGCCCATGCCCCTGGCGGCCTCCTTCACGCCGGGATCTACCTCCTCTAACCCCAGGCAGGTGTTCCGCACAATGGGAAGAAGGGAGTAGAGCGTAATGCCGGTGATGACCGTTGCCTTGCCCGCGCCCACGAAGACCATGATAATGCCTAGCAGCGCCAGGGCGGGAATCGTTTGCAGCAAATCCACAAGCCTTAGAATAAGGCCCCGTATTTTGGGAAACAGATATGCCAGAAGCCCCAGCAGCAGACCCACGGCAACCGACAGCAGGCTGGAGAAAAACACAATGTAAAGGTGTTCCAGAATCAGACTGACGCTCATTTGGTCACCCCCTTGCGCAGACCGCGAGGCGTGACCTTTTTCTGTAGCAGGTCGATCAGTGCCCCTAGCAGGATGGCCAACAGCGCCGCCGGGATTGCTCCCAGAAGAATCAGCGTATTATTGTTCGAGGCAGTGCCCTGATAGATGAAATCCCCCAGGCCGCCAAGGCCAATCATAGAGGCCAGAACCGTCCAGGAAACGGTATATATCGTGGACATCCGCAGCCCGGCAATAATCGTAGGCATGGCCAGCGGCAGCTCCACCCGAAGGATGGACTGCATGGCGGACATACCGCAACCCTTGGCGGCCTCAATATATTTGGGGTCTATGCTGAGAAGCCCGGCGTAGGTGTTTTTAAGCACAGGGAACAGCGCGTAGATGGATAAGGCGATAATGACCGTTGCGGGTACCATGCCGAGCCACAGGAATAAAATGCCGATGAACACCAGCCCTGGAATGGTCTGGAATACGGAAATAACCGGCATGAGGACGTTTGCCCACCTGGGCATTCGGGAGAGGGCGATGCCCAGCACAAGACCGAGGACAAAGCCGATGGCGACGCAGATGATAACATAGATGGTGTGGGTGATGATCGCGTTTACAAGCATGGAGCCGTAGGTTGAGATAAGATCTTTCATCATGCGTTTTCCCAAAGATTTTCAGCCACGGACTTGGCGATGCTGGTTTTCGTTACGATACCGGCGATGGTGTCGTCCTCGCGAAGAACGACTACATAGCTCTCACCGGCGTCCAGAAGATAATCGAAGCACTCCTTCGCGTCGTCGCCCAGGCGAACCGTGCGGGTGGTGTTGCGGATAATCGGGTCGATGCTCTCCAAATCCCGGCCCCACTTCCGAATGTCGCCGATGGAGACGGTTCCAACATAGTGCCCGTCATTGTCGGAGATGATCAGGGTGTCCACGTTGTAGCGCGCCATGCGCTCGGCACATTCCCGAACGCCCCGGCCTTTGCGCATGGTTTGGATATTGGAGCGCATATAGTCCTCCACCTTGGACGGAGCGGTCACGCCGACAGTGTGCTTGCCAAGAAAGCTCTCCACACGCACGGTTGCCGGATGCTCCAGCATTTCCTCCGGCGTCGCCATTTGAACGATTTGGCCATCGTCCATGAAAAAGATTCTGTCCGCCAGTTTCAGGGCTTCGTCCATGTCGTGGGTGACAAAAATAAAGGTTTTGTTCAGCTTTTTCTGAAGATTCTTTACCTCGTCCTGCAAAACCTCCCTGGTTTGCGGGTCAAGGGCGCCGAAGGGTTCGTCCATCAGCACGATGGGCGGGGATGCGGCCAGGGCCCGCAGCACGCCGATTCGCTGTTGCTGCCCGCCGGAGAGTTGGTTGGGATATTTATCTGCGTAGGCCTCCATGTTCACCATTTTCAGAAGCTCGGAAACGATTTCGCTGCACTTTTCCTTGCTGTATTTCAGGAGCTTCGGCACGACGCATATGTTCTGGGCCACGGTCATGTTGGGGAACAGGCCGATCTGCTGGATGACGTATCCGATATGACGGCGGAGATCGTCCTTGTCGGCCTCCTGGATATTTTTTCCGTCGATGCAGATTGTGCCGCTGTCTGGCTCGACCAGCCTGTTTATCGTTTTCAGCGTCGTTGTTTTGCCGCAGCCGGACGGGCCGATGAGGACGATAAATTCACCGTCCCCAATGGTGAAGCTGAGATTCTTCAAAATCTGCGATTTCCCATAGCTTTTGCACACGTTTTTAAATTCAATCATTAGATTCCTCCTTCGCAGATACGATAACTTGCGCGGCTGCCGCAGCGGCAGGGGCGCCGACAACGAGCAGAACGTCGCCGCCGTACAGCTCGGCATAGGGGCCGGGGGAGACGATAACGTTTTTCCCCCGCCGTATGCCGGTGATGGTCGCGCCGGTATTTTGCCAGAAACTCAGCGCGCCGATGGTTTTGCCAATGACCGGCGAGTTCGCGGGGACGGACACCTCATAGGTCGGCAGCGGGTCATGGGCGGCGGAAAAGGTCTCCCTGGCCTGAAGCAGAGCGGTGACGGTGTCTGCAATGCGGGTGGTCAGATCCTGATGCTCCGCAAGAAGGTCTCGCAGATGCTCCCGCAGGCTGTGTACGTCGCTGGACTCGGCGAAATTTGCAATATAACGCCTGGCGCTGTCAGCGGAAACGACCTTCACGCCGGTCTGGTGCTTGATCTCCACCACCTTCATGTCGGCCAGAAGATGAAGCGAACGGCGAATGGTTTCCGGCGAGACGCCGTATTCCGACGCCATCACGGAACGACCATAGATAGTGCTGCCCTCCGGCAGCTCGCCGCGGGCTATCCGCGCCGCTATGTCCAGCGCGATTTTCAGATACTGCGGAGACGTGGCTGTCCCCATTCAAACATCATCTCCCGGTAAATAATATGTGTGCCACCCTACATTTTATATATAATATTATTTTAAACTAACAACTTGATTTTGTTAAGGGGTGTGTCAGTTAAAATTTTGTAAACAAATAAGAAGCACCCCGTCCCACTGTGGGACGCTGCTGAAGAAACGAAAAGCGGCGTCTGAGGATATATGCAAGACCCCGCCATCCCAATCAGGATGGCGGGGCCTTTCTATAATGTTTTTGTTTTTCAGGAAACTTCCTCGAACTGGCTGTTATACAGCTCCGCATAGAAGCCGTTGAGCTTCAGAAGATCCTCGTGGTTGCCCTGCTCCACGATGTCGCCGTTCCGCATGACGAGGATGATGTCGGCGTTCTTGATGGTGGAAAGGCGGTGAGCTATGACGAAGCTGGTGCGTTTATTTGTCAGCGCATCCATGGCCTGCTGCGTTATCATTTCTGTCTTGGTGTCCACGCTGGAGGTGGCCTCATCCAGAATCAGCATGGGGCTGTTTTGAATCATGGCCCTGGCGATGGTCATAAGCTGCTTCTGGCCGGCGGAAATGGCGGTGTTGTCGCTCAAAACCGTGTCGTAGCCCTGGGGCAGCGCCTTGATAAAGCTGTGTATGCCGCAGGCCTTGCAGGCCTCTATCATCTGCTCATCTGTGACGCCCTGGGTGTTATAGAGAAGGTTCTCCCGGACGGTGCCCTCAAACAGCCAGGTGTCCTGCAAAACCATGCCGAACTGGCTGTGTACGTTGCTTCGAGGGATGTTCGAGGTGGGAATGCCGTCGATAAGGATGTCGCCGCCCGTCGGCTCGAAGAACCGCATCAGCAGGTTGACCATGGTGGTCTTGCCCGCCCCGGTGGGCCCGACGATGGCCACTTTCTGTCCCGGCGCTACCTTCACATTGAAGTCGTGGATGATCTCCTTGTCCGGTGCGCTGGGATAGGAGAACTTCACATGACGGAACTCCACCTCGCCGTGTACGGTATCAATGCGCTGGGTCTTGCTGGACTCGTCCTCCATCTCCTCCTCGGACAGGAACTCAAAGACACGCTCGGAGGCGGCGGCGCAGGACTGAACCTGGGTCATGGCCATGGAGATCTGCCGCAGAGGGGACTCAAACAGGCGGGTGTAGATAAGGAATGCCGTGATCACGCCGAAGGTAATATTGCCCTCGATGATCTGCCATGCGCCCACCACGCAGACTGCCACATAGCCCAGGTTTCCGATGAAGGTCATCAGCGGCTGCATCAGGCCGGACAGAAACTGAGAGCGAAACTCTGCTTTCCGCACCGCCTGGCTCAGAGAGGAGAATTTGCCTGTTACCTCGTTTTCGGCATTCAGAATGCGGATGGCATCATGGCCGCTGTACATCTCCTCGATATAGCCGTTCATGTCGCCCAGGCTCTCCTGCCGGGCGGTGAAGTACTTCTGGGAATGGCTCATAATGACCACCATCAGGATAATACCGATAACGGTTGCCACAACAGTGGTGGTGGCCATGATCCAATTGGTGTAATACATCATGATCAGGCAGCCAATGAATTGGGCCACCGCTGTGACCAGGTTCGACAGGCTGTTCGACATGGCCTGACCGATCATGTCCACGTCGTTTGTCATGCGGGACATCACATCGCCTGCGGCGTTGCCGGAGAAATACTTCAGGGGCAGGCGGTTGATTTTGGTGTCAATGTCCCCGCGCAGCCGTCTGGCGGTTCGCTGGGTCACGGTCTGCATGATAAAATGCTGGATGAAATTGAATACCGCGCTGGCAAGATATATCCCCACCAGCAGCAGCGCCACCCGCAGGACACCGTCCATGTCAATGGTGGTGGCAAGACCGTCATAAATGTAATCTGTCAGGCGGCTGAGCTGGTTCGGCCCGATGATGGTAAACACCGCGCCGGCGGCGGCCAGCACCAGGGCAAAGATAACGATGCCCGCCTGGCCTCTGATGTAGGACATAAGGCTCATCAGCGCGCCCCGCATGTTCTTTGCCTTTCCACCGCCGCCAGGGCCACGGCCCATGGGGCCTCTCCGCATAGGAGCGCCGGTGCGAACAGAAGATCTGTTGTTATTTTTTTCTGGCATAATAAAGCACCTCCTTACGCGTTTGCCGCAAGCTCTTCAGCGGAGAGCTGCGACAGGGCGATCTGCTGATAAACCGGGCAATTCTTCATCAGCTCGTCGTGCGTGCCGATCCCGGCCACCGCGCCGTCGTCCAGCACCACGATTTTATCCGCATGGCGAATGGTGCCGATACGCTGGGCGATGATCAGACAGGTTGTGTCCTTCAGATCGGTTTTGATGCGCTGCCGCAGTGTGCGGTCGGTCTTATAGTCCAGGGCCGAGAAGGAATCGTCAAAAATCAAAATTTCCGGCTTTCTGGCAATAGCCCGTGCAATGGAAAGGCGCTGCTTCTGTCCGCCGGACACGTTGGAGCCGCTCTGGGAGATCCAACTGTTTACGCCGTCGTCCATGGCGGAGACAAAGTCCGTTGCCTGGGCGATGTCCAGCGCATTTTCCACATCGGCCTCCGTTATTGCGTGTCCGCTGTCGCCGAAGGTAATATTGCCCTCTACCGTGTTGGCAAACAGGGTCGCCCTTTGGGGAATATAGCCCACCTTATCATAGAGCGTCTCAAAGTTGTATTGGGAAATGTCCTTCCCGTCCAGCAGGACGGTTCCGTCCGTGGTGTCGTAAAGTCTCGCGGCCAGCCCGGCCAGAGTGGATTTGCCGGAGCCGGTGGCGCCGATAAAGGCCACGGTCTCCCCCTGTTTCGCCGAAAACGTGATATGCTTCAGGCAGTCCTCCGAGGCGTCGGGATAGCGGAAGGATACGTTCTTAAACTCAATGCTTCCGACCTCGTCGGATTTGTGTTCAGTACCCTCTGTCACAGTGATGTCAGAATCGATGACCTCATTGATACGATTGGCAGCAACCGCCGCACGGGGCAGTAGCATGAAGATCATCAGCAGCATCACGAAGGACATAATCACATACAGCGCATAGGAGCTGAAGGAGACCACCTCGCCCAGCATCACCGAGCGGTCGGAGATGGCGGTGGCAATCTCCGCCGCCGTGCCAGTCAGGGGTACGTCGATGGCGTTAATGAGTACAGCGCCCACATAATAAATGGCCACGGACACACAGCTCTGGACGAACATCATAATAGGGGACAGGAACGCCATCCCTCTGCCGGTGAAGAGCTGGGTCTTCATCAGGGCGCTGTTGGCCGTCTCGAATTTGTCCTCCTGGTACTTTTCCGCGTTGAACGCCCGGACGACACGAATACCGTTCAGGTTTTCCTCCGTGAGCCGGTTCACATCGTCGATCTGGCGCTGGACAATGCGGAACTTCGGGATCATGATGGCAAGCAGCACAATCATGGAGCCGACCACGATCACCACCGCCGCCAGGACAACTGCGGAGAGCTGCCAGCTTTTCCCAACGATTTTGATGATGGCCCAGATCGCCATGATGGGGGCGCGGATCAGCATCTGAAGCCCCATGGCGATAATCATGTGTATCTGTGTGACGTCGTTGGTAGTGCGGGTGATAAGGCTGGCAATGGAGAATTTCTTGATCTCGGCGCTGCCCATGGCCGTCACCTTGTTGAAAAGCTTTTCACGGATGTCAAAGGAGAAATCCGCCGCAATCATGGCCGCCATATAGCCCACGATCACTGTGAGAGCGGCGCTGCAAAGAGCGCAGCCCAGCATTTTCCCGCCTGCGGTGAAGTACTGGGACATCTCGGTCACCTCGCTGCTTATCAGCACGGTGATTTCCGCCGTGTAATCCGGCAGCCGCAGGTCAAAATAGACCTGGCCGCAGACAAACAACACGCACAAAAGCGCCAGCCATCTGTCCTTGGCCTTCATGTTACTGAAGATGTGTAGCATATATACCTCCTGAAAAATTTATTTACAATATAATAGTATTGTCGGCATGGATTCCGTCTGAATCCATGCACGACATTTGTTGCATGATTTATGATAGCACGGTGTGGGGGATTCATCAAGCAACAATTTACAACAAGTGTCGCATGATGGCGTCTGAACGCTTGTTTTTCGGCGACATATGTTGTACAATGCTGCTGAAACTTGACGCAGAGAGCATCAATCCCTAATTTTAGCCGGGAGGGGAGCATCCATGAAAAAGCAGCCGGAGGTCACGGACGCCACAAGAGAAGCCTTTGTGAGCGCCTTTTTCCAGCTTGCGAAAAGGAAGAGTATTTATAAGATTACGATTCAGGAAATAACAGATTTGGCCGGATACAACCGCACCACCTTTTATCGTTATTTTCAGGATGTTTTTGCTCTGATGGAGTATGCGGAGGATCAGTTTCTGGAAAGCACACGGGCGGCCCTGGATTCCCAGCGTACAGACGACCAAATCGGGCAGCGGCAGTTTTTTGAAACGGTCATTCGCTGCTTTCACGAGCAGAAGGAACGGGTGTCCATCCTGCTGTCGGAGCAGAACCGTTCCCACTTTTTAAGAAGGATACGGGAAAACGTGACCTACAACGTATACCGCCTGGGCAATGACACCCCGAAAAAGCAGGTGGTGAGGGACATATACTTTTATGGCATCTTTTATGCCATATCCGTCAACCTCCAAAGCCCGGACGCCCTTTCCGACGAGGATTTGCTGGACATGATACAGCGCCTGTTTGAAAACTGGTACTGGCCGGAGATGAGGGAAAACGCCTGACGGATCATGGTTCGAGCTTTAAATACCCCTCCATATCGCAAAATCCCATTTCTTGATACATAGGACGCGCCTGCTCCGTTGTTTCCAGATAGATTTTTTCCGCGCCCCAGCGCCTTGCCTCCTGCACCAGCCATTCGACCAGCGTTCTTCCAACGCCTTGCTTTCGCGCCTCCGGGGCGGTGAAAATATTCATCAGATACCCGCACCTGCCGCTTGGATTATCCGGCGAAGGCATCTCCTGATAGAGGCAAATACCGCCGCAGCCTACAGCCTGTTCTCCTTTATAAGCGAAACCGGCGATATGCTCGCCCTTCTCCAGTGCGCCGCGGTAATACATTCGGTTTGCAGTGAGAAGCGCGTCTATATTTTCTTCCGCCGGAATTGAAAACACGTCCCGCAAAACCATTTCCCGCCAACGCATCAGCGCCTCTAAATCAGAGGCGCTGGCTTTTTTTATTGTGATTTCCAACTCAGCAGACACCCTCCTTCAAAACAACTGGCAGGCTTTTCACGTCCGGCTTCCCGTTGGGCGTCAGGGGGATATGATCCAGCAGTACAAAATACTCCGGCATCATAAAGGAAGTCAGGTAGCGGGACAGCTTCTTTTTTACCTCAGAAAGGACAAATCCCGACCCCTCCGGGACAACATAGGCGGTCAGATAGGAGAGACCCTGCTCATCCGTAAACGGACATACCACGGCGGTCTGCACCTCCTCGCAGTCGCAGAGGACGTTTTCTACCTCCTCCGGCTCCACCCGTTTCCCAAGAATCATCACCTGAGAGTCCTTGCGGTGGAGAAACGCCAGATTGCCGTCCGGCAGAAGATACCCCAGGTCGCCGCTTCGATAGACAGGCTGGCCGTCTGGGCCGGTCACAAACATTTGATTTTTGCTTGTGTCAAGATACCCATTGGAGATGCCGCCCCCCGATATACAGATTTCCCCCACAGCGCCCTCAGGGACGGGGTTCATGTTCTCATCCAGCAGCTTGACGGCTGAGCCAAGCACCGCTTTTCCAATGGGATAGGTTCCATCCTCCAGCGCCGTCTGGCCGTTGCAGCGGAAATAGGTGCAGCATACGGTGGTCTCGGACGGGCCATAGGTATTATAAACCGTGACCTGGGGCAGGAGATGACTGACATAGCTCTCCCGGAGAATGTCGCCGCCGCTGATCAGCAGCCGCAGGCTGGAGGGGATTTTCTCAAGCCCGTTCATCTCCATCAAAAGATAAGGAAAACCGCTGAGGATGGTCACGCGCTTTTCCCGCACAAAGTCCATCAGAGAAACCACATCTGCCCTTGCGCCGCCGTCTGGAATCGCCAGGGCCGCCCCGGAGAGAAGGATAGTGAAAACCTCCTCCACAAAAATGTCAAAGGAACAGACGGAGTATTGCAGCATCACGTCCCCGGCAGCAGGGTGAAACTCACGCTGAAACGCCCGGACATAATGGCACACGTTGGCGTTCGTCACGCAGACGCCCTTCGGCACGCCGGTGGAGCCGGAGGTGTATAGAATATAGGCCAGAGCTTCCGGGGACGCAGCGCGTCTGCCTGGCCGTGTTTGGGGCATTTCTTTTATATCCTCTAAAAACAGAAGTTGAAAGCCCTTCAGCTTCTCCTGGTATTTTCTCTGGGTGATGATAAAGCCTACGCGGCTTTCCTGCATCATAAAGCGGATGCGTTCCTCCGGGAAATCCGGTTCCGCCGGAACATAGGCCGCGCCGGTTTTCAGCACGGCAAAAATGGAGGCGATAAGATCCGCCCCATGGTCTGCCACGATACCGATAAAATTCTCCTGCGAGGGGAAATTTCCCGCAATCACGTCAATGCGCCGGTCAAGCTGGGCGTAGGTCATAAACCGCGCCCGTTCCACAATGGCAGGCTGTTCAGGGGATTGCGCCGCCACCTCTTCAAAACGGTCATAAATCGTGGAATTGCTCATATTGCTGGTCTCCTATTGCGCCGCTGTCAGGAAATCCTGCCGCGGGAGAAGTTTCTGCAAAACTCTCTGTAGTTGTAATCTTTTCCCGGACGGCAGAGGACGGCAAACTGGATGGAATCAAAGAGCTGGCCGCTGTTCTTTCCGGCATAGGCAAACTCCCGGATTCCACGGGCAAACAAATCCGATACCACTGCCCCGTCGTTTCCGTAAACGCCGCAGCCAAAGGCTCCTAAAATCAAATGCCGATAGCCCTGGGACGCCGCCACAAGCAGCATCCCCTGGATGCGCTTATAGAGCATCTGTTCATATTCCTCCTGGCTCATTCCCTCCAGCCCCAGCCGCACCATTGGGGCCGCACAGCTCATGACGGCGATGGGAAACGGCTCGGACAGCGTCTCTGACGAGGTGTCCTTCACCACCTCCACATAGGGGGAGAGCATAACGCCGTCAGACCCCATGCGGGTCTTTTTGGCGTTGTTATAGTCGTAATATCGTTTGGCGTTCTTGCTCTCCAGGGACAGAAGCAGAGACGTTCTCCGGCACAGATCCTCCTCCTGGGCGCTGGCGCCCTTCCGGGTGTGGCCCCCCGGCTGAGTGGCGCTGGCCAGATTCAGCACCAGGAGCTTCGGCTCCCCTTCTCCGGCGGCCCGCAGGCCCTCATACTGCTCCTGGGCCAGAGCCAGGGCATCTATATCCCGGCAGTCAAGGGCGCAGCCGTCTCGACCCTCTGAGGCCTCCTTCTCCGCGGAAACGAGCGCTGCCAAATCCTCCGGCAAAAACACCTGAACCTCCCGCATCTGCTCCGGGGAAAAATGCAGCCGTACCTCCCGGTCATCTTTTTGATAGCCGCCTTTTTCCAGAATGGTCAGGGTGTCCTCCAGCTCCGCTATATTTTGCTTTCTGTGCAACTCCTTCTGCCGCTCTCTTTCCTGTATCTCCTCCTTGGAAAGACCCTGATATTCCGCCGCGCGCATCTGCGCCGCCATCCGCTTCATCCGTTCCTCTTCGGATAAGTCTGTATTCCTTTCCTGTTCAGCCATTTTTGCCCCGCACTTTCATCAGCTTTTGAAATACATCGTCGGATCCCTCCCGGATATTCAGGATCGCTGCCCCGTCGAAGCCGGTATGCCCCGGATTGATTTGCACGATAACGGCGTCCCGCCTCCGGCGATCCCAGTATGCGTTCCCGAAATTGCCGTGGGTTCCGATAACCAGAATCAAATCCGCTCTTGCGATCCAGTCTCGCGCCTTTTCCACATCTGCGTCCCACAGCCCGATATGGCTGTAAAGGGGCCAGGGCAGTATCGCCCCGCCGCAGGCCTCACACCGGGGCAGCTCCTCCTGGTTCCATATCTCATAGCCGTCGTGATGCCGCCCGCAGGCTTCGCAGCAGTTGACCTGGAGGCTGCCCTGTATCTCCGCCACATTTTTCGACCCGGCAATCGTGTGCATACAGTCTACGTTTGTGGTGATGATACCGAGGAGCTTTCCCTCCGCCTCCAGCTCTGCGAGGGCATAATGGGCGAAGCTGGGCTGATAGGAGAACATCGTCTCCAGATAAGTGGGCAGGAAGGAGCTGGCGTCGGAGCCTCGCCGACTGCCCAGGCCCCGGCGGGAAAAGATCATCTGCCCGTATGTGACGCCGCCCCCGGCCACGGAGATCCCCGCCCCGGTGACGGCTACTATCGTATGGCTCTGGTCAATATAGTCGGATAGCTGCTGTATTTTGTCCATCCGCTGATCTCCTTTCAGAATACCCATAGGAACGCTCCCTTATCCGTTCAGAACCGCATCGAAGACCTCTGCGGCCTCCGCGCGGATATTCAAATCGGCGATGCCGTCGAAGCCGGTCGGCGAGGGGTTGACCTGTACAAGCTTTGTCCCGGCCTTCATCCGGCTTAAATATTCCTCACTGCGAAAGCCGGTGGTACCGATGACAATCACCAGCGACGCCTCAGCAATCATATCGATGGCCTTTTGCATATTCTCCCTGGCGACGCTGTCACGGCCCGCGAAGTCCATGCAGAAGCTGGTCGGCATCAGCGGCGCGCCGCATTTTTCGCACTGGGGCATATGGCCCTGGTTCCATATCTGATAGTCATAACAGCGCGCGCCGCAGTCAATGCAGACGTTGTCCCGAAAGCTCCCCTGAAACTCCACCACGTTTTCAGACCCGGCGATGGTGTGCAGACAGTCCAGGTTCTGGGTTACTATGCCATAGAGCTTTCCCTGCTGTTCCAGTGCCGCAAGCTGTTTGTGGACAGCGCTCGGCCCCTTCACGAACGTCGCGTCCAGGAAGGCGTCCTTCATGACCGCATAGAATTGCTCCGGGTGTTTGCGGACATAGGCGGCGGAAAATATCCGCCCGGCGTTCAGTCGGCCTACGCTCTCCTTCAGCCGACGCATCCCATAGCGATAGGAGATCCCCGCCCCGGTGACGGCGACGGTTTTTTCGCTTTGGTCGATGTATTCCTTCAGCCGCGCATATTCGCTTTTCATGTCTTACTTCCTTCGAGCCATCCTTTGACCTTTTCTTCATCCCATTTGTTTAAGCGGAGTCCTGCATGAACGGTCGCTCCCTGGCAGGCCTTTGTCAGTTGCTCCACCGCCTGCTCCGGCCCGCTGGTGCCGCTGGTGCAGAAGGGATATATCTCCTTCCCGGACAGCTCATACTGGGAGAGGAAGGACATCACCAACTGCGGACACTTGCTGTACCAAATCGGAAATCCGAGCAGGATACGGTCGTTGGACTCCATATCCGTCACTTTTTCCGTTACCTGTGGAAGCTCATTTTCGGAAAACTCCTTTCTGGAGATGCCAAGGGCCTTGAAATAGCCGCCATAATTCTTTTCGCCGGTAATTTCAAATATGTCTCCGTCCGTCAGCTTTTGCAGCTTATAGGCCGCCTTTCTCGTCGTGCCGCCTCTGGAATAATAAGCAATCAGTGTTTTCATACCGAATCCTCCTTCGTAATCGGTCAACAGGCAGCCTCCATCGAAGAGCGCTTATCCTCTTCGGCGGATGCTGCCTGCCGGTTTTCCTCAGATGTAATTGACGTTGAGCGATACGGACAGCTCCCGTGGCTGCGCCTCTCCGCTCAGGCTGTAGCCGATTGCGGCGGCGGAAACAGGTCGGAAGCCCTCAGGTATCCCCATTTTTGCGCACAGTTCAGGATTCTTTGCCAGCGCCTGAACGGCGCCCCAGAGATAAATGTTGTCCACCCCGGCGTCCGTCGCGGCGATCAGCATATTCTCGATGACGCAGGCAGCGTTTGCATATTCCACGCTGGGCGCCATCTGCTTCGGAGCGGCAGAGACAAAAATGGCGGCGGGCGCGCCATAGAAGAAGTCCCGCGCCTCAACATTCATCGCGGCGGCAGTGGACTGGTTGATCTCATCCAGTATGTCCCTGCTGCGGCAAACCGTCAGATGAAGGGAATCCCGCTGATTCCCACCGATAGGCGCCTGACAGCCCGCCTTTACGACGGTGTCGATGACCTCATCCGGCACGGCCCTGTTCGGGTCAAAGTCCCTCGTTGATTTTCTTTTTGCAATGGCCTCTAATGTCTGCATAAAGAATACCCCCTTACCATAATGTGAGTGATTATATTCGTTTTTTACGGCTGTTCCTTTTCCCACAACCGAAAGGTCTGCACATAAGGGCAGTCCTTCGGCAGGGTCGGATTAAATAACGCAGTGAATAAATTTACCTTCCCGCAGCGGTCGTACAAGCGGAAGCGATCCGCATAAATCGTACATAGGCGGGTTTCCGTGTCCAGATATTCGCAGGGGCTGCTGTAATGGATGATTACCTTACCGTCAGGGTTCACAGAGCGGGAGTAGCAGCATTTGCCGCAGCAGTTGCACAGGGAATCCCAATCCTTCCGCCATTTGAACCAGGCCTTAATAATACGAAACAGCAACTATGTATGCCTCCCGACCTATAAAAGCGCTTGCGAAAAGGGGAATTTTGCCTGATTGATGGGAACAATCAGCAGGAAAAATTCTGCCTTGACATCATCCAACAACCCGTTGTAAAATAATTATACTCATGAGAGATGGGAATATCAACCGTCAATTTTTTCAAATCTGTCGGATCGTGTGCGGAGGAAAAGCATATGAAAAAGCAGCCGGAAATTACAGAAAGAACGCGGCAGAGATTTGTGGATTCCTTCTGGTCGCTGGTCAGGGAAAAGCCGATCGGAAAAATTGCGGCCAGCGAGCTTACGAGACGCGCGGGCTATAACCGCAGCACTTTTTATGAATATTTTTTAGATACCGACGACCTGCTGGCCTATGTGGAGGGGGAACTGCTGGAGAAAATCAAGCAGACGATTTATCAGCTTCCGCCGGAGAACCAGTCGCCGGGCGCCCTTTTTCAAAGCATATTTGCGGTCATGAACGAGGAGTTATATCTTCTGATCGGGCCGAACGGAGATTCAGGCTTTCTGGAGAAAATAAGGAAGGAGCTGATTCCTCTTGTGGAGGCGTATCTTCCGATTCCTAAAGACACCCCTCATTTTGATTATTTCGTAAGCTTTGCAAACGCTGCCATGTTTGGCCTTTTGCAGCACTGGCATGAAGAGGGAAAAAATATCAGCGCGGAGGAAATCAGCGCACTGATGCAAAATTTGGTTCTGAAAGGATTGCAGACGTATATTCCGCCGCTGCCGACGGAAAAGAAGGATTAGCTTGCAGGCGGCTACTGGAATCTAATTTGCCAAAGTTCGCCCGGTTGTATAG
>JAJPYE010000036.1:32864-53377 GCA_021205095.1 Oscillospiraceae bacterium | reverse complement strand
GCCGTGGACGCATGGGAAGTCATTTCAATCCACGCCCCCCGCGAGGGGGGCGACAGCCCCGCTGCACGTCTTCCGCCATGTTTTCGCTGTAATTTCAATCCACGCCCCCCGCGAGGGGGGCGACAAAAGGATGACGTGCTTACGCTCCCGGCCAAGAGATTTCAATCCACGCCCCCCGCGAGGGGGGCGACAGCCATTGGCGCGGTGTGCTCCCGCATTGGACTATATTTCAATCCACGCCCCCCGCGAGGGGGGCGACGTCTGCTCATCAATTACACCTCCCTGTAGCTGTAATTTCAATCCACGCCCCCCGCGAGGGGGGCGACAAAGGAGCTGAGATTCGTGGATTTATTAGATCAAGATTTCAATCCACGCCCCCCGCGAGGGGGGCGACTAAACTTGGTTTCCGCTTCTGTCATCAGATCGAATTTCAATCCACGCCCCCCGCGAGGGGGGCGACAGGTTTTTGGTCGTGGATGATGTCATCATGGTGCATTTCAATCCACGCCCCCCGCGAGGGGGGCGACGTTTCTGTGATGATGCCGGCCTCAATGGCCTTGAATTTCAATCCACGCCCCCCGCGAGGGGGGCGACGCAGCGGCGGCGGCTTCAAGGGCGATACCCACGATATTTCAATCCACGCCCCCCGCGAGGGGGGCGACGAGGTCGCGTTTAATGTGGTGGTCAGATGGCGTGAATTTCAATCCACGCCCCCCGCGAGGGGGGCGACGCTCCCAGCTCTTTCCCTTTTCCAAGGTATAGGAATTTCAATCCACGCCCCCCGCGAGGGGGGCGACCCGCGCTCGGCATGGTCACAATATTTCCGTCCATGGTTATTTCAATCCACGCCCCCCGCGAGGGGGGCGACGTCGTGTTGGAGTAGGAGCGGGAGTTGTTGCCGTTATTTCAATCCACGCCCCCCGCGAGGGGGGCGACGGTGCCGGATAATGCCGCCGCTGCTGAAGAAGCGTATATTTCAATCCACGCCCCCCGCGAGGGGGGCGACGCCGCTCCATTCCCAGACATTGCCCTTCAAATCATTTCAATCCACGCCCCCCGCGAGGGGGGCGACTTTTTACCTCACGCTTGAAAATGGGATAAAATAACATTTCAATCCACGCCCCCCGCGAGGGGGGCGACCCCTTGGTCGTAACGTAGCTTACCCGGCAGGAGGAATTTCAATCCACGCCCCCCGCGAGGGGGGCGACGCTCCCGTTCTGCGAGAGCGACTGGGTCAAAGAATTTCAATCCACGCCCCCCGCGAGGGGGGCGACGGAAGGAATGGATGGAAATGAACCGGGCATGATATTTCAATCCACGCCCCCCGCGAGGGGGGCGACGACGTGACGCTGGTGGCGCTGCCTGTGCAGGCGATCTTATTTCAATCCACGCCCCCCGCGAGGGGGGCGACAAATATCGTCGGAGCAGGTGGCGGCACCCACGGCATTTCAATCCACGCCCCCCGCGAGGGGGGCGACTCATTGTTGAGGTCGGCGCCGTTGTTATCCACCAGATTTCAATCCACGCCCCCCGCGAGGGGGGCGACGGTCAGGATGAAGCTGTTGCCCCACCAGCTAAAATTTCAATCCACGCCCCCCGCGAGGGGGGCGACGATGTAGATATAGTCCAGCACCGTCCCGTTCACGATATTTCAATCCACGCCCCCCGCGAGGGGGGCGACGTGTTAAAAAATGTAATGGGGATTGCACTAATTGCATTTCAATCCACGCCCCCCGCGAGGGGGGCGACGTTGTTGTTCAAGTTGCCTGTGGTATTGATATTGCATTTCAATCCACGCCCCCCGCGAGGGGGGCGACAATGGCTATTATGATAGGCAGCGCAAGAGTAGATATTTCAATCCACGCCCCCCGCGAGGGGGGCGACCCTGTTCTGCATACTCCCTGTCGCAGTCTGCGTATTTCAATCCACGCCCCCCGCGAGGGGGGCGACGCTGTCGTTGTCGATGAACGACACGTCCGGCAGGTCATTTCAATCCACGCCCCCCGCGAGGGGGGCGACCTCGGCGGATTCTTCAGCACGGCCTGGGAGGTAATATTTCAATCCACGCCCCCCGCGAGGGGGGCGACCCCAGCGCACCGCTCAGGACGCTTGTCACTGAGCTATTTCAATCCACGCCCCCCGCGAGGGGGGCGACTATGCGATCAGCGCACCCATGATGGCGCTGTACCAATTTCAATCCACGCCCCCCGCGAGGGGGGCGACGTTGCTGCTAGTTTAGTAGCCTCATTACTTGTAGTATTTCAATCCACGCCCCCCGCGAGGGGGGCGACATACCAATTACGATCAATCTGATCTAAGGTGATTATTTCAATCCACGCCCCCCGCGAGGGGGGCGACCACCGTGACCTTGCCGCCAATGGGGCGCGTAATCTCGTATTTCAATCCACGCCCCCCGCGAGGGGGGCGACATAACGGAGACCATCAGCTTTGCGGTGTATGCTGCATTTCAATCCACGCCCCCCGCGAGGGGGGCGACCGCTTTCCCATCGTTATATCCTCCTTATGTTTCTATTTCAATCCACGCCCCCCGCGAGGGGGGCGACCAAACAGCTCCATCATGTCCGGCGCGTAAGTATGATTTCAATCCACGCCCCCCGCGAGGGGGGCGACACGCATCGAGGCACAAAAGACGGCGAACGCGGAATATTTCAATCCACGCCCCCCGCGAGGGGGGCGACTCCTCGCTCATGCCGTCGGTGGTGTCAAAGTCGGACAATTTCAATCCACGCCCCCCGCGAGGGGGGCGACCTAACACTTACATGCAGGCGGCGACAGATGACAAATTTCAATCCACGCCCCCCGCGAGGGGGGCGACGGAGCTGCCGTATATCTTGAGGAGCGGCAGGGATGATTTCAATCCACGCCCCCCGCGAGGGGGGCGACATCAGATGGCAACGCCTTTACTCAGATTTTTATGATATTTCAATCCACGCCCCCCGCGAGGGGGGCGACTCCGCGACACTGACAGTCGGTGATACGACCATCAATTTCAATCCACGCCCCCCGCGAGGGGGGCGACCGAGGTCTCTGCGCCCTTAGTCTCGGAGGTGGCGATATTTCAATCCACGCCCCCCGCGAGGGGGGCGACGGATGGAGTCCATATAGACACTTACACGGTGGAGATTTCAATCCACGCCCCCCGCGAGGGGGGCGACGTCAGCTTGTCGGCGTGACCGGCTCCGCCATTACATTTCAATCCACGCCCCCCGCGAGGGGGGCGACTTGCGGCGCTGGAAACCGCGCTTGTCAACGCGCTATTTCAATCCACGCCCCCCGCGAGGGGGGCGACAAGGTTGACGGCCTGACCTTTGACAGCCAACGCATTTCAATCCACGCCCCCCGCGAGGGGGGCGACACGGGATGCAGCGTGAAATTGTAAAGGCAAAAAAATTTCAATCCACGCCCCCCGCGAGGGGGGCGACAGCAGTGGTTAAGGCGGTAAAGATATGGAGCTGATGATTTCAATCCACGCCCCCCGCGAGGGGGGCGACCGACCACCGGCATGGCAATGATGGACGCCACGCAGATTTCAATCCACGCCCCCCGCGAGGGGGGCGACGTCCGTCCGGGGCATCCTGGGCGGCGTCGATGGATTTCAATCCACGCCCCCCGCGAGGGGGGCGACATTATATTTTCCTCCAGGCCGCGAGCCGAGCCTTATTTCAATCCACGCCCCCCGCGAGGGGGGCGACAGCAAACATGAACAGAAAACATCTTTTGATGCGATGATTGTTCTGTCGGTTTGCACAATTTAAACGAGAAAAAAATGAGTTTAGCGTTAATAAAAGCATTTAAAAGCAATGATTTACGCCGTACATTTGGTGCGAAGGTGGGCGGGAAATACTGTGTACTGACGGTTCGCACTGGTTAGCTCAGCAGAAGTCCCTCTGGCGAATAGGCCGTGTCCCGCCCAAAGTGTTCGATTTTGGTCTTATATTGATTGCCGAGATAGTAAAAGCGCAGACTATCCCTTTCAGTGTCCATAATGCCGCACAGCTTTGCCTGGAGCGTACGGCATTGGGCTGCGTCCAGCAGACACTCAAACACGGAATTTTGCACCCGCTGCCCATAATTGACACACTGCTTTGCGATTTGACGCAACCGCTTTCGTCCGGCGGCGTCCTCGGTGTTGACATCATAGGTGATGAGAACCAGCATAGATTTTCCTCACTTCCACAAGAATGGCGGATACGCATCTAAATCATCCCGCAAATAGCGGGCCAGCAGCAGGGCCTGGAGGTAGGGGACAAGGCCCCAGGGGAGCTTTTCCCCCAGGTAAGGATGGGTGATCTGCTCTTGTTTGTGTTGTTGCCACTGGTTTAATACCGTGCGGTGCGCTCCATCCTTTAAGTACACAGCCCCGCTTTCTCGGACTTCAAAATCATCCGGGGCTATCATGCGGTTATTGATAAGCGTGAGGACAAAGCGGTCGGCTATGCAGGGCCGCAGCTCCTCCATAATATCCAATGCCAATGAGGTGCGGCCTGGACGATCCCGATGGAGAAATCCCACATAACTGTCCAGGCCAACAGCCTCCAGCGCAGAGGCGCAGTCGTGGGCAAGCAGCGTATAAACAAAGGAAAGCAGCGCATTGATTCGATCCAGCGGGGGACGGCGGCTTCTTCCCTGAAAGGCGAAAGAGTCCTGATTATTCAGAATCATCTCGTTCACTACGCTGAAATAAATGCTGGCCGAGGCGCCCTCCAGTCCACGCAGTGAATCCAGGGACGTCTCTTCCGCAATCAGCGGGAGCTGCGCCTTGAGTTGTTCCGAGGCATCGAGGAGCTTTTCCTCATCCACCCTGAGCTTGTGATCCCGCAGGGTTCGCTGAATGACCCAGCGGCTGTTGTAAACCTTGCCGAAGATGAAGTTGCGGGCAATGCGGCAGCTTTGAATCGGATCGTCAGCCGCCCTATACTGTATTCGGCGAAGCAACACATTGCCGCTGCTTGCTCCGCAGGATCGGGCCAGAAATTTCCCCCTGGGGGTGCAGAAGCTCAGGGCCACATTGCGTTTGGCGCAGGCGCCCATTAAGGCGGGGGAGGCACCGGCATAGGAGAAGGACACGATACCAGATAAAATGTGCAGCGGATACCGCCCTATAATATTGCCATCCTGTTTCACGATCACGTTTTCTCCATCCAGGGCAAGAAAGGCGTCTTCCGTAAGGACAAACAAGGTATTTAAAAGATGTCTCAATCTTCCTCCTCCATATGGGCGCGGAGATAGCCGGAAGCCGATTTGACCCGCATCAGCCGGGGCAGGCATAGCTCCTGAAGGGAGCAGGCGGAGCAGCTCTTGCTTGGCTTGACCTTTGGCGTCGCTCCGCGGCGATAGAGCTGGTGCATTTCCGTCAGCATGGCCTTGACCTCCTCCCGCAGGGGCTCATCCAGCTCCACCGGCTCCCGGTGCCGCGTTTCGCCGTAATAGAGCGCGCCCTGGGGGACGGGACAGCAGAGCATTTCCTCCAGACACAGGGCCTGGGCGCAAAGCTGAAGACTGTCGGCGTGGGTGTGCGCGCCGGGCCTGCCCCGCTTGTATTCCACCGGGAAGGGCTGCCACAGCCCCTCCCGTCCGGCCAAGGGAACGCCGTTGGAAACCCGATGAAATTCCACCACATCGCACTCCCCGGAAATGCCCAGCTCTGCGGAATGAATCGCCAGTCCCCGGAGAATCAGCATATCGCCCCGGCTCTCATGAAAGCCCTTGTTGTGGGCGTTTGTGTGCATCAGCTTCCCATCCGTGGTGCGGAAATTTTCCGCCCACTGATTCTCCACATGAATCAAAGCCCACTGCCGCCGACAAAAAGCAAAATGCTGTAAGCCGGAGAGCTGTAAATAGTCGTCCTCGTGATAGGGCATATCACATCCGTCGGCAGGTAACGCCAGCGGGAAGCTCGCCGGAAACAGAAACGGTGTAGTCGTTGTAGCTTCGGGGAACAGCTATCCCCTGCTTGCGCTGCACCTGCACTGCGTCAAACAGCTTGTAGGCCGGAGCGCAGCCTAACTCGGAATCATGCCGGAAGATGATCAGCTCACGCACAGCCATTTTGCCGCGGGCGGCGCTGTGATCATGCTCGAACATATTCAAAATTGCCTGCCACAGCAGTTCAAGGTCTTCCTCGGAGAAGCCTGTGGTTTTGCGGGCCAGGTTCGCGGAAACATACCCCTCGGCCCGGTAGAGAGCATAGGGAACGATGTACTTTCGACCCATTTCGGTACCTTTGCGTTCTGCGTCCGCCTCTGTTGTGATGGCTACGCGAGTGATGGTGACTTCCTGCGGAACGATGGGATCAATGGAACGGGCGAAGCTCAACTGTACCGGCCCACGCACCTGTCCGCAGTTTAGGCTGGCTTTGACAAAGGTGGTCATCACGGCCCCAAAGGTGCGGATGTCGTAGTAGTTCTGGCACATATAATCCCGGATTTTTTCATCCAGACCGGGGTCGGACTTCTTGGCGGCTTTCAATTCCTCTGTTACGCCCAATGCGGTAATGGCTTCATTGTCGCTGCGGTTTAGAGGTACCTGATCCTTGATGTAAATTCTATAACCGGGCTGATCTTCCTTGGCAATCTCCACATAGTTGCGAATCTTGCGCTTTAAGCACACGTCTGTGACCAGACCATAGCCGCTTTCCGGGTCTACACGGGGCATATTTCCAGCGTCCGGGTCGCCGTTGGGGTTGCCGTTTTCTACGTCAAACAGGATTACAAATTCATAGCGATTTTTGATGGGTTCAGACATGATTCAGTCCTCCTTAATTTCATTTGTGGTTTTCTTGCTGTAACGGTTTTGTGTCTCGAAATAATACCCCAGTTGGAACGCCCCTTGCTCCGGCAGGGTAAGCCGGGTGGGATAGCTTTCACCGATAAGAGCGGCGTATTCGGCAATTTTTTTCTCAAAATTGACCGCCATCCCTGGTTTAGTTCTACGGATCACTCGAAGGTGCTTTTGTGCCAGGTTTACCAGCAGTGTGAAGATGGGGGCCGGGGTTGCGGAGGCGGAGTTGAAATACTTATCCTTAATTGTGGCGTTCAAACCGGGATTTGCCGCCTCCTGAATCTGCTCCAACACGGAGAACAATCGTCCCAGCGTGTAGGGAACACTGGTGCTGTTAGGATTTCCTTCCATGGTTAAAACCTCCCTTGGAAATGGTATATTTGGATTACGAAGATAATAGCCCTTAATGATGGCTGCCCGTCCCCGTGTGACCTGGCAATCTGCACGGATACGCAGGTTGGCTCCATAAAGCAGCGTGGCAGGGTAGGGGGTTCCGGCCAGAATGGCCCGCAGAGTGTCTCCGGCAAGTTGCGGAGAAGGGGATTTATTCTGGGCGTTTTGGTTGACGGTCTCATTCAACAGCTTCCAGAGCGGAAGATGTTCAAATTTATCATAGCTTGGCCGCAAAATGGCGGTGTCGGCATAGTGCTTGGCGATGTTCTTCATAAAATTGCCGAAGCTGTCTCGAAGAAAGAACCGTACGGAGAGGCGGGCTGCGTTGGGGGCCAGGCCTAAGAAGAAAAAGTGTTCCTCAGGGTTTAAGTGATAGGCATCCCAATCGATCCACTTGCCCTGAACCAGCTTGTTCAGAAGAGCCGACAAATCCTCGTCTGAGATACCGTCGTCAGAACCGAACATTGCGGCAAAAGCAGTGTTTTGATAAATTGCTTCCCCATGTTCTGCCCAGCAGACTACTGTTGTGTCGCCTATTACCCTGCAATGCTCCTGATCTGCCAGCAGGGCGTTAAGAGCCGCAGTGTAAGCGAAGGCGGCCCGTTCGCTGACTGGCGCGTTCAAATTCTGTTCATGGCCGTAGGAACAGAAGGCCGATGCGTTAAAGGAAACCAGCGCCGCGCCAGAGGATTGAGCCCCTCGAACCCCCTTGATTGGGGGATGAGTCGCTGCAATAGGCCCGATTTCACCAGTGATAAGGCACTGACTTTGAACAGCTTCCGGGTTTACTGCGTCGTAGTATGTTTGCCAGGCGTTCCGAATGGCGGGATCTTCTATTACCTCGTTCAGGTCATAAAAGAACAGAAGATTGGCATTGCCCATTAAATCCTTCCATTGCGAGGCAAGACAGGGGTGTTCGGCGGCTTTGTTTGGTTCCCAATGATCGAAGAAGGCCAAAATGGCCTTTGCGGCAGGAGAGTCCACTCCGTCTAAAAGCTGGTGGTGTAAGGTTGCGCAGGCTTGAAAGCATTGCTTGGCCCGTTCTGGCTTTCCTTTCTCATCTACGCCCAGCAAATAGGTAGCGTTGTCGCACAGAAAGTTAGCAGAAATTCCAACCGTGCGGCCCTTGTGAGCGGGGACATTGATGAGTTTTGGAACCAGAATTTCCTTTTTGCCTCGCAGTTGCGTTGCGCGGAGATCCAGCAGATCTAACAGCTCCCCATCCTGAGACAATTCAAGCCCAAAGGAAACCTTGAAAGCGGCGTCCCAGCCAGGCGGAGACAGCTTCCCCTGGCGGCAGAGGGTATCATAGTGCTGATACAGTGCCTGTAAAATCATGTATGCACCTCGCAATTCCGGCAATCCAGCACACCGTGTTCCAGCCTGGCGCGGAAGAATTTTGGCCGGATGTCTTGCGGATTGCTGTAATCCATGTCATAGAGCATAAAACCCAGATCTTGTGTTAGGGCAAGGGCTGGGATGTCGCCACCGGGCCATTCCCGGAAGTGGGCGGCAAATTCCCGGCAACCAAAGTAGGGCATGGAATAAAATTGTCCGCGGTTCAGTCTCCGGCGCAGAATATCCTGGAATTTGCCTGGATTATCTCCTGGTGCAGCCTTGTCGGTTAGGTCAAAGTGTGCTTCGATTACATAGTGAACATCCTGGAGGAGCATGGCCGCCCGCTGTTGAATGTTCTCCGGCGTATAAAGCGCGATGGACGTTCCGGCTTTAGCCGACGCCAGGGCGCTGGAGGCTAGAAGGGTACTCTTGACCTCGTTGCGCCGGATATTGGTGAATTTGATAGGATTGAGTACAAATATTTTGTCTATGGAATAGCGCAGACCGGGGTGCCAGTAGATAGATTCAATCAGTCCCCTGGCGGCGGAGGGAGTCATTACATCGTAGCTGACCCGCTCCGTCTTCATTTCAGGTCGGCTGAAGCAGGCATAGTCGCCCCAAGCTTCGATCCGAATAGACATGACGATTCACTCCTTTCTTAGCAGTGTTATCTTATAAAAGCTTGACCGTCTTCTGCGGGAAACGTCAACCCAAGATTTGGATCATAAACCCGTAGGTCATTTAAGATTCCGGCGTCGTTTCCCGTGCAAATCAGAGCGCCAGCCCGATCCAAACGTTCAAAATCGTTAGGATAAAGGGAAACGCTGTACATACCAAGTTTTCTAAATAGAGCCTTGGAGTACTCCTCCCGCTGAAGTTGATCGCATAGAATCTTTCCCTGACCAATGGGCAGGTAGACGGTTTTTGTGGGGGCCTCGATAATGTGAAATTCCTCTGACACCTGGGCAAAGGGGAGTGTGCAGCCATTTCTGCCACGATTGAAGGCGTCAAGGATGCCCTTCTTATCCAGCGCCTGATCGCCCTTTATGGAATACAGAGATTTGAAATAAATCTCTACCGCTTCAGGAGACTGTAGATCCTCCGGGCAGCGCCGGAGAACATGGTGAAGAGCATTTCTGTTCTGGCTGAGTGCCTGTGGGGGAGATACGTCTGCCAAAGAAAAAAGGTAGACAAAGCTTTCCTCAGGGCTGCGGCGGCCCTCCCTGTTGCAACGGCCTGCAGTTTGAAGAACTGAATCCAGTCCGGCTTCCTCGCGGTAGGCGACAGGAAAGTCTACATCAACGCCGGCCTCAATCAGCGAGGTGGAGACGACGCGGCAAGGCTTACCCTGGCGCAGCCTCATACGAATCTCTTCTAGCTTTTCCCTGCGGTCGGCGGCGCACAGAAGAGTTGTCAAGCAGTAGCTTCCGTCCTTGGGCAGCATAGCATAAATCGTTTGGGCCGTCTGTCGGCGGTTCACTACACACAGCACCTGGTCTGATGCGGCCAGTCGAGCGGCAAGCTCTGTCTGCGAAAGAGAACCGATTTGTTTCAGGGTTGTTCGGCGCAGGGCGGCAAACAGATCCTGACTGTTTGGACAGATTTCCCGCAGGGGAAGCTCCGGGGCCAGCTTTTGAAAGTATGGTGCAAGAGCGGGCTGTGTGGCGGTGCAAAGCACAGCGGTGGAGCCATAGTGCTGTACTAACTGGGCGATAGAGGAAAGACAGGGCATCAGGTAGTCTACAGGGAGTGTCTGGGCCTCATCGAAGATCAGCACGGCATTGGAGATGTTGTGCAGCTTTCGGCACCGGGAGGAGCGATTGGAAAAGAGGGACTCAAAAAACTGTACGGCTGTGGTGACAATCACTGGGCTGTCCCAATTCTCGGAGGCCAGCGCTTTGGCGTAATCCTTGACCGACATTTCGTCGGATTCCCGCAGTTGAAAGTCGGCGGAGGAATAGTGGCCCAGGACGTTTTCCTCTCCCAAAATGTTATTAAATACATCAACCGTCTGATCTATAATGGATGTAAACGGAATGATATAAATGATACGGGTCATATGGTGCTTGGCTGCGTGTTCCATGGCGAAGGCCAGGGAGGAGAAGGTCTTGCTGCCTCCCGTGGGGGCGGTTAGAGTGAACAGTCCCGGCTTTTCTGTTCGGCCCAGGTTGATGCAGCTTTGTAAAATCTGATTACGGGCTTGGTTGACGGGGTTATCCGTGGGAGCGTTCAGCCAGCGTGCCGCTTGCCGACGTACCTTTTCCAGCAGCGCGGGGATAGACTCACCGTTGCCGCGAGATGGGGGAGACCCTCGCATGAAAGCCTCTGTGTCAAGATAGTCGGCGTCCACAAGGCAGGAATACAGCATACGGATGAAAAAGCTCTGTTCAAACCCGGTGCGCGGTGTAAAAGGCAGTTCCGGCAAGGAGATTTTCTCGGTTCCTTTCACATATGGCTCTACCCGTTTCTTGCTGCGTCCTACCAGCGTTGGATCGTCCGGGGAGTCGCCGCGAGCGCCGCCGTCGGGCAAACCACCGTGATGACCCGCCACAGCAAAGGCCGCCTCCAACTGCCCAAGCCGCAGAAGCTCTTGCGCTCCGGCAGTGGAATGATCCACTCGCTCTGGACTGCCACGGATCCTTCGCTGGAAAGCTTTAGAAGATTTTCCGCGGTCGTGGAGCAAACCGGCAAGCTCCGCTGTTTTCTCCGCTCCGAAGGGCTTTGCAAAATCTGACGCCAGCTTTGCCGTACCTTTTGAATGGTCTTGTAAGGTTTGCTCCCTGGCGCCGTCTTCGCTGATATGGGCTAAGTATTGATTGATGGTAACACCTCCCCGAAAATATTATATTCATATTATTATTATAAATATAAGACCGTAAATAAGTTCTTATACAGGCATTATACTCCAAATCAAAATTTTTGCAAGTATATTTTATTGAAAATCGAAAAAAATTTTGTTATGATACTCCAGTCAGCAGGTGCTGTGGATTGAAAAATATTGTTTTTCAAATAGAAGACGGTCAGACTTCAGGTCGGGCCGTTTTCTATTTTTGGAGAGCGCTGCGGGGCATTAACGGTATATTATCACTTCCGTTGTCCTATAAAACGGACAACAGAATGTAAAATTGAAAAATTTTTTAATTCCTGCAAAAATACAGAAAGAGAGGAGCATATGCTCCTCTCTTTCGATTATCTGCTGTATTATCTTATATGAAGTAATTTGTCGATTCTTACATACCGTCACATACTGTCCGGCGCGGTGACGCCCAGGATGGACAGGGCGTTTTCCAGCACGATGCCGGTGTCGGCGACCAGAAGCAGACGGGCGCGGACGAGATTTTCCTCCTCGCCCCGGATGCGGCAGGCGTTATAGAACTTGTGGAACCGGGAGGCGACCTCCGTGGCGTATTTGTTGATACGGGAGGGGTCAAGCTCCTGGGCGGCCTGGCGAATCTCGCCGGGGAAGGAGGCCAGGGCCTTGATAAGATCGCGCTCCTGGGACGTGGTGAGCAGGGAAGCATCCGCCTTTTCCGCGGGCTTATATCCGTCTGCCGCCAGCATGGACAGCAGAGACTGGATGCGGGCGTGGGCGTACTGGACATAATAGACGGGGTTTTCGCTGTCCTGCCGCACGGCCAGGTCAAGGTCAAATTCCAGATGGCTGCCGGGGCTGGCATTGAAGAAATACCGGCAGGGGTCGCGGCCAATCTCGTCCATCAGATCCGCCAGGGTCAGGGCTTTGCCCGTCCGCTTGGAGACCTTCACTGTCTCCCCGTTGCGGGTCAGGCGCACCATCTGCATGATGAGAAAATCCAGCGACCGACCGTTCAGTCCCAGCTCCGGGCAGGTCATAGTGGAGCCAAAGCGAATGGCGTGGCCGTGGTGGTCTGCGCCCCAGACGTCTATCACCCGGTCGAAGCCCCGCTCCACAAATTTGTTGCGGTGATAGGCGATGTCCACGGCGTAATACGTCCAGGTGCCGTCTGCGCGGCGCATACACTCGTCCTTGTCTGCGCCGAAGTCTGTGTTTCTCAGCCAGAGCTGGCCGTCCTTTTCATAGGTGTGGCCCGCCTGGGTGAGAATGTCGATGGTCTCGGCCACATAGCCGGAGTCGTGCAGCTCCGTTTCCAGGAACCAGCGGTCAAATTTTATGCCATAGCGCTCCAGGTCGTCCCGCATACGCTGAATGTTTTTCGGGATGCCGTAGTCGATGAACGCCTTCTGCCGTTCCTCAGCGGACATATGGAGGTATTTGTCCCCCTCGGCGTCGTATATCTCCTGGGCCATGGCCCGGATGTCGTCCCCGTGATAGCCGTTGTCGGGAAACTCCACCGCGTCCTCGCCCTGGATAATCTGCAAATACCGGGCCTCCACGGAGCGGCCAAAAAGCTCTACCTGATGACCGGCGTTGTTCACATAGAACTCACGCCACACGTCCCATCCGGCCCAGTCCAGCACGGATGCCATGGTGTCGCCCAGCACGCCGCCCCGCGCGTTGCCGATGGTCATGGGGCCGGTGGGGTTTGCGGAGACAAATTCCACCATGACCCGCTTGCCGTTGCGTTCGTCCGCCCGGCCATAGGCTGTCCCCTCTGATGCCACCGTGTCCAGCACGTCAGAATACCAGCCGTCGCCCAGCCGGAAATTCAAAAAGCCCGGCCCGGCGGTCTCCACGCCGGTGTACCAGGTGCCATCCAGAGAAAGTTGGGAGAGAATCTCCTCCGCCAGCTTTCGGGGGGCCATACCGGCGGCCTTGGCCCCGGCCATGGCGTGATTGGCGGCGAAGTCGCCGTTTTGAGTGTTCTTCGGGATACCCACGGAACCGGCAGCCTGAGCCAGCGCCGGGGCTGCGGTGCGGATAAGATCGTCAATTCCGCGTTTTGCCTGTTCAATAAGGTCTGCCATTTTTGCTCTCTTTCACATTGATTTTGAAAAAATTCCGCCCCATAGGGGTATTGTTTAAATCCACATCATAATCGATCTCCATATCCCCGCCATGCTCGTCCAGGGACGTGCTGACGCGGCGGGTGTCCACCCCCAGGGCGGCGCTGCCAAAGGGCGTATCGCAGAGGACAAAATGCTTCTTACCCTGCTGAAAGACCATCTCGGAGGTAGTGCTGCCCTCTCTGTGAAGGACAACGCCCATGGGACTGATGGAAAAGGTGGTTTGCGTTCCCTTCAGGCCGGTTAGATCGCTCTCCTCATAGGTGAAGCATATGCGTCCGTCCTCAAACCCGTATTGACCGGCGGTGACAAGATTGACCTCATCCTTCTGACCGGAAGCGTCATGCTGCACGCCGGTGATGGAGATAATTGCGTCTGTCATGTTCATGTTCTCTATCATATAATAAAATCCTCTCTGACACAAGGAAAAGCTTCGTCTTTATTATAACCGCGGCTATTGTACCATCAGTAGCCCCTAATGTCAAAGCTGAACTTGCATAAAAACAGTAACACATTATGGAATAGTTGTGCTATAATACATATAAGAGGAGGTGGGCGGTTTTGACAATAGAGCTTACCGACAAGGAATTTAGACGTTTGCTGGACATGGTGTATGTGGGGAACTGGATCCTTAACTCCGCCCGTGGGGAGGATCGCTTTGAGGATTACGATCTTCTGCAGGAAAAGCTGTTCTCTATTTGCCCCAGCCGGGGGATGAATACCCTGGCGGAGAACTGGCACGGCCATGTGTTCCCCTCCCGCGCCTATGAGGAGGGCGGCATCCATGAGGCGATTGCCGACTATGAGGACGCCGTGTTCTTCGACATTCTGGCGGAGGAGCTGGCTCGCCGTGATATGGAAGGGGAGGGGGCAGATCTCGGCAACGATACCGAGCTTTTGGATCGGATGGAGGAATATTACTCAGAGTTTGAGCAGCATGGTCTGGACAATTTGATCGTAGATACGGAATAAGCGGAAAAGATTATCTTCCCCCTGCGTGGGGGAATTTTTTTGTGTTGTTTGCGCCAAAAATGTGTCGTTCAGGCCGGAAGGGTTTTCTTTGAGACAGCAAAGTGATATAAGTTATATTGGTAACAAATGTGCGGGAAGCACAATCTACAGGAGGAACGACCAATGAAGAGACTTATATCCATTCTGCTCTGCCTGTGTCTGATGGCGGGGCTGTGTACCGGCCTGACCTTCGCGTCTTCGGAGGAACCTGCCTCTGGGGAGACGTCTGGCGCGGGGGAGACCCTGGCCTGGACGGCGGACGAGGCCACCGGCGCCTGGACGCTGGAAGAGGTGGACATCCTCGTCCCCGCGGCCTATCTGGATGAGACCGGCGCGGCCACAAGCGCCGTGGTGAACGGCTATTACGCCGCCACCGCGCCCATTCTGCTCGTCACCGGGGAGGAGCTTTCCGACCAGGCAGCCCTGGCAGAGGGCTATGTGGTGGCCCATGCCGACGGGGACACACTGGCGGACACCGTCGCCTGGCTTCTGGCGAACGATGAGGCCCTGCCCGGCGATTCGGCTTTGATCGTCGCCATCGGCACCGGCGAAACCGCGGCTCAGATTGCCGAGCTTGCCGTGAGCGGGAGCGGGATTTATGCCGCCGTGATGTATGACCCCGCCGTGGCAGGGTCTGTATCCGAGGAGGAGCTTGTGGCCGCCTATGGCGCGGCGCTGGAGAGCTATCTGCTGGATAACTACCAGTCCAGCCGTGTGGACGGGCCGAACATCGTCTATACCATCGACGCCGAGAGCGCGCAGGCCTATTGCGAGGAGAACGCCCAGGACTTCGCGGTGGACTATGAGACCCTGGCCGTCAGCACTGAGGGCGTAGCCCTCACGGTGGACGGCGCGGCAGGGGAGACCGTCATCGACCCCGCCGCCGGCGAGAACGCGGCGTATTTCTACATCCGAGCTGCCCAGACGGACACCGCCGCCGCCAGCGCCGCGCTGGCCCTTGGCGCGACCCTGAAGGACGCCGGGGACACCGTGAACTGCGCCGTCTCCTGGGGCCAGGAGAGTTCGAGCGCCCTGTTGACCTGGCTGGAGCGGGTCTGCAAATATGAGGTGCAGTATTCCGCCGAGGAGGTGGAGACTGTCCTGAACCTTGAAAACGCTATCGCCGGCGGAGAATATACCTGGACGGCCAGCAGCAGCGTTTACACCATCAGCTATGTCACTGCGGTTGCAAACCCGGAGCTTGAGAGCTATCAGGGACTGTCCATCGCCATCCCCGCCGCCTATGTGGAGGGCGTGGACGAGGACGGCAACCTCATCATCGACTGGGACGCGGAGGTTGTCAGCCCCAACGGGGCCGTCTATACCGCCGCTACCGCCCCCATCATCATTAACACCGGCGCGGCGGGCTACTCTGCCAGCACCACCAGCGGGGCCGGCGGCACCTACGCCAGCTATGGCTACATAAACGTCGCCTGCGGCAACCGCGGCAAGAATAACGTGGCCACCGACGCCGAGGGCAATTCCTATTATACCGGCGACTCCCCCTACTGCCTGGTTGACCAGAAGGCGGTCGTCCGCTGGCTCAAGTATAACATCGAGCTTGGCAACATCTGCGGCGACGCTGACCGCATTGTCTCCACCGGCGGCTCCGGCGGCGGCGCACACAGCCTGATGCTGGCCGCGACTGGCAACCATTCCGACTTCTACCCCTATCTGGAGGAATCCGGTGCGCTGGGCGCTTATTATGACGCGGATTCGGACAGCTATTACAGCACTGTCTCCGACGCCATCTGGGGCGCCTGCCCGTATTCCCCCATCACGAACCTGGAGGAGGCCGACCTTGCCTATGAGTGGGAATCCCTCCTCTCCCTGACCGCCCTGGATTATCTGGACGCGGACGAGTTCATCCGCACCCTCAGCGGCTATGTGGCCGAGGCGTATGTGGAATATGTGAACAACCTGGGCCTTGTGTATGACCTGGATGGGGACGGCGAGGCCGAGGCCATGACCATCAACGAGGACGGCGTCAGCGGCACCTATGTGGACTTCATGGTGCAGCAGGCCACCTCCGACCTTGAGTGGTTCCTTGACCATATCGACAGCGTGACCCTCAGCGTCACCTGGGAGAACGAAAACGGCGAGAGCCAGGCCGAGGCGTATTTCTACGGCCACTACAGCTACACCGAATCCATCGACGGCCTCCAGCTCAAGGGCTATGACCTGTCCGAGTTCGGCATGATTCTCTCCGGCAGCGAGGAAGAGGGCTGGACGGTGGAAATGACCGCCGAAGGCTTTTTGAGCTACCGTAGCCGCTCCAAGGGCGTCACCGCCTTTGACCGCATTGGCTTCCTGGATGAAAACGGCGACTACAACGCGGAAAACCTTGAGTTCGGCAACGAGACCCAGGATTACCGCCACTGGGACAGCTATCTGCTGGAGGTTCTCCAGGAAAACGCGGAGGAGCTTTCCGCCCTCTACAGCCCGGACGATACCTACGGTATGTATGAGACCTATGAGGATATGCTGGCCGCCTTTGAGGAGGATGTGGCCATCATCGAAAACGGGGACGAGTATTATGCCTATACAGACGCCACCATCGTGGAGCTGTATAACCCACTGCGCTATATCCTGGACGACGAGACCGAGCAGCCCGCCTGGGTGCGCCTGGTTCACGGCACCCAGGACAAGGACGTCTCCCTCATGACCACCCAGAACGACGCCATAGCCTGGACAATGCAGGGTGTGAATGTGGCCCTGTACTGGAGCTGGGATAACGTCCATGTTGCCACCGACCCGCTGGATACCTCCAAGACCAGCTATATCGACGCCATGGCCATGCTGGAGGACGGCATAGAGATAGAATACCCCATCACCTCCGAGCTGGAAGGCTCCACGACCTCCGCCTCCGGCGAGGCCTCTGCCTCCGGCGAAGCGTCCTGATACATTTATCTTAATAAATCAGCAAAAAACGCAGCGTCTCCCTTGCCCGCACATCGGGCGGGGGAGGCGTTTCCATTTTCTTTCCATAATTTTACAAGCCTCTTTACAAAGCATACATAAGATTTACCTTGCCGTGATAGATAAACATTCCCTGAAAAATTATAGTAGATGGTGAAACCGGCGGGCCGGACTGGGCTTCGCGCCGGTGAATGTGAATCTACAAATATGGAAGGGACGGCAAACGATGATACACATGAAAAAGTGGCTCAGTATCCTGCTGGTTATCGTCTTGTGCGTTGGGATGCTCCCCGGAGCAGTCCTGGCCGAAGAGACGGACACGGTCTATATAGACGAGGCAGCGGCGGAGCCTGCGGCAGACGAGGGCGCGGAGGCTCCCTCGGAAGAAAATATTACAGAATCCACAGCAGAGGAGCCTGCTGAGGCGGAGCCTGAAGAATCCCCCGCAGAGGAAACTGGCGAGGCGGAGCCTGAAGAATCCCCCACAGAGGAAGCTGTTGAGGAGGAGCCCACAGAGGAGCCTGTGCAGGAGGAATCTTCGGAGATGCCCCTGCTCGGCGCTGCGGCGGAGGAGCCTGCGGCGGCTGAGACGGAGGAGTTGACCGCCGTCCAGACCGTTCAGACGCTGATAGACGCCCTGCCTGCGGCGGACGAGCTGGCGGCGCTGGACGAGGACGCGCTGAACCAGGTCTATGCCCAGGCCCAGGCCGCCAACGACGCCTATGAGGCCCTGACCGCCGAGGAACAGGCCCAGGTGGACGACAGCAAGCTCGACGAGCTATTCGAGGCGTTCAATACTCTGACCGACACCGCGGATGAACTTGGCGGCACCCTGGAGAGCGGCACCTATATCCTGACCGAGGATGTCACCCTGACGACCAACATCACCATCCCCAGCGGCGCGGACGTCACGATTGACCTGGCTGGTTATACCCTGACTGGCACGGGCAGCGGCAGCGTTATCACCGTGGAAGGTGCGCTTACCCTGACCGACAGCAGCACAGACCAGACCGGCACCATTACCGGCGGCGGACTCAATAAGAGCAGCACCACCGGCGGCGGTGTGTTTGTGGACATTGGAGCGTCCTTCACCATGGAGGGCGGCACCATCACCGGCAACAAAGGCAGCAGCGGCGGCGGTGTGTATGTTAATGGCAACGTGAACGGCTACGGAACCTTCACAATGAACGGCGGCAGCATTAAAAACAATACGGCTACCACCACCGGCGGCGGCGTGTACGTGGCCCAGACAGCCAGCTTCACGATGAACGGCGGCAGCATCACTGGCAACTCCACCAAAACCGGCGGCGGTGTGTATAACTACGGCACCTTCACCCTGAACGCGGGAACAATTTCCGGCAACACGGCTACCAGCACCAGCACCGGCGGTGGCGGCGTGTATACCAATAATAGTTCTCTAACCGTTAGCGGCAGCGCGGTTTACGGCAATTTTAACATGACCGGCGGCACCATCAGTGAAAACAATGCTGTTCTGGGCGCGGGTGTCTATGTGAACGCGAAATACGGCGCTTTCACCATGTCCGGCGGCAGTATTACTAAAAACACCGCCAGCTCCAATGGCGGCGGCGTGTATGTGAAAGGGAATTTCACCCTCAGCGACGGCAGCATCAGCAGCAATACAGCCGCCACCTCCGGCGGCGGTGTGTACGTGTATGGATCTGGCACGACTGTGTACACGTTCACCATGACAGCGGGCAGCGTCACCGGCAATACGGCCAGCAGCGGCGGCGGTGTGTACAATTCAGGCACGCTTTCCCTGTCCGGCGGCAGCATCACCGGCAACGCGTCCAGCGGCAGCGGCGGCGGCGTATATATGGGTTCCCTGGCGGCGGCCTCCATCAGCCTTTCCGGGGCGATGATCGTCACCGGCAACACGGCGAACGAGACAGGGAGCAACCTCTATCTTGTGGAAAACAGGACGATTACCCTGACCGGCCCATTGACCGATGGGGCCAGCGTCGGTGTGCGTACCTATAAAACGCCCACCGAGGGAAATGACATCCAATTCACGGCAGCGGAGAGCGGCACGGAGTATTATGCAGCGTCCGCCCAGTATTTCAGCGCCGACGCAGAAGGATATTATACCGTTGCCGACGCGGATTTGAGTGCCATGGTGCTGACGGTGACAGACCCCACGGTGTATGCAGCCACCGTCACCAGCGGCGAGACCGTGACGAAGTACGAGACCCTGCAAGCGGCCATCGACGCGGCCACGACGGCGGGGGATACCGTTACCCTGCTGATGGACGTCACCGAGGACGTGACCGTGGCCGCCGGGCAGAGCATCACCCTTGACCTGGCGGGCTATGCCATCACAGGCACGGGAACCGGCGTGGTTGTCACGGTGAGCGGAAGCATGACCCTGACCGACACCAGCGCGGCGCAGACTGGCGTGATTACCGGCGGCAAGCCCACCGCAACCGGCGGCGGCGTATATGTAAACGGCGGCGCGTTCACCATGGAGGCCGGAACCATCTCCGGCATTACCACCACAAGCAGAACATCCGCCACCTATGGCAGCGGCGTGTATGTCGGCGGCAGCGGCACGTTTGCCATGAAGGGCGGCACGATTTCCGGCAACGCGGCCAAGATTGGCGGCGGCGTGTATATTGCCAGCGGCACGTTTACCATGACGGACGGCACCATCACCGGCAACAAATCCATTAACGGCCTGTGCGGCGGCGTGTATGTGGCAGGCACAAGCACGTTTACCATGAACGGCGGCAGCATCACGGGCAATACCGCCTATAACTCCGGCGGCGGTGTGTATGTTGACACCAGCAGCACCTTTACCATGAACGGCGGTGAGATTTCCGGCAATAAGGCCAGCTCCTCGGTTGGCGGTGGTGTGGATGTTTACGGAACGTTCACTATGAACGGCGGCAGCATTGACAGCAACAGCGGAAGGTCTGGCGGCGGCGTGTATATAAAAGGTGGTACATTCACCCTGAACAGCGGCAAAATTACCGGCAACACCGGATATACCGGCGGCGGTGTGTATGTTGACACCAACAGCACCTTTACCATGAATGGCGGTGAGATTTCCGGCAACAATGTCACCGGCACGAACCTTGGCGCAGGCGGCG
>JAJPYE010000036.1:30657-32764 GCA_021205095.1 Oscillospiraceae bacterium | reverse complement strand
GGCGGTGAGATTTCCGGCAACAATGTCACCGGCACGAACCTTGGCGCAGGCGGCGGCGTATATGTAAGCAGCGGCGCGTTCAATATGACGGCGGGCAGCATCACAGGCAATACCGCGAACTCCAAGTATGGCGGCGTATATGTGAGCGCCAGCGGCACCATGAGCCTTTCCGGCGCGGTGGTTATCACCGGCAACACCGTGGGCGATACGGTGAGCAACCTGTGTCTCCCCAGCGGCAAGACCGTCACCCTGACCGCCGCGCTGACCGACGGGGCCAGCATCGGCGTTACCACAGGCGTTGCGCCTGAGAGTACCGACAGCGGCATCGTTCTGATTACCTCCGAGGACGGTACCACTTATTATGTGGATTCCGCCCAGTATTTCACCTCTGACAACACCGCCTACGGCGTGGTGGCGAACAGCGACAACAGCGCGGTCGTGCTGGGTGTGAAATACACCATCCACTTCAACGCCAACGGCGGCGAGGCCATTGAGGATATGGCGGTCGTGTCCGGCGAAAAATACACGTTCCCCAAATCCGCCCTTTCCGGCTGCAGCCAGGCGGGCTGGTACATTCTCGGCGGGGACAATACGCTGAGCGACGAGGTCTATGTCAAGGGCGGAAAGAGCCTGACCGTCTACGGCACGGAGGACGTCACCCTGTTTATGGTGCGCGCTGTTCTCGCCCCCACGGTGAAGGTGGCCCTGACCACCGAATCGGAGGCGATTGGCGACAGCTATACCTACTATTACCCGCCAAACTCCACCCGTTTCCTGACAGCTACCGTCACAGAGTATGACGGCTTCACCTACACCTATTCCTGGGCCAAGGATGGAGAAACCATCGAGGGCGCGACGGGCAGCGTCCTGACCCTGGAAGGAAATGTCAGCGATACCGGCACCTATACTGTGACCGTCACGGCGACTGCTCCTGCCGGCAGTACAGTGGAGACAACAAATGATGGCATCGCCACTACAACGTCCTCCGACACAAAGGTGACAATTCGGCAGGCCACCAACGCCCTTTATTATGACGCCAACGGCGGCGAGGGCGGCCCGTCCAACAACTTCTCAAACGGCGTCAACCTGACAGTGCAGTCCACCGAGCCTGTCCGCGACGGCTACACCTTCGCGGGCTGGAACACGAAGGCCGACGGCTCCGGCGACAGCTATCAGGGCGGTGATGTATACAGCTTCGAGGCGACCAATAACAACGGAAACGGCGGCATGAAGGCGACCCTTTACGCCCAGTGGAGGGCCATATCCACCGTGACCCTGGCGGATATGTCCCAGACCTACACCGGCGAGGCGATAACAGCCAGCGGGGCTGTGGTGACGCTTGCAAACGGCGAGGAATATGACGGCGAGATCGTCTATACCTACTATGCGGACGAAGCCTGCACCCAGGCGCTGGACGGCGCGCCGATCAACGCCGGGACGTATTATGTGGTTGCCTCCATTGCAGGGACGGACACCGTCAACGCGGCGGCCAGTGACCCCGTGAAGCTGACCATTCTGGAGGGGGAATTTGCCGTGACAGTGGAGGGCTATACCGGTGCATACGACGGCGCGGGTCACTCTATCACCGTGACGGCGGACGGCGCGGAAATCACCTATTCCACGGACGGCGTGACCTACAGCGCCGAAAGCCCCGTATTCACGGAGGCGGGCGAGTATACGGTATATTATACGGCCCACAAGGATAATTACACGGACGTGACCGGGTCTGTCACCGTGGTCATCTCCAAGGCGGCGCAGACAGTCTCCTTTGCGGAGAGCGAGGTGTCAAAGTCCGTGGGCGACGACGCCTTTACCAACGCCGTGACCGGCGCGGAGGGCGCTGTTACCTACGAAAGCAGCAATACCGCTGTGGCCACGGTGGATGAAAACGGCAGAGTGACCATCGTCGGCGCAGGCAGCGCGACGATTACAGCGACCGTTGCGGCTTCGGATAATTATGACAGCGCGAAGCTTTCTTACACGCTGACCGTGGCCGAGGCAGCTACACCCGAAGAGCCCACGGAGACCGAAGAGCCCACGGAGACCGAGGAACCCACGGAGACCGAGGAACCCACGGAGACCGAGGAACCCACGGAGACCGAGGAAC
>JAJPYE010000036.1:0-30647 GCA_021205095.1 Oscillospiraceae bacterium | reverse complement strand
CCCACGGAGACCGAGGAACCCACGGAGACCGAGGAACCCACGGAGACCGAGGAACCCACGGAGCCGACCACCCCAATCAAGCCGGATGCTCCGAATAAGCCGGGAGACCAAAACAAACCGGGCGAGCCGAACACGTCCCCCTCAACCGGCGATGATGCGAATATTGCTCTGTGGATCGTTCTGCTGGCCCTGTGCGCCGGCGGCATGGCGGTCGTTATCGTGCCCAGCAGCCACAAAAGAAGAAACTGAGAACACTCCCTGACGCGGTCTGAGACCTGAGCAAGCGACCGCAGAAATGACCGCCGCCCGGCGTATATGCGTCCGGGCGGCGGTTGTGCCTTTCGCAGGGGAAAAACGCTTGCGCATTGGCAAGGTTGATGGTATGATAGCGTTGTATAAACAAAAACAAAGAAGTGTAATAGGGGGCGATATGGGTGGATAACCTGAAAAATTTTAACGAAGGCGTCAAAAATTTCAGCTTCAAGGACGATATGCCGGACATCGGCGGGGACAACAACCTGAATATTTCGCAGGGGAAATCGGTCAGCATAGAGCAGCTCCTGTCAACTCCGGGGCCGGAAAGAGACCGCTTTGTTGTGGCGTTTATCGAAGGGCGTTCGCCGGAGGAAAGGGAGGAGGTGGCGTTTCTTTACCGCCTGGCGCCGGAGGCGGCGCTGCGGCGGTGGTATGCCACAGGCGATCTGGTAGCGGGGGAGGCGCTGGTGAATCACCTTTTCTACAGTCAATCGAACGTGGACAAGGAGGAGGCAAGGCGTATCGCGAAGGAACTGTTTCCCAAGCGGCCCAGTGCCGAGGTCGCGTATGTTCAGTTGGCGTCGGAAAACGAGGGGGAGCTTAAATCCAAACAATATAGTTGGAATGAGGTCGTTCAAATCGGCGAGACGGCCATAGACTATGAGCTGGAGCGCGGCATAGAGAAAAAGGAGGGTAGCGGCCTGATGTTTCACGGAGGTGTCTGCGTTCTGCTGAGTGCGGCCTATCGTGGGGAGGCGCAGCCGCTGTTGAAGTATGACAAATATGGCCGCTCCTGCCGGGCGGAAACGGATGCCGCGGAAAAAATCGACAAGATCAATAAGTCGGATGCGGCGGGCATGGGCTATTCCATAGTGGAGCTGATATTCTCCCTATACTGTCTGGGCGTAAGCCTGTGGTTCCTGCCTGCGGGCAGCGAGTTTCTTGGCAACTGGTTCGGGCTGGTACCACTGATTGTGGGCGCTTTGTTTATGTGGGCGGTGACAGGAAGCCTTGTGGGCGGCGTCATCAGCGGGGCTGTGGTGTATGGCATTGCCTGGGCGTTGACCTATTGGGTCAACGCGCCCTTTAACGCCTCCATGCTACCGGTGGCGCTTATCGGCGTGCTATTCCTGTGGAGCGCTTTCTCCGACATCCACACATCGATAAAATGGAAGAGGGGACAGCCGGAGCGGGACAGGCAGGCTGCCGAGCAGAAAAGGATTGCGCAAAGGGAGCTGGCGTTCCGTAAAAACTTCTGCCAGCGGCGGCTCGACCTCTGCAGGAAGCTGGATGAGGACAAGGAATTGAACAACCTAAAGGATGCGTGGAAGGAGTTTAAACAGGTCTATCAGAATGAGCTTAATGAGGTAAAGAAAGAAGCTGAGCGCCTGCATGTGGCGATTTAATACCTATCCGTTACTTTGAAAGATGGCGTTAAGAAAAGATTAAAATAATATTACAAAATTGTAATTATTGAAAAGTTTCTCTTTACATTTGGCATAAGCCGTGATATACTTTCCCACGTGGAAAGACAAATGGGTCAATTTGACCAATCAATCCAAAGTTTTTAAGGAGAACACACAAAATGAAAAAGATTCTTGCGCTTCTTTTGGCTCTTGTGATGGTGTTCGCTCTGGCTGCCTGCGGCAGCTCTGACGATACTGCCGAGACCGAGACTGAGGAAACTGTTGAAGAGACCACCGAGATTGAAGAGGCGGCTGAAGCTGAAGCCCCCACCGAGGAAGAGGTAGCCGAGGCTGAGGGCGAAGTCGCCGATGCCGGCGAGGCTTCTGGCGAGGCTTCCGGCGAGGTTGGCGCTGCGGTCGAGGGCGAGGCTTCTGGCGAGGCTTCCGGCGAGATGGCTCCCTCTACTGGTGAGTTTGAGATCACTGTGGACGGCGTGACCGGCATTGCTACTTATGAGGACGTAGAGGACGGCGGCGACGAGGCCACCAAGACCTTCCTGATCACCTTCAATGGCGAAGAGATCACCGGCTCCATCAACATGGGTGTCTGGACTGCCGACAACGCCGATTATCAGGCCATTGTTGACGCCGTGCAGGTAGCTTTTGAGGCCGAAAACGGCACCGGCGGTTCCGGCGAGGCTTCTGGCGAGGTCGAAGCCAACTAATTATTTTTGATACCTTCCGTTTTTCATCCCATCTTTTCTTCTTGCGAAACGTGGCTGTTTTCCGTTTGGAGCAGCCACGTTTTGTTATATTTGTTATATTTATAAGCGCGCTGCTCTGTCGGCAGTCAAGGCTGGGAAGAAGATATGCAATGGAAAATCAATTTTTGATTAAATCCAATTTCACGGGTTCATCAGCGTCGCGGAGAAAACTGTTTTTCCTCCGCCGCTGGATACATGGATGCTGCCCTGGTGCAGATCGATCACCCGCTTAGCTACCGCAAGGCCCACGCCCGTCCCTTCTCCAGAGTGAGAGGTGTCCCCCTGATAGAATTTGTTAAATATCCGCTTCTGGTCTTCCGGGGGAATATCAGGGCCATAATTTGTAATGGAAACGGTCAGTGTTCCCTGACCTGGCTGAATTTGCACCATGACCTCCCCGCCCTGTGGGGAGAATTTGATGGCGTTGTCCAGCAGATTTATCCAGACTTCCTTGAGAAGCTCCTCGCAGGCCCGGATGGTATATTCCTCCAGGTCTATTATCATGTCCAGATTTTTGGCCGTCCACTTTTTTTCCAGCAGCAGCACGCAGTTTCGGAGCTGTTCGGACAGGTTGAAGGCGGTTATGTTCGTTAATATTTCCTGATTTTCCACCTTGGTCAAACTCAGCACGTTGGTGGCCATATCCGCCAAACGTCCCGATTCCGTCACGATGATGTCCAGATATTCCCGCTGCTCCTCCGGAGACAGATTTCCCTTTTGCAGGAGTTTTGCGAAACCCTGGATGGATACGATGGGGGTCTTGAACTCATGAGAGAAGTTGTTCACGAAGTCGGAGCGGAGCATTTCCGTGTTTTGCAGCTCGGCGGCCAGAGTGTTGAAGCTCTCGGCCAGCTCCCCAAGTGCGGGAATCTCAGACACCTGAAGTCTGGTCTCATAGCTGCCTCTGGCCAGCTTATTTATCCCGTCGATGGTTTTGTTCAGCGCCCGCAGGGGGGCGCGGTCTATGAAGGAGGCGACGATAGTTCCCATCACAATGCTACCTATGGCCAGCACGGCGACGAAAAGTACAGCGGGAAGCCCTGTGTGGAAGGAAAGACGCAGCGCCCCAGTATGAACCAAAAAGGCCACCGCTACCCCCACAAGGAGGATGGTGACAGTCAAAATAAGAAAACTAATTGCGGAGAACAGCGCTGTCAGCGCGCCCCGCTGCTCCCGTCTTCTATCCCGCCAGCGCCGTCGGTGCTGCTTCATACCTTTTTCACCGCCCTGTAGCCAAGCCCGCGTACGGACTCAATTTCGAATTCCTCCCAGCCCTCAAACCGGCGGCGCAGCCGCCCGATGTGTACGGTCACAGTCTCCCAGCCGGTGTCGCTGTCTGGCCCCCATATTTCGTCCATAAGCTGTATGCGGGTGAATATCTTGCCCGGATAGGACAGCAGCTTAAACAGCAGCAAAAATTCCTTCTGAGGCAGCACCTGCGTTTCCGTCCCTCTGGTGACGCTCATGGCGTCGTAGTCCAGCGTCACGTCCCCGATCTGAATACGCCGCTCGCTGGCAATTTTTGCCCGCCGCAGCAGAGCCTTAATGCGAAGGAGCATCTCCTCCTCGTCCACAGGCTTGGTCATATAATCGTCTGTTCCGGCGATAAAGCCCTGTTTTCGGTCAGATGGGAGCTGCTTTGCGGATACCATCAGAATGGGCAATGTATCCTGATTTTCCCGAATGAGCTTGGTGAACTCATAACCGTCCATATTCGGCATCATCACGTCAAGGATGACCAGGTCAATATGGTTTTCGTCCAGAACCTTCAGAGCCTGCACTCCGTCTTCCGCTGTATAGACCTGGTATTTGTTTTCCTCCAGAACTGCCTTCATCAGGCGGCGTGTGTTCAGGTCGTCGTCCATAACAAGAATGTGAAACATACTTTTTCCCCCGTACAGTTTCGTCGTTTGCTATTGTATTTATCATAAACCGCAAATCTAAACCGCATCTAAACAATGTGGAAACTTATAGGCAATGCTGACAATACTCCCGGACGTCAAAAGGATCGAGGGGACTGTCCTTCCGCAGATATAACGGATGGTGGGGGTGGCCCCGCTTGGATCGCTTTCCGGCAGTGTACCATTCAGCGCCGTAGCGTTCGCCAATTTGAATCATGTCCTGAACACAGCTTTTCAGGTAGCCCCGCTTTTCAATCACGTTTCCCCAGGCGGCCCATACGGAGGGGAAATCCTCGCATTGCTGCAGGACGTATTCAAAGGCCGCCATATTCTCCCGATGAAGGAGGGAATTCATTTCCTTTTCCATGTCATCCGGGTTGGTTGCCCGCTGAGCGTAGACATTGAACATGATAAAGCTGTCAAAGCCGCAGCCCAGAGAAATGCGCTCCACCGATTTCAGCGTGTTGTCCAAATTGTCCGGCGCGGCAGTAGACGGGTTTACGCCAATACATATCAGAGGATTTTTCCCTCGCGTGCCAAGTATGTAACGGTATTCTGTGTAAAAATCCGGGACATAAATCCATTTTTCGGAATCGTATTCCCCGGATGTCCCGGAACATTTCAGCGCTTCCTGAAACCCTAAAATATTTATTTCTGAAGTGGCTGCTGATGGAATGTGCATACGCGTCGCCTCCTTGTGTGGTTTGGAAACAGCATAACATGATACAGTCAGGTTTTGCAAGTGCGTCCCCCTTGCAAAATTCAGGGGGTTGGAATACAATGACCTCAAAATGAAAAAAATCCATATAGGGGTGAGGCACATGCGGCGAATAATCTGTCTGCTGATCGGGTATCTTTGTGGAAATTTTTTGACGGCGGAAGCGGTGGCCCGTTTCCAAAAGGGCAGGAGCGCTTTTTCCATAGGATCGGGGAACCCCGGCATGGCAAATATGGCAAAGCAATTTGGCATTGGAACCGGGGCGATGGTGCTGGCGGGGGATTTGGGAAAAACCTTTATCGCTTGTCTTATCTGCCGCTGGTGGTTGTTCCATGGTCTGGGCGGCACGGCGGCGGCCTGGGCGGGCGTGGGCGTTGTGCTGGGTCACGACTTCCCCATGTGGCATCGGTTTCAAGGGGGGAAGGGCGTGGCCTGCACCTGTGCCGCGCTGATATGCGTGTCCCTGAAGTACGGTGTTCTGGCCTGCCTTGTGGGACTGGCCGGCGTGCTGATCAGCGGTTATCTGGCGCTTGGCGCGGTGCTGATACCGATAGCCTTTCTGATACCTGCCTTTCTGACGAGCGGGGAGATGGAGCTTTTGACTTTCATCCTAGTGCTTCTTATGTATCAGCGAAATCGGGGGAATCTGGAAAAAATACGAGCAGGCCAGGAACCAAAAACAGATCTGCTGGCCGTCCTTCGCAGAGGAAAATAAAAAACAAAAAACCGTCGGAACGCTTGCGACCTTGTTCCGGCGGCCTTTTGTTATGGATTGAGGACAAAATGAAAAAGATGAAACTGACTCTTGCAATTATTATTTTACCGGCAGGATGTTACAAAAGAAAGTGCAAGATTGTTTCAAAATTATTAAATTTCGGAAAAATTTTGATTTTGGCCCGCTTTTCTCGCAGGTTTTGGTGTCATCAGGTTTGTGTCCTGCGTTCGCAAGCGCGCAATATAACAAGACTGTCCGCTCCTGCTGCGATATACAGCCTTCGCAAAAATGCGTTCCATCAGCACAGGCGGTTGGGCCAGTCCTCGCCTCTGGCAAAGGCCAACAGACTCTCTATGCCGCAGCGGGCCATACTCTCCACCGCCTCTTTGGTGTAAAAGGCCATATGCTGGGTCATAACCACATTGGGAAACTGTCGCAGGTAGGCCATGTCCCGGTTTTTCAGAATGGATGTCTTCAGATCCCGGTGGTATATCCCATTTTCGTTTTCAAATACATCCAGGGCCAGGCCTCCCAGCCGCTGATTCTCGATGCCCTCGGTTACGGCTTCGATGTCCATCAGCTCGCCTCTGGCGCAGTTTATCAGGATGATGCCCGGCTTCATTTTGGCGATAGTACGTTGGTTTATCATGTGATAGGTAATGTCCGTCAGCTTTGTGTGCAGCGTGAGGATGTCGCTTTCCCGATACAGCGTGTCCATATCCACGAACGTCACCTTATTCTTCAGCTCCTCCGACGGATGGAGACTGTGGGCCAGAATCCGGCAGCCAAATCCGCTCAGATTCTCGATGACTGCCCGGCCAATGCGGCCTGTACCGACCACGCCCACGGTCAGGTTTCGTAGTTCCCGGCCCATGAGGCCCTCCAGGGAGTAGTCGTTCACGTTGATGCGGTACAGGGCGGGCTTATAGCACCGTAGGCACATCAGCATGAGCATGACCGTATAATCCGCTACCCCGTTAGGGGCGTAGCTGGCGTTGCTGACTCGCACGCCATATTTTTTTGCGCTGTTTAAGTCTACATGGTTATAGCCCACAGTGCGGGTGCTGTAGCCCATGATGCCCAGCGCAGCCATCTCCTTGAACAGGGCTTCGTCCATGACGCTCTGTCCCAGGGTGGTAACACCCACACTCCCTTTGGCCAGAGGGAGTGTTTCCACGGTCAGCGGCCTGTCCGTAGTTACTAATATGAAGCCGTGCTGCTTGGAAAGCCGTTCCAGCAATATTTCCTCGTCCGGGCGTACCTCATACGCCGTTATTTTCAGTTCACACAATGCTCTTTTCACTCCTCTATCTCGTTTACGTCCCGGCCCATCATGTGCATATATTCATCATAGGTACACATCCTGTCGATGCAGCCCTCCGGGGTCAGTTCGATAATGCGGTTTGCCACAGTCTCTGTTAACTGGTGGTCGTGGCTGTAGAACAGAATATTAAAGGGGAAGGCGGCCATGCCATTGTTGAGAGCGGCTATGCTCTCCAAATCCAGATGGTTGGTGGGTTGGTCGAACATGAGGACGTTTGCCCCCTCCAGCATGGTTTTGGAAATCATGCAGCGCATTTTCTCCCCGCCGGACAGGACGCTGACCTTTTTATATACATCGTCCCCGGAGAACAGCATCCGGCCCAGGAAGGTGCGCAGATAGCTCTCCCGCTTGTCGGCAGAGAACTGGCGAATCCAGTCCATCAGCTCTAAATCGCAGCCGTCAAAATAGCTGTCAAAGTCCCTGGGAAAGTAGGACTGGGTGGTGGAAACGCCCCATTTGATTTCCCCCTCGTCCGGCTCCAGCTCCCCGGCCAGAAGCTGGAACAGACAGGTGATGGCGTTCTCGTTTTCGCTGATAATGGCGATTTTGTCCTCCTTGTTCATAATGAAGGAGATGTTGTTGATGAGCTTTACTCCGTCCACAGTTTTGGACACATTGGTCACGAACAGTCTGTCCTTGCCCGGCTCCCGCTCGGCCTTGAAGCCCACCCAGGGATAGCGCCGGGAGGAGGCGGGCATTTGTTCCACGGAGATTTTATCCAGCAGCTTCCGGCGGCTGGTAGCCTGGCGGGACTTGGATTTGTTGGCGGAGAACCGGGCGATGAAGGTTTGCAGCTCCTGAATCTTCTGCTCCGCCTTTTTGTTCTGGTCTTTTATCAGCTTCTGCATGAGCTGGCTGGACTCGTACCAGAAATCGTAGTTGCCCACATACATACGGATCTTGCCGTAGTCTATGTCCACGATATGGGTGCAGATATTATTGAGGAAGTAACGGTCATGGCTGACCACCAGAACAGTGCCCTCATAGTCCATGAGAAAGTTTTCCAGCCAGACGGTAGAGGCCAGGTCAAGGTTGTTTGTCGGCTCGTCCAGCAGGATGATGTCCGGGCGGCCAAAGAGCGCCTGCGCCAGCAGCACCTTCACCTTCTGCCGTCCCTCCAGCTCGGACATCTGCTTGTCGTGCAGGGCGATAGGGATGCCAAGGCCCTGGAGCAGACGGGATGCGTCCGACTCCGCCTCCCAGCCTCCCAGCTCGGCGTATTCCTCCTCCAGCTCCGCCGCCCGCAGGCCATCCTCGTCGGAGAAATCCTCCTTTTCATAGATGGCGTCCTTCTCCTTGCCGCACTCGTAAAGCCTAGGATTGCCCAGAATGACGGTTTCGATGACGCCGTAGTCGTCATACATACTCTGATCCTGGCGCAGTACGGACATCCGACACTTGGGGTCGATGTACACATGGCCCTTGGACGGCTCCACCGCCCCCTCCAATATTTTTAAAAAGGTGGACTTGCCCGCGCCGTTCGCGCCAATAATGCCATAGCAGTTTCCTGCCACGAATTGCAGATCCGCCCCTGAAAATAATACCTGACTGCCGTATTGCAGCGAAAGATTTTCAACAGTTATCATAGCCTTGCCCTCCGTAAATTGACCATGTATGCCATCATACCATATTTCCCGCCGCTTTTACAGCCTGGAAAGAAAATTTTTCTTGCCATTTTTGCGGTTTTTGATTGACAACACTCGTTTCCTGTGGTAAGATAATCGGGCATTCGGAGAGATGTCCGAGTGGTTTATGGAGCTGGTCTTGAAAACCAGTGACTCCGCAAGGGGCCGGGGGTTCGAATCCCTCTCTCTCCGCCATATACTCACTGCGGGGCCGGTTCCCCGATACAAATATATTGATTCGGCTTGGAGAAGTACCCAAGTGGCCGAAGGGGCTCCCCTGCTAAGGGAGTAGTGCGTGATGAGCGCAGCGAGGGTTCAAATCCCTCCTTCTCCGCCAAGTGAAGACCCTGTAGTTTCAATAACTACAGGGTTTTTCGCATCTTTTTTTAGGCTGGTTATCCTAATTTTTGCCCCAATCAGAGAGTTAACATGTCTTTTACGTAGTACTCCACGCTACAATAATGCACAAGAACCGCTTGCTTTCTTGTTAGAAAACAAGCGGTTCTTGTTGGCATCGTTTCTGCTATGTGCGCCTGGATTTGTCGGTGAACAGTTGATATTTGAGCTTTCCCGCGCTTTACAGGGCGGCCTTTGCCTTTTCCACCAGAGCGGTGAAGGCAGCAGGGTCGTTGATAGCGGTCTCAGAAAGCATTTTGCGGTTCATCTCGATACCAGCCTGCTTCAGACCATACATGAAACGGGAATAGTTGATGCCGTTCAGCTTGCAGGCGGCGCTGATACGGGTAATCCACAGCTTGCGGAAATCGCGCTTGCGCTGCTTGCGGCCAATGTAGGCATAACGCAGGCTCTTCATGACGGCCTGATTGGCCATCTTATAGTGACGGGATTTGCTGCCCCAATAGCCCTTGGCCATGCCAAGAATCTTATTTCTTCTCTTGCGCGTCATCATCGCGCCTTTTACTCGTGCCATCTTTTGTTGCCCTCCTTATTTATACGGGATCATGCGCTTGACAGTCGCGGCGTTGGTACTGTCGGCATAAGCGCCCTTGCGCAGGCCGCGCTTACGCTTGGTGGTTTTGCCGTGGCCGTTGAGCAGATGGCTCTTATAGGCGTGGGCACGCTTGACCTTGCCGTTCTTGGTCAGGGAAAAGCGTTTCTTGGATGCGCTGTGAGTTTTAAGTTTCGGCATCGTTGTCGTTCTCCTTTGATTTTTCTTGCTTGGGCGTCTGCTTTTTGGCAGGCGTCTGGGCCTTGGGGGACAGGAACTCCGTCATCAGACGACCTTCCAGCTTTGCGCCCTTGTCCACCTTGGCAATGTCCGCACACTCCTTGGCATACCGCTCCAAAAGCTGTTTGCCCAGGTCTGTGTGCGCCATCTCACGGCCTCGGAACCGCACCGTTACTTTCAGACGGTTTCCCTCGGCCAGGAATCTCTGGCCACTGCGAAGCTTCGTCATGAAGTCGTTCTCGCCAATGGAGGGAGACATCCGTATCTCCTTGACTTCAATGACGTGTTGATTTTTCTTGGCCTCTTTTTCGCGCTTGGCCTGCTCAAAGCGGTATTTTCCATAGTCCATAACCTTGCATACCGGGGGCTTTGCCACCGGGGAGATCATGACCAGATCCAGATCCCGCTCCTGAGCAATCTCTAATGCCTCCTTGGAGGACATAATACCAAGCTGCTCTCCATCCTCGCCGATAAGACGAACCTGCGGCTCTCGGATATTCTCGTTCAACGGATGAGTCGTGTTCGCTATTGCCAGAGCACCTCCCTGTTTGTTTTTGCGCACAAAAACGCGGATACAGAAACGTATCCGCGCACAACACATTTTTCTGTCAAATCCCACGATAAGACAGGGAAACGGTTTGCTGCCACGGCGCACATATCTGTGGCCGGGCGAGGACGGATACCACTCAGTCCTGCTTTTATGCGAAAAATATTTTAACAGAATACCCCTTACTTGTCAAGACTATTTTTTCAAAAAATGGGTATGCTCCTGCTATGACAGGATTAGAGCTTTTGACCGCCCTGGCTGTGGGCGGCACGATATACGGCGTCATCGAGATACTTTGGAGGGGACACACCCACTGGTCTATGATTCTGACCGGCGGGGTGTGCTTTGCCTTCATGTATCTGGTGGCAATCCAGCCAAACCTGGCCTGTCCGATCCAGTATATTTGGTGCGCTGTGCTGGTCACAGCGGTGGAATTTGTCTCCGGCGGAGTGTTCAACAGGCTTCTGAGCTGGAGCATATGGGACTATTCCCATATGCGGTTGAATCTCTATGGGCAGGTGTGCCTGCGCTATAGTCTGTATTGGCTTCTGTTAAGCGTTCCCGGCTGCGCTCTGGCCCGACTCATTCGCAGCAGCTTCTTCCTGAGCGGATGACGATTTGGCGGCCTGCTCCATTTCTATGGCAAGCTTGACCAGGCGGCTGGTTCCCAGGCGATCGGCCCCCAGGGCAATGAAGTCCTCCGCATCCTGGAGGGTGGCAATGCCGCCGGCAGCCTTCACCTTTACAGCGCTGTCGCAGCAGCTTCGCAGAAGCTGAACATCCTCGCGGGTGGCCCCGCCGGTGGAAAAGCCGGTAGAGGTTTTGATGTAGTCCGCCCCGGAGGCAGATACCACGGCGCACATAATGCGTTTTTCGTCCTCCGTCAGAAGGCATGTCTCAATAATAACCTTCAGGATATGCCCCTTTGTAAATTCACGGACGGTTTTGATGTCCTGAAGCACATCGTCCCAGCAGGCGTCCTTGATCATGGCAAGGTTTGCTACCATGTCGATCTCGCTGGCTCCGTTTTGAATGGCCTCCTGCGCCTCAAAGGCTTTGGAACGCGAGGTGCTGTAGCCATTGGGGAACCCAACGACTGTGCAAATGGGAAGTTTGCCCTTTACATAGCGGTTTGCTCCGGCTACGTGGCAGGGTGGAATACAGACGCTGGCCACGCCAAAGCGTATTCCTTCATCGCAAAGGGTCATGATCTCTTCTCCTGTGGCGTCCTGACGAAGCAGGGTATGGTCGCAGTGCTTCAAAATTTCGTATACATCCATAAGTATGGTTCCTCCTGTAGTGCTGGATAAGTCTATTTTCGTCATGTCGCATCGGGACATGAGGTTTTGTCATATACGCCGCCGTTCGCCTCATAGACTTGGTTATCCGAAATGATTCATGTGAGGTGCGGCAATGGACGAGGTTTACATCACCAACCGGGCGGAACTGTGCGGCAGGGCGTTGGCAGATCCGAAATTTTCTCACGAGAGCAGGGGCATACGCTTTTTTACCTTTCCCCTGGAAATCCACCGTCTCAGCGGTACGACGGACACGCTGAATATTGTAGTGCGGCAGTCCATGCTCCCGGAGCGAGCGCTGTATCAGGATGAACGGCTGCGCATTGCAGGGGAGCTGCGTTCTTTTAACAACAAAAGCGGCTTCGGAAACCGGCTTGTACTGACCATTCTGGCCAGAGAGATAGAGTCGGCTGACGGGGAGGATGAAAATCGCATTTTCCTTCTGGGAACTGTCTGCAAGATGCCTACCCTGCGGGTAACGCCTATGGGCCGGGAGATATGCGATGTGATCCTGGCGGTAGGGAGGAGGTATCACCGCAGCGATTACATTCCTGTCATCGCCTGGGGACAGCAGGCGCAGCAGACCGCTCTGGCTGCCGTGGGAACACGGCTTTCCGTTCAGGGACGGCTGCAAAGTCGGCCCTATACCAAGGTCATCGACGGCCAAAGCTGCCAGCGAACGGCGTATGAGGTCTCTGCAGCGGATATTTTCCCCGTGTAATCAGCGGCTTCAGCCGAACAGCCTAACATTTTAATATTACCCCAACTTTCTTTTCCTGTCAATTATTGAAAAACGCACCGTAATGTATTATTATATAGACATGAGTGTTTTAAGTGACAATTCCTATAGAGCCTATGACTACCTAGGCTGTCATCCACAGGAAGATGATCGGGTATTCCGGGTGTGGGCGCCAAACGCCAAGGCCGTCTCCGTTGCCGGGGACTTCAACGGCTGGAACAGCGCCGCCGCGCCCATGGTCAGAGACAGGGACGGCATATGGTGCGCCGTCCTCTCCGGCGTGCAGAACGGCGATATATACAAATACGCCGTCCTTGGCGCGGACGGAAAAACCGTTTTGAAGGCCGACCCTTTCGCTTTCCATGCAGAAACCGGCCCGGCTACCGGGTCAAAGGTTTGGGATCTCTCCCTTTTCCCATGGGATGACCGGGAGTGGATGTCAAACCGGGAGACGGTGGACATTCGCCAGGCGCCCATGAGCATTTATGAGGTGCATCTTGGCTCCTGGCGGGTAGATGAAAACGAAACCTTTCCCAACTACCAGCGTATAGCGCCCATCCTGGCAGCCTACTGCCAGATGATGGGCTATACCCATGTGGAGCTTCTGCCGGTGACGGAATACCCCTATGAAGGTAGCTGGGGCTATCAGGCCACAGGTTATTTTGCTCCCACCAGCCGGTACGGGACGCCCCAGGATTTCATGGCCTTTGTGGACATCCTCCACCGAGCGGGCATCGGGGTGATTATCGACTGGGTCGCCGCCCATTTTCCACGCGATGCCCACGGCCTGGCCCGGTTCGACGGGACGGCGCTGTATGAATACGCCGACCCCCGCATGGGAGAGCATAAGGAATGGGGTACCCTGGTGTTCGACTATGCCAGTCCGGACGTTTGGGGCTTTCTCATCAGCTCTGCCTTATTCTTCCTGGAGCAGTATCACATCGACGGCCTGCGGTGCGACGCCGTCAGCTCCATGCTGTATCTGGATTATGGCCGCCAGGATGGTCAGTGGGTAGCCAACCGGGACGGCGGCAACATCAACTATGATGTGGTATCCTTCTGGCAGGAGCTGAACAGAACCATAGCCCGGCGTTTCCCCGGCGCGTTTACTGTGGCGGAAGAGTCAACTGCATTTCCAAAGGTGACGGCATTGCCGGAATACGGCGGCCTGGGCTTTACCTTTAAGTGGGACATGGGCTTCATGCACGACACCCTGGACTACTTCCAGATGGATCCGCTGTTTCGCAGTCACCACCATGGAAAACTGACCTTCTCCATGATGTACGCCTATTCGGAGTATTACATATTGGCCTTCTCCCACGATGAGGTGGTTCACGGGAAAAAGTCCATGCTGGACAAGATGTACGGCACCTATGAGGAGAAATTTGCCACCCTTCGGGCCTTATACGGCTATCAGTTTGCCCATCCGGGGAAAAAGCTGACCTTCATGGGCGGAGAGTTCGGACAGTTTATCGAGTGGAATTACAAGCAGCAGTTAGACTGGCTTTTGCTGAATTATCCTGCTCACAAGAGCCTTTTGGACTATTGCGCCGCCCTGGGGCAGCTCTATCTCTCCCAGCCTGCCCTGTGGCAGATTGAGGACAGTTGGGAGGGCTTCACCTGGCTGAACCCGGACGACGCGGAGCGCAGCTCCATCGCCATTCTGCGCTGGGCCAGGGGAGACGGCCTGCCGGTGGTGTGCGTGTGCAACTTCACCCCGGTGGCATATGACGGATTTCTTATTGGCCTGCCCGCCGCTGGACGGCTGAAGCCGCTTCTTAACAGCAACGAGAAGCGCTTTGGCGGAAACGGCACGAAGGGCAGAATTATCCGTTCCAAAAAGGGCAGCTTCCGGGAATTTGAGAACGTTGCCAGCGTTCCGCTTCCGCCCCTGTCCGCCCAGTACTTTCAGTTTGAGGAGGCTAAGAAAAAATCATGACCGTTACTGCCATGAAGGAGCAAATCGCCGCTCTGACCGCCGAAAAGGGGCTTGATCATCCCCCCAACATTTTATTTGTTGCCGCAGAGTGCAGTCCCTTGGCCAAGACTGGCGGTCTGGCGGACGTGGTCGGCACCCTGCCGAAATACCTGAAAAAGCTGGGCTTTGACGCGCGGGTTATGATTCCCTATCACCGGGTCATCAAGGAAAAATACCGCGACCAGGTGCAGTATCTTTTCAGCTTTGACGTACATATGGGCTGGCGCACAAAGTTTGTGGGCGTGAACCGGCTGATGCTGGGGAAGGTCTGCGTGTGGCTTATCGAAAACGAGGAATATTTCGGAGACAGCATTTATCTTCCCGACCGGGAGGGGGAGCAGTATGCTTTTTTCACCCGCGCCGTACTGGAGGCGCTGCCGCAGCTTGACTTCATCCCGGATGTCATCCACTGCAACGACTGGCATACGGGGATGCTCCCCTTCCTGCTGAAAACCCAGTATTATAATTCTCCCCTGGCGGGGACAAAGACCCTTCTTACCATCCACAACATCGCTTACCAGGGCCTGTGCAAGTTCGACTTCGTCCAGGACTTTCTCTCCGTGCCGGAGGGCTGCTTCGGCCTGATGGAGCGATTCGGCATGGCGGATTTCCTGAAGGCCGGCTGTATTATGGCCGACCGGGTGAATACCGTCAGCCCGTCCTACGCCCGTGAGATTTGCACCCCGGAATATGGCGAGGGGCTGGACGGTGTGCTGGCGTTCCGAGGGGATGTGACCGGCATCGTCAACGGAATTGACAAATCTGTTTGGAATCCCGGCAAGGACAGCAATCTGCCCGTTCCCTTTACCCGCTCCAAAATGGTTGGAAAAATCCAGTGCAAGACCGCCCTTCTGGAGGAGCTGGGCCTGGAAATCATTCCCACCCGGCCCTTGATCGGCATGGTAACGCGCCTGGTGGAGCAGAAGGGCATAGAGCTTGTTATGGAGACCATGGACAAGCTGTTGTGGGAAAACGATTTTGCCTTTGTGGTGCTTGGCAACGGCGCGTCTAAATATGAAAATTGGCTTCAGGGCCTGGAGGCCCGTCACCCTGGTCGGGCCTGCGCCTGGATTGGCTATGCGGACGGCTTGAGCCACCGCATTTACGCCGGGTGCGATTTCTTCCTCATGCCCTCCCGCTTTGAGCCGTGCGGCATCAGTCAGATGATTTCTATGGCCTACGGCACGCTCCCCATTGTCCGGGAGACCGGCGGCCTGCGGGATACCGTCCAGCCCTACAACCAATACACCGGCGAAGGTACCGGCTTCTCCTTCTCCCGTATGGATGCCGGGGATATGTCCGATGCAATTTTGCGGGCTTTGGCCGTATATAACGATAAGGAGACCATGGAAAGCCTTGTCCGTCAGGCTATGGAGGTGGACAATAGCTGCAATAAATGGGGTTATACCTACGGCGAGCTGTATTTAAGCATGATTTAACGCCCTTGCGGAGCGTGCCTCCCAGGGAGGTAGAAAAAACCGTAGTGCTGTTAAAAGCTTACACCTATATTATCAATAAGCTCTAATCCAGCACTTTTTTTCCCAGCCATTTGCCGCTGCGGTAACGGGATATAAAGCAAATCTCCCGAAACAGCCAATCTGTACACCAGCCTATCCATACGCCCCAGAGACCGATGGGTGTGGCGCGGCACAGAAACCAGCTTAGCGCCACGCGAAACACCCACATGCTGATGCCGCTGACCCACATAGTATAAGACACGTCCCCGGAGGCGCGAAGACCGTTGGGAAGCGTGAAGGCGCAGGGCCAGGTGAACACCTTTATGACAGAGCTAAACCAGATTAGCTGACAGGCAAGGCTTGCCCCTGTAGCGGTCAGCGCAGTGAACCGAACAACCACCGGCACGGAGACGGACAGCAGTATGCTTGTCGCCAGTACAATGCCGGTGGATATTTTTGTAAAGCATACTATATAGCGCTTTGCTTCCTCTGTCTGTCCGCGGCCCAGGCACTGGCCAGCCACAGTGAGAAGGCCGGTGCCGATGGCCATTGCCGGCATGGAACCGAAGTTCTCCAGGGTGGAAACAATGGCCTGGGCCGCGATCGCGGTGGTGCCAAGGCTGGCCACCGTGCTTTGTACTACCAGCTTTCCAAACTGAAACATACTGTTTTCCACGGCGGTGGGCAGGCCGATACGGAAAATGCGCTTCATCATGGCCCCGTCTGGCCGGAAATCCCGAAGCCGACCCAACGTGATGACCTGACCGGGACGGCTTTGGAAATAAAGCATAACGCAGGCGCTCAATATGCGGCTGAAAAGCGTGGAAAGGGCGGCGCCAAGCACGCCAAGCCCACAGACAAATATTAAGACGGCGTTGCCGACAATGTTGACGACGTCCGCCACGGCTGCCACGACCATGGGCCGCCGGGAGTTGCCCGTGGCCCGATGCAGCGCCGCGCTGACGGAATATAGTCCCAGAAAGGGATAGCTCAGGGCCGTGACAAGGAAATATACCTCGGCGGCTGCCAAAACGTCCGCTTCCACAGAGCCGAAAATCAGCCGAAGAATAGGAGTACGCAGACTGGCCAGGGTAACAGTGAGAAATAGCGCCAGACTCAGCGCTGCAATCAGTACCTGCCGGGAGGCGCGATTTGCTTTGTTCATCTCCTCATGGCCGATATATTGGGCGCAGACGATGGTGCCGCCCGCGCCCAATGCGGAAAAGAAATAGACTACCAGAGTATTAATGGAATCCACCAGGGATACGCCGGAAATGGCGGCCTCGCCAACGTTGGAGACCATCAGCGTGTCTGCCACGCCCATCAGTCCTGTCAGCACCTGCTCGATAACCAGGGGAATAAGCAGGGCCTTGATCTGCGATTTTGTAAACAAAAAAACACCTTCCCTTCGGGCGGCATATGACAATATTATAGGAGCCTGAAATGAAAATTGCAAGGTGTTCTTACATTCATCTGCGATGAAAAGCAGTGATTTGACCTGATGACGGAAAAATCGCGGCGGCGGATTATGTCCGAACCATTCCAAACGGATTTCCGCGACATAGCGGGAATTTTTATTGAAAATTCAGTTTGGATATACTATAATAAGTTGATATGTCATGGCCGGACAGAATACCGGCAGGGAGGAGGCTTGGCATGAGCGAGGAAATCGAACGGCTGCGCCAATGGGTGAAAGAAAGCGACAACATAGTCTTTTTTGGCGGCGCCGGCGTTTCTACGGAGAGCGGCATCCCAGACTTTCGCAGTGTGGACGGTCTCTATAATCAGCAGTGGGCCTATCCGCCGGAGACGATTCTGTCACACAGCTTTTTTGAGCGCGACCCGGAGGAGTTTTATCGCTTCTACCACGCCAAGCTGGTGGTTCATGGAGCAAAGCCCAACGCGGCCCATCTCCGTCTGGCGGAGCTGGAGCGAGAGGGAAAGCTGAAGGCTGTTCTGACCCAGAATATAGACGGTCTGCACCAGGCGGCAGGCAGCCGGAATGTGCTGGAGCTGCACGGCTCCACCGCCCGGTGCTATTGCGCCAGGTGCCGCCGGGTCTATCCGGCGGATTATATAAACGACTGCGAAGGTGTGCCGAAGTGCAGCGCCTGCAGCGGGGTCGTCAGGCCGGACGTGGTGCTGTATGAGGAGGCGCTGGACGAGGATATTCTCCAGCGAAGCGTTATGTATATCTCCCGTGCGGATATGCTCATTATCGGAGGCACAAGTCTGGCCGTCTATCCGGCGGCGGGGCTTATTAATTACTACCAGGGGCATAAGCTGGTGCTGGTGAACCGGGGGCAGACGCCGAGAGACGGCGCGGCAGATCTAATTGTCCGGGGTAATATCGGGGAGGTATTCTCTCAGATATGAACGCCTCTGTCTTGGGCGTGGATTTTGACCAGGTGACGATAGCGGAGGCCGCAGCCTGGGCCATAGAGGAAATGGGCCGGTGGCGCTGTTCCTATGTCTGCACCCCGAACCCGGAGATTGTGTGGGCTTGCCGGAGGGACGAGGCCCTGCGCTCCGCCATTGCCGGGGCGGATTTGACCCTGGCCGACGGCGTGGGCATCGTTTGGGCCAGCCGGGTGCTGCAATGCCCCGTGCCGGAGCGGGCCAGCGGCTATGACTTTTTGCTGGCGCTGCTGGCGGAAATGGAAGGGCGGGTGTTCCTCCTGGGGGGAAGGCCCGGCGTGGCGGAACAGGCGAGACGGCGGATAGAGGAGCAATTCCCGTGCGTGACCGTCTGCGGCGTCCATAACGGCTATTTTCAGGACGAGGAGCCGGTGCTGGAGGCAATACGGGCGGCGCGGCCCGATCTGCTGCTGGTGTGTCTTGGTTCCCCAAGGCAGGAGCTTTGGATGGCGGCCAACAGGGGAAAGCTTCCTGTGGGGCTTATGGCCGGTCTGGGCGGATGCCTGGATGTGCTGGCCGGACAGAAACGACGCGCCCCGCATATATGGATACGTCTGCACCTGGAATGGCTGTACCGCCTGTTTCAGGAGCCAGGGCGAATAAAAAGACAAATCCGCCTGCCTCTTTTTGCGGCGGCGGTATTGAAAGAGAGAATGAGACGATGGAGAGCGGAAAGCTGATCGTGCTGGAAGGCATAGACGGAAGCGGAAAAAGCACGCAATACAGGCTGCTTCAGGAGCGTTTCCAGCGGGAGGGAATACAATTTCACAGCACGGTGTTCCCCCGGTATCAGGAGGAGTCCTCGGCGCTGATAAGGCTTTACCTTTCCGGTGCGTTTGGTAGCAAGCCGGAGGATGTGAACGCCTGTGCTGCCGCTGCCTTTTATGCGGTGGACAGGTATGCCGCCTATAAACAGGACTGGGGCGGCATATACGAGGCCGGAGGCTTGATACTGGCTGATCGTTACACCACCTCTAACGCCGTTCATCAGGGGAGTAAGGTTCCCAGGCCGGAGCTTGGCGCGTTTTTCGATTGGTTGTACGATTTTGAATATGTCCGCCTTGAGCTTCCCAGGCCGAACTTGGTAATTTATTTAGATGTGGATATAACAACGTCTCTTTCCCGCATCCGCCGCAGGGCGGCAATGGCGGGGGAGAAGCCGGATATTCACGAGCAAAACGAGCTGTATCTCCGCCAGTGCCTGGACACAGGAAAGCTGGCCGCCGCTCATTATGGCTGGCAGGTCATACCATGGGAAAAGGATGGCCAGGAGCGGGAGGCTGGAGAGAAAAGCCAGGAGATATTTTCTCTTATAAAAAAACAGGGACTCATTTGAGTCCCCAGGTGAATAAAGCGGAAATTTCTTTTTGCTATAAGAGATTAGCAGCCGCAGTTGTTGCAGGAGCCGCCGTCGCACCCGCAGCCGTTTCCGCAGCCGCAGGAGAACAGGAGAATCAGAATAATGATGATCCAAAGCCAGCCGCCGTTATTGCAGGAATTGCAGAACATAGTAAAAGCCCTTTCTCCGCGCTGAGATTTATCGTGACCACCGTCAGCGCGGTGCAGGCGGCGGTGCGCGGTTCATCCAAGTCATACTATGACGCAGCGCCTTTTGAGGTGACATTTGAGAAGGAGAGTTTTCATGTCGCATAAAACCCCAGATGACGATTTTGACCTTCCGAACTTTGACGACCTGATGGGTGACGACGCCCAGGGAAGAAATACAGCGAAGGACACGGCAGAGGACGAGGAATTTTTTGCCTCCCGCACTGCACATACGAGCCGCAGAGACTCGTCGGAGGATGCCTGGGATGATACGGATCCTGACCAGGTGGATGCGGTGCTGTCTGCATTGAACCGCAAAAACAAGGGGACTGCCCAGGAGCAAAGGTCTGACGGACAGAAGCAGAACACTTCCCGGAAAAAGCAGCAAGAGCCGGACGCCTTTCAGGTCAATGCAGTGCTGGCTGCGCTGAAAGATCTGAAGCGGGAAATACAGGACAAGCCTGCTGCTGAGAGAGCGAAGCCGCAGAGAGCCGATAGGCCGGAGACGGAGCAAACTGATCTGGCGGCGAGTCAGCCCCAGTATAAGCCCGTATGGGCGGACAGAAAGAAAAAGGAGAAACCGGCCAAAGAGGAACCCAAGGAGCAGGAGCCTCTGGAGCGTGTGACGCCTACCATAGGCCGCGACCTGCGCGCCGATCAAATGCTGGTATACGACTCCGAGCTGGACGACATCGACTACACGGACGAGGAGGATCTGCCGGAGGCCAGAGATTATATGCCTATCCGTTTCCGGCGGTATGGCCGAGTAGGAATCGCCGGGGGTATACTCTATGCGCTGTTTGTCATCAGCGTCAGCATTGTGCTGGCCTGCGCCGCCTGGATAATGGCGTCGGATGTGCTTGCCCTGAACAAGGAGGACGTCTCCGCAGTGGTGACAATAGAGGCTTATGAGCCTACGGATGAAGACACCTTAAACGAGGACGGCAACGCCGTGAACGAGGACGGGGAGGAGATACAGGTGGACATCGACCAGGTGGCCACGGTGCTGAAAAATGCAGGCATTATCGAGTATAAATGGCTGTTTAAACTCTATTCCCAGTTTTCCAGTGCAGATACGAAGATAGACCCTGGAACCTATGACGTGTCCACGGAGCTGGACTATCGGGCCCTTGTCACCACTATGCAGTTTGGATCCGGCAGCCAGGAGGTCACTCGCGTCACCTTCCCGGAGGGCTATACCTTGTCGCAGATTTTTGCGCTTCTGGAGGAGAACAACATCTGCGAGGTGGAGGATCTGGAGGAAGCTGCCGCCAACTATGATTTTGACTATGATTTTCTGGAGGATCTGGAGCTGGGGGATGTCAGCCGTTTAGAGGGCTATCTGTTCCCGGACACCTATGACTTCTACCAGGGCGAGTCGGCCACTGTCGCTATCAGCCGATTCCTGAACAACACCGCCAACAAGCTGACGGAAGAAATGGAGGAGCAGGCGGCTTCCATGGGCTATACCATGCACGAGATCATCATTATCGCCTCTCTGATTGAAAAGGAGGCTGGAAGCGATGAGGAGCGTGCCACCATTGCGTCTGTCATTTATAACCGTCTGAACGCGGGCTGGACGCTGGGCCTGGACAGCACCATTAACTATATCCTGGGCAGCAGCACCTTTGAGCTGACCAGCGACGACCTGGCGATAGACAGTCCTTATAATACCTATCTGTATACGGGCCTGCCCGCTGGGCCTATATGTAACCCTGGTCTTGCGTCCATCGAGGCTGCCCTGAACCCGGAGAGTACGAATTACTGGTATTGGTACTCCTATGAGACGGACAGCGGCGAATGGGTCACGGAATTTTTCTCCACCAGCGATGAATTCAACGCCTTTGCGGAAGAGCATCCTTATTCCTGATATAACCATCAAACAAGAAACTTGATAATGACAAAAGAGGTAGGAACGAATGAACAAGAAATACGGTGTAAACGAGCTGCGGGAGATGTTTTTGTCCTTCTTTGAGACAAAGGGACATCTTCGTCTGCCCAGCTTTTCCCTGATTCCCCAGCACGATCCCAGTCTTCTGCTGATAAACTCTGGCATGGCCCCCATGAAGCCCTACTTCACCGGGGAGCAGGAGCCGCCCCGCCACCGGGTCTGCACCTGCCAGAAGTGCATCCGCACCGGCGACATTGAAAACATCGGCAAGACCGCCCGCCATGGCACCTATTTTGAAATGCTTGGAAACTTCTCCTTCGGCGATTACTTTAAAAAGGAGGCTATCGCCTGGAGCTGGGAATTTCTGACAAGCCCGGAGTGGGTGGGGCTTGACCCGGAGCGGCTCTACCCCTCCGTCTATGTGGATGACGATGAGGCGGCCAGCATCTGGCATGAGGACATCGGTATCCCCACGGAGCGCATTTTCCGCTTCGGCAAGGAGGATAACTTCTGGGAGCATGGTTCCGGCCCCTGCGGCCCCTGCTCAGAGATCTATTATGACCGGGGTCCGAAATACGGCTGCGGCAAGCCCACCTGCACCGTGGGCTGCGACTGCGACCGCTATATGGAGGTCTGGAACAACGTCTTCTCCCAGTTCAATAACGACGGCCACAATAACTATACAGAGCTTGCCCAGAAAAACATCGACACCGGCATGGGTCTGGAGCGCCTGGCGGTGGTCTGCCAGGACGTAGACTCTCTGTTCGATGTGGACACGGTGATGAACATTACCAATGAGGTCTCCCGTCTGACCGGGGCCACCTATGGCCAGAGCCATAAGATGGACGTGTCCCTGCGTGTCATCACAGACCATATCCGCTCCGCTACCATGATGATTTGCGACGGCGTTCTCCCCTCCAACGAGGGGCGGGGCTATGTGCTGCGCCGTCTGCTGCGCCGCGCCGCCCGCCACGGAAAGCTCCTTGGCATGAATGATCCGTTCCTCTATAAGGTTGTGGACATGGTAATTCACGAAAACGAGTGCGCCTATCCTGACCTGCGGGAGAAGCAGGCTTATATCACTAAGGTCGTCCGGGTGGAGGAGGAGAATTTTGCCAAGACCATCGACGCGGGTATGCACATCTTTGCCGATATGCTGGACGGACACAAGACCGCAGGCCAGAACGTCTTCTCCGGCGCAGACGCCTTCCGGCTGTATGATACATACGGTTTCCCTCTGGACATGACAGAGGATATGGCCGAGGAGGCCGGTATGTCTGTGGACGAGGCCGGATTCCAGGAGCTGATGGAGCAGCAGCGCCGCCGGGCGAGAGAGGCGCGCGGCGATATGAGCGAGGCGTGGCAGGGCCTTGACCTGGGCTTGGATAACACCCCCACAGAGTTTACCGGCTATGACAAGACAGAGGACACCGGCGAGATTTTGGCCATGGTGCTGGGCGGAGAGCTGACCCATGAAATCGCCACTGGGGCGGAGGCCGTCCTGGTGCTGGACAAAACGCCCTTCTATGCAGAGATGGGCGGCCAGACCGCCGACCAGGGTATTATCAAAAACGGAGAGAACATTTTCCGTGTTACGGACGTGCAGAAGAACAAGGGCGGAAAATACCTCCATTCCGGCACGGTCATTTTCGGCGGCTTCTCTGTTGGCGATAAAGTGGAAACAGCCTTGGATCTGGAACGCCGGAACGCCATCCGCCGCGCCCATTCCGCCACGCATCTGCTGCAAAAGGCTTTGCAGAATGTGCTGGGCGATCACGTCCACCAGGCCGGTTCCTTTGTGGAGGCAGATTATCTGCGCTTTGACTTTACCCATTTCTCTGCCGTGACGCCGGATGAGCTGCGCCAGGTTGCCACCCAGGTGAACGACGAGATACTGTCCGGCCTGAACGTGGATATACAGGAAATGCCCATCGACCAGGCCCGTGGAAAGGGCGCTATGGCGCTGTTTGGGGAAAAATACGGCGATGTCGTTCGTGTGGTGGACATGGGCGGCTGGTCCATTGAGCTTTGCGGCGGCACCCATGTGGACAACACCGCTAAAATCGGCCCCTTCCGCATTGTCAGCGAAAGCTCCATCGCCTCCGGCGTGCGCCGCATAGAGGCAGTCACAGGGAAGCTTTATCTGACGCAGGTAGAGGACAGCTATCACCTTCTTGCTGAGAGCGCGGCATTGGTGAAGGCTCAACCGGCGGAGCTGGCAGATAAGCTGACGGATATGCTTCAAAATGTCAAGAGTCTGCGCCAGAATCTTGATAAAGTGCAGGGCCAGCTTATGTCCGGCCAGGTGGAGCGGTTCCTGTTTGCGGCCAAGAGCATCGGTGGATTAAAGGTTCTGACCACCACGCTCCCCAATGTTGACGCGGACGAGCTGCGCCGCATGGGCGATTTGCTTCGGGACAAGGAGCCGGAATGTGTGGCTGTGCTTGCCGGTATCAACGGAGAGAAGCTGACCTTCCTGGCGGTCTGCGGCAAGGAAGCTGTGGCAAAGGGCGTGAAGGCCGGGGACATCATCAAGGAGGTTTGCGCTGTGGCGGGCGGTCACGGCGGCGGCAAGGCCGAATCCGCCATGGGCGGCGGTAAGGACGTTCTTCTGACCGACAACGCCCTGGCTATTGTGGACGACATCGTTGCCCGTAAGCTGGGTATATAATAAAAAACCGGGAGGTAAGACCTGTGGCTATGGTTATCAACGCTGATTCTGACTGCTTATTCTGCAATATTATCGAGGGGAAAGTCCCCTCCACCAAGGTATATGAGGACGATTACTGCTATGCCTTCCGGGATATTGCGCCCCAGGCTCCTACGCACATTCTGGTCATCCCCAAGGAGCATATTCCTTCTGCGGATGTACTGGATGCGGAAAACTCGTCTGTTGCGGCCCGCTGCCTGGAGGCAATCCCTAAAATCGCCAGAGCCGAGGGGCTTACAAACGGCTACCGCATCATTTCGAATGTGGGGCCGGACGCGGGACAGAGCGTGAAGCATCTGCATTTTCATCTTCTGGGAGGCAAACGTCTGCCGGATCAGATGGTCTGAGCGCCGCCGGTGCGAAAGCTGACATGGGCGGCCCTTGGTTTTGCCGCCGCCGTTCTTCTGGCGGAGTATGATATTCTGCCAGCATCGGGGCTGCCGTATATTGCGGCAGCCCTTGCTGTCCTTTCTCTTGGCGCGGTGGCTTTTCGAGGCGTTCGCAGACGGCGGATATTTATTCTGCTTTTGTCTGCCAGCATAGGACTGCTCTGGTGGTGGGGTCATTATACGCTCCATATCCAGCCCAGCGAAGCCCTTGTGGGCCAGAAGCTGGAGGTAACGGCGGTTGTAACGGATTATCCCCAGGAGGGAGACGGTTATTCCAGGCTGGAGGTACGGATAATCGAGGGCGCTCCCCAGGAGAAAGCGGTGCTGTATCTCTATACTGGCGAGCTGCCGGAGCTTGCGCCGGGAGATATTATCCAGGCAGAAATAAAAATCACTTCCGCCCTGGTGCGCAGCGGGGAGCGGTCGCGGACATATACAGCGCAAAATCAGAATCTCCTGGGTTATATCCAGGGAGATGTAGCGGTGACGGGCCGTTCCAATCGGGCGTGGCTGTACTTTCCCAAGGTATTGTGCCAGCAGGTCAAAACCCTGTGCAGTGAAATATTCCCTGCTGATGCGGCCCCGTTTATGACGGCGCTGCTGACCGGAGACACGGAGGCGCTTGAAAACGATGGCGGTCATTATACCGCCATGCGGCTGTCGGGGGTGCTGCATATCGTGGCCGTCAGCGGTATGCACCTTTTTATTTTGACGATGGTATGTCAGGCGGTTTTGGGCAAAAGCTGCCGGGCCAGTTTTTTGTGCATTGCGGTTATTGTTTTGTTTACGCTGATGGCCGGATGCCGTCCTTCCATTGTCCGGGCGGCGGTTATGCAGACTATACTGCTACTGGCCCCCGTGTTTGGCCGGGAAAACGACTCGCCCACCAGTCTTTCGGTGGCGCTGCTGGTGCTGCTGCTCCTAAATCCGGCGGCAGTGGCTGGCGTGGGCCTTCAGCTCAGCTTTGCCTGTGTTGCGGGACTGCTGTTTTTCGGGCCAAGACTGACGGCTTGGTGCCAGGCACATTTGCCTATGAAAAACAGACTGGTTCGAACTGTGGCGAATAGTCTGGCCTGCACTGTCGGAGCAACGGCGTTTTCATTGCCCTTATCCGCCTGGTATTTCGGCACGGTTCCGCTGTTTTCCCCAGCGGCGAATTTGCTGACATTCTGGGCGGTGGAAATATGCTTCGGCGCAGGGTATATGCTCTGTGTGATCGGCGCAGTGCTGCCGGGCCTTGCGGAGCTTTTGGGATGGGTGCTGAGCTGGCTGGTGAGATGGTGCCTGCTTGTCTTCGATACCATAGCGGCGATTCCTTTTGCCTGTCTGTATACAACGGATAACCGGGCCGCGCTGTGGCTTTTGGGGACGTATGGACTGATAATTGTGTGGTATATTCTGAAACGACGGGGAACGATCGTTCGTTTCGGAATCCCGGCCAGCCTGTGTGTTATCGGGCTGTGCATGGTGCTGCTTACGGGAGACGTATCTCTTCGGCAGTCGGGCGGCATACTGACGGTGTTGGATGTAGGCCAGGGGGAGAGCGTGGCCCTGACGGACGGAACGGCAGCCGTACTGATCGACTGCGGCGGCAGCGGTATGAACAATGCGGGGGATGTGGCGGCGGATTATCTGCTGAGTCAGGGTCAGTCCAGGGTGGACGTTTTGATTCTGACCCATCTCCATGAGGATCATACCAATGGAGTGGAGGAGCTTTTGTACCGCATGACGGTGAGCTATCTCATTTACCCTGCCGACGCGGAGGACGGGGATGAGACCCTGGAAGACATTTTGGCCATGGCGGAGAGTCAGGGGACACAAACGGTGGCCCTTTCTATGGCCTGCACAGCCCAGGTGGGAGGTATGACGCTGACCATGTATCTGCCTCAGGCGGGCAGCGATGAAAACGAACGGGGCATTGTCGTTTTAGCAGAGGTCGGCGGCAGCAGCGCCCTGATTATGGGAGATGCGGGAGAGGACGCGGAGCTGACCCTGCTGGAGCAGGGAGCTGTGCCGGATGTGGATGTGCTGGTGGTGGGGCATCACGGCTCCAAGACCGCCTCCAGCCCACTGTTTCTGCGAGCAGTTCAGGCGGAGACGGCGATTATTTCCGTGGGCTATAACTCCTATAACCTGCCGGCAGAGGAAATACTGGAACGGCTGACGTCCTATTGTCCCGTGGTGCTGCGCACAGACGAGGAGGGAAACATAACCATCGCCATGACGGAGGAGACTGAAAATGGCTAAAGCAGAAAAGAGCGGCGTGGACTACGGCGCAGAGCTGAAGCGTCTGCGAAGTGAAGGCCCGGCGCGGGTATACATCCTCCGGGGCGAGGAGGATTATCTGAGGGATAGCTTTCTTGCGGAGCTGAAAAAGCAGTGCCTCGATTCGGATACGGAGGCGTTTAATCATCATCGGCTGCAAGGCCCGGCGCTGGATGTGGCCCAACTGATGGAGTGCGTGGAGGCCATGCCGTTTATGGGGGAGCGAACCCTTATCGAGGTGCGGGATTTTGATGTGAACAAGACCTCTTCCTACGACGCAGAGCGGCTGAAAAGTCTTTTGGCGGAGGTGCCGGAATGGGCCACAGTGGTTTTTCTATTCGGCCCGGAATACAGCCCGGACAGCCGACTTGGCGCGGTGAAGGCAATGAAAAAGGCGGGGCCTGATTTATCCTTTTCATGTCCGCAGGAGAGAGAGCTTGTTCGCTGGGTTTCCCGCCGTGTGGAGGGGCAGGGAAAAAGCATTGAAGGCTCGGATGCCCGGTATCTTATCTGGGTGTGCGGAGCCAGAATGAATACGCTGATACCAGAGATTGTCAAAATAGCCGGATATGCCCAGGGAGAGCGTATTACAAAGCAGGACATCGACGCCGTAGCCCGACGTACCCCGGAGACCACCATATTCAACCTGACGGACGCCTTGGGCAGCCGGGCCTATGATAAGGCGGCGGGCCTGCTGGCAGATTTACTGGCAGACCGGGATGAGCCGCCTCAAAAACAGATCGCCATGGTCAGCGAGCAGTTCCGGCGGCTGTATGTGGCCCGTATTGCCGCAGACAGTGGCAGGGGAGAGGATTATATCACCACCTGTATTCCTGAGCTGACCGGGCGCTCCTATCCATTGCGGCTGCTAAAGAGCGCCTGCAAAAACTATTCCCAGGAACGGCTGGCCAGAGCGGTCAGTCTCTGCGTCCAATGTGATTACCGCATGAAGGACACCGGCGGCGAGCCGGAAACGCTGATGAAGGAGCTGCTGGTGCAGCTCGCCATGGATCGGTCATGATGAGGATTCGGGAGGCCATCGTGGTAGAGGGGCGGTATGATAAGGCGGCCCTGTCTCAGGTGGTGGATACGGTGATTATAGAGACAGAAGGCTTTGGCATTTTTTCCAACGAGGAGAAGCTGGCGCTCCTGCGCCGTCTGGCCCAGGCCAGGGGACTGGTGGTGTTGACGGACGGGGACGGCGGTGGCTTTGTCATCCGCAACTTTCTCAAGGGGGCCATAAATCCCGCCCTGGTAAAGCACGCCTATGTGCCGGACATATACGGCAAGGAACGGCGAAAAAAAGCCCCCTCCAAGGAGGGGAAGCTTGGAGTGGAGGGAATGAGCCGGGAAATTCTGGAGACGGCCCTGCGTCGGGCCGGAGTCACGGTGCTGGACGAGACGTCGGAGGAGAAGGCCAAGGCTCTGCCTGTTACCAAGGCGGATTTATACGCCATGGGCTTTTCTGGCCGTTCTGACAGCGCGGCCAGACGGAGGAAGCTGCTGAAGACGCTGGGCCTGCCGGAGCGCATGACGGCGAACGCCATGCTGGAGGCGCTGAATATATTGTCCACCCGCGAGGAGATAGAGGCTATTGCGGCTGAGATTCAAAAATGATCAGCGCAATGCCGGTCAAAAGCAGGACGCCTGCCGGTGTGTCCGCCATCTCCTGAGCAAGCCGATAAAGGCCGAAATTGGCGGCGCACGGCTCCCCTGCAAACAGACATATGGCAAACGCAATATACGCCATGCCGCAGCATAGCGCCATAATGATGCGCACGGCCAAAAGTCCTGCCGGTGATATTTGCTTGAAGCTATGTATAAAACGTTTCATGCCTATATCATACAAAAAAGTATTCGCCGCTGCAAGGCACAAAATTTTCCTGTTTTGGCAGGTTCGCAGGGTGACATAATATTTTTCTGGTAATATACGGTAATGTGTGGTATAATTATTATTGGTATTTGATGGATTCAATATTTTATAAATTATGGGAGGATTCTCTATGAAATGTCCCTATTGCGGCTATGCGGAGAGCAAGGTCATCGATTCCCGGCCAGCGGACGAGGGCAGCACCATCCGTCGGCGGCGGGAGTGTCTGATGTGCGCAAAGCGATTTACCACCTATGAAAAAATTGAACGGATGCCCCTGGTGGTGATCAAGCGGGACGGGAGCCGCCAGACCTTCGACCGGGTGAAGCTTGTAAACGGCATGGTTCGCGCCTGTGAGAAGCGGCCTGTCCCCCTGAGCCAGTTGGAGGCTATTGCGGATTCCGTGGAAGCAGAGCTGCAAAATGCGCTGGAGCGGGAAATCACCACCACAGAGATCGGGGAGATGGTCATGAAGCGTCTGAAGGATCTGGACGAGGTGGCCTACGTCCGCTTTGCTTCGGTTTACCGGCAATTCAAGGATCTGAACACCTTTATGGAGGAGCTGACAAAGCTTCTGGGCGACAAACAGGACACATAACGTTTCCGTTCTGCTCGCAACGCGCCTTGTGCTGTATAACGGTTCAGTTTTGCCAATAAAACCGTTTGCATGAGGACTGGAATAAATTTATTTTGGCTCTCTGGGGGCCAGGAAAGTTCCGCCGGTCATGTCCGCGGTCATCATATAAACCTGGCGGGGGCTTTTTAGCCCCTGGGCCTTTAGCTGTGCGTTCAACCAGTTCATGTCCCGCCCCAAAATTCGGAGATTGTTCTCCATGACCCGACCGTTGTTGATGACGATCATGGGGTATCCTGTGTCTTCCTGTGTTAGGTTCATCTGCCCGGCAGTGACGGGGCGATTTTCCGGGGACAGAATCACGTTCAGGCGTCCGTCTGTTTCCAAAATGGCGTAATCCACGGCGTTCATGTCCAGTACGCCCTCGTTGCGCAGGGCCTCGGCCAGCTCGTCTGGGGTGAAACGGTTTCGGCGCATTTGCGTCTGATCGATGCGTCCGTGAACGATGAGCAGAGCGGGCTGTCCCGCTAAAACCGCGCGGAATTTTACGTTTTTTGCCATGAGCCAGGATAATATCAGCTCTAGTCCCAGCAACGTGACTACGGGTACAATGCCATACCAAAGAGATTTTTCCGGGTCGACAATAGGGGTCGAGGCTACCTGGGATACAAGCACGGTGACGATAAGCTCTGAAAGCTCCAGGTCGCCAAGCTGTCTTTTTCCCATCAGGCGCAGGAGAAGGATCAGCACTCCGTAGATAATCACAGCGTTTATAAATATTTTTAACATCGTCAGCATAACCTTAGTATGCCAAATCAGACCCGTTCTATGAGCGGGCCGCCGTTTTTTGTGGGAGGGTAAATTGTGGGAAAATATTTTGGAACAGACGGCTTTCGTGGAGAAGCAAATGTGGATCTGAATCCAGTCCATGCCTTCCAAATCGGGCGATACCTTGGCTGGTATTACGGCAGGGAACACAAGGCCCGCATCGTGATTGGAAAGGATACCCGCCGCAGCAGCTATATGTATGAAAATGCCCTGGCCGCAGGTATCGTGGCCTCCGGGGCGG
>JAJPYE010000008.1 GCA_021205095.1 Oscillospiraceae bacterium | reverse complement strand
TTCAGGGGAGGCTCTGGTGCCAGCATTTCATAAAATTTCACTTTTTCGTTTCGGGAATAACTAATTTAGACGATTGTTTGCACCGCAGAGAGATATAACCCACCAGCGTTGTATTATGGAAGCCTCCCCTGAAAGGGGAGGGGAACCATGCGCCAGCATGGTGGAGGGGTTCCCAGCGCGGGCAACGCCCGCCGCTGGGCCGCCCACGTCCGTTAGACGCTGGCCCTGGCTGTCGCACTCTGTCGAGCGATGTCGAAGAGTGTCGAATAGGGTCGCACGCTGTCGTATGGTGTCGAATGGGTGGCGAACTCTGTCGTTTACTGACGCTTATAATTTTGATACCGTCTCCACTTCCTCCTAATTTCCTGGTCGGAGATCCCCGGCTTGGCAAGGCGGAACTCGGCGGCTACGTCGGCAGGGACGGCGCTGGGGCCGCTTTCGCCGGGCTGGCCCGCCAGGGCCGTCAGATGCTGCCGGGAGGCCACGCTGCGCATGGTCTGGCGGGAGGCGGCCTCCGCCGTCTGCTGCATGAGCCGGTCGTAGCACGTCAGCTTATAGGCCTGCACCAGATCCATCCCCTTTTTCACCAGGCCGTAAAACTCTCCGTATTCCGGCATGGCGATCAGGTCGCTCAGGCTCTGGATCCGCCCGTCCAGCTTCCCGATCTGCCGCACCTGCTCCTCCGCCGTGAGCCGCGCCCGCTCCATGCGGGCCTGCTCCCGCGCCCCCGCCAGAGCCGTCCGCTCCGCCTCCAGCTCCGGCCCGGCCTGATATTCCCCCGCCTGGGTCTCCCACGGGGGCGTGGCCGTCTCCGGGGCAGCCGTTTCCTGTGGTGCAACCGCTGTCTGCGGGGCAACCGTTGCCTGCGGGGCCAGGCTCTCCGTCTGTACGCTCTGCTCCATGGCTCCCCTCACTTCCCACTGCGCAGGTCGCGGCCACGGACGGCGCGGCTTTTGTTCCGCCGCTGCCCCTTCTTCAGGGCCGGTACCTCCTGCGCGCCGGTGTTCTGAATCTGCTGGTCATAGCTCTTGCTTTTCTCCATGTTGCTCCTCCTTCTGGTTGTTTTATGGGTATAATTCCCCACTTTATGTTTATTTTCCTGGTATTTTAAGTCACAATTCCCCACTTTTATGATAACCATCCAAACACCCAACACCACCAACCCACCTGTTCCCCACTTTTGCGGTTATTTTGCGGTAAATTCATGGTCACTTCCCCCCACTTTTTGGATTTTTGGTTTTGATTCCCCACTTGTGTGCCACTTTTGGCGTGATTTGGCGGTGAATTTTGGGACGGTTCCCCACTTTTGCTTCCCATGGAGGGTGGTTCTCTTCCACCGCCCTTGTAACGTAGTGCCGACGGGGGAACCCCTCCACCGCCCTGTTCGGGCGGTCCCCCTCCCCTTTCAGGGGAGGGGAACCATGCGCCAGCATGGTGGAGGGGTTCGCCGCCCCGCCAGGGGCGGCCCCGCAGGGCAAAGCCCAACGCTGTCACATTCCCCACATATACCCCACTTTTTGTACAAAATAATCAAAAATTACCACAGTCTCCCCCACATTTGTTCCAAAACAGCCCGGTTTTCGGGGGTCGCCCGCCAATAGTCCTCCAGCATATCCGGCGTCCAGCGGGTGCGGTGGGACGGCTCCGGCTCCTCCAGATAGGACTGCTGATCCCGGATCTCCCAGGCGATGGCCAGGGCCATGACCAGATCGTCATGCTCGCCGGGCAATGCCTCCGGGCGGCGGCGCTGGTTATACTGAAAGGTCAGCATTTCCCCCAGAGTCAGGGGATCGTTGAACAGCTCCGGGTTCTCCCGGAAGGCGGCCACCAGCCGGGCGATGATCACAGGCCGGGTGCGGCTGGTGGTCTCAAAGCCGTAGGCGTCCAGCAGGGAGCCGGTGAAGGTGTCCGGGGTCTCCCGGACGTACAGCCGGGGATAGCCCATTAGGGCCAGCAGCTTCACGGGGTAGGTGGAATAGTTGGTCTCCACCCCAATGAGGGCGTCGTTATAGTACCGGCCCAGGCAATAGAGCTGGCGGGCGTATTGATCCTCGTCGTACTGATGGCGGAGGACGGCCACCTGCTCCCCGGTGGTGTTGTCCAGCACCTGGGCGGTGAAGAAGTCCGAGCCGGTACCCGCCGTGTCCCCGCCGATGACGTAGGGCCGCCGGGGAAGGGGCGGCTTCCAGATCCGCACCATGCCCCGCTCCTCCTCCCGGAACCTGGGGTTCCGGGGGGCCGCCGGCTCCGGCCCGACGTCGCAGACGAACCGCCCCTGTATGGCCGGGCTGCGGGTCTGACTCCGCCGCTTCGCCAGAAGCTCAGAATCGAACACGCACTGGCCGCTGGTCAGGAACGCCTCCTCCGGGCAGGAGGGGTATTCCTGCCGGAACACCCGCTCATCCCCGGCGCAGTTGTTGCGGATGCACCACCGCCGCCAGGCGAGCTGCCGCTCGTCCAGGCCGTACCGCGCCTGAAGCTCCCGCTCCTGGGCCGTCCAGACCGCGTCCGGGTCGGGCGTTCGGCGATAGTCCGGGTTTTCAAACCAGGGAAAAAACAGGGGGACGAAGTCGCTCTCCCCGGCCACCGCCGCCTCCCACATGGCGTGGAACTGGTCGAAGCCGTTGGCGGTGCTTTCCACGATGACCATGGTGTCCGGCTCCGAGGGGACGGCCTGCATGATGGCCGTCCACGTTTGGGCCTTATCCCCCACCCAGTAGGCAAATTCTGAGGCGTGAACGTTGTGAATCGTGTCTCCACGCCCCACTCCCGCCCCACCAGTGGTGGCGCAGCGGATGCGGCTGTTCAGACCGGGGTCGCGGGCCTTCCGGGCCGGATCCCGCTCCGGGGAATCGAACAGGAGCATATGGCTGTTGGCGGTGCGGCACCTGGGGCGTATGTCCGACCGCATGGTCTCATAAAACAGGCGGGACATATTGAACAGCGTGGCCGCCGCGTCCTCCCGGTGGGCCACCACCAGGCTGGTCACGTTGGGTCGCGTCACCGTCCGCTGGAAAATCAGGGCCTGGGCCAGGGTGGAAAAGCCGAGCTGCCTCGCCTTCAGCACAATGGCCCGCATGGGCTTTCCCGCCTGCCGCTGGGCCTCCAGGGCGTCGTACAGCCGCCGCTGGGCGGCGTTCAGCCGGAAGGGGACGATTTGGGCGTCCTTGGTGCGGATGGACAGGTTCTCCTCTATGTACTCCAGGGGACTCATCGCCATGCGCTCCCCTGCTTTTGCGGTCGTCTTGCAACAAATACCGTGCATCCTTCCCCCGCCGGGCAGGGCCGATGAACAAATTTCACCAGATTATAGCCGCAACAGCGAACCATTTTGCTATCTTCAAACGTATAAAGAGCTGTCGAATACTTGCAGTTAGCACATTTATTTTTCATAAGAAATTTCCTCCGTTGCGTTTCGTTGCCATAGTTGTAATACAGTCTTTCAAAAAAGTCAAGCCTTTTTCTTGCAATCCGCAACGGTTTGTGGTATACTAAATTTCGCAAACCATTGATAAATCAATGATTTTTGTTTTACGCAACAAATAAAGCTACCAAAAACTAATATAATTCGCATAATGATAATCAGGAGGTTTCTCTATGACTACGACCATCAGCATCAGTCCCCATGTGATGGGCGCGCGCTTAAAGAGCGCCCGCGTCCTGCGGGGCAAGACTCTGGACGAGGTGGCCGCCAGCGTCGGCATGAACAAGACCACCATCATGCGCTATGAGCGGGGGCAGATCCAGTCCCCCAAGGTTCCCATTCTCCGGGCCATCGCGGCCTATCTGAACATCAACCCCGGCTGGCTGACCGGGGAGAGCGACCAGATTGAGCCGGATTCCAGCGACTCGCTGGATCGCTATCTGGAGATGGTGGAGACCCGCCCGGAGATCCGCGCCCTGCTGAAAAGCGTGGACGGCGCGGCCCCCCAGGAGGTGGAGGCGGTGGTGGACTTCTTCACCGCCATGCGCAGCTTCACCGCCGAATAACCTATGGACGACAGCGATTTTTATATCCGCCGCCTGGACTTTCCCAACCGCAGCGTGAAGGCCATCACCTTCCCTAACGACGACGGCACCTTCGACATCTATCTGAACACCCTGTATCCTGAGTCAGAGCTGCAAACAGCGCTGGCCCATGAGCTGCGCCATATCCGGCTGGGCCATTTCTATTCCGACGCCCCCATCGCCCAAAAGGAGGCCGAGGCCGATGGCAAGCCCGCCGCCCCGTCCGTCCGCTCCATCCCCCTGTTCAACACCCCCCAGGAGCTGGGAAAGTGGATGAAGTGAGGGGGAAGAAGGGAGGAAAACACAATGCCACTGAATCAATCAAGCGCCGCTTATGAACCATATGCCTCCAACCGGGACGTGATCTCCCTTTTCTCCGGGGCCATGGGTCTTGATCTCGGCATGATCAGCGCCGGCCTGAACGTGGTCGTCGGGCAGGATATTGACGCCGCCTGCGTGGAGACCATGGAAGCCAACGGCCACGCCGTTTTAGGCGGCGACATCCGGGAGATTCAGCCCCAGGCGCTGCTGGACGCCGCCGGGCTGAACGTCGGGGAACCGTTTATGATCTGCGGCGGGCCGCCCTGTCAGCCCTTTTCCACCGCCGGAAAGCGCATGGGCATCAACGACCCAAGAGGCAGTCTGTTCATGGATTTCATCCGCATGATCGACTATATCCGCCCGCGGTTTTTCGTTATGGAAAATGTAAAGGGCCTCCTATCCGCGCCGCTGAAGCACGTTCCCACAGCGGAACGGGACGAAGCCGACCCGGCCCAGCGGCTGGGTACGGTGCTGGACGTAATTCTTGCAGAATTCAACAAGCTGGGCTACAAGACGGTCTATGGTCTGCTGGACGCGGTCAATTACGGCGTTCCCCAGTTCAGAGAGCGCTTCGTCCTCATTGGCAGCCGGGATCAGGAAAATATTTTCCTGCCGGTACCCACCCATTTTCAGGCCCATCAGAACCCCGCATACCGCTGGAAAACCGTAGGGGACGCGATCCGGGATTTGGAAACGGATACAGGCGAATGTGCCACGCTGAGCGCAGAGCGGAAAAAATATCTCCGCATGGTTCCGGAGGGCGGCAACTGGAAAGACCTTCCGGCGGAGCTGATCCCCGCCGCCATGGGCGGCGCCTATGAATCCGGCGGCGGCAAGGTGGGCTTTTACAGGCGGCTGTCCTATGCCCAGCCCTCCCCTACCCTCACCACGTCCCCGGCGCAGAAGGCGACCATGCTCTGCCACCCCCGGCTGGACAGGCCCCTGAGTGTCAAGGAATACGCGAGACTCCAGCAGTTTCCCGACAACTGGGTCTTTGCAGGAACCACGGCGGCAAAATACAGACAGATCGGAAACGCCGTGCCGGTGGGCCTTGGAACGGCCATTGGCATGGCCGTCGTGGCCGCCGCAGAGAACACGGCGGTGGTGGAAACCAAACGATTTCGAGGCACTGCCGTCCACAATAAAATCCGGGACGCCCTGGAGCTGGGAGGAACAGCCATTGGCTATTAACAATTCATACGACGAAGCCGCCGTCACAGCGGCCATCGCCTCGGCGCTGGAAACCTTTTACAGCACGCTGATTGAAAAAATCGACAAGCTGGACATTGTAAAGATTATGAAGCGCAAAAACCCTTATCTCTATCGGGCGAAGGCGATGGAAAACGCCTCCGAAATCGTGGAATCCGTTTTAAGCGCGTTTGTCAGCTCCAGCGAGGAGACGCTTTTCGGCAACTGCTTTTTTGAGCCCATCGCCATCGCTGCCAGCGGCGGCAACAAGGCCCTGGCAGAGGGCATCGACATCATGGTGCAGGATAATGCCTCCAACACAATCTACGCCGTGGCCGTCAAAAGCGGCCCGTCGGTGTTTAACGCCGACAGCAAAAAGCGCCAGGAGCAGAATTTCATGGCAGCCTCCAAGCTGGCGCAGCAGGCCCGGATGCGGTACGAGGCGTATATCGGTTATTGCTACGGAAGGAAAAGCTCCAGCGGACGGGGCAGGCCCAAAATATATCAGGAGCTGGCCGGAAAGCAGTTTTGGGCCGCCCTGACCGGGGATGAGGATTTCTACATCAAAATCATCGGCTTTATGGGAACCCTGCCGGAGCAGTACGTCGCCGCTTATAAGGAAAGCTATAACAGAGCGTGCAACAGGCTGGTGCGGGAGTTTTCCAACAGGTTCTGCCGGGACGACGGCAGCATCGACTGGGAAGCACTGGTCGCCTTCAATTCCGGCGACTGACCGCCCCCGCCCAATTTCCCCAAAAGGCGCAAAACCCACTCTTGCAAAACCTGTGCGGTTTGGTATAATAAGGGGAGTGTCAATAAATAAAAATATTACATATGGAGAGTGAACCATGGCCTACACCTACGAAGATTACAAAAAAATCTACGAATCCAAGAAGGGCACCGTGGATCAGGCGCTGGATCTGATCCAGTCCGGGGACGTTATCTGGTGCTCCAACAACTACAACGAGCCCACCACCCTGTTTGGCCGCCTGCACGAGATCGCTCCCCGCGTGGAGAACGTCATCGTGTATAAGAGCCGCATCGGCGACTATCCCTTCCTGACCACGCCGGGCATGGACGGACACATCAACTGCGCCAACTACTTCTACGGCCCCAGCTACCGCAAGGCCCACAAAATGCGCAACGCCATGTTTATCCCCGTTGACCTGCCCAACTACTACCGCAGCGTCAATATGCACCGGCCCTGCAACATCTTCACCGCGCAGGTCTCCCCCATGGACGAGCATGGCAACATGTACATCGGCATGAACCAGACCATCGAGTACTACGCCGTGAAGGACGCCATCGAGCAGAAGAAGAAGATCATCCTGGAGGTCAACCCCAACCTGACCTACATGAACGGCTCTGTGGCCGTGCCGGTGGAGGCCGTCACCCTGCTGTATGAAGTGGACACCCCGGAGTACTGCATCGGCGGTATGCAGACCACCGAGCTGGAGGACCAGATCGGCAAGACCGTGGCGGGCCTGATCGACGACGGCGACACCATCCAGATGGGCATCGGCGGCATCCCCGACACCGTGGGCCGCTATCTGCTGACCAAGAACGACCTGGGCCTGCACACCGAGCAGTTCACCTCCTCCATGGCCGACCTTATCGACAAGGGCGTCATCACCGGCAAGAACAAGGCTTACGACAAGGAGCTGCACGTGGGCGTGTTCGCCGACGGCACCCATGAGCTGTATAAATACCTGCACGACAACCCCAAGTGCGTCATGAAGCCCGGCCCGGAGGTAGTCAACCCCTTCAACATCGCCCGCCAGGATCACATGGTCTCCATCAACACCCTGGTGGAAATCGACCTGACCGGCCAGATCTGCGCGGAGAGCATCGGCCCCACCCAGTATTCCGGCTCCGGCGGCGGCTTCTGCTTCACCCTGGGCACCTACTACGCCGAGCATGGCAAGGGCATCATGGCCTTCACCAGCCGCACCAAGAAGGGTATGCCCAAGATCAAGGCCCAGCTCACCCCCGGCGCTATCGTCACCCACCAGCGCAACTATGTCCAGTACGTCGTCACCGAGTACGGCTATGTGAACCTGCGCGGCATGGACGTGCGCGAGCGCGCCAAGGCCCTGATCTCCATCGCCCACCCCGACGACCGGGACGCCCTGGACGCCGCGGCACGGGAGCTGTGCTACTACTAATCCCACCCCATAAAACCAGCGAGGCCGCAGCGTTTTGCTGCGGCCTCGTTTGTGATTTTGACGCGGGATGGGGACACCCCCTCCACCGCCTTTGTAACGCAGTGCCGACGGGGGAACCCCTCCACCGCCCTTTCGGGCGGTCCCCCTCCCCTTTCAGGGGAGGCTTCCATAATACAACGCTGGCGCATTATTACGCACTGCAAAGCAGACTATCCTCTTAATTAGTGCGCACTAAAGGAGAGCATTGTTTGTCACGCAGTTCGTTGCAAAGAGCTGACTGCAACGATGGAAGCCTCCCCTGAAAGGGGAGGTGGCAGCGCCTTTGGCGCTGACGGAGGGGTTTCCCCCGTAACCGGCACCAAAAAAGAGCACCCCCAGACAATGCGCGGCGAGGGATTCGACCCGCCGCCCCAAATAGAAGGACTATCTTAAAATAGGTTGAATTTCTCCTAAACTCCGTGTATACTATAGAAAAGCACCGAAAGGAGAGCGACCCATGAACGTGAACACGAACAATCTTGTCTCCATCACGGAGGCGAACCAGAATTTTTCCCGCGTGGCCCGGATGGTGGACGAGGGCGGGCCGGTTGTGATTTTGAAAAACAACGCCCCCCGGTATCTTCTCATCGAGTTCAGCGCCGCCGAGGCGGAGCAGCTCGCCAGGGACGAGGACGTTCTCGCCGTCTCAAAGCGCCTGATAGCCCAAAACCGCCCCGCCTATGAGGCGCTGGCAAAATGATCCGGCTAACAACCGCGCAGGTCATCGCGCTGCATGAGGCGCTGATTCGAGAAACCGGCGGTAGCGGCGGCATCCGGGACGAGGGGCTTTTGGAATCCGCCCTCAACGCCCCGTTTCAGAGCTACGAAAACACGGAGGCTTTCCCCTCTATCCAGCAGAAGGCGGCCAGGCTTGGCTATGGCCTGGTGAAAAACCACGGGTTCATCGACGGAAACAAGCGCATCGGCGCCCACGCCATGCTGGTCTTTCTGGCGCTGAACAATGTGGAGCTTTCCTACACGCAGGAGGAGCTTGTGGATATATTCCTGCGTCTCGCCGCCAGTCAGTGCGGTTTTGAGGAGCTGCTCCGCTGGATTGCATCGCATCAGCTCTGAACTGACAGTTTATGCGCGGCGAGGAACCCTCGTCCCCAGACTATGCGCAGCGAGGGATTTTGTTCGCTGGCTAGGCGGGCCGACGAAGGCGTGCTGATAGCACGTCGAGGAGGCCCAACGACGTCCAGCGGGCAAAAGACCCGCCGCCCCAAACAGAAGGACTATCTCATGAAGAAAGCTATGTTCTACGGTATCTTAGCCTCGTTCTTTTTCGCCTTTACCTTTCTGCTGAACCGAAGCATGAACCTTTCCGGCGGGTATTGGCTGTGGAGCGCGGGGCTGCGGTATATTTTCATGCTGCCCATGCTGGGGCTGCTGGTGGCGGTGTCGCCGGGACGCAGCCTGCGGCCTGTGCTGGCGGCCATCCGGGAAAAGCCCTGGCAGTGGATCTTGTGGAGTACGGTGGGCTTCGGGCTGTTTTATCTGCCCCTGACATTGGCCTCGGTATACGGGGAATCCTGGCTGACCGCCGCCTCCTGGCAGCTCACCATCGTGGCGGGGGTGCTGCTGACCCCCCTGTTCGGGCAGAAAATCCCCCTGAAAAACCTGGGGATGAGCTGTCTCATCCTGGTTGGGGTGCTGCTGCTCCAGCTTCAAAATCTGTCCGCCGGGACGGGAAGCGGCCTGGTGGCCCTGATCCCCATCACCGTGGCGGCCTTCGCCTATCCCCTGGGGAACCGCAAGATGATGACGGTCTGTCCGCCGGAGATGGACGCCATAGAGCGGGTGTTCGGCATGACCCTGTGCAGCATCCCCTTCTGGATTGTGGCCTGCGTCGTGGCCTACTGCAACGCAGGCTGGCCCACCGGGGGGCAGACGGTGCAGTCCCTGGCCGTGGCCCTGTTTTCCGGGGTGGTGGCCACCATATTGTTCTTCCACGCCACCGACCTGGTGAAGGGGAACCAGGGCAGGCTGGCCGCCGTGGAGGCCACCCAATGCGGAGAGGTGGTGTTCACCCTCCTGGGCGGCGTGCTGGTGCTGGGAGACGATCTCCCCACCGCCGCCGGATTCGCTGGCCTGGCCCTGATCGTCGTCGGCATGGCCGCCAACAGCCTCCTGGCCAGCGGGGGAGGAAAGGAGCGGTCAGAATGAGATGTCAGGAGTGCGGCGCAGCCGCTGAAAAAGGTCTTACCACCAGCGTCACCGATCTGGGCGAGTGCCTGATTATCGTCCGCAACGTCCCGTGCTATAAATGCACCGAATGTAACGAAATCATCTACACCGCCGATGTGGTACAGCGTTTAGAACAAATGATCGAGGCCGCAAAAAGTCTGATGCAGCAGATTTCCATCATCGACTATTCCCAGGTGGCATAGCCTCTGCCATGCCCGGCATAGCACCATAAACACCCACAAACGCACAGCGGGAGCTTCCGCTGTGCGTTTCTTTTTTTCTTTGTTCAGCTAAAACGCAACGCCAGGTCTTGACAAATGCGATAAAATATGTTATAATACTGAAACAAAGCAACCTGTTTGCTTCGATTTTTGCGAAATGGAGGCACTGCGATGGCGGAACGGCGAATGTTTGCCCGGTCGATCGTGGGCAGCAGCCGGTTTTTAAGTCTGTCCCCCGGCGCGCGGCTGCTATATTACGACCTGGGCATGGCGGCGGACGACGACGGCTGCGTGGAGGCGCTGGCCGTCCTGCGGATGACGGAGGCGTCCCCCGACGCCCTGGACGAGCTGACCCAAATGGATTTTCTCACCCCTCTCCTCCCCGGCAAGGTGTACTATATCCGGGACTGGAGCCGGAATAACTTCATCCGTCCTGACCGTTATCATGCAGGGTTGTATAAATCCATGCTGTCTTTCACATAAATATACCGTTTTTCTACTCTAATCCTGGTCTTTTTTGTCCAGGATTGTTAAAAACTTTAAAATGGTATACCGAGGTAAGGTAAGATAAGAAAAGATTAGTCTAGGTCAGGCAAGGAAAGCACCGGGGCCGCGAGGGCGGACGCTGTGGAAAAGCCAACTTTCCAACACGTTTTCCACAAGGTTTTCAACAGTTATAAAAAGTTTCCAACATTTTCTCCACATCTTTTTCAACAGTCCTTAGCATCCACTCCCCACCCGCTCGATATACTCCTTCGGATACTTGGGATTCACCCGCCGCTGTATGGAACCGTCCTCACCTACCAGCTTGGTGGAACCGCCTGCACCCAGGGCGTAGATAGGGGCCAGCTCCTCCATCATCAGGATGTTATAGAGGTTCTCCGTTCCCGGCCTGGCCCAGCCCACGTTTTCCCAGCCCCCGGACATATACTTCTGCCGGTAGAGATAGTAGGGAACATATCCCGCTGCCGTCAGCCGTTCCATGGCATAGTCCACCATCCGGCCCACCGCCGCTCCGTCCGGCAATGCCTGGGGATGCTCCGCCAGGCGGGAGCCGTTCTTGATGGCCAGGGTATGGACGGTGACATTCTCCGGCTCCAGGCCCAGCACCCGGTCAAGGCTCTGTCGGAACCCTTCCACACTGTCCCCCGGCAGCCCGGCGATCAGATCCATATTCACCTGAAAATCCCCCGCCCGGCGCACCAGGGCCAGGGCGTCCACCACGTCCTGGGCGGTGTGGCGGCGGCCAATGGTCTCCAGCACCGCGTCCGACATGGTCTGGGGATTGACCGACACCCGCGTCACCCCGTGGGCCTTCAAAACGGCCAGCCGCTCCATGGTGATGGTGTCGGGCCGCCCGGCCTCCACGGTGTATTCCCGCAGGGCGGACAGGTCGAAAGCCTCCTCCACCTGGCCGCACAGCCGGTCGAGCTGCTCCGGGGTCAGCGTGGTAGGCGTCCCCCCGCCGAAGTACAACGCCACAGGCCGAAGCCCCGCCGCCCGGATCTCCGCCCCCACCTGCCGGATCTCCCCGGACAGGGCGTTTAAATAGGGTTCTATCATCCCCCGGCTGCTCCCCACGGCGCTGGAGATGAAGGAGCAGTAAGCGCACCGGGTGGGACAGAAGGGGATGCCCACGTACAGCCCCACATCCCCCGGCGCAAGGCTTGCCTTGGCATCCAGGGCCGCCTGGGCCGTCCGCTGGCACAGCCTGGCCCGGTCGGGGGATACGTCGAAATCGGCGGCGAAGTCCTCCCAGCCCTTCCCGGCCCGGAGATACTGGGCCATCAGCTTTCCCGGCTTCACCCCGGTCAGCGCCCCCCAGGCCGGATGAGGAACCCCGGAGGCCAGCGCCGCCCGGTAGAAGGCCAGCTTCACCGCCCGCTGCTCCATCCGCACCCGCTCCCGGTCGTTTGCGTATGGCTCCACAACGGCCTTCCCCTCAAAAGCCCGGCCCTGGCGGATTAACCGACACGCCGCCTCCCCCGCCGAAAGGGAAATCTCCGCCCGGTCGCCGGTGGGTTCCCCGTCGGGATAGATGGGCCGCTCCTGGGGGAACATGGTCAGGAGCATCTGCTCCGCCGCGTATTTATACGAATGTCCTGAAAGGTATAAATCCATAATCTCGCCTCTTGACAAAATCTGCTTCTGGTGGCACCATATACAATGGTGATATAGTTTCTGGCCCCCATTATAACACAGCCTGGCGGCCATTGCACCATACAGAAAAGGAATGATACAGCCATGAATAAAACAGACGTTGTCATCGTGGGCGCAGGCCCTGCGGGCATCTTCACCGCCATTGAAATGCTCCGGCGCGGCTCCACGAAGAAAATAACCATTATGGAAAAGGGCAAAAGCGTGGAGCAGCGCCACTGCCCCAAGGCGGAGACCAACCGCTGCATGAACTGCAAGCCCAACTGCGCCATCACCACCGGCTTCTCCGGGGCCGGGGCCTTCTCCGACGGGAAGCTGTCCCTGTCCTGCGAGGTAGGAGGCGACCTGCCCAATCTTATCGGTGCGGAGCTGGCCCAGGAGACCATAAACTACACCGACGGCATCTATCTGGAATTCGGGGCCGACCGGCACGTGGAGGGTCTGGAGGAGACGGAGGAGGTCAAGCAGATCCGCACCCGCGCCATCCAGGCGGGGCTGAAGCTGGTTTCCTGCCCCATCCGCCACCTGGGAACGGAAAAGGCCCACAAACTCTATGAGGACATCGAGCATTGGCTCCAGGACAAGGGCGTGGAGATCCTGTTCCAGACGGAGTGTACGGGTCTCATCATCCAGGAGGGCCGGTGCCGGGGCGTGACGTACACCGACGGCCATCAGGACTATGAGCTTTACGCGGAGGAAACCGTGGTGGCCACAGGCCGCCGGGGCGCGGACTGGCTGGAGGGGCTATGCTCCACCTATGGCATCGACCACGTCCCCAGCACGGTGGACATCGGCGTCCGGGTGGAGGTGCGAAACGAGGTCATGGAGACGGTGAACCGGGCCTTCTATGAATCCAAGCTCATCGGCTACCCGCCCCCCTTTAAAAATAAGGTGCGAACCTTCTGCCAGAACCCCGGCGGCTTCGTGGCCCAGGAAAATTACGACAACGGCCTTGCCGTGGTCAACGGCCACTCCTATAAGGAGCTGAAAAGCGAGAACACAAACCTTGCCATCCTCTGCTCCCATAACTTCTCCGTCCCCTTCAACCAGCCCATCGCCTACGCCCAGAAGGTGGGAGAGCTGACCAATATGCTGGCGAACGGCCAGCTCCTCGTCCAGCGGTTCGGGGATATTCTGGACGGCAAGCGCACCTGGCAGAAGGAGCTTGACCGCTCCAACGTCCGCCCCACCCTGCCGGACGTGGTGGCCGGAGACATCACCGCCGCCATGCCCTACCGGGCCATGATCAATATCATCAACTTCATCAAGGCCATGGATCAGGTAGTCCCCGGCTTCGCCGCCTATGAGACGCTGCTCTATTCCCCGGAGCTGAAATTTTATTCCAACTGCATCCGCATGGACAAGGACTTCAACACCAACGTCCCCGGCCTCCACTGCCTGGGCGACAGCTCCGGCTGGACACGGGGCCTGATGATGAGCTCCGTGATGGGAGTTCTGATGGGGCGGAAGCTGGTGTAACGTGGTGCGGACGGGGGAACCCCTCCACCGCCTTTGTAACGTAGTGCAGGCGGGGGAACCCCTCCGTCAGCGCCAAGGCGCTGCCACCTCCCCGCCATGCGGGGA
>JAJPYE010000025.1 GCA_021205095.1 Oscillospiraceae bacterium | reverse complement strand
CAAAGTCTGGGCTTATATATAAATATATATGGAAGGTATAAAATTTTTATTTGAAGATTTAACAAATTTAAAGGGTTTTGAGGTTGAAAATGTAACTCTTTTGACGTATGCTATAAGATAGTTGTTTCATTCAGGCGACAGAATGACATCCAACACTCTTGCAGCCAGGCGGTCTTTGACCGCAGGAAGGTGGATAATGTGAAAAAGACTGTTCGTGTACTTATCATCGCCCTTACAGTGGCGGGACTGGCGCTTTTGTGCGCCTGCTCCGGCGCGGCGCTGGCCATCAGCTTCGGCGCCAAGAGCGAGACCTCCGCCGTGGACACCGGCTATATCTTTTCCCTGCGCTGCGAGGACGACCAGGGAAACGTCTACAGCGCCAACTCTGAGGGCTATTATGAGCCGGGTACGGAAATCACTATCCACGCCACCTGGGGGGACGACGCGGCCTTTTATTGCTGGACACTGGGCGACACCCTGGAAAACAGGGGCACCGTGCTGAGCTATGACAAGGACTACACCTTCACGCTGGAGGAGGACACCTATATATACGGCAACTTCCGCTCTGACGACACCGCCCTCGTGCTGTATCACGCAAACGGCGGCACCGTTGTGGAGACCGGGAACGACACGCTTTGGGACGAGTTCTCCCTCGCCTATTATCTCTATCCCAACACACTGGCGGACATGGGATATTTCGAATACGAGGGCTATACGCTGATTGGCTACAACACCGAGCCGGACGGCTCCGGCGAGTTCTATAACGTGGGCGGCAAGGCCTTCGAGGACACAGACGAGGTCATCGAGCTTTACTGCGTCTGGAGCGAGCAGACCCCCAGCCGCTATTTCAGCTTTGACTACAGCTACGACTACGAGGGCTGGATGGTATCCGGCTATGTAGGCGATTTTGACGAGGTCAGCATCCCCACCACCTTCAACGGCGAGCCTGTCGTGGGCGTGGCCGAGGGAGCCTTGACCGGGGCCGAAATGACCACGCTGGTGCTGCCCTCCTGCCTCCAGGTCATCGAGGACTATTCCTTCAATGAGTGCGCAAACCTTACCACCGTATATGTATACGACTCCCTGACCTATATTTCCGACGATTCCTTTGACAACGACGAGAGCCTGACCACCGTGTATTTCAGCGCGGCCACGAACCCGAAGTTCTCCAACTGGTTCAATAACCACTCCAAGAAGGTAGAGCTGATGGCCTATTGGACACAGGAGACCGACGACCCCATCATGATATGCCTGGGCGGCTCCTCCACGGCCTATGCCCTGGACGCCCAGCTTTTGCAGGAACTGATAGACGAGGACTACATCGTCCTCAACTGCGGCTCCAACGGGGCGAACCTGTTCAACATGACCAGCGAGTGGGCCATGCACTTTTTGCGGGAAGGCGATATGCTCCTGCAAATCACGGAATACAGCTTCTGGCAGCTCGGCGGCGTCCAGTGCCGGTGGGAGAGCTTCCGTTCCTTTGAGAGCTGCTACAACGTGTTCAGTTGGGTGGACGCGGGGCAGTACACGGAGTTTTTTAACTCCTTCTGCACCTATCTAACCTCCCGCGCCAGCATGACGGATATGACCTATGAGGATTACCAAAGTACCCTGGCCCCCAACGGCTATTATGACATCCAGGGCACCCTGAAGATCATCGCGAAGGCAAACGGCAGCGCGGACTTCCACACAGGCCGGAGCATTTATTTCAGCGGCGACTGGCTGTATAGCTACATGGTCTATTACTTAAACCGGCAGTATTCCCGGCTGGACGATATGGGCGTGACCTACGCCATGGCGTTCACCCCGCTCAACGAAAACTCCCTCTACAGCTATCAGACTGACGAGGCCATGGAGGACTTTGAGGACTATCTGGACGAGGTGCTGAACATCACCATCATCAGCGATTTGCAGGAGAACATCTTCGAGCCGGAGATCTTCTTTGACGACGACTACCACCTTTCCGCCGATGGCCGGGAGATATACACCACCCAGCTTGCGGAGGATTTGAACGAGTATTTCGCCTCCCTCTCTGAGGAGGCCGCGGACTAAGCCAGCCCTTCCGGGGCAATACATCAGAAGGGTATTCGCTTTTTCATGACATCATCTGACTACATTTTCCTGGCCCTTTGCGGGGTGTCTGTGCTACTGTTGGCGCTGGCCGCCTTCGTGCGGCCCCTGGCAAAGCCCTTTTCCGTCCTCAGTCTGCTGTGGATGGGCGCGGCGCTGCCGGTGCTGTTCTTCCTGACCTATACCTGGCGCTATGTGCTGCTGTTTTACCTCATCTCCGGCGCTTTCGGACTTCTGTTTCTGTTTGGAGGGCGGCGCTCATGACCTTTAACTCCATTCAATTTCTTATCTTCTTCCCGGTGGTATCGCTGCTGTACTTCCTGCTGCCCCACCGATTCCGCTGGATGCTTCTGCTGGCGGCCAGCTACTATTTCTATATGAGCTGGAATCCCCGGCTGGTGTTCCTCATCCTGTTCACCACCGTGGTCAGCTATACCGCCGCCCGCGCCATGGAGCATTGCGAGAGCAAAAAGAAGAAAAAGCTGTGCCTGGCGATCGCGCTTTGTGCCTGTCTGGGCGTGCTGTTCTTCTTCAAGTATTTTAACTTCCTCTCCTCCACAGTGACGGCGATTCTCCGGGCCGTGTCCCTGAATGTGGACGATTTCCTGCTGGATTTGATTTTGCCGGTGGGCATCTCCTTCTATACCTTCCAGACGCTGTCCTACGTCATCGACGTATACCGCGGCACTATCCAGGCTGAGCACCATTTCGGATATTACGCGCTGTTCGTCTCCTACTTCCCCCAGCTTGTGGCGGGGCCTATCGAGCGGCCGCAGAACCTTCTGCCCCAGCTCAAGGCGGAGCATCATTTTCAAAAGGACAACTTCCACGCCGGAATGAAAACGCTCATCGCGGGCTTTTTCAAAAAGGTGGTGGTGGCCGACCAACTTGCCACCTTCGTGGTGGCGGTGTATTCAGACCCCTCCACCGCCACAGCCCCGGCCATCATCCTGGCGACGGTCATGTTCTCGTTCCAGGTATACTGCGATTTCTCCGGCTATACGGACATCGCCGTGGGCTGCGCCCGCATTATGGGCGTGAAGCTGACGCAGAACTTCAACCTCCCCTACTCCTCCCGGAGTTGCCATGAATTTTGGGAGCGCTGGCACATCAGCCTCACAAGCTGGTTCCAGGACTATGTGTTCTATCCCCTGGCCATGAACAAAAAGCTGACCCGCTTCGCCCGCAAGATTGGCAAGAAGCTCAAAAAGCCCCGCTTCGGCTCCATGTTTCCGCCCTGCGTGGCCCTGTTCATCACCTTCCTCCTCTCCGGCCTGTGGCACGGGGCGGCATGGACATATGTGCTGTGGGGCGCTATCCACGGGCTGTATCAGGTCATTGAGCGCGTCACCGAGCGGGGTCGGGAGCGACTTCAGGACAAGCTCCATATAAACCGAGAAAGCAGGCTTTTCGCCTTCTGGCAGATGGCGGTGGTATTCGTCCTGTGTAGCTTCGCGCTGATATTCTTCCGGGCAAACTCCGTATCTGACCTGGGCATCCTGCTGAAAAACCTGTTCACCAACTGGATGTTCCGGGGTACCTTCGGCCTTTTGGGCATGGACTGGGTGGACGCGGGCATCACCATCGCAAGCCTTGTTATCATGACCCTGATAGACCGCATTTTCGTCCACGACTGGCCTGTCCGCCGCCCGGCGGGCGGCTCCCTCGTGACGGCAGAGGTCAGCGCATTTCTGCTGCTGGCTGTGGCCGCATCCTGGCTCCTGCTTCTGGCCGGGGACGGAGCCTCCGCCTTCATCTATTTCCAATTCTGACGCTAAGGAGAACGAATGAGCAAAACACTGAAAATCATGATCGCCGTCCTCCTGGTGCTGGCGTTGGGTCTTTTCGTGGTGGTGGCAACCGTTCTGATTCTGCCGGAGCAGTTCGACCACCTCTACCTCGGCGAGCTGGCGGATAAATACCTTCGCCTCCGCACGGTGGACGCGACGGAGGAAAACAAGGTCATCGTCATCGGCGGCAGCAGCGTGGCCTTTGGCATCAACAGTCAGCTTATGGAGGAATATCTGGGTATGCCGGTGGTGAACTTCGGCCTGTACGGGCCGCTTGGCACCACGGTTATGATGGATCTGACCCGCGGCTATATAAACGAGGGGGACATTATTGTTCTGGCCCCGGAGACCGATTCCCAGACCATGTCCATGTACTTCAACGGCGAGATCACGTGGGAGTGCATAGACAGCGATTTCACCATGCTCTTCAAGATTCGCCCCCACAACTGGGGCGATATGCTGGGCAGCTTCTGGTCATACGCCACGCAGAAGCTGAATTTCTACCGCTTCGGCAAGCCGGAGCCGGACGGCGTATATGACCACGACTCCTTCAACGAATACGGAGACCTCATCTACACCCGCGAGGAGCCTATTATGGACGACTGGTACGACACGGAGGTGCTGGTTGACCTGGATCCCTCCATTGTGGAGGATGAGTTCATCGACTATGTGAACGAATACATCGCCTACTGCGAGAGCCAGGGGGCCACGGTATATTACTCTTGGCCGCCCATGAACGAGCTGGCCGTCCAGCAGGACGAGGAGGGCGTGCTGGCCTTTGCCACCTATATCCGGGAAAATATCAACTGCCAGGTCATCTCCGACATTACGGACTATATTATGGACGCCGGATATTTCTATGACACCAACTACCACCTCACAGACCGGGGCGCTATCGTCCACACCACCCGGCTGATACAGGATTTAATTAACGTCATCTCCGACGGCGAGCTTGTTTCCATCGAGCAGCCCGCACCGCCCCAGCGGGGCGACGGCTCCGGCGAGCCTACCGGCGAGATCGAGGACGAGGACACTGTGGAAACAGAGGATACGGAGACCGAGGAGACGGAAGACACCGAGGCAACTCCCACCCCCACCCCGGAGGTGGAGGAAACCGGCTCCAACGAGGACGCGGAATACTTCATCGCGGAAGCCTATTCCGGCGGGGACGGCCTGATCCTTACCGGCGTGACCGACGAGGGCAAGCAGCAGGACACCCTGGAGGTTCCCTGGGAAATCGACGGGGAAAAGGTGCTGGCCATCGACGAGGGCTGCTTTGACGGCTGCCAGGTCAAGAGCATCTATATTCAGTCCAATATCGAGCGCATTATGGCCGGCGCGTTCGGCACAACCACCAGCCTGACGGGCATCTACATCGATGCCCAGGGCGGCGGCATCCTTGTTCCCTGGACGGGCCTGCTGGACGGCGCGCCCAGCCGCGCCAGGATATACGTCTCCCAAGAAAACTACGGCTCCTTTATCGCGGATTATTTCTGGGGGAACTATAACGACAGGATCTCCATTGAATAGTATTCCCTGCTCCGGCGAACTGGCTCAATACGTCAGGGATATGACCGGGACGCCTGGAATGACGGACTAAAAGCGCCGATCACAGCATCAAATCAACGCAAAAATACCAGGCTGGACTTCCTTTGAGGTTCAGCCTGGTATTTTTATGCCACGATTCCGTCAATCCGGCGCAGCAGGCCGGGGGCCGGGGAGATACCGCTCGCTCTCCGGCCTGAACTGCAAAATCTCACGCTTCTCAATGCTTTTCCGTTTTGCCCTGCTCCTCCTCGAAGTCCAGCGGCTCCTTGAGGGGGCGCAGTTCCACAGTGATGAATCCCCCGCTGTCGACCCAGTCGTCGTCATCTATGTCGATGGAATACGTGTAGGGCAGATTCACTTCCGGGCCGGGATACAGCTCTACCCGGCTGTCACTGTAGTCAAAGCCGTAGCCCTGACCGCCGTCATAGGACATCTTGATGCCGATGGGTGTCCCCGCCTCGTCCCGGATGTAGTCAATGAATCTGGCTCCGACCGTGTTCAGATGGCTCAGGCGGATACCCCAGTCGTTCCATACCACATAGAAATACTCTTTTTCCACTGTCCGTTCCTCCTTTTCCAAATCGTTGCCCAGCCCTGCTGGGGGGCTTTCTCATACCTTTGGGCGGCCTACCGTAATGTGTTCATATGCATAAGAAAACCGCCTTCCGAAGAAGACGGTTTATATATATCATAGCCTGAAATTTGGTGGAGATAAGCGGGATCGAACCGCTGACCTCTTGAATGCCATTCAAGCGCTCTCCCAGCTGAGCTATACCCCCAGATGGGCTATGATTATATATTGAATTGAAAAGCCGGGGTGTGAAAACGATTTGTTTGAACCCCTGGCAGACCGTGCGATTGGGAACCACTCCCTCGCAACAGGTGTTATCTTAACACCTTTTTTTCGATCTGTCAACAACTTTTTTCAAGTCAAGGGGAATTTTTTTACAGCACCTTGTTCAGGTCGCTGAGAATCCGCTCGAACAGTTCCAGCTCCTCCGGGGTATAGGACTGCTTCAGCTCCTCCACGCCGTTGGCAATGAAGGGATAGTCGGTATTGTAATAAGAATAGAACCGATCCCCCACTGTCACGTGGCACTCCCGCCGATCCTCCTCAGAGGTGGAGCGCATGGCATAGCCCTTGGAGACCAGGTTGTTGATTTTATAGGTCGCGTTGGGCTGGGAAATGCCCAGCGTGTCCGCAAAGGTGCTGACGGTAGGATTTTTCAGCAGATAGATGACGTCGGCGGCGTAAGCCTCCGTGGCGCTCAGAGAGCCGTCCCGCTCCTTGACGCGGCTGAACAGCTCGTGATAGTGCTTGAGCCGAAGCTTTTCATAAAGCGTTTTGATTTCCTGATAAAGCATAACTTTACTCTCCCGTTACAGATAGATTATTATTTTATTCCTTTTGTGGCACGTTTGTCAATACCTGGAAATCAACGCTCACAGCTGTTCCGCATCCATCCAGCGGCGGTACCTGGCTTCTATTTCGCAGTTTGTATTGGGGTATACCCGGCACAGAAGCCCTCGCAAAGGATAAGCGCCGCTGAAAGGGTCTCCGGGCGGCTCGCCCCGCGTCAGCAGGTTAATGTTGGACTCCTCCCACCCATAGTCCGGCGGGCCGGCCTCCGGATACCACCAGCCCATCTCACAATTTATCACCCGCGGATCCATTTCCGGCCTCAGCCAGGCTTTCTGGGTAATACGCCCCCGCTGGTTTTCAATCCAGATCCATTCTCCGTCCCGAATACCATATTTGGCGGCGGTTTCAGGATGCAGGCTGGCGCGGGGAAACGGCCACTGCTTCCGCAGCGACTTTATCTGCCGGTTATTGGAAATAAAATAAGGCTGTCTGCGTCCGCCGGTGGTAAGAATCAAGGGAAAGCGTTCCGCAAGATCTGGCCGACTGACCGGCGTTTCCTGATCCTCCCTCCAGAACGGCAACGGATCTCCGCCGCTGTCCTTCAAGCGCTGGGAATACAGCTCCGCCTTGCCGGACGGGGTGTTAAAGCCATGGGTTTTATATTGATAATAGTTGCGCGGCGGCACCACATAGGCGGCCTGCTTCAGCGCGTCAAAATCCATTCCCGCATACTGGGGGTAGCGGCGGCCCATTTCCTCCAGGCACCCGTCCAGTATTTCCCGCTGCGAGTCCGCGCCGTAGTCCAGTCCCATACGGCGGCAAAGCTCAAGGAAAAATTCCTCGTCCGGCTTGCACTCCCCCACCTGCGCCACCTTTTGCTGGCAAAGCAGCGCCTGGTCGCCAAATTCAGGAAACGGATACAGAGAGTCCAGCTCCGGCCACAGCGCCGCAGGCAGAAGAATATCGGCAAGCTCCGCCGTCGGCGTTTTGAAAAAATCCATATAGACGAAAAATTCAAGCTTGCTGAGGCTCTCAAACGTGTGCCTTGCGTCCGGCATAGACAGCAGAGAGTTGTTCGCATGGGACAGCAGCGCCCGGATAGGATAGGGCTTTCCTGTGCGCATGGCCTCCAGCGTCAGCCAGGGGTGGGCAAACATCTTCGGCGAGGCGGTGCCGTCGTTTAGCGGAAAGTCCCCGGATATGATCTTCTTCCCCTGGGCAGGAGAAAGCCGGTCGAACAGCGGATCGGCGGCAGGGGCGATCTCCTTGCTCGGCACGAAGCCACCCGGCACATCCCAGTTCCCGGTCAGCAGCGGCAGCATATAAATGGCCCGGCAGGTCTGAAAGGAATTGCTGGTCTGTTCTACAGCGCAGCCCCATTCCAGCGCCAGAGGCTTTATGGTCGCGATCAGACGCGCCGCCTCCACCATATCCGGCGTCGGCACCCATGTGATTTGAGATACCCTCTCCGCCGGATACTCGGCGCATCTTGCTTTCAGCTCCGAAAATCCAACCGTCCAGCGCTCCACAAAATCCCGGTCATACCAGCCGTTTTCAATCAAAATATTCAGCAAGCCCAGCGCCAGCGCTCCATCCGTCCCTGGCCGGGGACGCAGCCATAACCGGGCCTTCGGCGTCAGCTCCGTGGGCAGCGGGTCAATAATGATAAGCGGCGTTCCCGCGCGGGCCGCATCCTTGACGTGCCATTGCAGCTCCCCGTCCGCGCCGCTGACAGCCGGATTCGCGCCCCAAATTAAAATGCCTCCGGGCTTTACGCTCCCATAATAATCCACTCCAGCAAACACCCCGGTGGTATATTCTCCGGCGTTTTTTCGGGGGCCAAGGCATATCAGCGCCCCGGAGGACGTCGCGTTCGGCGTTCCCAAAATATTTGCAAACCGCCAGTACTGCGCCAGGTGATGCCGCCCGGTGCCGGTCGTCAGCGCAATGCACTCCGGGCCGTAGGTCTCCCGATAATGGGTAAGCCTGTCTCCGACCTCGTCATATGCCTCGTCCCAGGATATGCGCTCCCACTTTCCGCTGCGCTTTGGCCCAAGGCGGCGCATTGGATAGAGAAGCCGATCGGGGTGATACATCTGCTCTATGATCGACATTCCTTTCGGGCAGGCGCGCCCTTGATTCAGCGGCCCATTTGGATCTGGACGCACCTTCGTGACCCGTCCATCCTGCACCGTAAGAATGTGCATACACCCGCCATGGCACCCCCGGCAGGAAGTTATATACTCCGGCATCGCTGGCTCCTGTTATTCCATATTTGCCCCTTACTATGCTGCACCCAGACCCAGGCACGGGGCATCTTGCCGCCTGGGCTGCTAAAAAAGGCCGTGAGCCTCTGCGTCCAAATATATCCGTCAGCTCTCCCCCGCCCTTTGCAGTATATAAAAGTTCGGCAGGAAAAGAACTCTCTTCGCCTTTATATTACACGAAATCAACCTAAAATTCTATAGTACTTGGAAAAAAGCGTCTGAATTCGCTCTGACACATTTGTCCCCGGCGAAAAAATGACTCGAAAAGCGATTTGCATCGGCACGATCGCATCCGCGCCGAAAAAATAAAAGAGCGAGATATATCAATATATTGTGCAGGTTTTAGGACGTCGAATCAGTTGACTATTTTGGTTAATCATGGTATATCATTATATAATAACAACGTCAAGGCTGGGGGCTGTAGCATATGGGAAAAACATTGATGGTTCTGGACGGCAACTCCATTGTGAACCGGGCTTATTATGGGATCCATATGCTCAACGCCCCGGATGGGACGCCTACCAACGGAGTATACGGTTTTGTGGCCATATTGGAGCGGCTGCTGGAGCTGGAATCGCCGGATGGGGTGTGCGTGACCTTTGACGTTCACGCCCCTACCTTCCGCCACGAGATGAGCGACGCCTATAAGGCCACCCGCAAGCCCATGCCGGAGGATTTGCAGACGCAGATACCGATACTGAAGGAGCTGCTGGACGCCATGGGTATCCGCCGGTACGAGCTGGCCGGATGGGAGGCCGACGACCTTCTGGGAACGATAGCGGCCTCCTGCGAGAGCGTGGGGTGGAAATGCCTTCTGGTGACGGGAGACAAGGACTCCTTCCAGCTCATCACGGACACGACCCACGTCGTTCACATCAAGACCCGCCAGGGGCAGACGGAAACCATTGAGTACGACCCCGCCCGCTTCCGGGAGGAATATGGCTTCGATCCGCTGCGGATGGTGGATTTAAAGGCCCTGATGGGGGATTCCTCGGACAATATACCCGGCGTGCCGGGCATTGGGGAGAAGTCCGCCCTGACCCTGCTGCACCAGTTCGGAACCCTGGACGGAGTGTATGAGAATATTGAGGACGCCGCTATCAAGCCCGGACAGCGGAAAAAGCTGACGGAGGGCGAGGCCAGCGCCCGTCTGTCCTATACCCTGGCAACTATACGGCGGGACGCCCCGATAGATTTTGTGCCGGAGGAAAATCTCTGGTCGCTGAAGCCGGACGCGGCGCTGTATGATATATGCACCCGTCTGGGCTTTGGGCGGTTCATCAAAAAATGGGGCCTGGAGCCAGGCGCGGAAACGGTTGCAGTGCAGCAGGCGGAGGCCCTGCCGCACAAGGAATATACGGGCCGGGAGCTGTTTGCGGTGCTGGAGTCGGCGGCGTATATCGCCGTCTGGCCGGAGGACGGACTGGACGTTCTCACCCTTTGCGACGGGCAGGCCGTTTTCCAGGTGAGCTGGACGCAGGCGGGACTTGAATATAACGATTTTCTCAGGACACTGTTTTCCGCCAAGGTAAAAAAGCTGGGCCACAACGTCAAGGAGCTGATGTCTCTTTTGCTGGCCGACGGCCTGGAAACAGAGGGCTTTGTGTTCGACACGGCTCTGGCCGGGTATCTGCTGGACGCTACGGCGTCGGATTACGCGCTGCCAAAGCTCTCCCGGCAGTATCTGAATTGGGAGCTTGACAAGGCGGAAGCCATATATGCGCTGTACCAGGTCTTGCCGGGCAGACTGGAAGAGCTGGGGATGCATACGCTGTATTATGAGATAGAGCTGCCCCTGTGTCCCGTGCTGGCAGATATGGAACGAACGGGCTTTCTGGTAGACAGAGCCGCGCTGTATGCGTTCGGCCAGAGTCTGACGGAGGGCATCACGGCATTACAGCAGGAGATTTGGCGTCAGGCGGGCAGCGAGTTCAACATCAATTCCCCCAAGCAACTGGGGGAGGTGCTGTTCGAGCGGCTGGGCCTGCCCACGGGAAAGAAAAATCATCGGGGCTGGAGTACCAACGCAGACGTGCTGGAACGGCTGCGGGACAAGCACCCCATCGTGGGGCAGGTGCTGGAATACCGGGAGCTGACCAAGCTGAAAAGCACCTATACGGACGGGCTTATGAAGACCATCGGCCCGGACGGGCGGATACACACCACCTTCCAGATGACCGCCACAGACACGGGGCGGCTGTCCTCCCGCGACCCGAATTTGCAGAATATCCCCATTCGCCGTCAGCTTGGCTCCGGCATTAGACGGATGTTTGTGGCCGGGCCGGGGAACGTGCTGGTGGATGCGGATTACAGCCAGATAGAGCTGCGCATCCTGGCGAACATCTCCGGGGACGAAACCATGACCAGCGCCTTCCTGTCCGGCGAGGACATCCACGCCGTCACGGCAAGTCAGGTGTTCGGCGTCCCTCTGGAGCAGGTGACGAGCCAGCTCCGCTCCCAGGCCAAGGCGGTGAACTTCGGCATTGTTTACGGCATATCCGCTTTTTCTCTGGCGGATGATATTGGCGTTTCCACTGCCGAGGCTAAAATCTATATCGACACCTATATGGAAAAATACCACGGGGTCAGGGAGTACATGGAGAGCGTCATTCAGCAGGGGACGGAGCAGGGCTATGTGTCCACCCTCTTTGGTCGCCGCCGGTATATGCCGGAGCTGAAGGCCTCGAACTTCAACGTCCGCTCCTTTGGGCAGCGGGTGGCCCGGAATATGCCCATCCAGGGCACGGCGGCGGATATTATCAAGCTCGCCATGATTCGGGTGTATAACCGACTGAAAAAAGAGCTGCCCCAGGCAAGGCTTCTGCTCCAGGTGCATGACGAGCTTATTGTGGAGTGTCCCGCAGATATGGCGGAGCAGGCCGCCGTGATATTGGACGAGGAAATGGAAAACGTCATCCACTACCCTGTTCCCTTGACGGCGGACACCGGCGCCGGGACAAGCTGGGCGGACGCCCATTGACGCTATGGAGATCATAAACGCTCTGCCGGAGCATATTGGCCAGATTGCAGCCCTGGAGGCCCTTTGCTTCGAGGCTCCCTGGCCGCCGGATATGATTTCCCGCCTGCGGGAGCGATTCATCGTGGCAGCGGAGGGAGACGCGGTGCTGGGCTATGCCGCACTGTCCACGGTGCTGGACGAGGCGAGCCTGGATAAGATAGCCGTGGCCCCGGCCAGCCGCCGCCAGGGGATAGGCAAGGCCCTGCTGGACGCGGTTATCGCCCGCTGCCGGGCGCAGGGCATGGCCACCCTGACCCTGGAGGTGCGCGCCTCCAACCAGGCGGCCATCGCCCTATACGAAAACGCCCGCTTCGCCCCAGTGGGCCGCCGGAATAATTACTATGAAAAACCCAGAGAGGACGCCATGATTATGACGTTGGTGATGTGATATGCTTATTTTATCCGTGGAATCGTCCTGTGATGAGACGGCGGTGGCGCTGGTGGAGGACGGGCGGCGGGTGCTGACCGACCAGATATTCTCCCAGGTGGCGCTGCACAAAATATACGGCGGCGTGGTGCCGGAGATTGCGGCCCGCAGTCATTTGGAGGTCATCGTCCAATTGGCTGACCGGGCCTTAAAGGAGGCGGGGGTATCCCGCCGGAACATCGACGCAGTGGCCTGCACCTATGCCCCTGGCCTTATCGGCGCGGTGCTGGTGGGGGTGAATTTCGCGAAAAGCGCAGCCCTGGCCCTGGACGTGCCGCTGATACCCGTCCACCATATCCGGGGCCATATCGCAGCCAACTATATCGCCTACCCGGAGCTGGAGCCGCCCTTTTTATGTCTTGCCATCTCCGGGGGCAACACCATGCTGGTGGACGTGCAGGGGTATACGGATATGCGGGTTCTGGGCCGGACGCGGGACGACGCGGCGGGAGAGTGCTTCGATAAATCCGCCCGCGTCATGGGTCTGGGCTATCCCGGCGGCAAGCCCATCGACGACCTTTCCCAGACCGGGGACGATCACCGCTATGACCTGCCGCGGCCCTATGTAGGGGACAATCCCTTTGACATGAGCTTTTCCGGCCTGAAAACCAGCGTCGTGAACATCGTCCACCACTGCGAGCAGACCGGGGAGCCGCTGGATAAGCCGGGCCTCGCAGCAAGCCTTTGCCGGGCTGTGTCAGAATCTCTGGTGGACCGCACCATGGAGGCGGCCAAAATGCTGGGCTATCAGCATATCGCCGTGGCCGGAGGCGTGGCGGCCAATTCCCGCATACGCCGGGATTTTCAGACGGCGTGCGAGGAAGCTGGCAAGGCCCTGTATACCCCGCCCATGCGTCTCTGCGGAGACAACGGGGCCATGATCGGCGCCCAGGGCTATTATGAATACCTGGCGGGGACGCGGGCCGGCAGCGACTTGAATGCCTACGCCACAATGGAGCTGTGAGATATGGTCTATATAACAAATTCTGAACGGGAGACAGAGGCGCTGGGAGAGCGGTTCGGCGCGGCGGTGACGGACGGTTCTGTGGCCGCGCTGTACGGCGATTTGGGTTGCGGCAAGACCGCCTTTGTCCGGGGCATGGCCAGGGGCATGGGCCTGGACGTGCCGGTCACAAGCCCTACCTTCACCATTGTAAACGAGTACATAGGCTCCCGGAGCCTGTTCCATTTTGATATGTACCGCCTATCCGACGCGGAGGAGCTTTATGACATCGGCTGGGAGGACTATCTGGGCCGAAACGGCGTGTGCGCCGTGGAGTGGAGCGAGAACGTCTCCGGGGCCTTTGAGGGGGACGAGTATGTGATACGCTTTTCCAAGCTGTCTGATACACAGCGGGAAATTTCGATTGAGGGGGGGCCGCAGAAATGCTGATACTGGCGCTGGAAAGCTCTGCCAAGGCCGCCTCCGCAGCCATATTCGAGGACGGGGGCATGCTGGGTCTGTCCGTGGCGAACGCCGGGCTGACCCACAGCCGCACCCTGCTGCCGATGGCGGAGGCGCTGCTGAAAAACCTGGATAAGACGCTGCCCGACCTGGACGCGGTGGCCGTAGCCCAGGGGCCAGGTTCCTTCACGGGCCTGCGTATTGGCCTGTCTGAGGCCAAGGGCCTTTGCTGGGCGCTGGAAATCCCCGCCATTGGCGTTTCCACGCTGGAGGCGATGGCCTGGGGCGGGCCGGACAGAGAGGGAGCCATGCTCTGCTGCGCCATGGACGCCCGCCGCAGCCAGGTGTATAACGCCCTGTTCACAGTGGAAAACGGCTGTCCACGGCGGCTGACGCCCGATCGGGCCATTGCCGTTGAGGAGCTGAAAAACGAGCTAAAAGCATATCACAAGCCCTGGATTCTGCTTGGAGACGGAGCCGCTCTGTGCTATAATATCCTCAGCGGAGAGCCGGATCTGGCCCTCCATCTGGCCCCGGAACCGCTGCGTATCCAAAGCGCCCGCGGCGTGGGCCTTGCGGCCAGGGACAAAGCCCCTGTTCCGCCGGAGGAACTGCTGCCTGTCTACCTGCGCCTGAGCCAGGCGGAGCGGGAGCGTCAGGCAAAGATGAAGGAACCGGCAAAGGAATAAACAACAATTTCAGAGGAGAGAAAACATGAAGCTCACAAAGAAGCTGCTGGCGCTGCTTTTGGCGGTAGCGCTGCTCGTTTGCGGCGGCTGCGTGCAGACGGAGGACGAGGAGGATGCAGCCGACGACGAAGCCGTGACGGTCGAGGACGCGGCTGAGACGGCGGAGGAAGCGACAGAGCCGGAAACGGAAGAAACCGCAGAGCCGGAAGAGGATTTCCCCACCGCGGCAGACTACTACACCTATATCCAGAGTGACATTCTGACCAAATACAACCTGGCAACAACAGACCCGGTGGCGATTTCGCTGGGTGCCGGAAAGCTCTTTGAAGAGCCGCTTTGGGTACAGGGAGAGACCGGCATCATCGGCGCGGAGATCCACGATTATGACGGAGACGGAAGTTTGGAAATGATCGTGCTGTACCTGGCGAACTGTATGCGGCTGGACACCTATTTTGCCCCCTGGCTGTATGATACGGAGACTGGCGTTGACATCGACGACGAAGTGTATGAGCGGGCCTTTATTATCCACGTCCTCTATTATGATTCAAAGGACGGGGAGATCTCCCAAAGCAGTTTTGACCAGTATATGGTCTTGCCGACCGACGGCTGGGGTAATATCTCCATCGGCCTGGAAAAGGTGGGAGACGACTACTATCTTTTTGGGCATATGTACTCGGAAAATCAGGCCACCTATGGACCGACCTATACTCTGGTGGCCAAGCTGGGTGGCCATGACACCTTTACCTATGAGTATGCGACCGTTCCATACTGGAACAGATCGCAGACGGAGATGAACGAACTGCTGAGCATTGCAGAGCCGCTGCAAATTCAGACCCTCTCCCTGTATGACGTGCTGGAAAGCAGTGATACCTCCAGCGCAGAGGCGTTTTACGATTCCGTGGGCGAGCGGGCGCTGTGCTATTTCGACATAGAATACACCGACTGGGATGGATACGATGTGACGGAAACCGTGACGGATTACACGAATCTGCGTCATTATCTCGAAACCGGGGGCCAGGACTGGGAGGAGCGCGAACCGCCGGAGGGCTACGAGCGGGAGGTCTCCGACGCCTCGGCGGACATGATCGCCTTTGTAGAGGAGATTGACGCGGCGGCTGGCACCACCTTTGCAGCGGACGGCGTGAATATTCTGGACGACACGGACGGGATATATTACACCAGCTTTGACAGCGATACCCTGACCTTAACCCTTTACTGGGATTCAGAGGCCGGGCGGCCCACGGACATCCGCATCAGCGAGCAGGAAAACAGTATCGGTACCGGCGTATGGTATGCGGCGAAGGACGCCATGCTGCAAAGCGAGGTATTCGGTTTCACGGCGGAGGAAATTGCGCCGCTTCTGGGCCAAGTCGGCTGGACGGATTACACCATGGGCGTTTCCGTGGGGGACTATACCTGCATGATCTACCTGACCATTGAAGCGGGAATTTGGCTGTATCTGCAATAAAAAGACGGCATTACCATATATAAATAAAAGGAGCGAAAAGATATGAGCAACGTAATGGTTTTTGACCACCCTCTCATTCAGCACAAGCTGTCCATCCTGCGGGATGAGAAGACCAGCGTCAAGGAGTTTCGCGAGCTTGTGAGCGAGATTGCCCAGCTTATGTGCTATGAGGCTACCCGCGACCTGCCCCTGGAGGAGGTTCAGGTACAGACCCCCGTGGACGTGGCGACCTGCCACCGTATTGCGGGAAAAAAGCTGGCCGTGGTGCCGATTCTGCGGGCCGGTCTCGGCATGGTAGACGGCATGGTGGCCATGATGCCAAACGTCAAGGTTGGCCACATCGGCCTGTTCCGCGATCCGGAGACGCTGGAGCCGGTGAAGTATTACTTCAAAATGCCTCCCGACATCGCGGAGCGGGACGTTATCATCGTTGACCCCATGCTGGCGACCGGCGGCAGCGCTTCGGCGGCGGCCACGTTTTTGAAGGAGGTGGGTGTGAAGAACATCAAGCTCATGTCCATCATCGGCGCGCCGGAGGGCGTGGAGGCTATGCAGGCCGCCCACCCGGACGTGGACATCTTTGTCGCCGCTCTGGACGACCACCTGAACGAGCATGGCTACATCGTCCCCGGCCTCGGCGACGCGGGAGACAGAATCTTTGGAACCAAATAATCGCTGAAGCGTCGCCTTTTTTTAGAATTCGTGTAATTTATATTGGGAGGCCGACAATGTCCAAGGAGAGAGTGCTTCAGGGCGGAAAGTCCCGCAGCGTGGCTTACGGGGCGCTGAATGGAGCGTATTGGATGCTGTACTGCGTGGCGGTGAGCTACGCAGGCGTATTTTTACTGGATAAGAGCTATTCCAGCAGCCAGATTGGCGCAATCATCGCGGCGGGTTATGTGCTGGGTCTGCTGCTGCAATCCGCCGCCGCGCCGCTGGCCGACCGGGCGGGCCGCGCCCCGGTGGCGGTCATGACGGTGGAAGCCGCCGGAATTGCCCTGACCCTGCTGGTTCTGATGCATTCGCCGGAGAAGGGCTTTTTTCTGACAGCGACATTCACCGTGCTGATAGCGCTGGTGGTCTCCATTCAACCGTTGGTAAACGCCTTCACCTTTTATCTGGAGCGGTTCGGGACGGAAATCCCCTTCGGCCTGTGCCGGGGCGTTGGCTCCGCGTCCTATGCGGCGCTGTCCGCCGTCATGGGCCTGCTGACAGTTCGGGTGGGTATCCTGTCCATCCCGGCGGCGGGGCTTATCGTGGCAGCCCTGTTTCTGTTTTTAATGCTTCTGTTCTGCCGGGCCGGAATCCCTCCCGCGCCGCCCCAGAAGCCCAAGTGGACGGAGAGTGACGGAGAAAAGCGGGGCCTTGCGGCCTATGCCAAGCGGTACCGCAGCTTTCTGTTTCTACTGGGCGGGATGGCGCTGATATTTTTCGGCCACTCCTTCTTTTTGAATTTCACCATCCAAATCGTAAACGGCGTAGGCGGAAACAGCGCTGACATGGGCGTTTTAAATGCCTATATTGCGGTGCTGGAGCTTCCGGGAATGTGGATGTTTGACCGGCTGCGACGGAAGTATTCCTGCACCGGAATGCTGAAATTTGCCGGCGTATTTTTCGCGGTGAAAAATACGCTGATATTCGCCGCCGGTTCCATGCTGGGGCTGTATGGTGCTACCTTTTTCCAGGCCCTGTCCTATCCCCTGTTCATCCCCGCCTCCGTGCGCTATGTGGGGGAACATATGGATCTGAAGGACATGAACAAATCCCAGTCCCTTCTTACAGCCATGATAACCATTGGCAACATCTGCGTCTCCGCCGTGGGCGGCTTCCTTATCGACGGCGCGGGCCTGAAGATTGCGCTGGCCGTGGCAGCCGCCTGCACCATCGCGGGCGCGGCAGTTCTTTTGCTGGGCATGAAAAAAGATAAGACGGACGCAATTTCCAATTAAAATTAATATTAGGAGGTCATTTCCTTGAAACAAATTCTTATCATCGGCGGTGGTGCAGCGGGCCTCGCCTGCGCCGTGGCGGCGGCCCAAGCCGGGGCCGGGGTGACGGTGCTGGAAAAGCGCAGCTCCGCCGGGGGCAATGGACGCTATGCCGAGGGTGTGTTCGGCGCGGGCAGCCGCCTGCAAAAGCGGAATAATATCGACGCCGACCCGGATGTTTTGTTCCGGGAGGCCATGGAGTTTTCCCACTGGAAGGCGGACGGACGACTGACCAGGGCGCTGATAGACGCCTCCGGCCCTACTGTGGACTGGCTGGCGGACATGGGCGTCCCTTTTACGCGAGTGCTTCACCATATGCCGAACCAGTCGCCGGAGGTGTTCCACATGGCTTACCCCGCGCCCACCGGGGCGCGGGTCATGGAGGTGCTGAAAACCCAATGCGCCACCTTGAAGGTGGACATCCGTCTGAACGCCCGGTGCCTTTCCCTGACCATGGAAAACGGCGCCATCACAGGTGCGGAAGCAGAGATAGACGGTAATCGCGTCGCGTTCCAGGCCGACGGCGTACTCATCGCCACCGGGGGCTTTGCCGGAGACCCGGACAAAATGCGGGCCATGATTCCCGGCTGTGAGCCGGAGGCTTATATGCATTTAAAGGGCATCCGCATGGCCGGGGACGGCCTGACCCTTGCGGAAGGAGCCGGGGCCTCTATCGTGAAGGACATCGCCATCGAGGGCTGCGCCCCGGTATTCAAGGGTCGGGGTGAGATTACCGGCCTGATACGCCGGGAGGACAGCCTGTGGGTCAATGCCCTGGGTCGCCGCTTCTGCGATGAGTGCATCTGCCAGAACTTCATTCTGGGCCAAAACGCCGTGGCCCGCCAGCCGGGGAAAATGTGCTGGGCCATTCTGGACAGCGAATCTCTCCGCCGGGCCTATGAGGGCCTGCCTCCCATGATGGCAGACCCCGCTATCACGGAAAACGGCATGACCGAGCTATATACGGCGCTGGAAAAGGAGCTTGCCGCCGGGAGCATTTTTCAGGGAGACAGCCTGGAAGATCTGGCCCAGGCCGCCGGAATCGACCCGCAAACACTGACCCAGGAGGTTACGGATTATAACGCCGCCTGCGCCCAGGGCCACGACGGACTGTTTGCTAAGGACAGACGGTACTTAAAGCCCATAGACAAGGCCCCCTATTACGCTGTTCGGGCAGGCATGGACATGATAACCACCCACGGGGGCATTGCCGTGAATGAGCGTATGCAGGTCATCCAGCCGTCCGGCCAGCCCATCCCCGGTCTTTATGCCGCAGGGATTGACATTTCCGGCGTGGACTCCGGGGACTACAGCGTCACCCTTTCCGGCCATGCCTTTGGCTTCTCTCTTGCCGGGGGCCGTCTGGCGGCAGCGGAAATGATGTTAAATAAATAATTTTGAAAATATTCATCATTTCCGTGAATAAAACTATTGATATTCATCGCCTTTAGGCGTACCATACGTTCGTTGATGAAAATATTCTATTGAATTTTATTGAATACGGAGGAAACAAATCAATGTCTGACATCAAGAAAGTAGTTCTTGCCTATTCCGGCGGCCTGGATACATCCATCATCATCCCCTGGCTGAAGGAGCATTATAATAACTGCGAGGTCATTGCCGTAGCCGCGAACGTGGGCCAGGGCGACGAACTGGAGGGCCTGGAGGAAAAAGCCATCAAGACCGGCGCTTCCAAGCTGTATGTGCTGGATCTGACGGACGACTATGTGGATAATTACATCATCCCCACCATGAAGGCCGGGGCCATTTACGAGGAATACCTCCTTGGTACCAGCCACGCCCGGCCCTGCATCGGCAAGGCTCTGGTGGAGGTTGCCCTCAAGGAGGGCGCGGACGCCATCGCCCACGGCTGCACCGGCAAGGGCAACGACCAGGTACGTTTTGAACTGGCCATCAAGCACTTCGCTCCCAACATGAAGATCATCGCCCCCTGGCGGGAGTGGGACATCAAGAGCCGTGACGAGGAAATCGACTACGCCGAGGCCCATCACATTCCCCTGCGCATCAGCCGGGAGACCAACTATTCCAAGGACAAGAACCTCTGGCACCTGTCCCATGAGGGCCTCGACCTGGAGGATCCCGCCAACGAGCCCCAGTATGAGAAGGAGGGCTTTTTGGAAATGGGCGTCTCCCCCATCCAGGCTCCGGATAAGCCCACCTATGTGACCATCGACTTCGAAAAGGGCGTTCCCGTGGCTCTGGACGGCGTAAAAATGAGCGCCAAAAACATCATCTATCAGCTCAACGCCATCGGCGGCGCCAACGGCATCGGCCTGCTGGACATCGTGGAGAACCGGCTGGTCGGCATGAAGTGCCGGGGCGTTTACGAAACGCCGGGCGGCGCGATTTTGTACAAGGCCCACAGCGTCCTGGAGAGCATCTGCCTGGACAAAATGACCGCCCACGAGAAGCAGAAGCTGTCCATCACCTTCGCGGAGCTTGTGTATAACGGCCAGTGGTTCACCCCCCTGCGGGAGGCTCTTTCCGCCTTTGTGGACAAGACCCAGGAGAAAGTCACCGGCACTGTGCGGCTGAAGCTCTACAAAGGCAATATGATAAACGCCGGCGTCACCAGCCCCTACAGCCTGTATTCCGAGAAGATCGCTACCTTCGGCGAGTCCGATTACAACCAGGCCGACGCCCAGGGCTTCATTAACCTCTATGGTCTTCCCATCCAGGTGCAGGCCATGGTGGACGCCCAAAACCATGAATAATCTCTGGGGCGGCGCGGTAGCCGAGGCCGCTAAGGCCCTGAATTCCTCCATTGCCGTGGACAGCCGTATGTGGCGGGAGGACATCCAGGGTTCCCTGGCCCACAGCGCCATGCTGACGGCCCAGGGTATTCTCTCCCAGGAGGACGGCGAGGCCATCCAGGCGGGGCTTACCGGCATACTGAATGACATTGAAAGCGGCGCGCTGCAAATCGACATGGGCGCGGAGGACATCCACACCTTTGTGGAAATGGAGCTGACCGCCCGTATTGGGGACGCGGGCAAGCGCCTGCACACCGCCCGCAGCCGGAACGACCAGGTGGCCACAGACCTGCGCCTCTACCTCCGCAATCAGGAGGACGAGCTGGTCTCCCTTATCCATGACGTGATAAAGGCCCTGCGGGACAAGGCGGCGGAGTACGCGGATGCGGTGATGCCGGGGTACACTCACCTCCAGCGAGCGCAGCCCGTCACCCTGGGCCATTACCTGTGCGCCTACGCCATGATGCTGACCCGCGACGCCGGGCGGGTGAAGGACGCAAGAGTCCGCCTGAATCAATGCCCCCTGGGGGCCTGCGCGCTGGCAGGTACCACCTTTCCCACGGACAGGGCCATGACCGCCGCCGCCCTTGGCTTTGACGGCCCCTGTCTGAACAGCATGGACGCGGTCTCTGACCGGGACTTCTGCGTGGAGCTTATGAGCGCCTGCAGCCTTATTATGACCCACCTGAGCCGTCTTTCCGAGGAGCTGGTGCTGTGGTCCAGCCTGGAATTTGGCTTTGTCACCCTGCCGGAGGGCTTTGTCACCGGCTCCTCCATCATGCCCCAGAAGAAAAACCCGGACATGGCGGAGCTGATTCGGGGCAAGACGGGCCGGGTCTACGGCGACCTGACCGCCCTGCTGACTGTTTTAAAGGGTCTGCCCCTTGCCTATAACAAGGATATGCAGGAGGACAAGCAAGCCGTCTTTGACGCGGTGGACACGGTGAAGCTGTGCCTGTCCGTCATGGCCCCCATGGTGGCCGGTATGACCCCCCACCCGGAGGCCATGCGCCGCGCCGCCGGAACCGGCTTTATAAACGCCACGGACTGCGCCGACTGGCTGGTGGCCCACGGCGTCCCCTTCCGGGAGGCCTACGGCATTGCCGCCGGTCTTGTCCACGCGGGAACACCCTTGGAGGACGTTCCCCTGGAAACCTATCAGGCCGCCTGCCCCGCCTTCGATGAAACCATCTACGACGCCGTAGACCTGGACAACTGCGTCCGCCGCAGGAATCTGCCCGTAGCGGAGGAAATCGCATTTTTGGATGAGTTTCTTGGGAACGACTGAATCAGAGATGCTCCCCGGCGATGTAAAGACGTTCTCACCTGAATAAATATGAAAAGAGGAAGCCATGGCGACTGTCTTATGCAGCAGCCATGGCTTCCTGATTTCCGAAGCGCCGGAAGTATTCAGCAGGTGGGCGTGAACTTTTGCCTGACCTGCTGAATGTCCTGCTGCGGGGCGTTATTGGTCTGATACCAGCCCTTTGCAGTCATCTGCTTATAAATATTGTCCTGGATGGAAAGAGCGTCGTCAAAGGCGCAGGAAAACGTCTGGTGGACGTTATTGGTGCTGGACTCGATGGCGCCGTGCATATACAGGTCTATAACACCCTTTGTCGTCAGCAGCAGGTTTTCCATGATACATTTGTCGTCCATTACTTGTCTCCTTTACACGAGCTTGTAGAAGTTTTGATAGGTCTGGCGGTGGCGGTCGGCCATCTGCTGCACCTGAAGCTTCAGAGATGCATCCTGAAGCGTGCTGGCCGCGTTCTGGCACTGCGTCACGAGAAATTGAGCGTGGGACAGTGCATCGTCCACATAAAGAAGTTCCTTGGTCGTCATGTTTTAATCACCTCACAGCAAGTATTTCCCAAAAGGAGGAAAAGTATGCTACAGATTTGCATAATCTGTTTGGATTCCGCACGGCATGGAGTTCCCGGCCTGCGCTGCCGTTCAACGCCTCGGTTTTCCAAAGAATGACAGGGAATTTAATAAAATTTAATAAGAAAGGACTTGTTGAATCGAGCCGGAAAGTATATAATAGCACAGGAAATCTCTTTAGCTTTTGTTGACGGAAAAATCAGAATACCTTATGAGGTGCTATACAGTGAAGACGTCCCGTTATGAAATATTTTTGAAAATCGTGGAAACCCAAAGCCTGACCCGGACGGCGGCTTACTTCGGCTGCACCCAGTCGGCAGTCAGTCAGCTTGTCCGCGCCATGGAGACAGATTTGGGCGTTGCATTGCTGGTTCGCAGCAAGGGCGGCGTTCGTTTAACAGCCGAGGGCGAGTATTTGCTGCCCAGCATGCGTCAAATCGTCAACGGCGAGCGAAGCGTGTTTGAAAAATCCCTGGAGCTGCAAAACATGAATGCCGGCCTGATTCGCATTGGTATATTCACCAGTCTCTCTTGCCAATGGCTTCCCCCCCATCTGAAACGCTTTCGCGCCACCTATCCGAACATAGATTTTGAGCTTCTCCAGGGAGATACGGTGCAAATATGCGACTGGCTGCGAAACGGCATGGTGGACATCGGCTTTATGACCAAGCCTGAGTCGGAGGAGTTCGTCTTTCAGGAATTGATGGAGGACAGAATGAATATTGTCCTGCCGATGGAGCATCCCCTGGCCGGGGAAAAGATTCATCTGTCTGATTTGAAGGACGAGACCTTTGTTCTTCTGGAATCCGGCTACAGTCAAATTACGGATAAAATGCTCCAGGACGCCGGTGTTCGTCCCAAGCGGCAATACACCGTGAAGGATGATTACACGGTGATGTCCATGGTGGAAAGCGGTCTTGGCGTCAGCCTGCTGCCGGAGCTAATGCTCCAACGTACGCCCTATAAGCTTTATATTCAGCCGTCGGATCCGCCTTATTACCGGCGACTGGGCGTTTCCTGGCTGCGGAAGGAGCAAAATTCCGTTGCGGTGAACAAATTCGTCCAGCGTCTGCTGGCGGATATGGGGCTTAAATCAGGCGAGGCATAAACACCAGAACAGTCCCCAAGGGCCGCACACAGCCCATAGGTTCTTTAAAAATACCATAACAAAAAACGAATAATTTTGAACAGAAATCTCTTGACAGGAATCATGTTTTATGGTATTATATCCCTTGCTGTGGCGGCGTAGCTCAGTTGGCTAGAGCACGCGGTTCATACCCGCGGTGTCACCGGTTCGAATCCAGTCGCCGCTACCAGATTCCGGGGGCCATGCCCCCGATGTGGAGGCTTAGCTCAGCAGGTTAGAGCGCATGCTTCACACGCATGAGGTCGCGCGTTCGAGTCGCGCAGTCTCCACCACATTTCGGCCCGTTGGTCAAGTGGTTAAGACACCGCCCTTTCACGGCGGTAACATGGGTTCGAGTCCCGTACGGGTCACCATTTCATGATAATCCGAACTGCATTATCCAAGTTGGTAATGGGTTCGGTTTTTTATTTCCATTGAAAGTGTACTTTCATAATATCTAAGCGCTTGTGGAACAAGTGAAGCGGTCAGCAACGAAAAATTGCTGACCGCTGTGCGTATAAGATTCGATTAGGTGTCTTTTGCTGTCTCTGCTGCCTGTGCTTTCCATTCGGCAAACTCACGCTGTCCTTCTTCCGTATTGAAAAAGGCCTGAATTTCTGGGAGCAGGATGCGGGCCAGAGCTTCTACTTCGTGGTAGTGGATACCAGTGCCGTAATCGTTGGGCTTCTTCTGCGCCATGCGTCAGCCCCCCTTTACAGGTCATCTTCATCGAAGATGTAGGCTTGAAACACAGTACCATCGCCGGTGATGAAGCGGCCTCTTGCGGCCTTGGGTATCTGGTCAGCGGCATCAGTGGAGTCCAGGATAATCTGGGACAACACGTCATCTGCCCTGCCACAAATCCTAAAGTCTATGTTGTTGCGAATCTGACCCGGTATGATGGTCGCGTCAGGCCGCTGCGTCGCCAGGACAAGGTGTATTCCAAATGCCCGGCCCTGCCTGGCCATGGTGGAAAGGTAGCTTGTAACCTGGGACACGATCGCCTTATGTACGGTATCCGGCCAAAGGGTATAATACCCCCTTGTCGGTGCTGGCCAAGCTTAAAACTAAATGACTGGTGCTATTGGTGGCCTAGCTGGTGCATTCCAGCATCCAATCCAGCAGATCTATTGTGGCCTATATCGACCGAAGCCGATTGCGCTTGCACCGAACTAGCTCTCTCTTATCTCGTATTCGGCGCTTCACTAGGGTCAATGGTGTTCGGGTCTAGTTGCCCCATGGACATCCGATGATGAAAGCGATCTTAGATCCGAAAATCGCTCTAGGGCGGCTACCACGCAGTGTGGCAACCATAAATAATACATAGATGGGTATGCCTCCCTCCCATGTATTTAAATTACACCAATTATATCTATATATGTCAATAACCTTTTAAATTGAACAACAAACCTAAAAATTCATGGTAACACATCGTCCATCTATTTGTACTGTCTGTCAAATTGACACCTACATAATCATTATTCAAAGCTTAGATCATTATAGGATATGCCATCTCCTTCACCAGACAGAAGATCAACCGCCTGCTCATAATAGGCAGTTTGAGTTTCGGCCTTGGATTTTCCCCGCGTGCATCGTGGGGAAAGTAAAGGACACCGGCGGCTACAAGCACCGCAAATCAATTTGCTTAAAAAATCCTCCAGTGACATAACGCTTCCGTCATCATGAGATATTTCCTCCGCAATGATTGCTACTGTTTCCTCATCCTCCTTGCCGAGGATGACCAAACGCGGAGTTTCTGCTTCCTCTGTATTCATGGCCTTGATATGGCTCGAAATGACGACACCGCTGCCATAGGCGATGCAGACTGCCAGCGTGATACCTGAAAACAGACGAAGAACAGTCTTTTTTACGTTTGCATCCTTCTGTTCTTCCGATATGAGCTTAGGATATTTTGCAGAATATTCCATATATTTTGAGTCTCCTTCAGCATATATAGACAACGATCGTATAAACTGTAACCAGCATAAGCAGGACATAGCATCCCAGTTGAAACCATCTCAGGTACTGCGCCACATCCTGACGTAATTTGCCTGCCAGTATCCTGGAGATTACGAGCCAGAATATTACGGGGGATAGAAAGCCTGTAACAGCAAATACGGCTCCGGAAATTAAAGAAAGAGGAAGGGACAATGCCACGCATTGACCAAGCACTAGCAGAAGCGGCGTGCAGGGGGTCGCTCCACAGGCTATGCCACTGAATAGAAGCGCCACTGCGCCGGATGGCTCCCGCTGGATCTGGTTATGAGCGCAGTTGCCGGTGCAGGGACGTCGGCCCTCCCATGCACTGTGTATCCACCTGGCAATCATAATAACGCATACGACAAGGACAAAAATCTGAGCTGTCAGGTAGATATTCAAATCAGAGGCCTTGCCAACACTATCTATGATAACTCTACCCAAAGCGGAAGACAGGCCGCATAGCAGCATGGTCATGCAGGCTTTTCCTGTCAGAAAGCACACACATGGTGCGGCAATGCGCTCATGGGTAATAATATAAGAGGACAGGAAGGCAGAACTGGCAGACGCGCCGCAGAGGCTGCATGTACTGCCCATGGACACAGCGGAGAGAATGACCTGAAAAAGCTGGCTAAGCATTATCTCGCTCCCTGGCAATTACGGCTGCGCCGATAGCACCGTTGAACTGCGGATAGTTAGCTACATAGACATCTCGCATCAATTCCTCCTCGAAGGCGGCTCGAATGCCAATGTTCATCGCTCCCCCACCAGTCATCAGAATATCGCCGTTTTTCTCACTGCGGCGTATCATTTTAATAATACGTTTGGCGATAGACGCATGTACCCCGGCTAAAATATCGCTGCGGTCAAATTTCCGGGCAATGAGAGAAATGACCTCCGACTGGGCAAACACAACACAGGTACTGTTGATGTCGCAGGGAGCGGTGCTTTGCATAGCAAGCTCTCCCACCTGATCAATAGTCGTGTCCAAAATCTGAGCGATGACCTCCATAAATTTCCCCGTCCCGGCGGCACATTTGTCATTCATGGTAAAGTTTTTTACGGCATAGTTTTCATCCAGATAAATGATTTTGCTGTCCTGACCGCCGATGTCGATAATCAGGCCGGGACGATAACCCTCCGGGGCAGTCAGACGAACGCCAAAGGCGTGGGCAGTGATTTCAGAAATGTCGTCATCCGCTACGTCCATGATCTTACGGCTGTATCCTGTGGCGATGGTATAGGCAATGGACTCCCTGCTGATGCCCTGTTCCTGGCACAGCGCCTGCAAAAGCTTTTCCGCAGCGCCGCTATTGTCGATGCCTGCGCCTGCAACCTTGGTTCCTGCAACCCTATCGCCCTGGATAAGCGCGGCTTTTATGTAAGTAGAGCCGCCGTCAATGCCCGCATAATATTTACTCGTCATGAATGCTCCTTATCCCTTTTTCCTTAAGCTCCTTTAGCTTTATAAGCTCAATAAATGCCTCAATGCGGATGCGAAGCTGCTCCACATCCTCTTCATTGTAATCGCTTTCCACACGGATGACGGGAATATTTTCCTTTTCCAGCGCCTGCTCCAGCAGTGAGAACTCATAATCATAGACCAGGCAGCCGCGCAGCACATGATAGATAACGCCCTGTATTTTATACTCATGCACCATATGAAGAACGCGGTTTATTCGTTGTCGATTCTCCGAAAACACCGGGCAGGTGCAGGCCCGCACATACCGATTGGCCAACGCCCGGAGCAATCCGTTAAAGCTCATATCTACAGGAACCACCGGGTCATACATAAAACGCTCACCCATGCAGGTCTCATCTGCTGCCAAAACCCCGCCCATCTGTTCAATGAGAAGCGGCAGCTTTATGTTGGGAAAGATTATGGGCGATCCTGTCAGCATGATGCGAGGCCGGTTTGCTTTTGCTACATATTCACCTTTTTCCTGTCGTTCCGAGAGTTCATCGTTCAGAGTCCGAAGGTGAGCTGTCCATTGTTCCAATGACATATAGGAGGCGGCATTCATCATGGCCATGACATGAGTGCCGTATATCAGCGCTCGATCCTGCCGTTTAAATTCCAGAAAACGCGACAACTCCTGCTGGGAGACTCCCACCATTTGAATGCTGTCATACAGGCGGCTCCATGTAACTGACTGATTCGTTACTGCTTCCAGGATTTCAATAAGCCGATGATATTCGATCACACAGCCGGAGATTGCGCCATCGTCGATGCGATTGAGAGGAAGATTCATCACATGAACGTTGGCTTCCTGACTGAGCATATCTGCCATTTTTTTCTTGCAGTCACAGGTTGTAGGGACGACCATCAACTTGCAGTTCTCATAGATCGGCATCGTTTTCATTTCACGAAAACCCGCCACCGCTTTTACCAGGGGGCAGGCGTCTCGTGGTGTGCTGTCGTCCCCGATCTGAAATGCAGTATAATGACCGCTACACAACTTGACCGGCATTCCCCCTGCGGCATAGATCAGTTCCTGTGGAACCATTGCGCAATACGTGCCGATGCAGGGCCTGCTTGTCACAATGCCCTTGTGATCGACATAAATATGGCGAAGGGCCGTCAGAAACGGTTCCATAGCGTTCGGCAATCCCGGCAAAGCTTCCATATCCCGGAGATACCGCGCTGCGGTGTGGGAAGATCGCCGGAAAAAACGTTCTTCCCGGCGGTTCAGGATAGCGCGTTCCTGCTCCGATATAACCGTCATAACTTTCCTTCCTTTTCCACCATCTCATCGCTCTTGTTATAGCGTTTCATAAGCCTTTTTCTGGATGAGGTATAAATCGGCAGGCCAAAAAACGTGATACTCAAAGCCTTATCCTCCGGACAGTTTCGAACACATTCACCGCAGAAAATGCAGTCCCAGTCTGTAACCTTTATTTTTTCCTGCTCTGTATATATAGTTTTGATTCCCATAGGACAGGCTTCATAGCAGGCTCCGCAGCTTGTGCACGCCTCGCATTGTTTCTTTAACTGGACGGGGGATATTTTATGTGTAATACCAATCAGAAAACCAAGGGGACAAATGGTACACCAAAACCGATGTTTGAAGAAGCTTCCGATCATGACGCCAATCATGACGAACGCTCCTGCATACAAGCTGACCTTGAAACCGCTGAAAGCTGGCGACAGCGTTTGAACCGGGCAAAAATCGCAAAATTTTCCCCCTGCAAAACAGAGGCTCAGCATCAGGATAACAAATACCCACTTTATCAGCTTCAGACCATCATATATTTTTTCGTCAACGGCGATACCATCCACCTTCAGTCCTAGGCGCACCTGGTGTATTACATCCTGCAAAAGACCCATCGGGCATAAAAAGCCGCAAATCAGCCGCCCCAACAATACCATAGAAGCCAGCATGGAGAAGCAATAGGCTAATATTTCGCCAAGGGAGAGACCAAACAGAAGATCCAGGTTTGCCAGATAATAACAGCCGCCACTGATGAACTGATTTTCGTTGTACAGTCCGCAGGCAAATACTGGCAGGGAAATATTGTCAAACCAGACGCCGAATATGTAGGCCCCATAAAAGATGATCACCCAGGCTGCCAGCATACAGCACCAGCGAATAAACCCAAACAGAGAAAAAGTGATGCCGCCATGGGGCCGCTTTTGACGCCACCGCCGAACATAATCCTTCCCATATGCCCTGCGTTCTAAATACCAGCGGGCGAATAAGCATAACAGGATGCCCAGTGCAGAGATAGCAATAATCAGCAGCAGCGGTGTCAGCGCAGCGAAATGCCGTGCGGTGAAAATAGTATTGTGTTCCGCTCGATAGGTCAGAATATAAAAATCAACCTGATTTTCGGAATAGGCCACTGTGAAGCCCTTCCAGGCATCCCTTGCCCCCAAAGCGGCCAGGACACCGTTCTCGTCCGTAGTCTGGTTAATAACACTGCCATCCGCTGTTGTTACCTGTACCTGTGTTTCGGCCAGAGGCTCATCGTTATAATATAGTTGTACTTCCCGGCGATAATTCAGAACCACATCCAGCAGGAAAGCCTCAGCACTGTATTTTTCTCCCTCTGTGTCATTGCTAAGCAGGATCTCCATATCGGTTCGAGTCGCTATATGTAGCCTGTCTCTCTGGCCATCGCCGTTGTAGTCGCTATACTGCAGCTTGGAAACGGCCAAAAAGCTGCCTGTATAATCCCCGGTCAGGCTGGCTATGTGTTCCTCACTCATAACAGCAATGCCAGATGTGGTAAGCCCATAGAATTGAATATCACCTGTGTCGATGCCTTTCTCCAGCACCAGGGTTAAATCTGTGTTATCATAGGTGAAGTACATGCCGTAATCCCCGTCGTCTGTCTCTACCATGCTCAGTGTGTAATCTGTGGTATCATCGGAGAACTCATAGAAGGGGAATTTCCAGGAATAATAGGCGAACACTCCCAGAAGAACGCAGAAGATCAAAAGCTTCCAATGTTTTAGTATCGTTTTGATAATTGACTTCATAAAATCATGTCCTGGATGTCATATCTTGTTTTAAAAGCTCAGAAAAAGCCTCCAGCCGAATGCGAAGCTGCTCCACGTCGTTGTCGTGGTAATCGGTCTCCAGGCGAAATACAGGAAGATTTCTCTTGGCGAAAAGACTTTCCAGACGGTCAGCTTCAAAATCGTATTCAATTTGTCCTTTAAGAATATGAAGAATAACGCCGCACAGATCAGTCCTTTCCAGCCGCTGGACAGCCTGGGTATACAAGCCCTGGTTCTGGACAAATGCACCGGAGCTTTCCTGGCTGTAGGAGCCAGCGACAAGCTGCCGAAGAGCCTTTTGCCTACTAAACATCGGGAGCGGAGGCATATTTTCCACAAACTGAGTCTTTCCCGTTATCCAACTGCAAAAATCCACTATTTCAAGCCCACATTCTTCCAGCAAAAGCGGAACCTTGTAGTTAGGGAATAGGACAGGCGAGCCGATAATTAAGACGCCGGGACGATTCGAGTCCGTTGAATGGTTCGTAGTTCTAAGAGTGCTTCCCAGGCATTCCAGCTCTTTTGTCCATTCTGTCAGATCGTCGGCATAAAAATAGGTGGTCGCCAAATAATGCCTTATGATACCGTTCAGATGTATGTCAGGATCATGAAACAGCCTGTAAAGGACAGTCTTTGCTTGAGTCGTTTTCTGCGCAGCTCGCCGCAGCCCCTTGGCTGTTCCCGGTATCTGCCACCGCAGAGTCAGAGAATCCATAATGTTATCTAATTGAGTGGCGATGGAAAAATAAAGGCTGCCGGAAGATGCATAAGGCATAATATCCAGAGGATAAACCTTCCATCCATCCTCTTCCAAAAGATAACACAGCTTTCGCAGATTATCTCCTGTGATAGGGACAATGACCGGCAGTTTCTTCCCGGTCTTATCCTGATATGCGTTCAAATATCCGAAGATGGAGCGCGAGGTCGCATCCGCGTCACGCGGCACCATACTGTCCACGGAATCTCCCACAGCAAGTCCGCCACCGGGAACCCAATGAGGATAAATATGATAGGCCATCAGAAGCTCCTCCGGGAAGCTTGGGCCTAAAATCATCACTTCCCGCTCATGCCGCCGTGGTTCCGGGTCAAAATATTTTTCTGTCAGGGAGAAGAAATAATCAAGAGCTCCGGGAATGGGACAACATTCCCGGAGTATTCCAAATCCTTTTTCCAGCTCTGATGCAATTGCTGACATACCAGGCAATCAAGAGATGCCAAGCAGCTCCATGATCTGTTCGAGCTGCATGATCGTGGAGGTCAGGCCGCCGTCAGCGCTGTACCAAAGGGCCTCGTCCATGTAGACGATGCGTCCTTCCTGATAGAGATCAGAGTTTACAAGCTCGGTCGATTCCACAGCTTCCTGCGCAGTCTCTACATCTGTCATATTCTCCCCGGCATCCTTATCGAATACAAAGACATAGGTGGGCGCGGTTTCGATAATTGTGTTGGCAACTGTAGCATTTTGTTCAGTCACATCAGCAGTTTCCAGCTCATCGGAGGAGGACTCGTCCTCAACACGGCCCTCGCTGCGGATCTCCCCATCGGCGGCTTCTGCAGAGGCACTCTCAGCCTCGCTGCCTGTGTCGCCGCCCCGTCCTTGGTCAGAACCTTCCTCTTCTTCATAAGCGGAAACCAGCCCTAAAACACCGCCCAACAAGGAACTGGAATTGTTGCCGCCGATAGACAGGCCGCCATCCTCGCAGGTTACGCTGATAAACGTGATCTCATTTTCGGCAGTATAGCCCTGAATGGCGTCGATCATTTCCTGAATTTGATCCAGATACTCCTGAGCCTCATCCACACCGCCAAATAGGGTCGTGATAGCGCCTACGCGATCCCCCAGCCACGCCATATAAGCCTCTGCAGTATCTGCATCAGTAGTACCGAAATAGATAACGGGAGCGATAGCGTCTACAACATCAACGCTCTTAGTCTGACGGAAGCCAGCCAGAATCAGGTCGGGATTACTCTCAGCCAGTGCATCCTGATCCCAATCTTTAAAACCACCCAAATCAACATAGCTGTCACCAGAATAGTCGGAAAGATAGTCGGGCATAGCCAGGCCGCTAGTAACAGCCACTACGCGGTCACCGAAGCCCAAGGTGTCCAAAATGTCCAGCATTCCTATGTCAAAAACTGCAATAGCATTTACCTCAGATTCAATAACTGCAGTTCCCCAGTCGCTCTCTATCTCGATAGGATAGACAGTTTCATCCTCGACATCTGCGGAAATCTCCGATTCCACCTCAGTCGTTTCCTCTATTGTTTCATTCGTGCCCGATTCGCCATCCTCTGCAGCGGAATCATCGGAGTCAGTGGAGCTACCACAGGCTGTCAGGGACAGCACCATGACCAATGCCAGTAAAAGTGCGAGCAGCTTCTTCATATGAAAACCTCTTCTATTAAAAATAAATTAGTCAGTCAAAACTAACTATTGTTAGTATAGCGCACAATTGGAGCCATGTCAAGGAAATTATTGTTTTTCTGCTTCTCAGACTAGGGAAAATTTCAGGAGCATCCATAAATACAGTATTTACATATATCTTCTTTTGTGATATTACAGTTGTGAATGCTAAAATGGACTTGAGCCACTAAAGCAAAAATGACAATGAACATTTGAGCCACCTAATCAAATGCTCTACAATAGTGACAGCTTCGCGAATGTACTGCATACTGTGAGAAAAACGATATAACCATCGTGCGGCACTATATCGACCGCGCAGTATCCGCCAGGACAGACCATCGCCCTGATTTTCAGCGTATGATAGCGGATTCCGCTAAAGGTTCATTTGATGTCATCGTAGTGTGGAAACTAGATAGATTTGCACGAAACTGCTACGACAGCGCCCACTACAAAGCCATGCTCCGCAAGCACAACGTAAAGGTGTTGTCTGCCACAGAGAACATCTCGGACGGGCCGGAGGGCATCATTCTTGAATCCCTATTGGAGGGAATGGCGGAATACTATTCTGCCGAACTATCGGAGAATGTACTCAGGGGTCACACAGAAAACGCGCTGAAATGCAAGTTTAATGGAGGAACACCTACATTTGGCTATATCATCGATGAAGATCGGCATTATCAAATAGATCCAAGCAAGGCCCCTGCCAGGCACAAGGCCGAGGACGATTATCTTCTGACCACTAAGCTCATCTGTGGCACTTGCAGAGCTATGATGGTGGGTGAGTGTGGTACAAGCGGCAGCAATGGGCGAAGATACCATTATTACCGCTGTGTAAACAGCAAGAAGAATAAAACCTGCACTGCCAAACGCAAGAGTGTCCGAAAGGTTCCTATTGAAGATGCTGTCATTAATGCTGTAATGGCCAGAGTAATGAATGACAGCAAAAAAGAGGAATTTCTGTGGGAAACACCGCAGAAATTCCTCTTTTTTTTGGTAAATGGCCTTCCAACAAACTTGTTGATTCGTATTACTTCATTCTCTCATCATATATCGCCCGTTCGCCTCCAATGAATTTGGGACGGACGCGCGCAGCAAGAACGGATGCCTGGCCGATATGGTTCTGGGTCAGACGCACAGGGACAGCCACCTCGCGCAGGTGCATCCCGATCAGCGTGCCGCCAATGTCCAATCCGGCATCGGCATGTATATGCTCCAAAACCACAGGATTTTCAAATCCATGGTAGGCAGCAGTTGCAAAGCTCCCCCCCGCCTTGGGCTGCGGCACCACGTTCACCATCGGCAGATGAGACAACCCTGTCGTGGGACGGTCAATAACAATGGCCCGATTCAAATGCTCGCAGCACTGGGCGGCTAGAAACAGCCCCAGCGGGGTCAGCACCGACTGCACTCCCTCAAAAAGGGCCTGACCAATCTCCGGCGCGGAAAAGCTGCCGATACGGTGGCCTGTCACCTCGCTGGTGCTGCACCCCACCACCACGATCTGGCCTGGGGTCAGCCGCGCCGCCTGTACAAGCTCCTTCATCGCTTCCGCCGCCTGGGCCTTATATTCCTCGATTTCTGTCATATTCCATGCCTCCTATTCCGCGTCAGGGCACTGGGGGATACTGTCCCCTGGCCAGACGCCGCAAAAGCCCGGTCAGGGGCTTTAAAAATATACCGCACATCAGGGCATTGCCGACCAGGTGGAGCAGGTCATAGGGAATCCCCGCAATCCAATAGGCAAAAGCCATCTGCCAGCCACCGATGAAAAAATACGGAATGGCGCACAGCGCCCCAAAGCACAGCCCATACATGGCCCCCACCACCGTCCAGAGGATCCAGGAGGTATTCCGCCGCAGCAGGTATACCGCCAGCACCAGCAGAGGCCATATGTAAAGGTAGCTGATAAACCACATTCCCAGGCCGTACAGCAGCCCCTGGAGCAGTACGAAGATGCAGCAGGGGTAAAGGGCCTTCAGCCCATATACCATGGTTGTACATATCAGCAGCATGGTGACAGGCTCGATGTTCGGCAAAAAGGTCATAAGCTGCTTGCTGACCACCAGCAACGCCCCAATCAGGCTCAGGGGCACAAGCTCCCGCAGGGAGAGCTTACTCATATATATAGAGGTAGAAGTCGTATACGTCCCCGTCCGCAATGGGCTGGGATTCTACGCCATAAAGGGCCATTTCCCCGTTGCAGTTGTACATCCAGTACTCTCCAACAGAGGAGTCCGCCTCCTCGCCGTCCACCACAGTGACAAACAGACCATAGTCGCTGTCCTCGCCCTCCAGGAGGCCCATGTCCTCCACGGCGGCATACAGGTACTCCTCCTGGGTATCCACGTCGAAGGTCGCTACCGTACCGTCGGAATGTTCCACGTTGATGGTGATGTCCTTCACGCCCTCCAGGGCCTTGGGGCCAAAGGACGCCCAGCAGATCACCACGGCCAGCACCACCACGATGCAGACAGCCAGCACGATAAGGGTTGTTTTTTTCTGGTTACTCTTTTTGTTTTCCATGTTCTCTCTCCGATTACAAAAATTTGCGGCTCCAATCGTCGCAGTCTCTATTTTAGTCGGTTTTTCCAAAAATGGCAACCGTTATTTACGCAAACCATAAAAAAGCGCGGGCCCCGCCCGCGCATATCCTTTTCTTACGCTCCCTCAAAGCCGACCATCAGCCCGCCCCGCTCGGCATAAAAGCTGCACAGCGCAGTGCAAGGATGGATAGAGAGGTCACATTTTCCAAAGTGCCTGGTAATCTGCTCCGCCAGCTCCTCCGCCGCCGACGGGTTCTGGCAGTGTGCAATGCGAAGCTTTCCGCCGGTGAAGCCGTATTTTTCCAGCTCCTCTATAATCGCGCGGAAGGTTCGCTTCCAGCCCCGGCCATTGTGGAGCATTTGAAGGGTTCCCTCCTCGCTGGCCACGCCCAGCGCACGAATACTCAAAAGGCCCGCCAAAGCCGCCACCGTATGACTGACCCGGCCATTGTTCGCCAGGTTTTTCATGGATTCCAGAGCAAAAAAACAGATGAGTATGATGGCTGTATTCCCGCACGGCGGCCTCTGTCTCCTCAAAGCTCTGCCCCGCCTCGGTCAGTTCCTGTATTTTTTCCATAATCAGCACCATCTCAGGCCCGGTGGACAGGGTGTCCAGCACCATGACCTTGGCTTCCGGGTGCAGCTCCTTATACTCCTCCTGCGCCTGCACCGCCATGGCATAACTGCCAGACAGGGAGCTTGTAATCGTGAGCGCAAAAATCTCATCTGCCCCCTGAAAGGCGTCCAGCCAGTCCGCCACATTGGGACAGGAGGTGCCGGATTTTCCCTTGTAATCACTCAGGTAATCCAACATTCCCGTCAGATCAAGGCGGGCGTCGTCCACATACTCCCTCTCCCCCGCAATGATTTTCAGCGGAACAGAGTCAAAATCCATTCCCTTCCACGCCAGCATATTGGCAGAGGAATCCGACACAATTCTGCGTTTCATAGGCAAAACCTCCCATGCAAAATGGCATTACCTGTTTTTAAAAACCAGATTATCTGTATCATAGCAGGTTTCCTATAGTCTGTCAACTGATTTTCAAATCTATATTATGAAGTTTTTTAAAACAAATTATGTCCGCTGATACATGGGTACATACCCGCTGCGATCCATAACGGCCCGATAGGCAGGGCGCATAATGCGGCCCCCGGTCAGAACCTCCTCGATTCTGTGAGCGCACCAGCCGGCAATACGGGCAATGGCGAACAGCGGCGTATACAGGTCGGCGGGAATCCCCAGCATACTGTATACGAAGCCGGAATAGAAATCCACGTTGGCGCACATGGGAAAGCCCTCTTTTTTCTTTTCCTGCAAAAGCGCCACGCCTATGCGTTCCACCCGCTCCCGCAGCTCCATGTCGCCTAAAAGGCCCTTTTCCCGCGCCATGTTTCGGGCGTATTTTTTGATGATAACGGCCCGCGGGTCGGATTTTGTATAGACCGCGTGGCCCAGACCATAAAGCTTGCCGGAGCGGTCGCCTCCCTCGCCGCTGAGAAGGGTCAGAAGGCAGTCCCGAATCTGGGTGTCGCTGCTGTCCTCATCCACATACTGGCGGATGTACTCGAACATCTCCATAACCTTGGCGTTCGCGCCGCCGTGGAGCGGGCCTTTCAGGGAGCTGATGGCCCCGGCAATAGCGGAATAGGTGTCTGTCCCAGAGGAGGACAGGGCGCGGCAGACGAAGGCGGAGTTGTTGCCGCCGCCATGCTCCGCGTGGAGGATAAGCATCAGGTCAAGGAGCTTTGCCTCTGCGTCCGTATAGTTTTTGTCTGTTCTGGCCAGACGCAGGAAATTTTCCGCCAAGGACAGTTCATCCTTGGGGTGGTGGATATAAAGGCTTTTGCCGTCGTATACGTGGCGCTTCACGGCGTAGGTATGGGCCACGATAACCGGCAGCCGGGCGATCAGGCTGACGCACTGGCACATCAGCTTTTCCACCGATCTGTCCTCCGGGCTGGGGTCATAGGCATATAGGGCCAGAACGCCCCTGGCCAGGCCGTTCATCACGTCCGGGCTGGGATTTTTCAGAATCATATCCTCGAAAAAGCCGGGAGGCAGGGGCCGCACATCCGCCAGCATGGCGGAAAACAGGTCGAGCTGCTTCTGGTTCGGGAGCTTGCCCAGCAGGAGAAGATAGGCCACCTCCTCATAGCCGAAGGTGTCGTTTTCCCAATGGCTCTGCACCAGGTCTGAAACGGATATGCCCCGATAGTAGAGCTGGCCGTCCATGGGAATCCGTTCGCCTTCATCCATGGTATAGCCGCGGACGCTGCCAATGCGAGTAGCGCCGATCATTACGCCGGTGCCGTCGTCATTGCGCAGGCCCCGGTGGACGCGGGTGAAATAGGCCGGGTCGATGGCGTACCTGTCCGCCGCGTCGGCGCACAGGGCGGGCATATATTTGGTGAGTATGTGTTCCTGAGCTTCCATAGGATTCCTCTTCCCCTTTCCCGAATCATGCCTCTATTATAGGCCCTTATTTTTGGTTTTGCAAGTTTTAATTTCAAAAAATTCAAAATTGGCTTTGAAAGCCGGGAAAAGGTGGGGTTTGTGAGGATGTTTTTGCAATTTATCACAATATAAGCGCCAAAGAGTATGTATTTTTTGTAATGTTTCACAGTAGAAAAACTGTTTACGAACCGGGGTGGGACGTTGTATAATAGGCGGAGAATAAAGGCAAACAGGGGGATGAGAGCATGATAAAGCTGACAGATAAGCCGGTCATGTGGCAAAAGGGAGCGCCGACGGAGCCTACGCCCGCCGGGGATACGGGCAAAACCATGTCCGCCGGGGTGCTGGCCGCCCACGGGGGGCGGCAGGTGCGCTTTGACGCGCTTATAAGCCATGACATAACCTATGTGGGCGTGATACAGACGGCCCTGGCCTCCGGCCTGGAGCGGTTTCACATCCCCTATGTGCTGACAAACTGCCACAACAGCCTGTGCGCCGTGGGGGGAACCATCAACGCGGATGACCATGTGTTCGGCCTGTCTGCCGCGAAAAAATTCGGCGGGGAGTACGTCCCGGCCAACATGGCGGTGATACATCAGTATGCGAGAGAGGCCCTGGCCCGCTGCGGGGGCATGATTCTCGGCTCCGACAGCCACACCCGCTACGGCGCCCTTGGCACCATGGGCATCGGGGAGGGCGGCCCGGAGCTTGTGAAGCAGCTTCTGGGCGATCCCTATGAGGTGCCGGAGCATAAGGTAGTACTGGTCTATGTGACAGGGAAACCCCGGCAGGGCGTTGGGCCCCACGACGCGGCGCTGGCCCTTTGCGGGGCAGTGTTCCCCAACGGTTTTGTGAAAAACGCGGTGCTGGAGTTTGCAGGCCCCGGAATAGCGGGACTTTCGATGGACTGGCGCATGGGCGTGGATGTGATGACCACGGAGACTGCCTGTCTCTCCAGCCTCTGGCAAACGGATGAAAAGACCCAAGCCTGGCTGGCCCTCCGGGGCCGGGGGGAGGCGTATCGCTCCATGGCTCCGGCGGACGGGGCCTTGTACGACGGCATGGTGGAGCTGGATTTGTCCACTATCGTGCCGATGGCGGCCATGCCCTTCCACCCCTCCAAGGCGGTGCCGGTGTCGGAGATCGCGGGCCGCCGGGCGGGCCAGGGCATCATTGCCGGCTGCGCCGGGGGGCTTCTAGAGAATATCGCAGAGGCCGCCGCCATTTTGAAGGGCCGCCAGACCGGGAACGGGTACTTTGACCTGTCCGTCTATCCCGCCAGCGTGCCGGTGAATATGGCGGCCATCCAAAACGGCTCTGTCCAGCGGCTTTTGGAGGCCGGAGCGGTGCTGAAGCCCTCCTTCTGCGGGCCGTGCTTCGGGGCAGGGGACGTTCCGGCCAACGACAGCGTCAGCCTGCGCCATACCACCCGGAACTTCCCCAACCGGGAGGGGAGTCAGCCTGGCCAGGGCCAGCGGGCGGAGGTGATTTTGATGGACGCCCGCTCCATTGCCGCCACTGCCGCGAACGGCGGCATTATCACCCCGGCCACGGAGATCGACTATGAACCTCCCGTGGTGGAGGACTGCTACGACCCCGCCCCCTACGCCAGCCGGGTGTATCACGGCTTCGGGAACCCTCAGCCTGCGGAGGAGCTGCGCTATGGCCCCGGCATCCGCCCCTGGCCGGAGATACCGCCCATGCCGGAAGATTTGGAAGTCACCTTCACGGCGGTGATTCAGGACCCTGTCACCACCACGGACGAGCTGATTCCCTCCGGGGAGACGTCCAGCTATCGCTCCGACCCCATCAAGCTGGCCTCCTTCGCCCTGTCCCGCCGGGTGCCGGAGTATGTGTCACGCTGTCAGACCTTGCAGGCCCAGGGGAAGGCCAGCGCCATATACGCCGTGAAGCCGGGGGACGGCTCGGCACGGGAACAGGCAGCCTCCTGCCAGCGGGTGCTGGGGGGCGCGGCCAACGTGGCCCAGGAATACGCCACCAAGCGCTACCGCTCGAACCTGATCAACTGGGGCATCCTGCCCTTCCTGTATGACGGCCCCTTTGAGGCCGAGCCGGGGGAGGTTCTCACCGTTCCCGGCATCCGGGAGGCCATCGCCTCCGGGGCGGAGCAGGTGACGGGCCTTTTCCGGGGCAGGGAAATTACCCTGGGCCTGGGAACCCTCTCCCCCAAGGAGCGGGAGATTCTGCTGGCCGGGTGCCTGATGAACTGGTACCGGCTGCGTAAGGAGGCGCAAAATGGCTGAGAAGATTACCATGCAGACCCCCATCGTGGAGATGGACGGGGACGAGATGACCCGCCTGATGTGGGCGCAGATCAAAGAGGAGCTTATCGCTCCCTTCGTGGATTTGAAAACGGAGTATTATGACCTGGGCCTGCCGGAGCGGGAGCGGACGGACGACGGCGTGACCATGGACGCAGCCAGGGCGGTGGAACAATGGGGCGTGGGCGTGAAGTGCGCCACCATCACCCCCAACGCCAAGCGGATGGAGGAATACCACCTCTCCCGGATGTACCCCAGCCCCAACGGCACCATCCGGGCCTATCTGGACGGCACCACCTTCCGCGCCCCCATCCTTCTGCCGGGAGCCGTACCCCTGGTGTCCTGCTGGAAGGAGCCGATCACCATCGCCCGCCACAGCTACGGGGATTTGTATAAGGGTACGGAGTACCGGGTTCCCGGCCCCGGCACGGTGAAGCTGACGGGCAACGGCGCGGACAAGACCATTTTCGATTTCAAAGGCCCCGGCGTGGTGATGGGGATGTACAACACGGACGACAGCATCCGCTCCTTCGCCAGAAGCTGCTTTGCCTGCGCCCTGGACAAGGGCCAGGACTTGTGGTTTTCCTGCAAGGATACCATCTCCCAGACCTACGATGGCCGCTTCCGGGACATCTTCCAGGAGGTGTACGACGGGGAATATAAAGACCGCTTCGCCGGGGCGGGCATTACTTATTTCTATACCCTGATAGACGACGCGGTGGCCCGCTGTATGCGCTCCCAGGGGGGATTTGTCTGGGCGCTGAAAAACTATGACGGGGACGTGATGAGCGACATGATCGGCGCGGCCTTCGGGGCCTTGGCCCTGATGAGCAGCGTGCTGATTTCCCCGTCGGGGCGGTATGTCTATGAGGCAGCCCACGGAACAGTCACCCGCCACTGGTATCGCCGCCAGCAGGGGGAAAAGACCTCCACCGACCCCATGGCCACCATCTTCGCCTGGGCCGGGGCCCTGCGGAAGCGGGGGGAGCTGGACGGACTGGCTGACCTGCAAGCCTTCGGAGACCGGCTGGAGCAGGCCAGCCTCCAGGCCATCGGGGACGGAATCGTCACCAAGGACATGGCCGCCCTCACCGGCGCGGAGACCAGCGTGGACACCGAAACCTTCCTCTCCGCCGTCCGCGCCCGCCTTGGCTGACGGGGACGGACAGGCTCGAATCAAGAAATTCAGGGCAAGACAGACCCGCTGCGGTTTGTCTTGCCCTGTTTTATATTTTCCTATATTACAGCAGTCTGATGCCTGCGGCACGGCAGGCAGCTCTGGTGACATCGTCCCATACGCCGGACTGCACTTCGCCGATATGGGCGCAGCCCATCAGGAGCATGCACAGCCGGGACTGGCCGATGCCCCCGCCGATGGTCTGGGGAAGCTCTCCGGCCAGCAGCGCCTTGTGGAAGGGCAGCTCCCGCCGGTCGTCGCACCCGGCAATGGTGAGCTGACGATCCAGGGTCTCCGGGTCAACCCGGATGCCCATAGAAGAAACCTCAAAGGCCCGGTCAAGCACATGGTTACGCATCAGAATGTCGCCGTTCAGCTCCCAGTCGTCATAGTCAGGGGCGCGGCCATCGTGGACGGTGCCGGAGTGGAGCTTTTTGCCGATTTTCATCAGGAACACCGTCTCGTGGTTCCGGGTGTATTCGTTCTCCCGCTCCGCCGGGGTCAGGTCGGGGTACATATCCTCCAGTGCCTGGGTGGTGATGAAGGCCACCTTTTTGGTCAAAACCGTTTTAATCTGCGGGAACTCCCAGTGAACCTCCTCACTGGTCATCACAATGGCGCTGACAATGCGCTCCACCGTGTCCTGGAGATAGTCCATATTCCGATCCGCCGGAGATATGACCTTCTCCCAGTCCCACTGGTCAACATAGACGGAGTGAAGATTATCCAGCACCGGCTCGTCCCGCCGGATGGCGTTCATGTCCGTGTAAAGGCCGTTGCCCTCCCGGAAATCGTACTCCCGCAAGGCCCAGCGCTTCCACTTGGCCAGGGACTGCACGATCTGGTACTCCCCCGTCCCTGTGGCGGGAACCTCAAAGGAAACCGGGCGCTCCACGCCGTTCAGGTTGTCGTTCAGGCCAGTGTCGGCCCGGACAAACAGCGGGGCGGATACCCGTTTCAGATTAAGCGCCGCCCCCAAATTCTTCTGGAAGCGGGATTTGATAAACTCAATACAGCGCTGTGTATCATATACATCGAGGACGGTCTTATAGCCCTCTGGGATGGTGAGCATGGGGTTTACCTCCAGTTCCATCGTAAATTATTTGTGTATCTAGGATAACCCTAATTCCCAGCGGTGTCAATGTAAAATTCACAGAAAATCAGGCATCCCGGCGTCACGAATTACGCAAAGCAAGGTCTTTTGTCCCGGTATCACAGGACAAAAGACCCGCTCGGTATATTATTTTCTTATCTCACGCTAAACAGCATTTCGCCGTAGGAAGGATAGGGCCAATACTCCGCGCTGGTGATGGTTTCCATCTCGTCAACATAGATGCGAAGCTCGTTCATGGTGGCAAACAGCTTATCGCGGCAGTAGTTGCTAAGCTCCTCTACCCCGGCGATGGTGCCGGACTCCACGATGGCGGCATCCAGAACGCCCACGGTCTTGGTGGCAAGGGCCAGCAGCTCAGACAAACGGGAGATGGTCATGGTCTCATAGGAGATGTCCACCGCATCGGAAACGGCCTTCTTGGCGGCAGCGTCTCCGGCCAGGTCGCCGGTATAGGCGCTGACGGCGGGCAAAATATCCTTCCGCACCATATCCGCCATGGTCATGGCCTCGATCTTAATGGTCTTGGCGTAGTTCTCCTGCATGATCTCATAGCGGGAGTGTACCTCAGTGCCAGTCAGAACCTTGTGGGTTTCGAACAGCTTGATGTTCTTATCCTTAATATAGTAAGGCAGCGCCTCCGGGGTGGTACGCAGGTTCAGCAGTCCCCGTTTCTCAGCCTCTGCCACCCATGCGTCGTCATAACCGTTGCCGTTGAAAACAATACGGCTGTTCTCACACACTACATCGTGGATGAGCTGACGAAGCTCAGCGTCCATATCCTCCGCCGCCTCCAGACGGTCGGCAAATATACGCAGGGACTCGGCCACAGCGGTATTCAGGGTGATGTTGGCCCCGGAAATGGACTGAGAGGAGCCGGGCATACGGAACTCAAACTTATTGCCGGTGAACGCAAAGGAGGAAGTACGGTTCCGATCGGTGGAATCCTTGGGGAAACGCGGCAAAACGCTGACGCCGATTTTAAACGGTTCCTTGCCGCTGCCTAAATACTGTTCCTCATGCTGGATAGCGTCCAGCACGGCTGCCAGCTCGTCGCCCACATAGACAGACAGGATGGCGGGAGGCGCCTCGTTGGCTCCCAGTCGATGGTCGTTACCGGCAGTGGCAACAGAAATGCGCAGCAGATCCTGATAATCATTGACCGCTTTCAGCACTGCGCACAAAAACAGCAGGAACTGAGCATTCTGACCCGGCGTGTCGCCCGGCTCCAGCAGGTTCTCCCCGGTATCCGTGGACATAGACCAGTTGTTGTGCTTGCCGCTGCCATTCACACCGGCAAAGGGCTTTTCATGGAGCAGGCACTCCATGCCATGACGCTTGGCCACGGTGCGCATCAGCTCCATGGTAAGCTGGTTGTGGTCAGCGGCAATGTTCACCGTGCTGAACACGGGCGCCAGCTCATGCTGTGCGGGGGCCACCTCGTTATGCTCGGTTTTGGCCACCACGCCCAGCTTCCACAGCTCCTCGTTCAGATCCTTCATAAACGCAGACACGCGGGGCTTAATGGCGCCAAAATAATGGTCATCCAACTCCTGTCCTTTTGGAGGACGGGCGCCAAACAAAGTGCGGCCCGTATAAATCAAATCCTCTCGCTTGTCGTAGACAGATTTATCAATCAGGAAATATTCCTGCTCAGCGCCTGCGGTAGCTCTTACATTTCCAACCTCCGTGTTGCCGAACAGCCGCAGGATTCGAACCGCCTGCTTGCTCAGCGCCTGCATAGAGCGGAGCAGCGGGGTCTTTTTATCCAGCGCCTCGCCGGTATAAGAGGCAAAGGCAGTGGGAATACACAGCACCCCGTCCTTCACAAAGGCGTAGCTGGTGGGATCCCAGGCCGTATAGCCGCGGGCCTCAAAGGTAGAGCGCAGACCGCCGGAGGGGAAGCTGGAGGCATCCGGCTCGCCCTGGATAAGCTCTTTCCCGGAAAATTCCATAATCGCCCGTCCGTCGTCAGTGGCGTGAATGAAGCCGTCGTGCTTCTCCGCCGTAACACCCGTCATAGGCTGGAACCAGTGTGTAAAATGTGTAGCACCCTTTTCAATGGCCCAATCCTTCATGGCGTTGGCCACAACGCCGGCAATTTCCGGGGTCAGGCGTTCGTCATGCTTAATGGCGTGCATCACCTTTTTATAAACGTCATGGGGCAGACGGGCCTGCATGACCGCCGGTGAAAACACCATGGAACCAAATGTTTCGCTTACGTTACTCATATTGCCTCTCCTTTACAATATAGTATGAATTATGAATATGTCATTACAGACAAAAGAAACGGCAGGGCATGCGGAAACCAATCCGCGACGCCTTTGCCGTTTCTTTCTTGCATTTTACACTTTGTTCTTCCGTTTGTCAAGTCCCAGAACATAGGTAAAACTCACAAAATATTACTTACCACATCCCCGAAAATGAACACAAAACATAGCTAAGGCCCGGTTGACAAACCGCAAAGGGTAGGTTATACTTTATATGTATCATCATATACATTATAGGTGAGCAGGGACGTTCGCCGGTTCTGACAGGAGGAGAGCGCCTCCTTGCCGGTTCCGGGGGCGTTTTCGTTTTATCTGCCCGGCGGCTAGGCTGTATATACATATTATGAGAGGAGGGTCAAAATGGTTCAGTCTCATCACTACGCTTCGTTGCTGCTTATCACGAACTCCAACGAAACGGCTGCCCAATTTGCGGGGCTTCTTCCGGCTGATCGATTCGCCCCGGAGCTGAGCGTCTGCGCTCCCCGCGAGGCTTCTTATGTTCTGGGTGAAACAGCTTTTGATGTGGTAGTCATAGACGAATCCGTTCCCTCTGACGACGGCGCAAGGCTGGGAATGGAGGCCGCAAAAAGCGGTGCTGCCGGGGTGCTTTTTCTGGCTGGGCCGGATCTGTTTGAGACCACCTCCCGCTATGCGGAAGCCCACGGCTTTATGGCCCTGAAAAGTCCGGCGGATCCCGTTCTCCTGCGGCAAAGTCTGAACATGATGGCTGCTGTTTCCGACCGGCTGCACCAGCTTGAATCCAAGGCGGAGAGTTTGGAGGCCAAGATGGAGGAAATGCGTCTGGTGAACCGGGCCAAGCTCATCCTGATTCAGCAGTTTAAGATGACGGAGAAGGACGCCCATCGGTTCATCGAGAAAAACGCCATGGATCGCTGTGTCAAGCGCCGGGTCATCGCAGAGAACATCATCCGCACATATCAGATATGAATATGTCCGCCTCCAAGGAAGACCCTCTCCCCCGCCACCTCCGCAATACAACAGAGAAGAGAAAGGAATTATATCTCCATGAACCACCAATCTGTCCTTATCATCGACTTCGGCGGCCAGTATAATCAGCTCATTGCCCGCAGAGTGCGGGAATGTAACGTGTACTGCGAGCTGAAGCCCTATACCATCACCCTGGAGGAGATAAAAGCCTTCGATCCCATCGGCATCATCTTCACCGGCGGCCCCCGAAGCGTATACGACCCCTCCGCTCCTCATGTTGACCCGGCGATATTTGATCTGGGCGTTCCTATCCTGGGCATATGCTACGGCTGTCAGCTTATGGCCTATACGCTGGGCGGCTCCGTCACAGCGGCCCAGGCCGATACCGCGCGGGAATACGGAAAGACCCATACTTATTTCAACACCGACTGCAAGCTGTTTAAGGGTCTGCCCACAGAGAGCGTCACCTGGATGAGCCACGGAGATTATATGGAAAGGATTCCTGACAGCTTCCGTTTGGCCGCTCACAGCGACGGCTGTCCTACCGCCGCCATTTGCGACGAGGAAAAGGGCTTCTACGGCGTTCAATTCCACCCGGAGGTGAATCACACCGAATACGGGCAGCAGATGCTTCGCAACTTCCTGTATGAGATTTGCCACGCCAACGGAGACTGGACGATGGGCGATTATATGCGTTCGTCTATCACCGCCATTCGGGAGAAGGTTGGCGACGGTAAAGTGCTTCTGGCCCTGTCCGGCGGCGTGGATTCATCCGTGGCCGCGGCATTGCTTGCGGAAGCAGTTGGCAGCCAGCTCACCTGCGTTTTTGTTGACCACGGCCTGATGCGTCTAAACGAGGGGGACGAGGTAGAGGCCGCCTTCGCCAAATGGCCCATCCGTTTCATACGGGTAGACGCCGAGCAGCGCTTCCTGTCAAAGCTTGCCGGTGTTTCTGAGCCGGAAAGAAAGCGCAAAATTATCGGCGAAGAGTTCATTCGCGTATTTGAAGAAGAGGCCAAAAAAATCGGCCAGGTGGACTACCTGGTGCAGGGTACCATTTATCCTGACGTGGTGGAATCCGGCACTGGCGACGCCGCCGTTATCAAAAGCCATCACAACGTGGGCGGCCTGCCGGATTATGTGGATTTCAAGGAAATTCTGGAGCCGCTGCGCCTGTTGTTCAAGGACGAGGTGCGCCAGCTTGGCCGGGAGCTGAAGCTGCCGGAGTACCTGGTCATGCGCCAGCCCTTCCCCGGCCCCGGTCTCGCCATCCGCGTGCTGGGCGACGTGACCAAGGAAAAGCTGGACACCCTTCGCCAGGCGGATTTCATCTTCCGGGATGAGATTGCCAAGGCCCATTTAGAGGGAACCATGAACCAGTATTTTGCCGTTCTGACCAACATGCGCTCCGTAGGCGTTATGGGCGATGGCCGCACCTACGACTACACCCTGGCCCTCCGCAGCGTAACCACAACCGACTTCATGACCGCCGACTGGGCCCGTATCCCCTACGACGTCCTGGACGCCATCTCCGTCCGTATAGTAAACGAAGTGTCGGGAATCAATCGGATCGTATACGATATAACCTCTAAGCCACCGGCGACGATTGAGTGGGAATAATAAAATCTTAGTTTCCGAGTCCCGAAAAACGTTGAAATTACAGCGTTTTTCGGGATTTGTCATTTTTACTGGCTACAAACTGGCTACATTTGAAGTCTTTTTTGTAGCCAGACGCTCACGGCATGATACCGTCGAGCTGTCTGGCTACCTCCACCTGCTTGTTGGGGTACAGGTGGCTGTAGGTGTCCATGGTGGTCTGCACCTTTTCGTGGCCGAGCCGCTCTGCGATCAGCAGCGGGGAGCAGCCCATCTCCACCAGCAGACTTGCATGGCTGTGCCGGATGTCGTGTACCCTGATCCGTTTCACTCCGGACACCTTGCACCCATGCTCCATTTCGTGGTACAGAAAGTTCTTGGTGTAGGGAAAGAGCCGGTCATTAGGCTGCAAGTCATAGCAATGGGACATATATTCCTGCAAGCAGTCGCACAGCCCGTCAGGAATGGGAACGATGCGGTTGCTCTTGGGCGTCTTGGGCGGGGTAATGACATCCTTCCCGTTTAGCCGCTGATAGCTCTTGCTGACCGTCAGCGTCTTCTTCGTAAGGTCGATGTCTGCCGGGGTCAGAGCCAGGAGCTCGCCCTCACGGATGCCTGTATAATACAGGGTCATAAAAACGGTGTAGCTCACCGGTCTGTCCTGGATAGCGTCAATGAACGTCTGAAACTCATCCTTCGTCCAAAACAGCATCTCGTCCGCTTTTTTCTTCCCCATGCTCCCTGCCTTATGGCAGGGATTTTCTTTTAGGCCGTAATACTTTACGGCATAGTTGAAGATGGCGGTAAGCTGGTTGTTGATGGTCTTGAGATAGGTCTGGGAATAGGGCTGTCCCTTCTCGTCCCGATAGCTCGTCAGGGAGTTCTGCCACTTTCGGACATCCGTGGGCTTGATCTCGCTCAGCGGAATCTTGCCGAAATAGGGCGTGATCTTCAGGTCGATGAGGAACCGCTTGTTGGCAACGGTGGACGGCTTCAGCCTCTGCTCCATGTCCTTCATATAGAGCTCGATGAAGTCCTGAAAGGTCATGCCCAGGCTTCCCGTGGACTGGCTGATAAAGTCCCGTTCCCATTGCAGGGCCTCCCGTTTGGTGGCGAAGCCCCGCTTCTTCTTGTGGATGGTCTTGCCCGTCCAGTCCGTTACCCGGATCTGGGACATCCATCGGTTCGTGTTTCCATCTTTTGTGACTGACATTTGTACCTCCTTCCCTCCAGAATCAGGCTTTGCCTAGGTCATTCGCTCTTAGGGTTTGCGTAAATGCGCTCCAGGTATTCGTTTCGCTTTTGCAGCCGGGTGTCTGGGTCAAGCTCCTCCGGCTCCACGCACTGGACAGCGGTGGCCGCATAGTAGGCCAGGGTCTGCTCCTTCCATTTCCGATAAGCCTCCTGGGTAGAAGCGTAGGTACGAAGCTCGTCTCGCTCCTGCTCCCACTGTTCCAGAAACAGGCACATATCAGCGTTGAAGTCCGCCATGCTCTTTCCATCAAAGGAAATGGAGCACTCCCACTGTTTGCTGCGGGGCGGCTTCTTCACATCAATTCTGAAGTCGATGCCCCCGACAGTTTCCAGCTTGAACAGGAAATCCATGATGTCGGAAAGGGTCTTGATCTGTGCGTTACTGGCTTCATAGCCCAGGATATAGGTGGGGGTCGTATCCAGAATGTCAGCAATCTGGTTGACAACGGCGACTGAAACCTCGATCTCTCCTGTCTCGTACTTCTGCACGGTGCGGAGGGATTTGTTCAGCCGATGCGCCAGCTCTGTCTGGTTCAGCCCTTTTCTTTTTCTGAGCAGTTTGATGCGCTGCCCGATTGCGGGATAATCAAAATTGTCCATGTCTGATTCACCTCGTCCATAGTATAGCAGAAAAGAAAATGAATTGCAAGTGCGTATTTTTTGTTTTTTTAGGTGTTGACAACGCACCGGGTATACGCTATAATAAATACGCATCAAGAGTGCATATTTCAAAGAACCAGAAAGGAGGACGACGAACAGGAAATGCGTTCTACGGAAAATCTATTTATTTCAGGAGGTACCATGAGGTCACAGTTTATTACAGCAGCAGAGGTGGCTGAGATTATGGGCATCAGCCGCAGCAAGGCCTATCAGCTCGTCCGGCAGATGAACCAGGAACTGAAGGAGCAGGGCTATCTCACCATAGCCGGTAAATGCCCTATCCAGTATTTCAAGCAGAAGTTCTACGGGTTCCAGATTCCGGGAGGTGAGTATGTCGATGGGAACAAATGAAAAAACGACCGCCCTCATCCCATCTGTTGGCGCAGATGGAGGGCAGCCGTTCTCAAATTCAACCAAATACAGTATACCCGAAAATGGCCATAAAATCAACCCTTTGAAGGGAAATTTGGACAGAAACGTTTACAAGATGCCGCTCCTTGCGGCAGAGAGAGGAGGGGTTCCGCACTATGCCTGAGTTGCTAGACGCACCCGAATGGGTGGACAAGGACAAGCACATCATCGAGCCGCTGTTTTGTTACTGTTTCCTGGAGGCCTTCCCCATGCGCTGCATCCACGATCACTTCTATACCGTGGACGGCCTGGTGACAGATGAGAGCCGTATCAAGAGGGACATCTTCTACGAGATCAACGAATATCTGGATACCGGGGTCGCCCGGAAGGTGGATCACCTGTTCAATGCTCTGAAAATGGCGGCGTACTCAGAACCTATGCCCCTGCAAACAGACCGTATCCATGTGGCCAACGGCACCTATCACATGGACGGCACGTTTGCCGAGGACAAGGAGTTCTGCATGAATCGGCTGGCAGTCGGGTATGTACCGGATGCCCCGGCGCCCACCAAGTGGCTGCAATTCCTGTCTGAGCTTCTGTACGAGGAGGACATCCCCACTGTGCAAGAGTACCTGGGCTACTGCCTACTACCCACCACCAAGGGGCAGAAGATGCTCATGCTCATCGGTAAGGGCGGCGAGGGTAAGAGCCGCATCGGTCTGATGATGAATGCTATCTTCGGAAGCAGCATGAACACCACAAGCATTCAGAAGGTGGAGACAAACCGCTTCGCCCGTGCTGACCTGGAGAGCAAGCTGCTGATGGTGGACGATGATATGGACATGAATGCTCTGCCCAAGACGAACCACATCAAATCCATCGTCACCTCCGAGTGCAAGATGGATGTGGAGCGCAAGGGTGTCCAGAGCCAGCAAGTCCAAATCTATGCCCGCTTTCTATGCTTCGGAAACGGAGCACTTACAGCGCTCCATGACCACACGGATGGCTTCTTCCGCCGTCAAATCGTCCTGACCACGAAGGACAAGCCCGCCGGACGGGAGGATGATCCTTTTTTGGTAGAGAAGCTGGTGTCTGAGAAGGAGGGCATCTTCCTCTGGATGCTGGAGGGTCTGAACCGGCTAATCGCCAACAACTACAAGTTTACCATCAGCGATAGGGCAGGGGAAAATCTTTCACAAATCGCACGAAATGCCAACAACATTATGGACTTTTTGGACTCGGAGGGCTATATCCGATTCCAGGCAGACCTGGAAGCTCCCACGTGCAAGCTGTACGACGCCTATCATCTGTGGTGTGAGGACAACGCTGAAAAGCCGCTTGGAAGCAAGTCCTTCGCCAACCGCATGGCTCAGATTTACAGCGCCTACAATCTCACGGACACCGACAGCATCCGGCTTCCTGATGGGAAGAAGTGTCGGGGGTATGAAGGAGTAGGTATTGCACTCCGGTATACGGAGGCGTAACCCAATCAGAAAAGTTGCGTGTTGCGTGGTTGCGTGTCATATGCTCTGCGATTAGTGCTTAGTTTATCACAGCTTTGGGCAATAAGAAGCACTATTTCCCACTTTTAGCGCCACGTAACACGCAACACGCAATACACGCAACAAATTGAAGTTCCTTTTTAATGCATCAAATGTGGCTTCAACATGGAAGGAGATGTAAACCATGAAGAACGTGCAAATACCCTATGAGCTGTTCGTTGATCTGGTTCTGTTCCATCTGAAAGGCGAGGACGATGTTGACAACGAAATTCAACAGGGGCTAGAGCGAAAGCTGGACGCCATGCTGAACCGACAGCTCTATTCGCAGTACAAAACCGCACCCACCGAGGAACAGAGGGAACGTGCCCGACAGGAATACCTTGACCGTCGGGGCGTTCCGCAGAGCTTCCGTTGGACTGTTCCTCCCTGGGAGCTGTGACAGGAGCGTGCCACGCTCCTGTGCAGGCAGACAGGGAAAAGTGGTGCGTGTCATTTTGACACGTACCAAAACCGGTGGAACTGCCTGACCAATTCCGCAGAATTGAGAAGGTGGTTTCTCCGGCCAGGAGTACAGAGGGCGGGTAGGCCCTTTGTGCCGGAGTCCAGAGGTGAAACCTTTGGGCGGGGAGTGCAGAGGGTGGTAAGCCTTTTGCTGGGGTGTTGTCCGCAGACAACAGGGGCAAAGCACCTCACCCCCTCGGGAGAGCCCACGGCACTTTGCAGACCGCCGGTCTGAAAGTGTTATTAGTGGGTTATTACACTTCCGCAGAAGTGCCTCCCCGTGTGGCCACAAATATGAAATTTACGAAAGGTTAAGGTGATATTTATCGCAAGAAACGATGGGGTGCATCGCACCACAGTCAGGAATGCTAACCTGACAAAAAATCAAATTGGCAACGTCCAGCGGCACAACGAACGGGAAAAGGAATCCTACGTTAACCAGGACATCATCCCGGAGCGCACGCCGTTAAACGTACACTTCAAAACACCGTCCGGCTCCTATCAGGAAATTTTTGATGCAATGGTCGAGGAAAAGACCATCTCCACCCGTGGGCTGAAATCGGATGCCCATCTTTTTGGGGAGTTGATCTTCGATGTCAACTCCGCCTATTTCCACAATCACGGCGGCTACGAATACGCCAGACAATTTTACGCAGACGCCTATCGAGCCGCCGTGGACATTGTGGGCGGTGAGCAATATATCCTCTCCGCCGTCATGCACGCCGATGAGCGCAACCGAGCCATGTCTGAGGCACTTGGGCAGGACGTGTATCACTACCATCTCCACGTCGTTTACATTCCGGTGGTGGAGAAGCAAATTCTCTGGTCGAAGCGCTGTAAGGACAAGGCGCTGGTCGGTACCGTCAAAGAAATGATCATGCAGGTCAGCAGCAGTAAGAAGTGGCTGTCCAAGCCTGCGCTGGACGAGGCTGGGAATCCTATTCTCCAGAGAAACGGCAAGCCCGTATTGAAGAAGTCCTACTCCGTATTGCAGGACGACTTTTTTCAGCACATGAGAGCCGCCGGTTATACCGATGTGGAACGGGGCGAACGTGGCAGCAACGAGGCACATCTGACCGTGACCCAGTTCAAGGTCATGCAGGAGGAGAAGCGGCTTGAAGGTCTGACAGAACGGATTCAGCAGAGTGGAACAGAACTGGCACAGGTACAGCAGCAGCTTACTTCCGGGCATGATGCCATTCAACAGATGGAGAGCGACACCCGCAAGGCGGAGAAAGCCGCCGATGCCGCTGAAAAGAAAATGACCCAGGCTGAACGGGCGCTCCGCACGCAGTCAATGACCTTCATGAAGATCGACTCAATGGGGAAGAAAACGCTGACCGGCAACATTGCCTTTGCACCCGATGAGGCCAGGGAACTCAAGGAACTTGCCAAAAAAGGCGTGACAGCTGATCGTAGGGTTTCAGAGCTAGAGGAAAAGGTGGCTCGTGCCCAGAAGGACGCCGGTATCTGGAAACGGCGGTATGAAAAGCTGCTCGACCAGGTGCAGGACTATCTCACCGCTGTAAAGAAGGCTCCGGAACGGGTGGCGGACTTCCTGCGGAGGGTGATTCAGGAAAGGGACATCCCCCAGCGGCGTCAGCCCACTAGGACACACCAACGCAGCATGGAACGGTAAGACTCACGCTTGAATTGGGAAAATCCCCAAATTTCAAATGGAGCAGCCCCGAAATGAACTCCGCTTCATTGAGGCTGCTCCTATTTGAAAAATCCCGAAAATGCCAATTCTTGAATCGGGGAAATATCCCCCAAAATGCCACACTTACAAACTTTTTAGAAATCAGGAGGTAAATCCAATGATAAAAGGCTTATCCAAACGGGAGAAGGACACGGAGCTGTTTTACAATGCCGCCGACCCTGTCGCCCACATCCGCACACACGACCTTCGGCTGATTAAGCGGCTGGAGGGTTTCAGCAACAAGCACCCTGACCTCTGCCGGTTGGTGGAGGACGATGAGCATAACGGGAAGTATTATGATATTGACCGTTCCCGGGTGTCCATTCGCATTACAGAGGATTGTGTCAATAGTTTTGTGTAAACTTGTTAAAGTTTCTTGTATCAGTGCAA
>JAJPYE010000059.1 GCA_021205095.1 Oscillospiraceae bacterium | reverse complement strand
CCCGCCGCCTCTGCGAAATAATCAAACAAAACGATATAACGCTGAAAGCCCCCGTCCTGCCTTTCTGGACGGGGGATACTTTTTAAGAAAACAGCCTACAGGGCAAAATTCATCTGTGAGAAAATCACAGATGAATTTTTTTACGTCTGCGCTTCGGGATGCATACCCAGCAGGGAAAACTCCACCCACTCGGCAATATTGGTGGCATGATCGCCAATACGTTCCAGGTATTTTGCAATCATCAGAATATCCAGCGCCTGTTCTCCACAGTTGGGGTCGGCTGCAATACGGCCAATCAGCTCGCTTTTCACAGTGTCAAAAAGTCCGTCCACCGTGTCGTCCATGGCAATGACCTTCTTGGCCAGGGCCAGGTCTTTTTTCACGTAGGCGTCCACACTGCGGCCCACCATATCGATAGCAGCTTCAGCCATGGCGTGAATGTGCTTGGGATAGGTAACGCCCTCCTGCTCCGTCAGCAGCAGAACGATCTCGGATATATCCGACGCCTGGTCGCCAATGCGCTCGATGTCGGTTATCATTTTCAAGGCGGAGGAAATGAACCGCAGGTCGCTGGCCACAGGCTGCTGCTGAAGCAAAAGCCGCAGGCACATCGCCTCTATATCCCGCTCCATGCGGTCTATCTCCCCGTCGGTCTCAATGGCCTTGTGGGCCAGGGCCTGGTCTCTGTCAGCCAGAGCCTTCACCGCGAAGCCAATGGCCTGCTCGCAGTATGCCCCCATCTGTATCATGGACTCGTTGAGCTGATCAAGCTGCTCGTCAAAGGTTTTTCTCATACTATATAATCCCTTTCTCCCTATCAGCCGAAACGGCCAGAGATGTAGTCCTCTGTTCTCACGTCCAGAGGTACGTTGAATATCTGCTCGGTCTTGCCGTACTCCACCAGCTCACCCACCAGGAAGAAGGCGGTATTGTCGGAAATACGCACAGCCTGCTGCATATTGTGGGTGACGATGACCACGGTATAATTCTTTTTCAGGTCGCTCATCAGATCCTCTATCTTCATGGTAGAGGCCGGATCCAGAGCGCTTGTCGGCTCATCCATGAGCAGGATCTCCGGCTCTACCGCCAACGCTCTGGCAATGCACAAACGCTGCTGCTGGCCGCCGGAAAGTCCCAGGGCGCTTTTTTTCAGTCTGTCCTTGACCTCGCCCCACAGGGCCGCACCCTCCAGGGAGCGCTGCACCAGGTCGTCAAGCTCCGACTTTTTATGATTTCCGTGGAGCCGGGGGCCGTAGGCGATGTTATCATAGATGGACATGGGAAACGGATTCGGCTTTTGGAACACCATGCCAATGTTCTTCCGCAGCATGGTCACGTCCATGTCCTTGGCGTATATATCCTGCTCCCGGTACAGCATCTGCCCGGTAATGCTCACGCCCTGGATCAAATCATTCATGCGGTTAATGGTCTTTAAAAAGGTGGACTTGCCGCAGCCAGACGGCCCGATCAGGGCGGTGATCTCCTTTTCAGGGATCCCGATATTGATGCCCTTCAGGGCTTCAAAGCTGCCATAAAACAGATGAAGCTCCTTGGCGGTTATAATATTATCCATATCACACTTTCCTGCTCTTTCTCTTCACAAATTTGGCGGCAAAGTTGATGATAAGCACCAGTATCATCAGGATAGCTGCAATGGCAAAGCCGGTGTCGTATTCGGCCTCGTCATTCACATAGTGATACAGCATGACGCTCAGGGTGCCGCCGCTGATTCCCAGCGCCTGAAAGTAGTTCGTCACCAGGCTGTAGCCCATGCCGGCGGTGAATATCAGCGCAGCAGACTCACCCACAATACGACCAATGGCTAAGATGGCGCCGCTTACAATGCCGTCGCCGGTGCAGGGCAGCACCACGGTGCGAATCATATACCATCTGGTAGCTCCCAGGCCAATAGCTCCTTCCCGGTACGATTCCGGCACAGTCTTTAATGCCTCCTGAGTGGTGCGGACGATGGTGGGCAATATCATGACTACCAGGGTCAGCGAACCTGCGAGCACACTGCTTCCAAGATGAAGCTTCTGGCAGAAGAACAGATACCCTACCAGACCGAAGATAATGGAGGGGATGCCAGTCAGCGTCTCCGTGGCAAACTCTATCACCCGAACTACCTTCGCGTTCGTTGCGTACTCCGTCAGATATATGGCTGCGCACACGCCCACAGGCAGAGCGATTACAAGGCTGGTAATAATGATATACAGGGTGTAGATCAGGTTCGGGAGGATGCCGATGTTGTCCTGCAAAACACTTCGCTGTGTGGTCAGCAGATTCCATGTGATATTGGGCAGACCCCGATAGAAGATATAGCCTATAATGGCAATCAGAAGCCCCACCACGATGGTCACGCTGACAAAGATACAGGCTTTTACAATACCATCCTTTACTTTTCGTTTTGTACTCATTTCTTATTCCCCCGCTTCAGCGCCACGTTCAGCACCAGGTTTATAATCATGATGAACACGAACAGCACCAGGCCGATAGAGTACAGCGCCTGCCGCTGCAGGCCGGAGGCATAGCTCATTTCCTTGGCAATAGCCGTGGTCAGCAAGGTGACGGAATTGAACAAGCTTGGCATATTGGGGACGTTTCCTGCCACCATCATGACCGCCATAGCCTCGCCGATGGCCCGGCCCACGCCCAGCACCACACCGGCGGCAATGCCGCTCCTGGCCGCGGGAATGGACACCTTAAAGACCGTTTCCATCTTCGTGGCCCCCAGGGCCAGGCTGGCCTCCTCGTATTCCGGGGGAACGGAGGAAAGCGCCGTCTCCGCCAGGGAGATGATGGACGGCAAAATCATAACCGTCAGCACAATAATAACCGCCAGCAGACCTGTGCCGTTCGTCAATCCAAAGGTTTTGCGGATGAAGGGAACCAACACGATCATACCAATCAGGCCGTACACCACGGAGGGGATGCCCGCCAGCAGTTCTACCGCCGGGCGGACGATACCGGCCACTTTATTGTTTGCCATTTTGGACAGGAACACCGCCATCAGGATCCCCAGAGGAATACCCAGAACGCAGGCCCCCAGCGTACCGCAGATGGAGGAGAGAATGAAAGGCAGAATCCCGTAGGACGGATCCGCCGCCGTACTGGCCCATTTGGTGCCAAACAGGAATTTTATAAGCCCAATCTCCTTGATTGCCGGTATACCGCTGATGATCATATATAAGGAGATGGCAAGCACGCAGGCGATGGTAACAAAGCCGCACACCAGGAATATGACGTGCATGACGTGTTCCGAGAGATATTTCTTATTCATTAACGCTCCTTATAAGCAGAAAGGGACGCAGCCGCACAAGCCGCGCCCCCTCTTGTTTTCTTTACTGCGCGATGGAGACAGCCCCGGCGTTGGCGATGATGTCAACGACCTCGCTGCTGGTGCAGTAGGCCAGGAACGCCTGGGCGGCCTCGGACAGCTCTGTGTTGTCGTTCGTCACCATGATGAAGGGGCGCTGAATGGCATAGCTGCCGTCCAGGACAGTCTCCTCTGTGCAGGAAACGCCCTCCACATCCACGGCCACGACGCTCTCGTCAATACCGGACAGAGAGGCATAACCGATGGCGTACTCATTGGAGGCCACAGCAGCTACCACAGCGCCGGTGGAGGTCAGCTCCTGGTCGTAAGCGCAGGTGTCTTCCACACCCACGATGGACTCAAAGCCGTCACGCGTGCCGGAACCGGCCTCACGGCCAATCACGGCCACAGGCATATCCTCGCCGCCTACCTCAGACCAGTTGGTAATCTCGCCGGTGAACAGGCCCGCGATCTGCTCGATGGTCAGGTCGGTCACGGTGTTGGCGGTGTTCACGATGATAGCGATACCGTCCAGGGCGATGACCGTGGCGGTCAGGCCAGCCTCAGCCTCCGCGTCCTTCAGATTCCGGGAGGAAAGGCCGATGTCCGTGCTGCCCTCGGTGACGGCGGTGATGCCGGTGCCGGAGCCGGTAGCGTCGTAGGTGATGGTGACGTCGGGGTTATAGATGGTAAAGGACTCAATCAGGGCGGCGATCACCTTCTCCATGGAGGTGGAGCCGTTGGTGGAAATCGTTCCGCTCAGGCCGGTAGGAACAGTGCTTTCCGCCTCGGCGGTATCCTCAGCTTCAGCGGCCTCAGCCGTGTCAGCGGTCTGCGCGGTGGACACAGCCCCGGCGTTGGCAATGATGTCAGCCACCTCGCTGCTGGTGCAGTAGGCCAGGAATGCCTGGACAGCCTCGGACTGCTCCGCGTTGTCGTTCGTCACCATGATGAAGGGACGCTGAATGGCATAGGTGCCGTCCAGGACAGTCTCCTCTGTGCAGGACACGCCCTCTACATCCACCGCCACAACGCTGTCATCCACGCTGGACAGAGAGGCATAACCGATGGCGTACTCATTGGAGGCCACAGCAGCTACCACAGCGCCGGTGGAGGTCAGCTCCTGGTCGTAAGCGCAGGTGTCTTCCACACCCACGATGGACTCAAAGCCGTCACGCGTGCCGGAACCGGCCTCACGGCCAATCACGGCCACAGGCATATCCTCGCCGCCTACCTCAGACCAGTTGGTAATCTCGCCGGTGAACAGGCCCGCGATCTGCTCGATGGTCAGGTCGGTCACGGTGTTGGCGGTGTTCACGATGATAGCGATACCGTCCAGGGCGATGACCGTGGCGGTCAGGCCAGCCTCAGCCTCCGCGTCCTTCAGATTCCGGGAGGAAAGGCCGATGTCCGTGCTGCCCTCGGTGACGGCGGTGATGCCGGTGCCGGAGCCAGTGGCGTCATAGGTGATGGTGACGCCCGGATTCTCCGCGGTGAAGGACTCGATCAGAGCGGCGATTACCTTCTCCATGGAAGTGGAGCCGTTGGTGGAAATCGTTCCGCTCAGCTCGACGGTTTCCGTGGTCTCAGCAGTCTCTTCAGCCTCTGTGGTTTCAGCAGCGGTGTCAGCAGTCTCGCTGACTGTCGTATCAGCAGTGTCGCTGCTGCTGGAGCTGGAACAGCCAACTCCCAGCGCAAAGATCAGGGCCGCACAAAGCACAAGAGCCAAGACCTTTCTCAAATTCATTCTCATTTTGTTTCTCCATTCAATTTTAAATGTATTTGCGGTCTTCTCAACCGCACCTTTATGATACGACCTGTCGACGGCGGCCACTACCACAATTCCATCAAATTTTGGTCGCGCATAGGAAAAGTATTTGTATGATTCCTGTAAAGCGCCGAAACTGCCCATTCGAGGCAAAAGTCGGTTATTGTACTATGGCAGAAAGTGTGTTATAATGCGAACGAATGTAAAGGACAAGGCTCCAAAAGGGAGCTGTATCTGCAAAAAACTAAACCAATGGATAGATAAAGGGAGGACAAACGATTATGGCACTGATGACCGGCGAGCAATACATTGAGAGCATCCGCAAGCTGAACACCAAAATCTATATGTTCGGCAAGCAGATACCCAACGCGGTGGACGACCCCATCCTGCGGCCCAGTCTCAATTCCGTAAAAATGACCTACGATCTGGCCCAAGACCCGGAGTATCAGGATCTGATGACCACCACCAGCCACCTGACCGGCAAAAAAATCAATCGTTTCTGCCACATCCACCAAAGCACCAAGGATCTGGTTTTGAAGGTGAAAATGCAGCGTCTGTGCGGCCAGAAGACCGCCGCCTGCTTCCAGCGCTGCGTTGGCATGGACGCCTTTAACGCCGTGTATGCTACCGCCTATGAGACCGACCAGGCCCACGGCACCCATTATTTTGAGAACTTCAAAAAATACATGGAGTACGTCCAGGAGGCCGACCTGGTGGTGGACGGCGCCATGACAGACCCCAAGGGCGACCGGGGCCTTGCCCCTCACGCCCAGGCGGACGAGGATCTGTTCCTGCACGTTGTGGAGCGGCGGCCTGACGGCGTCGTCGTCCGGGGCGCCAAGGCCCACCAGACCGGCGCTTCCAACTCCCACGAGATTCTCGTCATGCCCACTCAGGCCATGAAGCCGGAGGATAAGGACTATGCCATCGCCTTTTCCGTTCCCATCGACGCGGAGGGCATATTCATGATTGTAGGCCGCCAGAGCTGCGACACCCGCAAGCTGGAGGACGGAACCATGGATCGGGGCAACCCCAATTTTGGCGGTATGGAAGCCCTGGTGATATTCGACAACGTGTTTGTTCCCAACGACCGCATTTTCCTGAACGGCGAATCGGAGTTTGCCACCGTGCTGGTGGAGCGCTTCGCCAGCTATCACCGCCAGAGCTACGGCGGCTGCAAGGTAGGCGTGGGCGACGTGCTGATCGGCGCGGCTGCCGTGGCCGCCGACCAGAACGGCGTACCCAAGGCGTCTCATGTGAAGGACAAGCTCATTGAGATGATACATCTGAACGAGACCCTCTATTCCTGCGGCCTGGCCTGCTCCTCCAACGGTTGGCAGACGGCGGCGGGGAACTACATGGTGGACACCCTGCTGGCCAACGTCTGCAAGCAGAACGTGACCCGCTTCCCCTATGAGATCGCCCGCCTGGCGGAGGATATTGCCGGCGGCATTATGGTAACGTGTCCCTCCGAGGCGGATCTGAACGACCCGGAGCTTGGCCCCTATGTGGAAAAGTACCTCCAGGGCGTGGCCTCCGTTCCCACGCGGGACAGGCTGAAAATCATGCGCCTGATTGAAAACCTGACCCTTGGCACCGCCGCCGTGGGCTACCGCACCGAGTCCCTTCACGGGGCCGGTTCCCCCCAGGCCCAGCGCATCATGATCTCCCGCCAGGGCGACCTGGCCGGGAAGAAAGAGCTTGCCAAAAATATCGTAGGCATTGAATAAAATAGCGCATATGCAGCGCCCCGCCGTCCCCAATCGGGCAGCGGGGCGTTTTCAAAAGAAAGCTCCAGGAAAATTTTCTGAAAAAAAGGATTGCAATTTACCGCCAGCTTGTGTAACATATACACCGGCAGCAGAAGGAGAGCATACATGAAGCTGAACCCCTATTATACGAATCAGGAGCTGAAGGAACTGGGCTTTCGCGCCCTGGGCCGCCAGGTGCTGATCAGCCGCACCTGCCGCATCTACACGGCGGATACCATCTCTATTGGCAGTCATGTGCTGATCGATGATTTTACCATCCTGAACGGGGACATCACAATCGGCGCTCATGTCCACATCAGCTCCAACTGCGAGTTCTACGCCGGAGAGTCCTGCATCTCCATTGGAGATTTCAGCGGCATATCCTCCCGCTGCGCCTTTTATGCCACCAGCGACGATTTTTCCGGCGCAAGCCTGAACAACCCCACTGTTCCTAAGGCATTTCGGTTTGAGAAAAATCTGCCCATCGCACTGGGAAAGCACGTTCTGATCGGTACCGGCTGCTCCGTCATGCCTGGTGTGGACATTGGAGAGGGCTGCTCCTTCGGCTCCATGACACTTATTAACAAATCCACCGAGCCATGGGGTATCTATATGGGTATCCCCGCCCGCCGCGTGAAGGAACGGGAGAAAGGGCTTCTGGAATTTGAAAAAAAACTGACCGGCAAATCCAACGCCGACCAGTAAAATCAACCGAATGGTTTTGGAGGTTTTACACAATGGAAGATTTAATGGAAATTCTCCGGGATCTGCGCCCGGACGTGGACTTCGAGCAGGAGACCGCCCTGATTGACGACGGCGTCCTGGGTTCCTTCGACATCACCGCCCTGGTGAACGAAATCATGGATGTATTTGGCGTCAACATCTCCATGGCCGACCTGGAACCAGAGAATTTTAACTCCGCCCAGGCTATGTGGGAGTATATCCAGTCCATAGATCAATAATCCCTTCGCCTGATATTCCCAGTCGCTGCGTAAGGAAAAAAATATCTTTCATCCTGTCGAAGAATTTTCCTTGACAATCGTGTAAAGCTGTGGTATTATAATGTTCCACGGCGCGGGATAGAGCAGTTCGGTAGCTCGTCGGGCTCATAACCCGGAGGTCGGAGGTTCAAATCCTCCTCCCGCAACCAATTAAAAACCCAGTGTTTTCAAGGCTTTCAGCCTTTGGACACTGGGTTTTTGTTTGGAAAGATATGGCAAAAAATCGAAAATTATCCAACAATTCTCCAACTCGCTTTCAAAAATCCAATTGCTACCCTTTTTCTGCTGTGCTATCTCATGGTACGAGTAGGTTTTTACTTTATGCAAAAAACGCAGAGAAACCTCACACTGAAATAACGGCATAATCATTTTTCATGCGGAAAACTGACAGATGATCCTTTCCTTCTATCAATGAGATACTTCAAGTAGAATATCACTCTCTTAATAACACATCGTAATACTCCCGTAGCAACTTCCCCAATTCCCGGTATTCAGGAAACTCCATGCGCGGGAAATGTACAAAAGACACAGCATCATGTATCCCGTCCGTGCTAGAAAACCAAGCATCTCCTGGGCCATAGACACGGGAGACGGAAAAATCCTCTAGTTTTTCGCTATCCCAGATGAGCCTGGCTTCCGGCAAAGTAGGCCTAAACAGCACCCGTGTACTCATTGCAGATCGCAGCATAGCCGGGAGTCCGCCCTGATCGACACTTGCTTCAGCTATAGATATGATGCAAAAACACCCGGCGGAAGCACCCATAGTGATAATTCGCTTCACCAGTCCGTCGAAAGTAGCCAAGCAGTAATCATCGTCTTTGCCAGCTTTCGATGGGAATATGGTTCGGGCTGCGACATACTCGTCTACAAACAAAAAGGCTGGGTGAAACCCAGCGTCCCACCACTTAACTGCATCACCCTGCTGCTCAGAGAGATCATTCAATATCTGCTGTCTGTACTTAATAGTATCCGTGAAGCGTTTCAGGGCCTCCAGAATGTTTCTCGCCCCACCATCCTCGTCCAATGTAATCGTATGAGGCAATCTGGACAGCTCCGCTTGCTTTGGATCTACAATGAGGACGCTGCTATGATAACGGTCTGGCCCCATCAATAACACTTGGAGTAAAACTGAGATCACCCCAGTGGTCTTACCAGAGCGTGTCTTTCCCGCAAATAGCATACTCCCAGAGGTTGTCAGGTCTATGGTCGTGATACTGTCCACCCATAGCTTTGTGACACTTTTCGGTGACAGGTCATTCACATCAGTAACAGTGAGTGACCTGTCTATTTTTACATCATCGATCCGAAAAGTAACGCTATTAAAGGCTGTGTCAGCGTCGGTCTGGACAATGGCATAATGTTCATACTTTCGATTTAAAGCTGAGGATATTGCGGACGATGCATCTGCTATGGTCTCCACGGTGGATCCCTGCTGTGCGCTTATGGTCAGGTCATAGAGGCCGTCTCCAACCTTTGTGCAATGAACATGCGGCAGCAATTCCCCAGTGCGCAGCCTTAATGGGTTGCCGTGGCTTGGATGGTATAGCGCCCGCTGTACCATCCATTGAATGTGCACTTCATCTGATGTTCCCTTATAAATACCTACCGCTATCACAAACAGAGCTAAGGCAATACCAGCCAATACAATAGCCGCTTTCATCATGGAGGCACTTATGTCTGTGACAGCATCATACCTGGCGATGGTAATGCCCAAGCCCCCACAAAAAATAGCAAGGGCCAAAGCGATACCAGCAAGCACAGCGATCAGTGTGTAAGGAGCCATATGCCGGAGCGGTGAGGCCGATTGGTTATAACGTCTGATCATGACCCATTACCAATACAGCTTGTAGAATTCGTGGACGCCAACAGTGTAGAAGTGCTCCACGCGGAAGGTGCTGTAAAGCATCTCCATCAGCGTAGGATAGTAGTCAGCGCAAGTACTGGGATGGAAGACTATGTATTCCAAACCATGCTGCTCTCCGTATGCTTGCAAACGCAGGATCACATTGTAAATCTGACCGGCATCGTTTGCTTCGTAGTCCTGGAAGTCAATGTGATCTCCGACCTCGTTGGCAAACAGCTTGTTTTCCAAGCCCGGCAGCTCAATCGGCTGGATCGGCTTATAAGTTTTCTTGTTAGTGTTCATTGCGATATACCTCCTGTTGGTATGTGGTATGTTTGTTTTTATAATAAGTAGCCATGACGTCCCGTATTTTATCCGGCAAGTAGTCCTGACACGGGTCTATGGCGATAGGCTTCTTATGTGCTACCATCTCCTGTACCATCGGCTGTGCAACTTCGTCCTTAATGCGGTAGGCCCCGTCACATATCAGCTGCTCCAGCCATGCAGGGCCCATCAAGCAAACCATCAGGGACAGAGACCCGGATACCTGTTTATGTAGCCAGGCGTTCATCTGCTGTATGCTGGGAATCTCTCTATCCTTACCGGCCAAGTGCAGAGGCTCCAGTCCTTCCAGAAAATTCTCCCACCAGGTGCAAACGGTGCAACGGCTGATGTTCACGTCCGTAGGATTCACAAAGGCCAGTCTGTCCCAGAGGACACCTGCTCCCAACATGGCTATCTGCTGGTTCCCATCCTTGCTTTCGGCGGGAACAACTTGGATGACCTGATTCTGGAATGTTTTTGCAGCGTGACGCCGGAGTACAAGTTCCACCCGAATCCAGTGGCTAAGAGTACGAAGCTCTGCCTGTTTATCATAAATCCGTATACGAACATCACTCTTCGGAGTGCCAAAGTAGATAGTATGTCCGTCTGTGTCATCCAGGCTTTTATACTGCGTCCGTGAGCGAAGCCTGGTACGCACTTCTCTTTTTTCAACCTTGTCTGCCATGGTGTCCATATCCAGGCTGCCACAATGATCATCCATGGCAACGTCGATTCTGGTCAGACTCGTGTAGTCAGGGATCTTGCTGCTCAGGATCTCGTAGAACACGGACTCGTTCTGGGTCAGGTGTACAAGGTCGGCACATCCCTGGCTCTTAAGATCCAGACATATCCCCATGTCTTTGCCACCGTTGACGTATATCTCAATCGAAGCATATCGCAGACTGCTTCGGTATCCATAGCGCCCGTAATTCTGGAAGATAAACACTGACGGGTCGAGTTTGAGCACACGGCGAATAAAGCAGCCGGGAGTGATGCCATGAATGGAGCAAGTAAAGGCATCTATGGTGCAGTTGTTATGGATGTTAGATGATGTCATAGCAGTACATCTCTTTCATATTGCCGTAATTGTAACCCCCCTGTTTAGGCCAACGGGGGTTCCCAGGGAGGCATAGCCTCCCTGGGCGGGACTGCCTGGGCACCGTGCTGGGCTTGGGGCCCCTCCCGATACCCTGGCCGCCCCATTAGGTCTTGGCAACGGTAACGGCATTAGCGGTAGCAGCGTAACCCATACGACCGTCCAGGCTGTATACCTTTGCCTCGAATCCAACGAAATCCACAGGCTTGCCTACCAAGCCCGAATCTACCTGTACGTCCAGCGGCAGCTTGACGCTCATATGCTCGTAGCCATACGCCGGGAGTACCACATCACAGCGGACAGCAGACACCTCATCCGTCCGTTGACCGTTCACATAGACAAAGGACTTGCCTACGTCCACCAAGATCATCTGGCCCATAAAGGCACTACGTTTCAGGGGAACACGACGCGGATCCATCATATCTTTCACCTCCTGTTTCTTGGTTTTCACAGACCCTTCCTCTCTACAGGGCAGGGCCCGTGTTTATATCTATATTGTAAGACTTTCCCTTGTGGATGTCCTTTCGTGCATGAGAGAGTTTGCTTGGCACAAAAAAGCACACCGTCTGTGAAGGCAGTGTGCTTTACGATCAGATGCAACGCATCAGTCGGTCGTGATAGAGTTGTAACCGTGCTTATACAGCAAGGTCTCAGTTTCCTTGATGCTATACCCCATCTGCCGCGCCTCGGCAAGAAGGTGTTTTTTGGGGTAGGCAACCTGACACAACCAGTCCCATTCGGCATCATTCAGCTCAAGGTATATTGCCACGGCATACAGCGTTTCCTCTTTGGGCTGGTAGTTGGGCTTGGAGCGATCTGTCATGCGATACAGCGTTGCTTCAGACACACCAGTCGCCTTGGCGACATCAGCCCGCGTTACACCCCGGCTGTCGATCAGATTGTTCATCATGTCAGAAAAAGTACTCATTCTCAAATAAAACCTCCTTCTTTGAGAATGCCGAGCACCGTGATTGTGATCTCAGTGCATAGAAGCCGTGCAGCCAATTCTTTGCGACGTATGACCTGTCGGAGGTATAGCAGATCATCCGATATGATATTGTTATGTTGTTGTATGATACTGTGTGTATCCGTGTGTTTCTTTCCCCGTAACCCGCACGGCACTCGTTCGGGATGTCTGTTATGACCGCAAAATGGCGGTCATCTTGTATTTGTGTCGTTCGATATAGAAAAATAAAAAGGACACCTATATCCTGAAAATGGGTATAAGCGTCCTATGTGGTTCAAATAAATAACTGCCAGGGCTCAAAAATACTTAAAGTCAGTTCCTATCCCAAGAACCTGTGTATTTATTATACAACAGGCTTCATGCAGAGTCAAGACCTATGCTGAAATTCTATGGGCTGGAAAGTGAGATATATCAACGGTTTGCGGGCTGTCCTGATACCCGACGTGGGAGTTGAAGTGTACGGCTCAAAAAAACTATTTTTCTCACCGTGAGAAATCGCAATACGTATTCCAGCATGAGAACTCCGTGCGTATGAAGTGACGGTCAGAAGGCAAATTTCTCACCGTGAGAAATTTTGAAACAGCCGACTGTCTCCTCTGAGCAGACTAGGCGTCATCCGACTCCAGTCCCATATTCCTCCATACCACAGTCGATTCCATCCGTCAAGGACTGAATATTTTTGTGAAAAATATTCTGGCAAGTGGCCCAAAGGGCCATCCCTGACAGGCGTAATAGACTGTGTTTGCAGTAAGTAAGGCAAGCGCGCGCCGCGCTTGCGGACAATTCCACCACTTACTTACTATCTATGGAGGTCATAAAACATGAAGCAAACTACCAAAATGAGCAGGGCTGTCAGCCAGTTGGAACACATCTATAACGCTTTGAACGTCGATTTTTATAATGGTGAGTTACCCACACCGATCATCACGGTGCAGTCCAAACCCGGTACCTATGGCCATTGTACCAGAGGCAAGGTATGGCGTCGAAAGGGCGAAACGGCATACGAACTAAACATTGCCGCAGAGGTTCTTAACAAACCGATAGAGGAAACGCTGGACACTATTCTACATGAAATGGTACATCTTTACTGTCGAGAAAATGAGATTCAGGAGACCAGCAGAGGAGGAACCTATCACAACAAACGATTTAAAATTATCGCGGAGACCCACGGCTTGCACTGCGTTCCCTGTCCGTATGGATGGAATACCTCTCCCACGGACGAACTGGTTGAATATGCACTTGCAAAGGGCTGGAGTGAAATATCTCTAGGCCGGGACGGGATCACCTTCACCCAGGTAGCAGGAACCACCTCTCAGGGAGGGCGGAGACCAAGCAGCACCCGCAAGCTGGCCTGTCCTGTATGCGGTCAGAGTGTCCGAGCTACCAAAGCGGTAAACATCCTGTGCGGTGATTGCCTGGTGCGCATGATAGAGGTCTAACCGAAAAGGCTGACTGTCCCATAAAACGGACAGTCAGCCGCTGTTATATGGTATCCCCCGTGACCGTGGGATGATAATCCTATGATGCTGACGGAATTGAAAGTGTGGGTTCAAAAGCTGAAAAGCATCACTCTGAATTTGTAACCCCCCTGTTTAGAAACAACTGTGACAACTTATGTTAGCGCGGCAGTCCGTAAACGTGCAATAGGCCGTTGCGACAGTAGCCGTAGCCAAAGAAGACCGGCTGGAAGAACTGACGGAGCAGTACTTTAGGTGAGAGGACGCGCATAATTATATACACAAGGTTATATTCCACGTGGAGTCACAGGGTCACGCAAACGGACTGGCAGAAGGTTTACATACACCTACTTCCAGTCCGTTCTCTTTGTTTCACATATAATTTCTCACCGTGAGAAATTTCTATGTACGTGGAAAGATTTGTTTGTTGTGAATGATATTGTCGGCATTCCACCTAGCTGTCTCATTCTATGTGTGAAGCATTTTTTGGTGTTTCATTTTTTGAAGACAAAACCCTTTAAAAATTGCTGATTTCAAAGCCCAAAACGCTGAAACGATTGTGTCAATAGTTTTGTGTAAACTTGTTAAAGTTTCTTGTATCAGT
>JAJPYE010000027.1:10626-56588 GCA_021205095.1 Oscillospiraceae bacterium | reverse complement strand
CAATATCCGGTACCGAACCTATGAACTTTACACAAACTATTTTACACTACCTTTTTCGACGATGGTTGTGAAGTTTTTTTAATGAACCGTTATTTTATATGGTCAGCGTCCCGCTTTCATCCTCCAGCAGAATCAAAATCTTCTCCTCTGCCCCTGTGACGGCGTTCACATATATTATATAATGCTCCCCGGTTTCCGTCTGGCACACGAACTCATGGCAGAGCCGTTCCTCGCCCCCCTCTGACGGGATAACGGCCAGGTTATAATCGGTGACGGCCAGGGCCACCGCCAGACTCTCCTGGGCCTCCTCCTGTGTCACGGCAACATCCGGCATCGTGCGTTCAGTGTGTGCGCTGATATAGCCCTGGGCATCATAGCGAACAAGGGTTCCGTTGTCCAGCGCCACCCCCACCTTTATCAGATCAGGATAACACAGGATTCCATCCTGGGCGTATTCATAATTCACCAGCAGCACGCCGTTTTCCACAATATGATAGCTTTCCTCCATATTTTCAAACCCCCAGGAATCCAAAAGACTTCGGGCCATGGACAGTCCCACGTCCACGGAATATTTCTCCTCCCCCGCCGCGCGGGAACAGAGAGCGCTGTATATCTGCCCGCCCTGCTTTGTGACATAGATGGAATAGCTCCCGTTATTCAGGTTGGCGGAGCATACCCAGCAAGGAACGGTTCCGCCGGTCTCCCCTGTCACAGAAACTTCATCGGTCTCCACATCCATAAACCCTGCAGCGGCCTTCTGGGCGGCGGCCTCGTCTATCTGCTCCATGCCAATCAGAAGCACCGGCTCCGCCGTGGTCAGCGCCTCCGAAAAGGGGCCGTCATAGATAAGCGACGGAAGCTCTGGAAATTCCTCCTCAATGGTCTGAAAGGCGGTTCCCGCCAGAGGGGCCTGTCCCTCCTCATCTCCCGCCGCAGCGCTGGCGGCGGTATATACCTCCTCCATGGTCAGCTCCCCCGCCTGAATACGGGCCTGCACATCCTGCAAATTCAACGCCATGACGGAAGCTGTCTCTGACAGGCTTTTCAGATTTTCCAGCTCCTCTTCGGAGTAGCCTCCGTTCACCCCAACCGTTCGGGAAAGGGTACAGGCGTAGTCCCCTACCTTTGCCACAAAGCTGGCCGTCTGTTCCAATTCCTGGCTGGAATAGGGCAGCACGCCAAGAGCGGATTGAGCGGTCAGCGCCCGGCCAAAAATCTGCGTACACAACGCCCCCTCCAGGGCAGGATCCGTGATATACACGCTTTTTTCCAGAGCCGTAGACATTTCAGACACGCTCGTCACCAGCTCCTCAAAGGCCCGCTGTGTGTTCGCTCTGGCATACAGTTCCAGACTCCTGGCCTTTTTGCCGCCTGTCCAGGCAAACACGCCCGCCACCACAACCGCCGCAGACAAAAAAGATATAATCCGTATCGTCGTTCTCTTCTTCATATTCCTCATTCCTCCGTATGCGCCCAACAGCGCAATTATGGCAATCAGCATATAAGAACCTCTATTCACAGGCGTCCAACACCGTCCGAGAATACAGGTTCTGAACAAAAACGCCTCTTTTCGGTAGTGTGTCCAAAAAAGGCGTTTATGTTCTATCAAATTATGCCAATATGTCATAGTTGGGGAACTTCTTATTCAATCGGCGCTGCCCTCTCCCATAAAGACGAAAACCTCCGCCTCACCATTTCCGTTCAACAATGATTTTCAAAATTAGGGTGGCAAATGGGTGGCATCACCACCTTTTTCATCCCCCTGCAACCCTTGAAAAGCCTTATTTTTCAAGGCTTAAAGCGCAAATTGTCTCCACATGGTTTGTCCACGGGAACATATCAACCGGCTGGGCGGCTTCCAGCTTATAGCCGCCGGAGCGAAGGGTTTTCAGGTCGCGGGCCAGGGTTTCGGGGTTACAGGAGATATAAATCACCCTGGGTGGGGACAGCCGGAGAAGAGAGCGGAGGAATTTTTCATCGCTGCCGGCGCGGGGCGGATCCATGAACACCACGTCCGGGCGGTCATGGTGGGCGGCCATGTCCTCCATGTATTCCCCGGCGTCGGCGGCGGTGAACCAGCAGTTTGTCACGCCGTTCTGCCTGGCGTTGGCGATGGCGTCCCGCACGGCGTCCCGGTTCAACTCCACGCCCAGCACCTGCTTCGCGTGATCGCTGGCAATCAGGGCAATGGTACCGGTGCCACAATAGGCGTCCAGCACTGTTTCCTTCCCGGTCAGTCCCGCCATGGATATGGCGGTGCTGTATAAAACCTCTGTCTGCACAGGATTTATCTGGTAAAAGCTCCGGGGCGAGATACGGAAGGTCTTTCCGCAGAGGACGTCTTCAATATATCCCTTGCCGTACAGAATCTTTTCCCGCTGGCCCAGCACCAGAGGGGTAAATTTGTCGTTTATGTTCAAAACGATGGTAGTAATCTCCGGGTACAGCTCCAGCAGCTTTTTTACAAAGGGCTTTTGCAGCTTGAAGATAGGGCTTGCGGCAACCAGGACGACCATGACCTGGCCGGTGGCAAAGCCCCGCTTCACCAGCACATGGCGGAGAAATCCCGTGCCTGTCCGCTCGTCATAGGCGAGCATATGAAAGGAAGGCATCATGCTTCGGATGGTCACGATGATTCTGTCCGCCGTCTCATCCTCGATCAGGCACTTGTCTACCGGCACGATGCGGTGACTGGAGGACTGGTATACGCCGGATATGATGCGCCGCCGTCCGTCCAGGCCAAAGGCAGCCTGCACCTTGTTGCGGTAATGATAGGGCGATTCCATGCCCACAATGGGCCGCACAGGGCCGAAGCGTCCAATAAGATGCCGAACGCGGTTTTCCTTCCAGACGAGCTGCTGGGGATAGTCAAGATTTTGAAGCTGGCAGCCCCCGCACTTTTTTGCATGAGGACAGGGCAGGGCCGTTTTGTTCGGAGATGTCTTTTCCTTTTCCACAGGATACTCCTTTCGCCCCAATCGGTTGCTCTTCCCAACGGGGCGTGGTATAATTTTACAGATTATATTATATAAGGAAAATCAGGGAAAGTCCAATGGAAAACGAACCGATACAGCTACTATATACAGACAAACGCATTGCCGTCTGCGTCAAGCCTGCGGGGGTACTGTCAACAGACGAGCCGGGCGGCATGCCGGAGCTGGTGCGGGAGGCGCTGGGTCAGCCGGAGGGGTGCGTAAAAACAGTTCATCGACTGGACAGAGTCGTCGGCGGTCTGATGGTGTTGGCAAGGTCTTCCAGGGCCGCATCCGAGCTTGGGAAACAGATGCAGGACGGCGGATTCCAAAAGGAATACCTGGCTGTAGTTCACGGCAGCCCAGCGAGGGAGGGCCTGATGGAGGATCTGCTTCGCCGGGACAGGCAGGAGCGCAAGACCTACGTTGCCTCGGAGCCGGGAAAGGACGTGCGCCCCGCGTCTCTGTCCTATCGAGCCATAGCCCAACGGGACGGTCTGGCCCTGGTATCTGTCCGGCTCCATACGGGCCGAACCCATCAAATACGCTGTCAATTTGCCAGCCGCGACCTCCCGCTGGTAGGCGATCGCAAGTATGGACGAACGGAGGATGACTGCGGCATTGCTCTTTGGTCTTATAGGCTGTCCTTCCTCCACCCGGAGACGGGCGAGCCGATGTCCTTCGCCTGCACGCCGCCATCGGTCTGCCCGTGGGATGAATTCAAGACGGCGCTGGAAGGGCTGTCATAATTCGCCATTTCACTGTCCGCGAGGCGGCCAGGTAAGGGGCATTATTATTTATTTCCTCATTAATCTGATAAACAGGATATATGCAAAGCTCGTCAAAATGTTTCATTTCTTTAATATTTGTTATTTTTTGTTTTAAAAGTGTCACCCATAACAACGGGTTTTATTGTATAATAAAAAGGTCAGATGTTTAACTGATATTCTGGAAAGGAGAATGTATGAAACACAAACGAATCCTAAGCTTGCTGCTGGCCCTGTGCCTGGCGCTGAGCATGTCCGTGGGCGCGTTCGCCTCCGGCGAAGCCTCTGAGGAGACTGCGGACACCACTGCTTCCGGGGAAAGCTCCAGCGCTTCCGGGGAAGCTTCCGGCGAGTCCTCCAGCGGGGACTATGAAAACCGTCCCGTATACGCCACCGGCGTTTACGAGATGGAGAGCGCCGACGCGGTAGTGGCTACCTACACCCTGTATGGCTACTACAACACCACCGACGCCTCCCAGGAGGACGCCTTCACCGTTCTGGCCTTCACCGGCGAAGAGACAGTGGCCCTTTACACCGATTCCTCCTGCGAGGAGGAGGCCGAGGGTGTTACCGCCAGCTTTGACGGCGAGACCCTGACCCTGACCTTTGACGAGGCCCCGGAGGACGAGTTCTACGCCTATGTCCTGTTCGACGACGGCGAGACCGAGTTCACCCCCGTGCCTGTCTATGTGGTCAGCTACGCGGCCAACGAGATTTATCTCAACGCCACCACAGACTACAACGGCTACACCCTGCGCTATGACGCGGACGAGTACACCCCCGGCGCTGTGTATTACGAAGAGGGCACGGCGGACGCCATCATCGGCGGCGCGATCGACCTGTTCAGCGCGGAGGACTTCGCGGACGAAATCGCCGAGGCCGCTGAGACCACCGGCTATGACTACGACCTGCTGTACGCGGCGGTGGACTGGTATCTGAATAACGGCGCCACCACCGGCGGCGACACCTGGGAGGAGTTCCTGACTGACCGCCAGGTGAACGTGAACCCCACGGACGACACGGACACCGTGGACGTGGGCGACGGCTACCTCCGCGTGGAGGCCTGCTATTGGCTGTTCCGCTACTACTGGATGAACAACACCACCTATGAAGTAGCCGCCGGGGACAACATCACCGGCATCTTCTCCGACAACATGAACAAGCTGTATGAGGACTTCAACGACTTCTTCTGGGGCCACTATTACTGCACCTGGTTCCAGGCCCTGAACCCGGCCCTCCGCTCCGGCGGCCTGTTCAAGTATGACAGCATCGTTGACCCGGACGGCTCCAACACCGACGAGGTCGGTATGTATAAATACCGCACCGAGCTGGGCGTGGAGGGGCAGCTTGCCTATGAGATCGACAGCGCCATCAACTGGGGCGACTTCCTGAACATGATCTATAACGCCATCACCGGCGGTCAGTCCGCCCTGAACGAGGCTGGCGACGCCGCTGCGGAGGCCCTGGCTGAGGCCGCTGGCGACAGCCGGGAGACCAACGCCCAGGCCGTCATCGACTACTTTGACCTTGACGTGGATCTGGACAGCGTTATCGACGAGACCGTTACCAAGTGGGACGCCGTTGTGGTGTTCTACGCCCTGAAGGGTACCTCTGACGCCGCAAAGGAAGTTCCTGACGACGACACTGAGGACACCTATCTCTATAACACCACCAAGTACGGCGACCTGGCCCTGGACACCTATCTGGACACCGCTACTTATTATGAGCGCCAGGGCATTGAGGAATACACCGCCGAAACCAACCACTATGGCCTGACCACCATGGCCGCCGTCACCATCAGCGACGCCGCCACCGTGGACGAGGAGGAGTGGGAAGGCTGCACCTTCTTCTATGTGGGCGACTATGTGATCATCCTGGACAACACCGTTATCCTGGACAAGGCGGACACCGACGAGACCTCCGGCACCATCTATTATCAGGCCGGTTACTCCATGGATGAGTATGAGGGCGAAAAGGAGTATGTCTCCCTGGCCTTCTCCTACACTCTGGAGGAGGACGGCACCCTGCTTCTGGAAGGCGTGGAGGGCTATGACAGCTTCGCCACCGGCACGAGCTGGAACCTGGCGGACGTCGGCTCCTTCTACTGCTCCGGCCTTTGGATTCGCGACGGCGTGCAGGCTGAGCTGAAGAACACCACCGTTCTGGCCCAGGCCTCCGGTACCGGCGACGACATCAGCGACGACTCCCACCGCTTCTTCGGCGGCGGCGACGGCCTCCAGGTCACGGACGGCGGCACCTCTGTCACCGTTTCCAACGACGACGGCCAGATCTTCCTGATCGGCACCGGCTCCACAGCGGCTGGCTCCATCTATGCCGGCAGCGCCTCCACCACTGTTATCCACGGCACCACCCTGCGCAACGCCAGCGGCCACCCCTTCAGCATCTTCTATAACGGCATCCTGGTGCTGGATAACGATACCATTATGAACAGTGGCCGTATCTTCAACTCCGACGCAAGCTCCGGCACTGTCATCTTCAATAACACCATCTGCATCGAAAACAGCGGCGCCGCCGTCCTGGACGAGACCTGCTCCGCTTACTTCGTGAACACCTTTGTCACCAAGCTCTCCGGCTGGGAGGTCAACGGCAACAGCCAGGCCATCCTGACCAACACCACGGTGGAGGCCGGCGGTAGCTGGAACTTCGCCAACAAGACCTCCATGAGCTCCGACGTGGGCGAGGTGGTTCTTGTGAACACCAGCCTGCTGAATACCAGCGGCACCATCGCCAGCGCCGACCGCGGTGGCCGCGGATACTTCCATGTGGTAGATTCCACCATCGTATGGAGCGGCGACGCCGATACCACCCTGTTCACCGTTGCCGGCACCAGCACCTGGACCTCCGCCAGCCTCTATGTTGAGGTGGACGCGGACAGCGAATTCCCCACTGCCTTCACCGTGGCTGTGGCTGGCGACTGCTACTCCTCCGTCCGTGGCTGGAACGACGATGAGCTGACCTTCGAGAACAATTCCACCCTGTATCTGGACATCGACCAAACCATCACCGTGCGCATGGACTGCACCGACACCGTCACCTGCTCCTTCGGCATGGTGGGCGTCACCGATAAGTTCTACGCCACCGGCAACGTCATCTTCGTGGAGGACGGGGAGTATGTTTACACCGGCCTTGACGACAGCGACGAGCTGTACAACACCGATTACATCACCGCCCTGGCCGATAACGGCGACGGCACCGTGAATGTGACCTACACCTTCGCCAACGGCAGCACCATGACCTATGAGAATCTGCCCTATACCGGCGACTTCGCGCTTTAAAAAAGGATTGAGCCGATCTTAAAATCCAATACGGCTAAAGCGCATTAGCACAAAATAACACAGAAAGGGCGGTATCAAACAACTGTTTGATACCGCCCATTTATAGTTCCCGGCTCTGCTTGCCCCCGACCGCTTTTTCGGGATATTTCAAAATATGTTTACAGACCCATGTTATCCAGCAGCTCCGTAACCAGGCCGCGCAGCACCTCCCAGTTGGTTTCCAGGCGCTGCATATATTCCGTCAGGCTGCCGTGGCTTTCGATAGCCGTGGGAGAACTGCCGGTGAAAAATCCCACGGCAATTCCCAGTACCCCCAACACCAGACATGCCAGGGCAATCGTGCTGACAACACGCCATGCCTTACGCATCGACCGTCACCTTCCTTCCCAGAAGCAGGCCCCCCAGGGCGTCCACGCCCCGGATGTAGAGCCTGATGACCTGTACGTCCGCCCAGATACCGGCGAACAGCAGAAGCGCCGCCACCGCCAGCACAATAAACGACAGGCCGAATATCAAAATGGCGTCCGCCATATAGCTCACACACCACAGTCCGCCGACAAAAACCAGCCAGGCCCCCACCGCTGCCGCAGCTCCCGGACACAGGCACACCGCCGCCAGCGCCACGCATACCGCCGCCAGGGGCAGCCCCACGCAAATCATCAGCACCACAAACAGCACCGCTCCCAGGCCTATGGGCATAACGCGCTTATAAATCGTTTTGGTCTCTCGCACCGGCTCCGGCTCCTTAGGCGGACGAATAGGGGCGGGACTGATTTCCCGGTGTTCCGGCTCCGGCGTCGGCGTCGGCTCTATCTCCGATTCCGGCTCCGCAGCTTTGGCCGCGTCTTCGCCGGGCAGCTCCAGCTCCAGGTCAGGCAGCTCAAACTCGTCCAGCTCATTCCACAATTCCTCCAGGCTCCCCTGAGGATTGGGTTCTTTCGCCTCCTCGGATTCTTCCGGCTCCGCCTCCGCCGCCGGGGCAGGAACCTGGGGCAGAACATCGGTCAGTTGACCCGGCTCATATCCCCGGCTCAGCCGAATAGCCGCCTTGGTGGGGGAACCAATACGCTCTATCAGCTCTGTCTCTCCCTCCGGGCCCACGGCGTCGAACATCTCTCCGAAACGCTGAGCGGTCAGCTCTCTGTCCTCCTCGGTCATAAACACCAGCAGGCGCTGAAGCTCTGCAAGGTAACGCTGCTTATTCAAAGGAACACCTCCGCGATGGTTAGTGGCTCATAGCTTATAAATCAACACAATAATAATAGCAACAAATTTTCTCTTGGTCAAGCGGTTCTTGACAACTGAGGTCATTCTATATAAAATAATGTGCGTATACTAGCGAAAAAACACCCCAATCGGGGCGAATCGATAAAGGAGCTTTGTTGACAATGGCAAAGGATAAAAAGGTGGAGCAAATCACCTCCATGGAGGACAATTTCGCCCAGTGGTACACGGACGTATGCACCAAAGCGGAGCTGGTGGACTATTCCGGCGTGAAGGGCCTGTTCGTCCTGCGTCCCTATGGATATGCCATATGGGAGAATATCATGCAGTATCTCGACAGGCGATTCAAGGAGACCGGCCATGAAAACGTCTCCATGCCTATGCTCATCCCGGAGAGCCTGCTGCAAAAGGAGAAGGACCATGTAGAGGGCTTCGCCCCGGAGTGCGCCTGGGTGACGGTGGGCGGCTCGGAGGAGCTGCCGGAGCGGCTGTGCGTCCGGCCCACCAGCGAAACGCTCTTTTGTGAGCATTGGAGCCACGTTCTTCACTCCTGGCGGGATTTGCCCATGAAATATAACCAGTGGTGCAGCGTCCTGCGGTGGGAGAAGACCACCCGCCCCTTCCTCCGTGGCCGGGAGTTTCTCTGGCAAGAGGGTCACACCCTCCACGCCACGGAGGAAGAGGCCCGCGAGGAAACCCTGCAAATGCTGGAAATCTATGCCGACTGCTGTGAAAATCTTCTGGCCATGCCGGTGATTCGAGGCAACAAGACGGAGAAGGAGCGCTTCGCCGGGGCTGTGAATACCTACACCATCGAGTGCATGATGCACGACCACAAGGCCCTTCAGTCCGGCACCAGCCACTATTTCGGGGACGGCTTCGCCCGCGCCTTTGGTATCACCTTCCAGGATAAAAACAACCAGACCGCCTATCCCCACCAGACAAGCTGGGGTCTGTCCACCCGTACCATCGGCGGTATGATCATGACCCACGGGGACGACAACGGCCTGGTGCTGCCCCCCCGCGTAGCGCCCTTACAGGCGGTGGTGCTGCCCATCGCCGCCCACAAGCCCGGCGTTACGGAGGCGGCGGAGGCCCTGGTGGAGCGGCTGCAAAAGGCCGGCATCCGGGCCAAGGGGGATTTCTCCGACAACAGCCCCGGCTGGAAGTTCGCCCAGTATGAGATGAAGGGCGTTCCCCTGCGGATCGAGATCGGCCCCAAGGATTTGGAGAAGGGCCAGTTCGTGGCCGCCCGCCGGGACACAGGTGAGAAGACCTTCCTGCCCCTGGAGAGCCTGGAGACCGCCGTCCCCGCCCTGCTAGACGAGATTCATGAGTCTATGTTCCAGAAGGCCAAGGAGAATCTTGACAGCCACACCTATCCCGCCGCCACCCTGGAAGAGGTGCGGGAGAAGGCCCAGGACGGCTTTGTGAAAACCATGTGGTGCGGCGACCGGGCCTGCGAGGAGAAAATGAAGGCCGAGGCCGGCGTCTCCAGCCGCTGCATCCCCTTCCAGCAGGAAAACCTGGGCGACACCTGCCCCTGCTGCGGCAAGCCCGCAAAGACCATGGTCATCTGGGGCATCGCGTACTGAGGGGGAATCCCGTCCGGCGGTGCCGGGTTAGGGTATGGCCAGCGATTGAAAGTGAGAAGCAGAAATGCCTGAAACTCAAAACAACCTAATCAAGCGCACCATGATAGACCTGTTCGCAGGCGCAGGGGGTCTTTCATGCGGGCTTGAGCAGGCAGGCTTTACCCCTGTTCTTGCAAATGAAATGGTGCGGCAATTTGCCTGCACCTACCAGGTGAATCACCCGGAAACGAGGGTCGTTGTAAAGGATGTGAGAGATGTCGATGAAAAGGCGCTTCACAGCCTGGTGGAAAACTATGGTGAAATTGAATACTGCGAATGAGTGAGGCGGTTGACTGACGCTTCCATGGACGCGTCAGTCCCTGGAAAACAGCGTCGAACCATTTTCTCCCATTCTTACAGCTTCGACTTTGAGTCGGAGATAGTCCCAGCCATCTGCCGCGACCGTTTCCCTATCTTTTTTAAAGGAGGAACAACTATTATGAAGAAATGGATCACACTGCTGCTGGCTGCGGCGCTTCTGCTGGCTATGACAGCCTGCGGGAGCAGCGGGGCGGAGGAAGAATCCGTCCAAACGCAGGTATCGGAGACCGTGCAGGAGGCCGCCCAGTCCGAAACCAAAACCGAAACCGAGCCCGAAACCGAAACGGCAGAGGAAACCCAAACCGTCGCCGACGAAAATCAGATTTATACGAACCCCCTGACCGGGGAGGTGACAGACACAGACATCTCCGCCAACCGGCCCATCGCCGTTATGCTGAACCTGCTGAAAATATCCCTGCCCCAGAGCGGCAACGGCAGCGCGGATATGCTCATTGAGGCCACGGAGGAGGGGGGCATTACCCGCATCATGGCCCTCTATCAGGACATCTCCGGCGTGGGGAATCTGGGAACCATCCGTTCCACGCGGGAATATTTCACCCTGCTGGCCATGGGATTCGACGCGCTGATGGTTCACGCAGGCGGCAGCAGCTACGCTCTGAATCTGCTCAGCGACACGGGGTATGAGTCCATCAACTTCCTGACCATCGGCGACAGCCTCTATTGGCGGGACAGCTACCGGCTGAATAACGTCGGCACCGAACACAGTATGTACACCTCCAGCGACCTGATCGAGGGCTATCTGGAGACCACCACCAAACGCACCAGCCATGAGAGCGACTTCGTCTCCCCCTATACCTTTACAGAGGACGGAACCCCCGACGGAGACAGCGCCACGGATGTCACCGTGTCCTTCTCCAGCTATAAGGATACAGAATTCGTCTATGACGAGGCCACCGGCACCTACGCCGTCTATTTCTTCGGCGGCGACCCATACATTGACGAAAACACCGGCGAGCAGGTGACGGTCACGAACATCGTCATCCTCCCCACCCTGCAATACACCAGGGATGACGATGGCCGTCAGGCCTATGACCTGACCGGCGGCACCGGCTATTTCGCCTGCGGCGGCAAGTACATCGAGATAAACTGGGAAAAGGGCGATATGTACGATCCCCTGGTTCTCACAAACACCGACGGCTCCCAGCTTGACCTGGGCGTAGGCAAAACCTACATCTGCCTGGTAGGCGACACAAGACCGATCACATTCGAGTAAACAATATCCAAAAAATACGGCAGTCCAAAACGGACTGCCGTATTTTTGTTTTCTGCCTTCTATCTCTGTCCCTTATCGTAGGGAACACCTTCCGCTTTGGGAGCGCGGGAGTTTTTAGAGGTGAAGGCCAGCACCAGCAGGGTAATGACATAGGGCAGGAGGCGGTAGAAGTTGGCGTTCAGGCCGATGGTGGTCAGGCCGTAAATGCCGTCGCCGTTGATGTCGATGCTGGAATAGGAGGCGGCGATGCACTTGAACAGGCCGAACAGCAGGGACGCTCCGGCGATGTTCAGGGGCTTCCAGTTGCCGAATATCATAACCGCCAGAGCCAGGAAGCCGAACCCGGCCACGTCTCCGTTGGCGGAGCAGTTGGTGGTGGTCAGGGCGTACACAAAGCCGCCCATACCGGCCAGGGCGCCGGATATGACCACGCCCGTATACCGCATACGCACCACGTTGATGCCCAGGGAATCCGCCGCCTGTGGATTTTCACCGCAGGAGCGGAGCCGCAGGCCGAACCGGGTCTTATACAGAATGATGGACAGGACGATGAAAACGATGATACATATGTAGGTAGAAAGATACACCTTATTCAAAAATGTATCCACAAAGAAATTCGAAGTGTCCGAATCGATACCCAGCATGGCCTTTTTAATCATAAACCAGCTTGCCGCGTCGCCGCTTGCCATTTGCAGTGTGTTCTGGTTCGCGATAATGCGGATGAGAAACAGCACCAGGGCCGGGGCCAGCAGGTTCAGGGCCGTGCCGCCGATGGTCTGATCCGCCTTCAGATTGATGGCGGCAAAGGCCAACAGCAGCGAGAACACCGCTCCCAGCAGGGCGGCCACCAGCATGGTCAGGCACATGAAGCCCTGGAGGGCCAGGTAGTTGCTCATCTCCTTGGCCACATCGAACACACCGGCCTGCTGCATGACCCGCACAAACAGCACGCCCACGAACGCGCCGAAGATCATAATGCCCTCCAGCGCCAGGTTAATGATACCGCTCCGCTCGGCGAACACACCGGCCAGGGCCACGATCATCAGGGGAACGGCATAAATCAGGGTCTGACGAATTAGAAAACTCATTGCTCGCTGGCCTCCTTTCCGGCCTCTTCCGCCGCATCTGTTTGCGCCGCAGCCTCCGCTGTCTGCTCCGGGGCGGGTTCTGTCTCCTCGCCGAGAGTTTCCGGCTCCGCAGGAGCATCCGTCGTGGCGACGGCCCGCTTTTTCCTGCCGCTTATCCACATCTTGATGACCAGGGAGAAGGCGGACAGATACACAATCACGGCGATGATAACGTCGGTGATGTATTCGTTATAGGCCGTCAGGTTCGTAAGCTGCAAACCCGCAATGTCCAGCATGGACATGAACAGAGCGGTGAATATAACGCCGATGGGGTTGTTGGCCGCCAGCAGCGCCACCGGGATGCCGGTGAAACCCGCGTCCGGCAGAGACTGATAGGTTGACCAGTAAAACTCCGTGTTGCCGGAGAGATAATACAGCGACCCGGCGGCGGCAGCCAGCGCCCCGGCGATGGCCATGGACAGCACGATACTGCGTTTGTCCTTGATGCCGGCGTATTTCGCCGCATAGCGGTTCGCGCCGCAGGCCTTCAGCTCATAGCCGAAGGTGGTCTTGGTCAGGATGATATACACCAGAATGGCCAAAACAATGGCGATGATAATGCCGCCGTTCACCTGGGAGCCGGGAAACAGCTTGTCCAGCCCCATCTTGGGTGTTTGAACGTTATTATAGGTGGTCTTATAGATATAGCCGGTCTTGGTGTTTTCCACCACGTTTTTCAGGTTGCTGACGTCAAAGACCCATGTGACCACGTTGGCCGCAATCCAGTTGGTCATGATGCAGGCCAGCACCTCGTTGATGTTCAAAAACGCCTTCAGCATACCAGGGATAGCACCCCAAACGGCCCCCGCCGCCATGCCGCCCAAAAAGGCCAGTATCCAGATGATCCAGGGCGGCACCACGGAGGAGGGGATCTCCAGGGCGATGAACAGGGTGGCCGCCGTACCGGCCAGATACTGCCCCGGCGCACCGATGTTAAACAGGCCCGTTTTAAACGCCACCGCCACGGAAAGGCCCGTCAAAATGAGAGGCGTGGCCCGGAACAGCATATTGCCGATGTTGGTGCCGTTGAAGCCGAAGGTCAGGGTTCCGGCCTCCCGCCCGGTGCTGAACAGACCCAGCACCATGAGCTGTATGCCCTCCCAGGCGCTTTTCAGAGAAAGGCTTTCACTGGTCAGGCCGGTGATAAGAATGACCACCGCCCCCACCGCCAGACCGATCAGAATGGAGATCAGCGAGGCCATGACCGTGCGGGTGGCGTCCTTCCGCCAGAAGGCAGCCAGCTTTCCGTCCTTTTTCATGCGCTTTCCTCCTTCCTGTTCTGCCGCTTGGCGCCGGCCATGTAAAGGCCCAACTCCTCCACGGTGGTGGTTTTGGGGTCAAGCTCGCCCACAATCTCTCCTTCGTACATGACCAGGATGCGGTCGGACAGATTCATCACCTCGTCCAGCTCCAGAGACACCAGCAGCACCGCCTTCCCCGCGTCACGCTGGGCCACAAGCTGACCGTGGATGTATTCGATAGCGCCCACGTCCAGGCCACGGGTGGGCTGGACGGCCACGATCAGCGGCAGATCCCGGTCGATCTCTCTGGCCACGATGGCCTTCTGCTGGTTGCCGCCGGACATGCTCCGGGCAATGGTGACAGGCCCCTGGCCAGAGCGGACGTCGTACTGCTCTATGAGCTGCTCGGCATAGGCGCGCACCTCGTCGAAGCGGATGAAGCCATGGTTCTGGAAGCGCGGCTCATAGTATTTTTGCAGCACCAGATTCTGCTCCAGGGTGTAATCCAGCACCAGGCCGTGCTTGTGTCTGTCCTCCGGGATATGACTCATGCCGGTCTGGCTGCGGCTGCGGATGGAAGCGTGGGTCACATCCTGACCGCAGAGGGTGATTGTCCCGCCGGAGGAGCGCTCCAGCCCGGTCAGGGCCTGAACAAACTCCGTCTGGCCGTTACCGTCGATACCGGCGACGCAGACAATCTCCCCTGCGTGGACGGTAAAGGAAACGTCCTTCACTGCGTCCCCCTTGTGCAGATGGGAGGGAACGGAGAAGTTTTCCAGCATCAGAATCGGCTCCTTGGGCTGGGCGGGGCCTTTTTCCACCACAAGCTGAACGGGACGGCCCACCATCATGCGGGACAGCTCCTCCTTGGAGGTGGCTTTGGTGTCGATAGTCCCCACATATTTTCCCTTGCGCAGCACCGTGACCCGGTCGGAGACCTCCATAATCTCGTTGAGCTTATGAGAGATGAACAAAATGCTCTTGCCCTCTTTGGTCAGGTTTCGCATGGTGTGCATCAGCTCTTCAATTTCCTGGGGCGTCAGGACGGCAGTGGGTTCGTCAAATATCAGGATCTCATTGTCCCGATAGAGCATTTTCAGGATTTCCACCCGCTGCTGCATCCCCACGGTGATGTCCTCAATCTTCGCGTCCAGGTCAACGTGCAGGCCGTATTGCTCCTCCAGAGCCTCTACCCGCTTCCGGGCCTCCTTTTTCTGCAAAAAGCCAAGCCTCGTGTCTTCCGCCCCCAGGATGATGTTGTCCAGGACGGTAAACACCTCCACAAGCTGGAAGTGCTGATGCACCATGCCAATGTGCAGGGCGGTGGCGTCGTTGGGGCTGTTGATCTTCACGGTCTGCCCGTTTTTCCGAATCTCCCCGGCCTCCGGCTGATACAGGCCGAACAGCACGCTCATCAGCGTGGATTTGCCCGCGCCGTTCTCCCCCAGAAGGGCGTGTATCTCTCCCCGGCGAAGCTGAAGGGTTATATCGTCGTTTGCGATAATCCCCGGAAACTCCTTGGTGATATGGAGCATTTCGATGATATATTCGCTTTCAGTATGTTCGCTGTCAGGCAATGCCTTTCCCCCTCTCAAAAGCCGCCCCTCACAGGGCGGACACTATTTCAAAAAAGACCAGGCGGATGCCTGGTCTTTTTTGGTTCTTGGAATATCACTCGATGTAGTTGACGGTGACGTAGTCGAAGGTCAGGTCGGCGACGCTCTCAGGATAGTCGGCGCTGACAACCAGGCTACCGTCCTTCAGCGCAGCCAGAAGCTCCTCATAATCCTCAACAGAGAAGTTCTCCAGGCTCCAGGTATCGGTGGGCAGGCCTACGGCGTCGTCGTTCACGCCCAGGCTGGTGCTGGTGCCGCCGATGTCATCCCACTCGCCGTCATAATCCTTGCCGATGGCCCAGCTCGTAGCGGCGCTCAGGCCCTTCAGAGCGGAGGTAACAACGGTGTCGGACTCATAGGACTGGTCAACATCCACGCCAATCACAGCACCGTCGTTCTCAGCGGCAGCCGCGACGATGGAGTCGAACATGGAGCCGCCGCAGGCGAAGATGATCTCTGTGCCGTTTTCATACCAGCCGCTGGCCATGGTCTGCAGCTCCGGGGAAGCCTGGAAGCTGGAGCCATACAGCCAGGAGTAGTTGATGGTGACTTCCACGCCCAGAGCCTCAGCCGCAGCCTCAGCGCCCTGGAGGAAGCCATAGCCATACCGGCAGCAAGCAGAGTTGGTGCCGCCGCCGCCGCCGCAGAAGCCAAGGCTGGTGTAGCCCTCAGCAACAACAGCATAACCGGCGAAGTAGCCGCTCTGCTCCTCCTGGAAGGCGATGCCGGCCACGTTGGTCAGCACGTTGCCGTCCTCATCATACAGAGCATAGCCGTCGATGAAGATGAACTGCACGTCGGGATAGGCGATAGCAGCCTGAGTCAGCGCGGCCTCCTGAAGATAACCGGCGCAGACAACGACCTTCGCGCCGTTCTCGCAGGCGCTGGCCATGGCGTCATAGCGGTCATCGTCCGTAGCCTCGGAGCCGTTGGCGGGCTGATAGTACTTGTAGGACAGGCCGTTTTCATAAGCATAGAGCTTCACGCCGTCCCAGGTGCCCTGGTTGAAGGACTTGTCCTTGAGCTGGCCCACGTCGGTAACGAACGCAAGCTCATAGGTGCCGTCGTCAGAGGTCATGGTGTCGGCAATGTCGTCCGCGCTGGCGATCTCAGCGACCTCTTCGGTCTCTTCTTCAGCCTCAGCGGTTTCCTCGGTCTCTTCCGCCTCATCGGCGGCCTCTTCCGTCTCCTCAGCCTCAGCGGCTTCCTCAACGGTCTCTTCGGTCTCGGTCTCCTCGGTCTCGTCAGAGCTGCTGGAGCAGCCCGCCATCAGGCCAAAGATCATGCAGAGAGCCAGAAGCAGTGCAAGTGTCTTTTTCATGGTTGTCCTCCTTAAAATAAATTTTGATTTCATCCAATGTTTCGGTTTGCCCGAACAATCTAAATTATACCATGTCCACGCCCAGACTTCAAGCGTTCACCTGACAAACTGGAAACAAAAATTTCACGATTTTTTGAAGCATTTTTTAAAATTCATCCATACCCCGTTCCCCTTTTCCCCGGTCATCCTTGCAGGAAGCCCCAAATCGTGCTATAATCCTAACATAAAAGCGGACGCAGGAGGTGCGCGGTATGGGAAATGTTCTGACCATTGGCATCGCCGGAGGGATCGGCAGCGGCAAGACCACCATCACCCGCCGCCTTCAGCGGCGGTTTGGGAGCGATATATGCACCCTGTATCACGATAACTACTATAAGGCCCACGACAGTCTGACGCTGGAGGAACGGGCCAGACTCAATTATGACCAGCCGGACGCCTTTGACACGGAGCTTCTGGCGGAGCATCTGGCCCTTCTGCGCCAGGGACGGGCGGTGGCCTGCCCGGTATATGATTACGCCGTCCACAACCGGGCGGCTCAGACCCAGCTTATCCAGCCCGCCCCGGTGGTGCTGGTGGAGGGCATCCTGATTTTGCAAAGCGCCGCCCTGTGCGATATGCTGGACATCAAGGTATTTGTGGACGCGGACGCGGACGTCCGTATCCTGCGGCGCATCGTCCGGGACGTGCGGGACAGGGGCCGGAGCCTGGAATCCGTGGTAAACCAATATCTGACCACCGTGAAGCCCATGCATGAGCAATATGTGGAGCCGTCCCGCCGCCAGGCGGACATCATCATCCCGGAGGGCGGACACAACGAGGTGGCCATGGCCCTGCTCATTGAGCGCATACGGGCACATCTGGAGGAGGAAAAACAAAATGGCTAAGCTATACTTCAAATATGGGGCGATGGGTTCGTCCAAATCCGCCCAGGCTCTTATCACAAAATTCAACTACGAGGAGCAGGGTATGCGCTGCTGGCTCATAAAGCCCGCCACGGACACCCGCGACGGGGCGGACATCATCCGCTCCCGCATCGGCCTGGAATGTCAGGGGGACGTGATCGCCCCGGAGGATAACCTCGGCGACCTGTATCAAACTGCCGGATGGTGCGACGTGATTATCGCAGACGAGGCCCAGTTTTTCACGCCGGCTCAGATCGACCAGCTCCGGGAGATCGTGGATCAGGCAGACGTGCCGGTGCTTTGCTTCGGACTACGGACTGATTTTCTCACCCACCTGTTCCCCGGTGCCCGGCGGCTGATGGAGGTGGCCGATTCCATCACGGAAATCAAGACCATCTGCACCTGCGGTCGGAAGGCGGTGGTGAATGCCCGCCTGGACGAAAACGGTCGCATCCTCACAGAGGGCCAGCAGGTCATGCTGGGCGGCAACGAGAGCTACACCGCCATGTGCCACCAGTGCTGGACGCGAAAAATCCAGGAGCAGGCACAAGAGCAGGCACAGGAACAGTAACCCGCAAGCACCCGAAACTTTCAGGGCCGCGTCGAAGGACACGGCCCTTTCATATACGGCGCTTTACAGCGCAGAAGACAGGAGACGGCATTAAAAATGAAAAAGAAGGAAAACACACCGGCAACAGGAGAGGATCGGGAGCGCGCCCAATATGAGCGGATGACACAGTCCTCCATCCCCTCGCTGGTGGTGCGGATGTCCATTCCCACCATCGTCAGCATGATGGTGACAAACATCTATAACCTGGTGGACACCGCCTTTGTGGGGCAGCTTGGCAACAGCGCCAGCGCGGCAGTGGGGGTGGTATTCGGGTTTATGTCCATCATCCAGGCCATCGGTTTTATGATAGGCCAGGGCTCCGGCAGTCTCATTTCCCGCGAGCTGGGCCGCCGGGACAGGGCGGACGCGGTGACAACCGCCTCCACCGGCTTCTTTCTGGCTCTGGGAGCCGGGCTTTTGCTGGCTGTGGGATGCTTTTTGTTTCTCGACCCCCTGGTCATGCTTCTGGGCAGCACGGAGACGGCGGCCCCCTACGCCAAGACCTATATTTCCTATATTCTTCTGGCCACCCCGTTCATGACCGCCGTGTTCGTGATGAACAATATCCTCCGCTATGAGGGCAAGGCCTCCCTGGGCATGGCGGGACTTTTGACCGGCGCGATATTGAATATCGTAGGCGATCCCATTTTCATGTTTGCACTGGACATGGGCATTGCCGGGGCGGGGCTTTCCACGGCCCTGAGCCAGATTATCAGCTTTTTCGTCCTGCTGAGTATGTTCCTGCGGGGCAAGACCTCCACCCCCATCTCCCTCCGGGCGGTGGCGCTGAAGGGGCGGCTGGTGCCGGAAATTTTGGCCACCGGCTTTCCCAGCCTTCTGCGACAGGGCCTGAACAGCCTGGCCACCATTCTTCTGAACGACTGCGCCGGGGCCTATGGGGACGAGGCCGTGGCCGCCATGAGCATCGTCTCCCGCATCGGATTTTTCGTGTTCTCTATCGCCCTGGGGGTGGGCCAGGGGTTCCAGCCCATCTGCGGCTTCAACTACGGCGCGAAAAAGCATGGCCGGGTGCGGCGGGCCTTCTGGTTCACCGTGGCCTTATCGGAGGGGCTGATGGCCGTAGCCGCCGTGGTGGTGCTGCTCTTCTCCGGGGGGCTGATCGGCCTGTTTCGGGATGACCCCACGGTCATTGCCATCGGCACCCGCGCCCTGCGGCTGTACTGCGTAGCCCAGCTTTTCCTGCCCATTTGCATGGTGACGGAAATGCTCTACCAAAGCACCGGCCACAAGGGGGGCGCGGCTATCCTGTCCGCTCTCCGAGGCGGGCTGCTGTTCATCCCCCTGCTTTTGATCCTCGTCCGCCTCCGGGGCCTTGCCGGCATCCAGGAGGCCCAGCCTCTGGCCTATATTCTGGCCCTTCTCCCCTCCATCTGGTTCCTGCTCCGCTTCTTCAAAACCCTTCCCAAGGAGGACACCCCGGCGGGTGAGGGGTGAAAATAGATAGATTCCTATAATTCCTCGTCACAATTTTCTAAATTACAATGGAGTGTACGAATTATGATACAACAAAAACACGCTGTCAGCGGCTTCAGCCGCCCCTCCGACAGCGAGATATACGCCATGCTCCAGGCCGCGGAACGGGAGGCAGTGGAAACCAGGGAGCGCTTCTCCTCTGAGGACGTGCTGCACGCCATGCGTGAGGCGGCAAAGGGCTGACCCCCCACCAGCAGGGGCCAAAGGCCCCGCGCTGGCTAAGAACGTCCGACAATGCACAACGGGAGATTTCCCCCGCCAGACTATAATTTAGGGTGTCCGACTATGCGCGGCGAGGGATTTTTTCGTCAGGTCGTGATGTGACGACGCAGGCGTACATAGGTACGTCAAGGAGGCACAGCGCGGCCTGGCGGAAAAAGACCCGCCGCCCTATTTCCTCAGCACAATCGTAATCCTGGTGCCTATTCCTTCGTAAGACGTAACCTGAAAGTGGCCGCCGTGCTTGGCTACAATCCATTTGGCAATGGACAGGCCCAGGCCGCTGCCGCCGGTGGTGCCGGTGCGGGCGGCGTCGGCCCGGAAGAAGCGGTCGAAGATGCGGGGTACGTCCTCCGGGGCAATGCCCACGCCGTTATCCTGCACCTGGACGCAGGGACGGCCCTCCCCATCCCGGAAGGCGCTGATGGTGATGGGACTTCCGGCAGGAGAATATTTCGCGGCGTTGTCCGTCAGGATCCGCACCGCCTGCTTGAGCATGGCCTCGTCCCCGGAAACGGGGAGGGGGCCTTCCGCTTTCAGGGCGTATTCATGGGCCGGGTCGATCATCTGGTATTCCTTCCAGACCTCCCCGGCCAGAGCGGCCAGGTCAAGTTCCTTCATGGTCAGCTCCTGGCGGCCCGAATCCCCGCGGGCCAGGAACAGTAGCTGCTCCACTAAGGTCTTCATCCGCTCTGTCTCGGTCCTGATGGCTGCAATGCTCTCCTCCAGCACCTGGGGGTCGGTTTTACCCCAGCGATCCAGCATATCCGCGTAGCCCTGTATCACGGCGATAGGGGTGCGAAGCTCGTGGCTGGCGTCGTCCACAAAGCGCACCTGCTGGCGGTAGCCGGTGCGCATGCGGGTGAGAAGATTATTCACCGCCGTCTCCAGCCCGGCCAGGTCGTCGTCCCCTATGTGGAGCTGCTCGTCCGGGGAGGTGCCGTTCAGGTGGTCGATGGCCTCCTCCAGGGACTGGAATTTGCTCACGTCGAAGCCGGAGGCGGAAATGCTCTCCGTCACCTGGGCAATGTCGTCGATGGGACGCAGGTATTTCCGAATCCGCCGGGTGGCGCCGGGGGCGGATAGCAGCCATATCACCAGCCGCAGCAGCATTTCCGCCCCCAGGGCGAAGCACAGCCAGAAGACGAACCCGCCCATGCTTATCCCATAGTTCAGGGACTCGTCCCAGCTCTCCGTGTCAATTGCGGCCACATCCTGGTCGCCAAAATAATAAACAACCAGGTCGGAGAACATATCCTCTCCCTGAAGTTGGGCCTTTACGCACGCCCAGAAGGGCTGTGTCGCCCAGGGGCTGTCAGACTGATAATCATAGGTTGTTTCATCATGGACGGCAACACCAAGGCTGACCGCTCCCAGCTCAATATAGCGGTACGTGGCGATATGGCCCAGGGTACCCACCTCCAGGGCGGCGCACCAGACCGCCACCGCCACGGCCCCGATGACCAGGGTCTGCCACAGGATGGCCCACAGCTTTTTCCATTGCAGGCTCCAGGCAATGCGCCGGGCGATGGAATTTGTGCGGCCACCGCTCCGGCGGGCCTCCCGCCGCTGCCGCTTTTGACGTTTGGCCTCCTTCGCGGCCCTCTTTGCTTTGTCCTTCCGGGCCTCCCGCTCCGACCGCGCCTCTCTTGCGGCCCTCATGGCTCCTTATCCTTCAAAACGTAGCCCACGCCCCGGACGGTGTGAATCAGCTTGACCCCAAAGGCATCATCTATCTTCTGGCGGAGGTAGCGGATGTACACGTCCACCACGTTGGTCTCCCCCATATAGTCGTAGCCCCAGACCTTTTCCATCAGCACGTCCCGGCTCAGGACAATGCCCGCGCTCTCCATCAGGGTTTGGAGCAGGAGGAACTCCTTGAAGGTCAGGTTCACCGGCTCCGTCCCATACCGCACCGTATGGCGGGCGGGATCCAGGGTCAGCGCCCCGCAGGTGAGGGCCGCCGGCGGCTTCTGTCCGGCAGCCCTGGCCTCCATGCGGAACACCGCCCGGATGCGGGCCAGCAGCTCCTCGATAGAAAAGGGCTTGGTGATATAGTCGTTGGCCCCCATGTCCAGGCCGCTGACCTTGTCCATGACAGAGTCCCGCGCCGTCAGCAGGATGACGGGCAGATCTGAATCGCTCCGCAGGCGGCGCAGCACCTCCAGCCCGTTCAGCCCCGGCAGCATCACGTCCAGGAGCATTAGGTCATAATGCCCGGTCTGTGCCTTTTCCAGGCCCGTCCGGCCATCGAAGGCCTTGTCCACCCGGTATCCCTCGTGCTGCAGCTCCAGCTCCAGGAACCGGGCGATTTTTTCCTCGTCCTCCACGATCAGGATCTTTCCCGCCATATTTTCTCTCCCCTATACGCGCAGGGGCTGTATCGGTTTGGATACAGCCCCTTATTATTGTTTATCCCTCAAAGCGGTAGGCGCAGCCGAAGCAGAGGCCAATGATTCCGGCCAGCACGGTGGCCCACAGGGCGCATATAGCCAGCACTGCCAGGGCCAAAACCGGCATGGACAGCACCTGCCGCTCCCGCCGGTATACCACGAACTGCCGCTCTATGCTCCGGCGGAGCAATCTTTTGGCAGTTTCCATCGACTCACTCCTGGCTGTCGTGTCCGTCCTGACGGAAGGCCTCCTTGATGTCTTCGGCCACCTCGCTGACGTTCTCCATGGCCTTGTTCACGGCCTCCTTCCCCAGCTCCTTGCCCTCAAAGCGATAGGTCACGCCGCAGAACAGACCGATAACCAGCGCGGGGATGGTGAACCAGAAGAAGCATACCGCCAAAATCAGGAGTACCAGCACCGGCACCCGGAAAAGCTGCTTGCCCCGGCGGATGGCCACAAAATCGTTTGCCACGCTCATCTTCCCCAGACGCTTGATGTAATCCCAGATGACCCGGAACCCGTTGGTGAAAAAGGGTTCCTTCTGGCTGACGTTTTTCACAGGCCGGGGGGCCTGCTGCTTGTCCCACTCCGGGCCGGAGGCGGGGTCTACGTCCACGGCACGAGTCTTGTTTCTCGCCCGTTCCAGCTCTATCATGGCGTCCAGCATATCCCAGCCGTTTCGCTCCAGGGCGTTTTTCGCTTCCTCTAAGGAGACGCCGGCCTTCTTTGCCAGCAGCTCCGCCATTTCATATCGTTCCACTTGGACGACCTCCTTTTTTGATCTGATGAAAGAATAGCATGACTTACTTAGAGGCAAATGGAAGAAAAATTAAAATAAGATTAGAGGACGATTCAAAGATGAAGAAATCAGCCCGCCTCGGTCTCGGTTTCAGCGTCAGCGTCGGTTTCCGCTTCGGGTTCAGACTCTTCCGCCGTCTCCGTTTCCTCGTCCGTCTCGAAATAGCCATAGCCCTCCGGGCAGACAGGATATTCGCTGGTGTCCCACCAATAGGCGCCCCAAAGCTCCTCGTCGCCCACAAGAAAAACGTTCTCTCCGCCGTCATTCCAGTTGGCAGCGTCCACGTGATAGGATTGTCCGTCGATGAAAACGATGTTCCAATAATGCTCCTGGGTATCCATCCGCCCGGCCAGCACCAGACATTCTATGTCCAGCGCCTGGCAAAGAGCCTTCATCGCCATGGCGATTCCCTGGCTGTCCGCCGTGCCGTTTACCAGGGCGTCCCATGCGGTGGAGCCTGCGGCCTCATCCTGCACGCAGCTCTCCGTCAGATACAGGCACAGGGCATAGACCATGTCCGCCTCTTCCCTTCCGGCGGTAATTTCGCCGCTGGCGGCGACCGCAGCTTCCTCCGTCTCGGTTATCTCCCCCGTGGCGGTCTCTTCCCCTCGCACGGAGGCAGATATATCCTCAACCGCCTGCGTCAGAGTCTCCCGCCGCGCGGAAAGCTCCTGGCTGTCCAGGCCGTAGTCCAGGGTTATCTCCGCAATGCGTTCCACACCGGATTCCGGGTAAAAATCCACCTCCACCTCCGGCAGAACCGGGCAGGCCAGGGGGTCGGAATAATAGGCCGTTTCCAGATCATCAAGCACTGAATCCGCCGTGACGGACGCAGTGGACAGCTCCAGCACCAGATAGGTCTCTCCCTCCCGCAGCGCTTCATCCAGCCGTTCAGCCAGAGCTCCGGCTGTGCCGGTCTCCTCCAGCGCGGCCACCTGCGCCTCGGAGCGCTTATAGGTGATGTATATCTCCGCCTGGTAATAGCTGACGATGCGGCTCAGGTCATAGCTGATATAGTCCACCGCAAAGGCTCCCAGAGCGGTGGAGGATTTCACCTCCCAGCAGGCGGTGGAAATATCTGTGCTGATGGTTCCCTCATAGTTCAAAAACTGGAGCTGGGCAGATTCCACATGCTCCTCCACCAGACTGGTAATGGCCCGCTTCAGGGCTGCATAGCTGGAAATGTTGCCGATGGCGTCCTCTTCCTCCTCCGTCTCCTGCTCCTGGGCCTGGTATTCCTCGCTGGCATAGTACTCCTTGTCGAAAAAGGTAGAGCAGCCCGCAGTGGAGAGGGCCAGCGCCGCCGCCAGCAGGAGGGCCAATGCCTTTTTCATGTCAATACCCCAGCTCCTCGTCCACCAGCACGATCTCCATACTGTCGCACCAGAAGGGTTTGCGCCACAGCACCACCAGAGCGTTACAGATTCTGTCGGGGCTTGCGCAGTCGTGGCAATGGCCGGTCACGGCGCAGGGGGTCTTGGTCTCCAGACGCTTGGCGTTCAGCGGCCCGGCCACGTTCCTGGCCCGCTCCAGGGCCTCCGAAAAGGGGCCGCACAGCTTGTTCTCCCCCACGATGAGATAGACCTTGTCCTTTTTCATCAGCGTCCCGGCCACCCGGTTTCCCCGGCCATCGATGTTGATGACATAGCCCTCCTCACTGATGGCGTTGGCGCTGGTAATGTAGACCTGGGCGCTGCTGGCCTGCACCATGGTCTCGTCCCCCGGCACGACCATGTGCCAGAAAACGGTGTTATCGTCCTTGATGCGGTCGTAGATATTCAGACCCCGGACAGTCATGCTGCCGCCGATGCCCACGGTTTTCCCATGCAACGACTGACCGACATAGGCCGCCGCCTGCTCTGAGGTTTCAAACTCCGTCACCTCAAAGCCGTTTTTTCGCAGATTTTCAATGGTTTTCGTTCTGTCCATATGGCTTGACCTCCTGATCAGTCTGATTTTTGTATATTTGAAAAGTTTTTCCCGAACACCTGATGGGACTCCGTTACAATTACGAAGGCGCGGGGATCCAGGGAGGAGACGATTTTTTTCACTGCCGGGATCTGCTGGCGCTTCACCACGCACAGGACAACGTCCCGCTCCTCGCCGCTATAGGCCCCCTCGCCCTGGAGCAGGGTGGAGCCGCGTCCAAGCTGACGGCCTATCTCATCGGCAAGCTTCTCAGGATAGAGGGTGATGATATAGCACACACTGGCGTTGTCCATGCCATATAGCATAAGATTCACCACACGGGAGGACACGAACATGGTGATAATGGTATACATGGCGCTGTCAAACCGATGGAATATCACGGCAAAGGCGACCACCACCACCGCGTCCAGCGCCAGGGAGAAGTTGCCAAAATCCACATAGGGATATTTCCGCCGAAGCATACGAGCTCCGATGTCCGTGCCGCCGGTGGTGGCCCCGGCAGTATAGACAAGTCCCGCCCCGGCACCCTTCAGCAGGCCGCCGTATACGGAGGCCAGGAGGATGTCGTCCGTCAGGGAATAGTCCAGGGCGTTGAACAGGTCGATGAACACACTGGTGGCCACCATGCCCAGGGCGGAAAACAGGATAAATTCCAGGCCGAATTTCTTCCAGGCCACAATAAACAGCGGAATGTTCATCACCATAACCAGCACGCCTACCGGCAGGCCGGTCAAGAGGTTAATGATCTGGCCCACGCCGGTCAGCCCGCCGGAGACGATGCTGTTGGGATAGGTCAGAAAGGCGAAGGCCGCGCCCATCATGGCGCACCCCGCCAGGGTCATGATGACGTGCTTAATGATTTCCCATGTCGTTCGTTTCACGAATTATTTCCCTCCAGGAGACTCATCTGCTCCTCTCCACGGTCTTTATCCGTCAGCTTGGCCCCGGCAGCGGGCAGGCTCCTGACCCGATAGCGGGCCTGGTTTTGGATGGGCGTATCCGCCACAAATGCCACGCGGGTCACGGGATGCTTTTTCACGGTCATCACCTGCACTCCCTGGGTGGCCCGGCTGGTCTTAGGCGCCAGCAGCGCGGAGCTGAATATGAGGCACCGGCCCTCCCCGGTATAGACCGCAATCTCCTGCTCCTCCGCCAGGGGCAGCAGGGCAACAAGAGGACTTTTATCGCTGTAAGCCCCAGTGAGGCGGCGGCGGTTCGTCTTGGTGGCGAAGGCGGAGAGGCTTATACGGGCGCACTTGCCGTTTTGGAAAAACAGCAGGAGCGTGCCGGTGTAATCCCCGGCCAGAGCCGTGGCCACCACATTCTCCCCTTCGTCCATGCCCAGCTTTCCTGGCAGGAAATCGCCCAGGGCGCTGGCCTTGGTTTCCTTAAAATCCGCGACCTTCATCTTATACGCCTGCTGCCGGTCGGTGAACACCAGAAGCTCCGCCCGGTTGGTGGTCTCGTAATACTGGGCCAGGCCGTCGTCCTCTTTATACTTCTGCTCCCCGCTCATGCGCAAAGACTGGGGGGTAATCTTCTTGAAATACCCCTGCCGGGACAGAAACAGGTGGACGGGATAATCCTCAGCCTCCGGCTCCTGGTCGCTGTATTCCTCTATCTCGTCCGCATAGACCAGGGTGGTGCGGCGGGGGGAGGGATATTTTTTGATGACCTGCTTCAGCTCCTCCGCGATAACGCCCCGCAGACGGCGCTGGCTTTTGAGAAGTTCCTCCAGGTCGGCGATCTCCTTCGCCAGGCCCTCGGTCTCCTCCACACGGCGAAGGATATACTCCCGGTTGATGTTTCTGAGCTTTATCTCCGCCACAAACTCCGCCTGGGTCTGGTCGATACCGAAGCCGATCATCAGGTTCGGCACCACGTCCGCCTCCGCCTCTGTCTGACGGATGATGGCGATGGCCCGGTCGATGTCCAGCAAAATGGCCTTCAGGCCCTCCAGCAGGTGCAGCTTTTCCTTCTTTTTCGTCATGTCGTGGAAGGTGCGCCGCCGGACGCACTCCGTCCGCCAGGCGATCCACTCGTTTAATATCTCTCCCACGCCCATAACACGGGGGGAACCAGCCACCAGGATGTTGAAGTTGCAGGGGAAGTTATCCTGGAGAGGGGTAAGCTTAAAGAGCTTCGCCATCAGCTTTTCCGGCTCCACGCCCCGCTTGATGTCGATGGCCAGCTTCAGGCCCCCCAGGTCGGTCTCGTCCCGCATATCGGAGATCTCCTTGATTTTCCCCTCTTTGATGAGATCCCGGCACTTGTCGATGATGGCTTCCGCCGTGGTGGTATAGGGTATCTCGTATACCTCGATGATATGCTCCTTCTCCTGATACCGCCACTTGGCCCGGACGGGGAAGGAGCCGCGTCCCGTCTCATAAATACGGGCCATCTGGGCCGGGTCGTAGAGTATCTCCCCGCCGGTGGGAAAGTCCGGGGCAGGCATGGTGGATAATATCTCATGCTCCGGGTTTTTCAGCAGGACGATGGCAGTCTGGCACACCTCTTCCAAATTGAAGCCGCAGATCTGGCTTGCCATGCCCACGGCGATGCCCATGTTGGCGGACACCAGCACGTTGGGGAAGGTGGTGGGCAGAAGGGTCGGCTCCGTGGTGGAGTTATCATAATTGGGGACAAAGTCCACTGTGTCCTTGTCGATGTCCCGGAAAAGCTCCGCGCAGATGGGGGCCAGCTTCGCCTCCGTATACCGGCTGGCGGCATAGGCCATATCACGGGAATAGACCTTGCCGAAATTGCCCTTGGAATCCACAAAGGGGGCGTTCAGAGCCTCGTTGTCCCGCGTCAGGCGCACCATGGTCTCATAGATGGCCGCGTCCCCATGGGGGTTATAGTGCATGGTCTGGCCCACGATGTTGGCGGATTTTGTCCGCGCCCCGTTTAGCAGGCCCATTTTATACATACAATACAAAAGCTTGCGGTGGCTGGGCTTGAAGCCGTCTATCTCCGGGATGGCCCGCGAGACGATAACGCTCATGGCGTAGGGCATATAGTTCAGTTCCAGGGTCTCCGTGATGGGCTGCTCCACCACCTCGCCCCGCAGCCCCATTACATTGGGGTCTGCGTCCCGCCGCACCGGCTTTGGTTCCTTTGGTTTTCTTGCCATGTGACCTTACTCCTTACGATATATCCGCCATGTCCAGGTATTTATAGCCGTCCTGGGCAATGTGCTGCTTCCGGCCCGCCAGGTCGTCTCCCAGGAGCAGGTCGAAATAATAGGCCGTGCGCTCCGCCTCCTCCGGCAGGACGCGGATAAGCCGCCGGGTCTCCGGGTTCATGGTGGTCAGCCACATCATCTCCGCAGAGTTTTCCCCCAGGCCCTTGGAACGGTTCACGGCGAATTTGGAGCCGGAAAGCTCCTCCACGATCTTGTTTTTCTCTGCGTCGGAATAGGCGTACCAGGTCTTTTCCTTGCAGGTTATCTCATACAGCGGCGATTCCGCAATGTACACATACCCTTCCTTCACAAGCGTCGGGGTCAGCCGCCACAGCATGGTCAAAATCAGCGTGCGGATCTGGAAGCCGTCCACGTCCGCGTCCGTGCAGATGACCACCTTGCTCCAGCGGAGGTTTGCCAGGTCGAAGGAGTTCAGCTCCTTGCCCCGCTTTTCCACCTCCACGCCGCAGCCCAGCACCTTCAGTAGGTCGGTGATGATGTCGCTTTTGAAGATGCGGCCATAGTCCGCCTTCAGGCAGTTTAAAATCTTTCCCCGAACGGGCATAATGCCCTGAAACTCCGCGTCCCGGCCCATTTTGCAGGAGCCGAGGGCGGAATCTCCCTCCACGATGTAAAGCTCCCGGCGCTCCGGATCCCGGCTGCGGCAATCCACGAACTTTTCCACCCGGCTCATGATGTCCATGGAGCCGGTCAGCTTCTTTTTGATGTTCAGTCTGGCCCGCTCTGCCTGCTCCCGGCTGCGCTTGTTTATCAGCACCTGCTCCGCCATGCGGTCGGCCTCGGCCTTATGCTCGATGCACCAGACCTCCAGCTGCTCCCGGAAAAAGGCGGTCATGGCGTCCTGGATGCCCTTGTTGGTGATGGCTTTTTTCGTCTGGTTTTCATAGGAGGTGCGGGTGGAGAAGCAGTTCGTCACCAGCACCAGGCAGTCCTGCACGTCCTGGAAGGAGATTTTCGATTCGTTTTTCTGGTACTTCCCCGTCTGCTTGATATAGGCGTCCACGGCGTAGACGAACCCGGCCCTGGCGGCCTTGTCCGGCGCACCCCCATGTTCCAGCCAGGAGGAGTTGTGATAGTATTCCAGCAGCGTCACCTGGTTGGAAAAGCAGAAGGCCGCGGAGAGCTTGGCCTTATATTCCGGCTTGTCCGCCCGATCCCGGCAGCGGCGCTCCGACTCCATGAACACTGGGGCGGTCAGGGTGGCCTCCCCGGCGATCTCCGACACATAGTCCAAAATGCCGTTTTCATAGAGATATTCCGTGGTCTCGAATTTATCCCCGTGCTGGATGCGAAGGCGGAAGGTGACGCCCGCGTTCACCACCGCCTGGCGGCGGAGGGTCTGGCGGAACCATTCCTCCGGAATGTCGATGTCCGTAAATACGGCCAGGTCTGGCCGCCAATGGTGGGTGGTGCCGGTCTTTTTTCGGTCGGCGGGGGATTTTTTCAGTTCCCCCACGATGCCGCCCTTTTCAAAGTGCAGGTCGTAGCGGCTGCCGTCCCGCCAGACGGTCACGTCCATGTATTCCGAGGCGTACTGGGTGGCACAGGCCCCCAGGCCGTTCAGGCCCAGGGCGTATTCATAGCCCTCGCCGCCCTCGTCGTCATACTTGCCACCGGCGTACAGCTCGCAGTACACAAGCTCCCAGTTATAGCGCTTCTCCGCGCTGTTCCAGTCCACGGGGCAGCCCCGCCCAAAATCCTCCACCTGGATGGAGTGATCCTCGAACCGGGTGACGGTGATGAGCTTGCCGTACCCCGCCCGCGCCTCGTCGATAGAGTTTGAAAGTATCTCAAATACAGAGTGCTGGCAGCCCTCCAGCCCGTCCGAGCCAAAAATGACCCCTGGGCGCTTGCGCACCCGGTCGGCCCCCTTGAGCTGGCTGATGCTCTCGTTGCCATAGGCTTGTCTGCTTGGTTTTGCCATGCAAAAATTTCCTCGCTTTGTTCCGTTCTCTTTCCGGCCTGCCGCCGGTGGACATAATACTCCAATATACTATTAAGTATAGCACAAAGCCCGGAAAAATCAAGAAGGGGCGGAGGAACCAGCGTCCCCCGCCCAATGGCCATGGCTTCTTTCTTTCTGGGACTATTATATGTCTAAATCCCGAAAAACACAAATACAATATATGGAACCTATGGAAACAGGAGGACAAGTCTCATGCCGGACTATATGATAAATGCCCTGTTCGTCACCTGCGGACTGATGCTGCTCGTCCGGCTCGCAGAGCTTATCCGCCGGGCGGCCCGGCCTCTGCTGCGGCTGGGGCTGCACGGTCTGACCGGTCTTATCCTGTTGCTGATGGGAAACACCGTGGGGAGTCTGTTCGGCCTGGGTCTGGGCTTAAACGGTCTGACCGTGACCGTATCCGCCGCTCTGGGCGGGCCGGGCGTGGCGCTGCTGTGGGCCGTGCGGTATGTGATTTTATCTTAGGATCCCGCAAAATCGCAAAAGCAGCGGGAAAACGTCCCGGATTTTATGACACATTATACAAATCTAATGATTTTTGCAAAATTTCTGTTGACACCGGGACAGGCCCGTGCTAGTATATTAAGCGAAAATTGAATCGCTTTTCGATAGAGGCGCGGTTTTCATCAGTACCGTCCCGGCAAGGCCAGGCAGCCGCCGGATGGGAAAGGGAACGCCGCCGAAGCGTTTGGAGCGTGCCTGCGCTCTTTGCGCTGGGCCATTGGGGAATACCCAATGGACTGTCACAAGTACTTGTGGAGCGCTGTCAATGGCCGTTCGGCTTGTCCCTTTTTTTCGGGGGGCATATACCGTATATCCTATGAACCGCTTGACACAAGCGATTCATTTTTCGTTCCCAGACCCCGCCCCCTGGGCTTTTCATAAGGACGGGAGAAATTTATTGAGAAAGGCAGATAGAAACCATGAAGAGACTTTTTGCGCTGCTGCTGGCCCTGGCGATGATCTTCGCCCTGGCCGCCTGCTCCTCCTCCAGCTCCGATGACGCGGAGGAGACCGAAACCACCGAGACCGCCGAGGCGAGCGACACCATCCAGGGCCTGGAGGACGGCGTTCTGACCATCGCCATGGAGTGCGCCTACGCCCCCTACAACTGGACCCAGTATGACGACTCCAACGGGGCTGTTCCCATCTCCGGCTCCGACGGGGAGTACGCCAACGGCTACGACGTAATGATCGCCAAGCTCATTTGCGAGTATTACGGCTGGGAGCTGGAGGTCATCCGCACCGACTGGGATTCTCTGGTACCCGGCGTACAGTCCGGCATCTATGACGCGGTCATCGCCGGTCAGTCCATGACCGAGGAGCGCTCCGAGCAGGTGGACTTCGCAGGCCCCTACTACTACGCCTCCATCGTGTGCGTCACCCTGGCCGACAGCGAGTATGCCTCCGCCACCGGCCTGACCGACCTGGCCGGCGGTACCTGCACCGCCCAGATCGCCACCATCTGGTATGACAGCATGCTGCCCCAGATCCCCGACGCCCAGATTCAGACCGCTGCGGAGACCGCTCCTGCCATGCTGATGGCCCTGGAGACCGGCACCGTGGACTTCATCTGCACCGATATGCCCACCGCCATGGGCGCTGTAGCCGCCTATGACGACATGGTCATTCTGGACTTCTCCGACTCCGACGACAACTTTGAGGCGGACGAGGGCGAAATCAACATCGGCGTGTCCGTTATGAAGGGCAACACCACCCTGAAGGACGCCATCGACGAGGTTCTCAGCACCATGACCGTGGACGACTTCAACGAGCTGATGGACGAGGCCATCGCCATCCAGCCTCTGACCGAAGACTAATCAACGCAATCCTGCCACTTTTTTGAAGGGGCTGCATCCATGTGGTGCAGCCCCTGACGGTAATTTATAAGGAGGAAAACGCCTATGGAACGGCTCTCCCAGCTGTTCAGCGACATTTTAAAGCTATTGCAGCGGTATGGCGGCGCCTATTTGGGGGGCGTCCGCAACACCCTGCTCCTGGCCCTGATCGCCACCCTGATCGGCTGCGTCATCGGCTTCGTCTGCGGCATTTTGCAGACCATCCCCCACGCCAAGACCGACAACCCGGTGAAGCGGTTTTTCCTGGGCCTGATCCGGGTCATCATCCGGGTCTATGTAGAGGTGTTCCGGGGTACGCCCATGGTTTTGCAGGCGGTGTTCATCTACTACGGCCTGCCCTACTTCTCCAACAACGCCATGCACTTCAACAGCGTCTGGGTGGCCGCCATTCTGGTGGTGTCCATCAACACCGGCGCGTATATGGCGGAGACCGTCCGGGGCGGCATTATCTCCATCGACCCCGGCCAGACGGAGGGGGCCAAGGCCATCGGCATGACCCATGTGCAGACCATGACCAGCGTCATTCTGCCCCAGGCCCTCCGCAATATTATGCCCCAGATCGGCAACAACTTCATCATCAACGTGAAGGACACCTCCGTCATGTTCATCATCAGCTTCACGGAGCTGTTCTCTGTCCACCGGGCGGCGGTGGGGGCCACATACCTTTACTTCCCCTCCGCTACCATCGAGATGGTGGCCTACCTCTGTATGACGCTGGTGGCCTCCTTCCTGCTGCGCTGGCTGGAACGGCGGATGGACGGCTCGGACAGCTACGAGCTGCTGCAAAGCGACCCGCTGGTTCCCACCGCCGGAACCTATACCCTGACGGAAATGCACACCCGGCGCAAGGCCGCCCGGTATAATACCGTCAGCGGCGATTACGACCCGGACGCACTGAACAAAACGCGGAACGATTCCACCAGGGGGGAGCGATAATATGGGCGAGACGATTTTACAGATACGGCACCTGTCCAAGAGCTTCGGCTCCCATGAGGTGCTGCGGGACATCGACTTCACCGTGGACAAGGGGGACGTCACCAGCATCATCGGGGCCTCCGGCTCCGGCAAGTCCACCCTGCTGCGGTGCATAAACCTGCTGGAGACCCCTTCCAGCGGGGAGATCCTTTTCCACGACACGGACGTGATGGGCCGGGGGGTGAACGCCCCCGCTTACCGGTCCAAGGTGGGCATGGTGTTCCAGTCCTTCAACCTTTTCAGCAATATGACCGTGCTGGAAAACTGCGTGGTGGGCCAGGTGAAGGTGCTGAAAAAGCCCAAGGCCCAGGCCAGAGAGAGCGCCATGGCCTATCTGGAAAAGGTGGGCATGGCCCCCTTCATCAACGCCAAGCCCCGGCAAATATCCGGCGGCCAGAAGCAGCGCGTGGCCATCGCCCGCGCCCTGGCCATGGAGCCGGAGGTGCTGCTGTTTGACGAGCCGACCTCCGCCCTCGACCCGGAAATGGTGGGCGAGGTGCTGACCGTCATGCAGACCCTGGCCCAGGAGGGCATGACCATGCTGGTCGTGACGCATGAAATGGCGTTCGCGCGGGATGTCAGCTCCCAGGTGGTCTATATGAACCAGGGCGTTATCTGCGAGCAGGGCGTTCCCCAGGATGTGCTGGGCAATCCCCAGCGCCAGGAGACCAAGGACTTCCTGGCCCGCTTCCGGCAGGCATAAGGGAATAATTTTCTCCCCCGCCGCGGCAATTTGCGCCGCACGGGGGAGATTTTTCTGTCCGCTTGTGGTACAATGAAATAAGTAACAACAAGAAAGGGATACAATCATGTCTGAAAATATAAAGAAGCAGAACGTCCTAATCGTCATCGACATGCAGAACGACTTCATTGACGGCGCGCTGGGGACGGGCGAGGCGCAGGCAATCGTCCCGAACGTGGTGGAAAAGGTGCGAAAGCGGAAGGAAAACGGGGACATCGTGCTGTTCACGCGGGACACCCACGGAGAAAACTATCTGGACACGCTGGAGGGCAGGCTGCTTCCGGTGACGCACTGCGTCAAAGGCACTCAGGGATGGCAGATATGCAGTCCGCTGGAGCCGTACACAGATGGCGGGGTCAACGTCATCGACAAGACCACCTTCGGCTGGACGGGCTGGGAGCAGACGTTCCGGGAGCGGGGCATCATCCCGGAGAGCATCGAGCTTGCGGGCCTGTGTACGGATATTTGCGTGGCCTCCAACGCCCTCATCCTGCGGGCGCTGTATCCGGAGACACCCATAACTGTGAATTCCGCCTGCTGCGCCGGCGTGACCCCGGAAAAGCACAGCGCGGCCCTTCTGACCATGGCGTCCTGCCAAATCGAAATCCTATAAGCCCCGGCCCCATGCGCGGGCCAAAAAATCACGGCCATGAGAGAGCGAAACCGCTTTCCCATGGCCGTGATTTTCTTATATATCAGGTTTTATTTGCGGGCCTTTTTCCTTCCGGCGGGGATGAGGGCCGCCGCGCCCAATCCCCCGGCGCAGAGGGTCAGGAGTGCCAGCCACAGGAGCGGGGTGCCCGCGTCGCCGGTGCTGGGGGCGGTGGTCGTAGCCGCGGGTGTGACTGTGACTGTGACTGTGGCCGCGGTGTCCGCCGCCTTCCAGGCGACAGCTACGGGGGACAGGCCCTTGAGGGTAACGGTCAGGCCATCGTCGGTCTTGGTCACAGCGGGGGTCTCCGTCTCGCCCGCCGTGATGCCCAGCCGGGACGAAGTCTCCGTGAACATATGCACCACAACAAAGTCATAGCTGCTGTCCGTTCCATCGGGATACGGAAGCGTCACGGTGATGCCCTCCGCCGGGAAATCCTCCTCCGTGGCGTCCTCCCACTGGCCGGTCGTCCCGTTCCAGAGCTGGAGCTTCACATCATAATAGGCCACATTGTCCTCCGTGTAGGCCGAACTGGTGATGGAAACGCGGGCGAACAGGTCAGCTTGCAGCTCCTCCACCGTGCTGTAAAGGCTTTGCAGGCCCTCCGGCACCTCGGTCAGGGAGTCCACCAGAATCTGCTCCCCCGTTTCCGTGGGGGCCGTCACCTCGTTCACCGTAAGGGTATAGCTGGCCGCAGCGGCGGTATAGCTGTCAGCGCCGGAAACGCTTGCGGTAATGGTCGCGGTGCCTACGCCCACAATCGTCACCTGGCCGGCTTCGTCCACCGTGGCCACATCCGTGTTGCTGCTGGTGTAGGTGATTTTCCCAAACACCGTGGTCTGGGTCAGGGGGTTGGTGAACGTCCCATCCGTCGCCGTCTTGGTGACTTCGGCCGTCTCATAGGAAATAGCCTGAGAGGACACGGTGATGGTGACGGTCACATCCTGCTCTATCGTGGTATACCCCGTCTTGGTGACGGTGACATGGGCGGTGTAGGCTCCCGCCTCTGTCGGGGCTGTTACCGCTTCACCCGCCGCGTCTGTGTAGGTCACGGTAACGGTGGCCCCGTCCTCGGCGGTGACGGTCACCTCATGGGCCTCGCCGTCATAGGGAACCGTGAAGCCGGTGATTTCCGCCGTCATGTCCGCCTCGATAATGGTGAAGTCGTCCTCCTCCGAAACGGTTGTATAATTGGCCCCGGCGTCGCTGATGGTGACAACCACTTTGTAGCTCCCCACGTCGGCGGGGGCGGAGGTCAGGGCTGCGCCGCTTTCGTCATAGTAGGTGATAGTCGGGGTGCCGGTGTACTCCTCCCCGTTGACCAGCGTCACCGTGACCTTGGGGTCGGAGACGGCCTCGCCGTCATAGGTCTTGGTGGCGGTGACATCGGACAGGGCCAGGGTCGGGGTCGCCTGGGCGATGGCGAAGGTGTAATTCAGGGTGCCGTCATAGTTGCCCTTGCCCGTGATGGTGATGCTTGCCGTCCCGGCGTTCACGTTTTCGGCGTAGGTCACGGTGTAGTCCGTGTCCGCCACAAGTCCGCTTGTGCTGGCGACTGCCTTGATGATTTCCGCGCCGGTGTATGTCTCGGTCTCCGTGTTCACCTCGAAGTCGTCCTCGGTCAGGGCCTTGGGATCGATGGCGGCGGTCACACTGATTGTGTCAGTGGACAGGATATAATTGCCCGCCGCCGTGCCGATCAGGGTGATATTGCTGGCGGTGATGGTTTTGGTCTCCCCCGCGTCCGCGCTGTCATAGACATAGCTTGCCGCGCTGGCGGTGACATCCTCTCCCTTCACAACGCCGGTCAGGGTGATGGTCAGGCTCTGGTCGGCGGTGACAGCCGCTGTGCCGTCATAGATCTTGGTGGTGGTGCCGCTGACAGAGGGGGTGACGGTGGCCGGTTGGACGGTGAAGGTCTTGGTCACGGTGCCATAATAATCTCCTGTTCCCGTGATGGTCACGTCCCCCGAAGTTCCCGCCGCCGTTATGCCGCTTTCATAGGTCACGGTGTAATCCGTTTCCGGGGTCAGGGCATTGCCATCGCCGTCCTTGACGGTGACAGTTGGGGTCTGCTCGGTTCCGTCATAGACCGCATCTTCCACCGTTACGATGCAGTCTGCTACGCTGCCCTTTTTGACTGTATAGGGAACTCCGCTCGTATACCAATCGGAATCCGTTGCCTCCGTGTACTGCTTATATCCAGAAGCCAGCCAGCTATCCTCCACCGCCGCAGAGAAGTGTCCGCCGGAGACGGAGATGGTGCCTCCATTCTTATATATGCTGCCGGAAACCACGCCGCCGCTCATGGTATATGTACTGGTATTTATATATACACCATCGCCATTGGTCGCCGAATTGTCGGAAATCACGCCGCCGCTCATGGCGAATGTGCCTGTGACGCTTCCGCTGGATACATACACACCGCCGCCGTTGACTGCGGAGTTGCCGGAAATCTCTCCGCCACGCATAGTAAACGAACCGCCGTATATATTTACCCCGCCACCACAGCCATAGGAACCAGAAACAGTATTATTTGAGATCGTTCCGCCATCCATAATAAATGTGCTGTAACTGATTACTACTCCGCCACCTCCGCTGGAGTCGGTTACTGTATTATTTGTAATGCTGCCGCCATTCATGGTAAAGGTACAGCGGGTTACATATACACCGCCGCCCACACTTGCAGTATTGCCCGAGATTGTGCCGCCGTTCATGGTAAAGGTGCCGCTGTTCTCTACAAACACCCCACCGCCGTAGGATGCCGAGCCGCCGGTGATTTTGCCAGAACCGCTTGGATTGGCGGTAGTTGCGCTGCTGTCCGTCAATGTCAGGGCGCCGTTCACGGTAATGACGGAGCCGCTGCCATTCCCGGTCAGGGTATAACCAGCCAGGTCGATGGTGACATCCTCGCCAGAGGAAATGGTCAGGTTATTGGTTGTCAGAGTGACATTCGCCGTCAGCGTATAGGTTCCTGACGATAGCTCGCCGCCAGTCGCGGGGATTGCTCCCTCCCCCGCCGTAAGGGCCGCGGAGCCGAGGACAAGGGCCTCCGTCCCCTCTGTTTCCAGGGACTCCGTGACAGCCTCCTCGCTGACGGGGTCGTCAGACACCTCCTCTGCCAGATCTTCCTCTGTCTCCGCCGAGGCTTCGGGTTCATCCTCCTGGGCCTCCGCCGTCTCCCCGGCGGCGGCCTCGCCGCTGGTCTCGTCCGCAAATACCGCAGCGGGCAGCAGGGAGAACGTGAGCAGCAGAGTCAGCAGGATGGCTAACATTCTTTGTTTCATGGTCTCGTATTTCCTTTCAGAAAAAATTCACGACTGGCATATCGCCTGGGGACATCGTGTGCGCCCTATGAGAGAAAACAAAAAGGCGCATCCTGTCCGTGGAAAAATGGACAGAATGTGCCTTTGAAATTTATGGAATTTGCCGCTTGACAGGAAAAAAGGGCGCGGTTATGCTTTGCTTGCTTGCTTGCTTGCTTGCTTGCTTGCTGAAATTTTGCCGCGCAGCGCCATGCCGTGTCAAGTCCTTTCGATTATTTTTATTGTTTTATTATATCGTACCTTCCCGCCGTCCGTCAAGCAAAAGACAACGATTTCACGCGGCGCAGGGCGGGTTATTTTTCTCTGGAGGTGTTTCCCATGTCCGATTTCGCGCCCCACGAGGGGCGATGCGTCATTTTCACCGCCTGGTGTCAGGGCGACCCTTCGGCGGCCTATGAAGCGCCCCAGGGGGACGACCTTATTCTCTGCGCGGACGGAGGATATGCGCTGGCGGCCCAGGCGGGAGCGGTTCCGGCGGCAGTCATCGGGGATTTTGACTCCGCCCAGCCTCCGGGAACGGGGACGGTGATTTTCCATCCCGTCGTCAAGGACGACACGGACACCATGCTCTGCGTAAAATACGCCTGGGATCGGGGCTGGCGGCGCTTTCTCATCATCGGTGGCCTGGGTGGGCGCATGGATCACACCCTGGCAAACCTTCAAACCCTGCTCTATATTGTGGAACGGGGCGGCCAGGCCGTTCTGTCCGACGGCCACACCCGCCTGCAAATGCTGAAAAATCAGGCCGTCACCCTCCCCCGCACCGGCGGCAAGCTCTCCGTTTTCGCCTTCGGCGGCCCCTGTCAGGGCGTGTCCATCCGCGGCACAAAATACAAGCTGGAAAACGCTGTTCTGACCCCGGATTTTCCCCTGGGCATGGGAAACGATTTCACCGCCGACCACGCCAAAATCAGCGTAAAGGACGGTGCCCTGCTGGTGGTATGCGATTTGCAGGCACCATAATCTGGGACGGCATCCGCCCGATGCTGTCCCGGTTTTTATCACCCCGTCCTCGTCATCTGGCGAACCGGCTGGATGGGCGGGCGTTCTGAAACCGGGTTGTGGGGAATGGGCCGCCAGCCCACGTCCACGACCAGGGCCGCCGCCGCAACAGGGAGATAGGTGGCCATGAACAGGGGAAAGGTAAGGCACCGCGCCAGCTTCTGCCCTGCGGAGAGCGGGATGCGCCGCCACTGGCTGACGGTGGTATAGAACCCCAGCAGGAGCATACCGCCCAGAAGCTGCGCCGTTCCCAGCGCCAGCTCCTACAGCACGGCAAGCCAGCCGCCGCCGGAGGTCAGAAGCCACAGGGCCAGGGTCACGCTAGCCAGGCAGGACAGCGCCGCGCCGATGAAGGAGGGCAGGTAGGCCAGCAGCATATCCAAACACGGCAGGCCGCCCTTTTGAATATCCCCCGCAGGAGCCGCCCGCCGTAATAACTCAGCATCTGCATATATCCCTTCACCCAGCGCAGCCGCTGATTCCAGGAGGCCCGCAGCGTCGTGAGCTGCTCGTCATAAAACACCGCCTCCTTGCAGTAGCCCACCTTCACGCCGTTCACGGCGCACCACGCGGTGAACTCCGCGTCCTCTGTCATCAGATGGAAGGGCCAGCCGCCCGCGCCGCCTGGGCCGTGCCGTCGGTGCAGTTATCGGCCACCACATAAATATGAATGAGCTGCTGCGGATAGTCCTGCTCCCGCAGACTTTGGATAAGCTGGGGCAGCACCGCCTCCTCGTTCCGGGCGGCAATCAGCACCCCATAGCGGTTCAGCCGCTCCGGCGGGAGCATATTCTCCCCCCGCTTCATCCTAGGCGCAGCCCATAAGACGGCCTGGTACCCCATACAAACCGCCCACACAATCCCCGCCGCGATTCCTAACGCCTTTGCAATCGCAAGCAGCATGAAAATCACCTCGTCTCTCAAGATGCTTTCAGCATACCAGCCGCCCATGAAACCTCTGTGAGTGATAAATTAAAGGGGGATTAAGATGGTATTATGATTTGCGAAACTCCGAGAATGTCCATAGCCCACACAGATTGTATATTGCACAATATTTACGGCCATGATATAATTTTGCCATAATAGGAGGGGACGATGATACGGCCATTGACAAAAGCGCATACAGAAACAAATGGATCATCGAGAACCTAGACAGAATAAATCTTACAGTCTCCAAGGGCAAGAAGGCCATCATCAGGGCTCACGCAGAGACCGGGGGGGAAAGCGTGAATGCTTTTATAGGACGTGCCATTGACGACGCGATGGAGCGGGACAGACAAAATGAACAGGAGGTATAACAGTGCCAGAAATCACCAGATTTTACGGGATTATTATTAAAATTTTTCTAACAAGAGAACATAACCCTCCACATTTTCATGCGGTCTACGGAGAGTATAACGGCAGCTTTGACATTCAGACTTTGGAAATGATAGAGGGCGATTTGCCGATAAAAGCCCAAAATCTTGTCAGAGAATGGGCTGAGGAGTACAAAACCGACATTATGAAAATGTGGGATACCAAAACGCTCAAAAAGCTCCCTCCGCTGGAATAGTGTGAGGGACGTTAAACCTGGAAGGGGGATTCAGGAATGGCTTTATCTATCAGAGTGAAGGAAGTAAAAGCGCTGGACGACTTGATGCTATATGTTCTTTTCGTAAACGGTGTAGAAAAGTTGTATGATGTAAAACAGCTTCTCCCAGAGTTTCCGCAGATGTTTACGCCGCTGCGGGATAATCCCGCTCTATTCAAAAATGTTGTGGTGGACTGCGGCGGATGCGGCATATCGTGGAACGAGGATATAGACATATCCGAGTGTGAGTTGTGGGAAAATGGAACACCGTTAGAACCGCTGACAGCGGACGACTTGGGAGCATAACAGGCAACACTTCAATGTCACTGCTCTTGCTTTTTAGGGCAGCGCCTTTCGCCGCTTTTCATCGGCGGGCGGACGTGATATAATAACGTCAGGACGTTATTATAATATTATGATTTCAATCGTCTTGCTCCCGCCCTTCGGGCGGAACCGCAAGACATGATATAATGGGAGTAAACAAAGTTTTATGATTTTTCGGTGGGGCGCGTATGGGACATTTCAAGCTAATATCAGACTATCAGCCCGCCGGGGATCAGCCGGAGGCCATCGAGACCCTGGCGGCGGGGCTGGAAAACGGAATAGAGGAACAGGTGCTTCTGGGCGTCACCGGCTCCGGCAAGACCTACACCATGGCGAAGGTCATCGAGCGGCTCAACCGGCCCACCCTGGTGCTGGCCCACAACAAAACCCTGGCCGCCCAGCTATGCGGGGAGTTCCGGGAGTTTTTCCCGGAAAACGCGGTGGAGTACTTCGTCTCCTACTACGACTACTACCAGCCGGAGGCTTATATTCCCCACACAGACACCTTCATTGAAAAGGACGCCTCCATAAACGACGAGATTGACCGGCTGCGCCACAGCGCCACCAGCTCCCTGTTTGAGCGGCGGGACGTGATCATCGTCTCCTCCGTGAGCTGCATTTACGGCCTGGGCGACCCTATCGACTACGCCAACATGGTCATCTCCCTGCGGCCTGGGATGGAAAAGCCCATGGACGAGCTTCTCCGCCGCCTGGTGGAAATACGCTACGAGCGCAACGATGTGGCCTTTGAGCGAAACCGCTTCCGCGTCCGGGGGGACACGGTGGAGATATTCCCCGCCTACGCTCGCGACCACGCCATCCGGGTGGAATATTTTGGGGACGAGATCGACCGCATCAGCGAGATAAACGTCGTCACCGGCGCGCCTATGCGGACAGTGAACCGCTGCGCCATATACCCCGCCTCCCACTATGTCACCACCCACGAGAAAATGGAGCGGGCCATTGGAGAGATACGCCAGGAGCTTTCAGAGCGGGTGGCCTGGTTCCAGGAAAACGGAAAGCTGCTGGAGGCCCAGCGCATACAGCAGCGGACGGAATATGACATCGAAATGATGCAGGAGCTGGGCTACTGCTCCGGGATAGAGAATTATTCCCGCATTATATCAGGCCGGGAACCGGGCAGCGCCCCCATGACGCTGCTGGACTACTTCCCCAAGGACTTCATCCTGTTTGTAGACGAGAGCCACGTCACCCTGCCCCAGGTGCGGGCCATGTACCGGGGGGACAGGAGCCGGAAGGAGACGCTGGTGAACTATGGCTTCCGCCTGCCCTCCGCCTTCGACAACCGGCCACTGACCTTCGACGAGTTCAACAGCCGGATACACCAGGCGGTATATGTCTCCGCCACACCGGGGCAGTACGAACGGGAGCGGGCGGGCCAGATCGCGGAGCAGGTTATCCGCCCCACCGGGCTTTTAGACCCGAAGATTATAGTCCGCCCGGTGGAAGGCCAGATAGACGACCTGATCGGGGAGATTCAGGAACGCATCGCCAAAAACCAGCGCACCCTGGTCACGACCCTGACCGTGAAAATGGCGGAGGATCTGACCGCCTACCTCACCGACGCGGGCATCCGCAGCCGGTATCTGCACCACAACATCGGCTCCATGGAGCGGATGGAGATCATACGGGATATGCGCCTGGGCGAATTTGACGTGCTGGTGGGCATAAACCTTTTGCGGGAGGGGCTGGATTTGCCGGAGGTGTCCCTGGTGGCTATTCTGGATGCGGACAAGGAGGGCTTCCTCCGCTCGGAGACCAGTCTTATCCAGACCATCGGCAGAGCGGCCCGAAACGCGGAGGGAACGGTCATCATGTACGCCGACGACATTACCCCCTCCATGCGGGCCGCCATCACAGAGACGGAGCGCCGCCGGGCCAAGCAGCAGGCATACAACGAGGCCCACGGCATCGTTCCCAAAACCATTGTCAAGAGCGTGCGGGATCTGATTGAAATCTCCGGCAGCGCGGAGGAGGCGGAGGCCGTCACCGCCGCCGGCGTGAAGATGACCGAACGGGAGCGGCAGGAAGAAATAGAGAAGCTGGAAAAACAAATGCGCAAGGCCGCAAAAATGCTGGAGTTCGAGTACGCGGCGGTCATACGGGACAGGCTGGTAAAATTACGAGGAGAAAAATAATATATACAGAAAGGCTTGGTACAAAGCAATGTTAGCAGAAAAAATGGTAGCCCTGGGAACGGAGCGCTCCGTTATTCGGGAGCTGTTCGACTATGGCAAGCGCCGCGCCGCGGTGGTGGGAGCGGAGAACGTATATGACTTCTCCATCGGAAACCCCAGTGTTCCCGCTCCGCCCTCGGTAAACGAGACCATCCGGCGTCTGATTGACGAGATTGACCCTGTTACCCTCCACGGCTACACCAGCGCCGCCGGAGACGCGGGGGCGAAAGCGGCCCTGGCCGCCTCCATCAACCGACGCTTCGGCACCAATCTCTCTCCGGACGGGCTGTATCTCACCATGGGGGCGGCCATGTCCCTGACCTGCTGCTTCCACGGACTGTGCTGCCCGGAGGACGAGTTCATCGTCCCGGCCCCCTACTTCCCGGAATACAAGGTGTTCATCGAATCCGCCCACGGGAAAATGGTGGTCATTCCCCCGGACACAGAGCATTTCCAGCTTGACCTGGCGGCCATGGAGCGGGCCATCAACCCCCATACCAAGGCGGTGCTGATAAACTCCCCCAACAACCCCTCCGGGTCGGTGTATTCCGAAAAGACCATTCAGGCTCTGGCCGATCTGCTGGAAACCAAGAGCGCCGAATACGGCCACCCCATCTATATCATTTCCGACGAGCCTTATCGGGAGATCGTCTACGACGGAGTGCAGGTGCCATATATCCCCAAATACTATAACAACACCCTGGTGTGTTATTCCTTCTCCAAGTGCCTGTCCATTCCCGGCGAACGCATCGGCTATGTGGCGGTGCATGAGACGGTGGAGGACTGGCAGCGGGTGTTCGCGGCCATCGCCGGCGCGGGCCGGGCCTTGGGCTGCGTGAACGCCCCATCCCTGTTCCAGCTTGTGGTGGCCGCCTGCGCGGACGACACGGCGGATCTTTCCGTATACGCGGAGAACCGGCGGCTGCTGGTGGACGGCCTGCGGGCGCTGGGCTATTCCTGCGTGGAGCCAGGCGGCACCTTCTATCTGTTCCCCCAGTCCCTGGAGCCGGACGACGCGGCCTTCAGCCTGCGGGCCAGAGACGACTTCGACCTGCTCATTGTCCCCGGCTCCGGCTTCGGCTGCCCCGGCCACGTCCGCATCTCCTACTGCGTCCCCACCCAGCGCATCCAGCGGGCGCTCCCCGTATTCGCCCGACTGGCGGAGAGCTATAAAAAATAAACTATATGCCATAGGCCCCAGCCCCGCAAAATGCTTTTCTGCGGAGCTGGGGCTAATATTTTATGCGCGTACCTGTAAGACCGGCTGTACTGAAAGATAAACCCGATCACCAAGAGCTTATAAGACGATTTTTGCGCCCCCGAAGGGGCGCAAAAATCGTTTTATATCATCAATTCATTAATTATTAAAGAAGCTGTCAAAATAGTCGTCCCGACCGTTCCGGCTTGTGGGGGGCGTGTCGTCCGGGTCATCGTCATAATCGTCGTAATCGTCATAGTCATCGTAGTCGTCCCGGCTGTAATCATCCCGATTATCGCGGCGTCGATCGTCAAAATAGCCGATACTGGGATCCCTGCGCTTTTCTGTGGGAATATCCAGCCACTCGGTCTCCCACTCGGCCTGGGCGATAGCCCGATCCCGCTTGGCCTGACGGACGCTGCGGACGTGGCGGCGGCGCTGGAGCCGATAAAACACCACCAGCAGGATATAGGCGGCCAGAAGGATAATCAAAATCGTGATAATGCGGCGCACCACCGGCTCCTGGAACATGGACTTTATCTGAGAGCGAAGATAGGTGGCGCGGCTCATCTCCACCGTATTGGTGGCCACCAGGCTGGAGGTGCCGTACACCTCGCCGTCCAGCACCACGGATACCTCGCCGATCACGTCTCCGGCGTTCACAGGAGCTTCCAGGGCCGACTCCCCCTCCTGCTCGTAATACAGTGTGACCCGGTATTCCAGGCTGGAGGTGTCATAATCGTTTGGCAGCAGCGCTGTAACGGCGCTGGACGCTCTCGCGCCAGTGGAATCGGTGGTTCCCATCTCCACCGGCACGGTGGCGATGAGCGTCTCTGTGGATCTTAAAAGCTGGACATGGCTGTAATTGGAAAACACCCAGTCATACAGCGTCAGGGTATCCGCGAACTGTCCGTTGGAGGTCGTAGACCCCATGACCACGCAGATAACGTTCATGTCGTTATAGTTCGCCGCAGAAACAAGGCAGTACCCGGCGTTGGCAAAATAGCCGGTCTTGATGCCATAGGCGTATTCATAATAATAGTCGCTGGAGGAGACAAGGAGCTGGTTTGTATTGGTCAGGGAGCGGGCCTCCGCCATATTGGTGGCGCCCACCGTGTAGCTGGCCGCTCCGCAGACGGTCAGGAACATGGCGTGGGTCACGGCCTCCTTGGCGATGAGGGCGAAGTCCTCCGCCGTGGTATAGTGGTCGGACGCCTCCAGTCCATTGGCGTTGGAGAAGTGAGTGCCGGTGCAGCCCAGTTCCTCCGCCCGCTGGTTCATCAGCTCCACAAAATCAGTGATGGAGCCGCTGACATATTCCGCCAGAATATTGCACGCCTCGTTGGCGGACTGAAGCATGGCGCAGTAGAGAAGATCCTCCACCGTCATAATCTCCCCCGGCTCGATGGTGGGGTTGGCGTTGGAGCTGTCGTCCTCCAGGTTATACTGGCAGTCCTGGTAGGCCGTCACCTCGTCCGTCAGGGAAATATCCCCGGCCTCGATAGCCTCCACCACCAGCAGGGCCGTCATCATTTTGGTGGTGCTGGCGGGCTGGACGGTGGCGGTGCCGTTTTTTTCATAGAGGATGTCTCCCGTGTCCGCGTTCATCAAAACAGCGGCGCTGGCAGAGACGGAAGGATCGTCCAGTGCGCCTGCGGACACCGGGAATATTCCCAGGGCCAGCACTATGATGAGTATAAAGGGAAATATCTTTAATTTTTTCATGTCATTCTCCGAGAAAATATGATATGATATTTTAGGAACGCAAACGCCCTCTCTTAACCTTGACCATACCATTATAAGAAAAAATTCCGGGAAAAGCAACTGTCAGATTTATTAAATCTT
>JAJPYE010000027.1:0-10616 GCA_021205095.1 Oscillospiraceae bacterium | reverse complement strand
CATCGAAAGGGTTCTTTGGGCCGCAGCGGCGGTACTGATTCTGCTGACCGTTCTGCGCCTGGCGACTATGAACCGTACGCCGGCGGTGTCCCTTGCCGCAGTGGAGACCGCCGAAGCCACCCAAACCAAAGCCGCCGGTTCGCTGAACATCAACGCTGCCACGGCGGAGGAGCTGGAGGCGCTTCCCGGCATCGGCCCGGCGCTGGCGGAGCGCATCATCGCCTGGCGGGAGGAAAACGGCCCTTTTACAGGCGAGGAGGACGTGCTGGACGTACAGGGCATTGGTCAGGCCACGTACGAGAAAATCGCACCTTATATTAATTTTGGCGAAAGATAAATGTTTTTTGTATATACCGAACAAAGAGAACCGAACGACAGAAGGAGGCCTGCTCTATGAAAATTTTAGTAGTGGACGACGAGGAACTGCTGGTCAAGGGCATAAAATTCAATCTGGAAAACGACGGCTATCAGGTGGACGTTTGCTACGACGGCCAGACCGCCGTGGAGATGGCCCGCACCGGGAGCTATGGGCTGATACTTCTGGATCTGATGATGCCAAAGCTGGACGGGCTTTCCGCCTGCATGATGATACGGGAGTTTTCCACCGTACCCATCATCATGCTCACCGCCAAGAGCGAGGACACGGACAAACTGATCGGCTTTGAATATGGGGCGGACGACTATATCACGAAGCCCTTCAACATTCTGGAGCTGAAGGCCCGCGTGCGGGCGCTTCTTCGCCGAACCGGCTCCCAGACCGATGCGGCGGCTTCCGCCGGGCGGATGACACGCGGCCCCATCACCATCGATACAGAGCGCCGTTCGGCGGAGGTGAACGGGAAGAGCGTGGAGCTGACGGTGAAGGAATTTGACCTGGTGGAGCTTCTCATGCGCACGCCGGGAAAGGTATACTCCCGCGAGAATCTGCTGGATCTGATATGGGGCTACGACTACCAGGGAGACATCCGCACCGTGGACGTACACATCCGCCGCCTGCGGGAGAAGCTGGAGGAAAATCCGGCCAAGCCGGAGTGCATTATTACCAAGTGGGGCGTGGGTTACTATTTCAAAGAGGAAAAATAAAAAACAAAATAAACGCCAGCAGCGGGACTTGAAAAAGCAGCAGAAAGAACAGGAAAAACTGCAAAAAAAGGCCCGGAAGCGGGAACGCAGGCAGCAGAAAAAGGAACGCAAGCAGCAGAAGCGGGAGCAAAAGCTCGCCCGGAAGCAGCGCAAACAGGCAAAGCGCAAGCGCCGGGGAACCACCGTCCGCTTCAAAGTCGCCTCCACCTTCACCCTGTTCACCGCCGCGCTTCTGATACTGCTGAACGTCTACCCCATCATCGTCAGCCGGGACACGGTTGTCACCACGAAGCAGAGCGCCATGCAGTCCCAGGGGTCGGTCATATCCAGCTCTCTTTCCGCGCTGGAGGTGCTTACCAGCGAATCGGTGGAGCAGGTCATGGAGCTGCTGGACGTGACCCCTGTGACCCGCATGATCATCACCGACCAGAGCGGGCTTATTCTCTATGACACCTCGGAGGACGACACGACCGGGCGCTATGCGCTTCTGAGCGAGGTGGCGGACGCCCTGAGCGGGTATACAGTGTTTTACTGCGCCTATTCCGAGGGCGTTTTCGTCAGCCGCTCGGCCACGCCGGTCTCCTCCGGCGGCGCCATCGTCGGGGCCGTGTATCTCTATGAATATGACAGCGAGCAGGGCGAGATCATCGTTGGGCTGCAGCGAAACCTGCGGAATATGTCCGTCCTGTTCGGCGGCGCGGGCCTTATTATCATCACCATCCTTTCCAGCACCCTGACCCGGCGCATCAAGCGCCTTTCCAAGGCCATGAACTTCGTTCGGGGCGGCGATTACGCCTACCGCATCTCCGTGCAGGGAAACGACGAGCTGGCCGTGCTGTCGGAGGAATTTAACATTCTGACCGGGCGGCTGGAAAGTACAGAGGAGATTCGCCGCCGGTTCGTGTCCGACGCCTCCCATGAGCTGCGCACGCCGCTGGCGGCCATCCGGCTGCTGGCAGACAGCATTACCCAGGCGGAGAACATGGACATGGCCACCGTCCGGGAGTTTGCCCAGGACATCGGCAGCGAAGCCGACCGTCTCCAGCGGACGACAGAAAAGCTCATGAGCCTCACAAAGCTGGACGCCGGCGTGACCCAGCTCCAGCAGGAGCCGGTGGACGTGAAGCTTGTGGCCCGGCGAACCCTGCATCTGCTGGAGCCGCTGGCGGCAAAGCAGCAGATCTCCCTGCGCACACGCCTTTCCGACGACTGCATCGTGAAGGCCTCGGCAGACGATCTGTATCAAATCATATTTAATCTGGTGGAAAACGCCATCAAGTATAACGTCCAAAACGGCGACGTAACGCTGTCGCTTCGCCGGGAGCGGGCGACGGTCATTCTCACAGTGGAGGACACCGGCATCGGCATCCCGGAGGAGGACATCGGCCACGTCTTCGAACGGTTCTACCGGGTGGATAAGGCACGCTCCCGCGCCTCTGGCGGCAGCGGCCTGGGCCTTTCCATCGTCCATGACGCGGTGGTGGCAAACGGCGGAGAGATAGAGGTGGCCCGCCGGGAGGAGAGCGGCACCTGCTTCACCGTCACCTTCCCCCTGTGTCCCAAAAAGGAGAGACGGCCATGAAAAAACGCTTTTTTGTCGCGGCGCTGCTGGTGCTGCTGGTGCTGGCAGCAGGATTTGTGCTGCTGGCAAGCGGCCTGCTGCCCTTTGAGCTGCCCTTCGACCTGCCGTTTGAGATTTCCCTGGAGCTGCCAGAAATTTCCATTGATCTGCCCTTTGAGCTGCCGTTTCTGACCCAGGAGGAGGAAACGGAGGTCGGGGAAACTGTCTCCATATATCGCGTTGCGTCGGAGGACGCCTCGGACGGCGGCGATCTCGTCTGCATAGAGACCTGTCCCCAGCCGGAGGGGGATTCCATGATCGACGGGGTGCTGACCCTTTTCGCCTCCGAAAGCGGGGAGGACGGCATGGCCTGCGCCCTGCCGGAGGACGTGACCATAGAGAGCTGGACGCTGGAAAAGGCTGTGGTCACACTGAACTTTTCCGAGAGCTTTCTCGACCTGACGGAGATGGAGCAGACCGTCGCCGCGTTCTGTGCCGCCCTGACGCTGTGCGCCCTGGATGAGGTGGAGTCCGTCACCATCATCGCCGGGGAACAGACCGTCTTTTCCGGCCTGATGACAGAGGACGCCCTTCTGCGGGATACGGATACCGACCCCTACGTTCGCCAGCTTCGGCTGTATTTTGCCGACGGGGACGGACGATACCTTATCAGCGAATACCACAGCCTGACGCTGGACGAGGATACCTCCCCGGAGCGGTACGTCCTGGAGGAGCTGCTGCGCGGGCCGAACAACGGCGAGCTGCAGCAGGCCATCCCGGAGGGGACGGAGCTTCTCTCCTGCCAGACGGCTGACGGGGTATGCACTGTGAACCTGTCCGAAGAATTTTATGTCAACCGCCCAGACACCGCCGCCGGGGAACGGCTGGCGGTCTATTCCATCGTGAACTCTCTGACTTCCCTGTCCCAGGTGGACAGCGTTGTCATCCTGGTGGAGGGAGAGTCTTTGGAAAGTTATGTATACCTTTCTCTGGCGGACGCTTTCACGAAATATGACGAGGTCATCGGCCCCGTGTCCGAAGGTCAGGGGGAGATCGACGCCGATCTGTATCTGGCTTTGCCGGGGCTGGAGGATGTGGCCCCTCTCCCCTTCCGGGTAAATCTTTCGGATTATCAGTCCCAGGCGGAGGCGGTGCTTCAGGCCCTGCTGGCCGCGGCAGAGCCGGGCTATCCCGCTCTGTTTTCCGGCAGCGGCACAGTGACAGACCTGGTCGTGTCCAACGGCGCGTGTACGGTATCCCTGTCCCAGAGCTTTTTCGCCTCCCTGACGGAGGAGGCCCGCACCGCCGCCGTTCGTTCCATCGCCGCCACGCTCTGCGCCCTGGACGAGGTAAATTCCGTCCTGTTCACCATCGGCGGCAGCGAGGCCATCTTCGACGGCACCGACTGGTCAGGCCCCTGGACAGCCGAGACGCTGGGCTGACGGGCTGGGGCAGACGTGCATCTCTGCTTTCCCGTGCATTTTTATATCGCCAAAATTTGCTTTTCCGTGCATTTTCGCGTTGATGGAACTTGCTTTTTTGTGATTATTGGGTTATAATCAGCCAACATCCAGGATAAACTGTCTACATGGGAAGTGATTATATGCTGAAAAGAAAAATCTACGATGAGCTTGTTGCCTGGAAAAACAGCAGCAACGGTACGACCGCCATGATGATTGACGGAGCGCGTCGTGTTGGTAAAAGCTATATTGCTGAGACCTTTGCCAGGGCGGAATACAAAAGCTATATTCTGATTGACTTCGGACAGGCTCCAACGGATGTATTGGACTTGTTTGTCAACGACAGCTACGATCTTGACCTTTTTTTGCGAAGCTTGCAGCCTTTTACTCCACGACACTCTATAAACGTGAGTCCCTGATTATCTTTGACGAGGTACAGCAATATCCCAGAGCGCGCCAACTTATTAAATATCTTGTTGCTGACGGTCGGTTCGATTACCTTGAGACAGGCTCGCTGATTCGCCTGAAAAAAATGTACAAGACATTATTATCCCGTCGGAAGAGGATCACATTGAAATGTTTCCGCTGGACTTTGAAGAGTTCCTCTGGGCAATGGGCGACGAAGCGACCTATCCACTGATACGACATTGTTTTAAAACAAAGAAGCCTCTCGGTGCAGCGCTTCACCGAAAAGTCATGAATGATTTCCGTCAATACATTCTCGTAGGCGGTATGCCGCAATCCGTTCTTGCCTACCTTAACGACAAAGACTTTGAAGGAGCTGACGCTGCCAAACGCCGGATTTTGAATCTTTACCGGGAGGACGTCGCAAAATTTGCCGAGGGCTATGAAGACAAGGTGTTTGCCGTTTTCGATGGCATTCCGGGACAGCTTTCTAAAAAAGAAAAGAAATATAAGCTCTCCTCTCTTGGCAAGCAGGCCCGCTTCCGAACCTTTGAGGATTCCTTCGTGTGGCTGAACGAAGCAATGATTGTCAACACCTGTTTCAATGCAACAGACCCCCATGTCGGACTTGCGCTGAGCGCTGAAAACAACACACAGAAGTGCTATATGGCGGACACAGGACTGCTCGTGACCCACACCTTCCGGGATAAGAGGTACACTGACAACGAGCTGTATCGCGCTATTCTCTTTGATAAGATGAATATCAACGAGGGAATGCTTATGGAAAACATTGTCGCGCAGATGCTTCGCCATCGGAGACCGCGGCTGTATTTCTATTCCCGTTCCGACAGTCGGAATCGGGAAAACAACATGGAAATTGATTTTCTTATCACTGAAGGCAACAAGATTGCCCCTGTAGAAGTCAAATCCGGCAGCTACCAGTCCCATTCTTCTTTAGATAAATTCCGAAAGCGCTTCTCATCCGTCATTGGTAGCGCCTATATTCTCTATACTAAGGATGTCATGCTCAAAGACGGAATCATCCATTTGCCGTTATATATGGCAGAATTGCTATAATAAACGATTCATAGAACTGGGAAACCAAAAAACATACAAGACACGTATTTTCAAGAGACGCCCGGCGCGGATGCCGGGGGAAGGAGGAATACTATTATGTCCCGTGTGGATGCAATTCGGCGGCAGATTTCGCTGCCTTTGCTGCTGACGGATGAGGTCAGCGTGCGGTATGCTTCGGGGTTCGCGTTTACGGATGGAGCGGTGCTGATCGGGCCGGAACGGGCCTGGCTTATCACGGATTCCCGCTACGCGGAGGCGGCGGCTCAAGCCGTGACGGACATGGAGATTCTGGTCACCGGCGCGGGCCGGACGCTGACCTCCATTCTCAAGAACCTGGCAGCGGAAAACCGCTTCACGGAGCTTTTGGCGGAGGGCGACCGGGTGAGCCACGACGGATGGGAAAAAATGGAGCACGCTTTGGGCGTTACGCTGGTTCCGGCAGGAGGGCTTCTCACGGAGCTGCGTGCCTGCAAGGACGAGGCGGAGGTGAACGCCATCCTGGCGGCCCAGGCTATCGCGGAACAGGCGCTGGACGCCGTGCTGGGCCTTTTGCGTCCCGGCATGACAGAGCAAGAGGCGGCGGCGGAGCTTGTGTATCATATGTATAAATACGGCAGCGAGGCCAACGCCTTCGACCCCATTGTCGTCTCCGGGCCGCGCACCAGTATGCCCCACGGCGTTCCCAGCGACCGGGTGATACAGACCGGGGACTTTGTGACCATGGACTTCGGGGCCGTATACAACGGCTACTGCTCGGATATGACACGCACCGTGGCCGTCGGCGACGCGACAGAGGAGATGCGCCGGGTATACGACACGGTTTTGGAGGCCCAGCTTGCGGGCATTGCCGCCGCGAAGCCGGGCGCGACGGGCCGGGCCATAGACGCCGCCGCGCGGGACGTTATCGCCACAGCGGGGTATGGGGAATATTTTGGCCACAGCTTCGGTCACAGCCTGGGGCTGGAAATTCACGAAAGCCCCAACGCCAGTCCCTCCAACAATACCCCGATGCCGGTGGGGGCGGTCATCTCCGCCGAGCCGGGCATTTATATCCCCGGAAAATTCGGCGTGCGGATAGAGGATATGCTCTGGCTGCGGGACGGCGGCGCGCGGAATCTGACCACGGCGGCAAAGGAGCTTACAATCTTATAAATAAGAAAGGTCTTGCCAAAGCGAAAAATATATAGTAAAATGGCGGATGGGAAAAAACCATTCAAATATGGAGGAAATAAACAATGCCTATTTCTGCAGGAGATTTTAGAAACGGTGTAACCTTTGAGATGGACGGCCAGGTGATGCAGGTCGTGGAGTTCCAGCACGTTAAGCCCGGCAAGGGCGCGGCCTTCGTCCGCACCAAGATGAAAAACGTCATCACCGGCGCGGTGGTGGAGACCTCTTTCAACCCCTCCGCCAAGTTCGAGACCGCTTATGTGGAGCGGAAGAACATGGAATACAGCTATAACGACGGCGACCTGTACTACTTCATGGACGCGGAGACCTATGAGCTGCTGCCTGTGGACAAGTCCAAGCTCTCGGACAGCTTCCGTTTCGTGAAGGAAAACGAGGTCTGCACCGTCAGCTCCTACAAGGACAACGTCTTTAACGTAGAGGCCCCCAACTTTGTGGTGCTGGAGATTACGGAGACCGACCCCGGCTTCGCCGGGAACACCGCCACCAACGCCACCAAGCCCGCCACCCTGGAGACCGGCGCGGAGGTCAAGGTTCCCCTGTTCATCGAGCCGGGCGAGCGCATCGAGATCGACACCCGCACCGGGGAATACCTGGGCCGGGCCAAGGGCTGAGTCGTTTATACCTGGGGAGGCTTATATGACCACTGCTGAAAAAGTCGCGTATCTCAAGGGCCTGGCCGACGGCTATGGCATCGACCCCGCCGAAAAGGAGGGGAAGATCCTCTCCTCCATTCTGGATATTTTGGAGGATCTGGCCCTGGACGTGGAAGACCTTGAGGACGAGGTTGCGGAGCTTAACGAAGGCCTGGACGCCGTCAGCGAGGATCTGGCGGACGTAGAGGACGAGGTGTACGGCGATCTGGACGACGAGTATGACGACGAGGACGAGGACGACGGGCCGCTGTTTTATGAGGTCGAGTGTCCCGTCTGCGGGGAGATCATCTCTCTGGACGAGAACGCGGTTGAAAACCCCAACATCGAATGTCCCGCCTGTGGAGCGGCGCTTCCCCTGACCGGCGAGGAAGAGGAAGAGGAAAACGACGGGGAATAAGACCCGTCAAAAAATAAAAGGAGTGAATTCATTATGGGCAAGGCACAAGAATTATTTGACCAGGCCACGCGGTACTATGACAATTCCATCGAGTTGGTCAAGCTGATGGACGAAACCTTTCAGAAAATCGCATTTCAGAATGACCCCAGCAGCCGGTATGATACCAAGGTCACGCTAGCGCAGTTCGATCGGATCCTTCAGGCCGTTTTGCTGAGTCAGGCGCTGGGCGACGGGAATTTTGACCGGCTGGAGCGCCAGTTTGTGGACAAGATCACCGATTACGGCGACCTGCTGATATACATCAAGAAAAAGACCAACGGAGATCTGGATTTGAGCTGGGACACCATCGCCAACCTGAGTGCCTCCACCCAGCAGAAGCTGGTGAAAATCCTCCCCTCGCTGCTGGATGATTGCTGCGACAGTTTCGTGAAGCCCCTGGCCCTGCTGGACAAGGCCTCCACGGAGGTAGATGAGCTGAACGCCCTGGTGGAGAATATTGGAAAAATCGGCGCATGCCTGGCCCAGGTGGATGGCAATGTCAGCGATGAGGAGGCGGAGGCCGCCGCGGACATGGTCGTCAGCCTGCTGGTGGCTCGCTGGAAGAATTATATGAAATAATTTCCCGGCCTTTTGGCTGGATGACAAAAACAGACCTGACGTGTGTCGGGTCTGTTTTTTGCGTTGGGGGTATAAATCAGACGTCTAGCTGTCTTAGAATTTCATCCATATCTCTCCGTCCATAAATAATGCGCAGGATTTGAATTACTTCTTCTGTCGTGTTCGGAGAATAGTACATGATATAGTTGTGAATCACTTTTTTCCGAATGTTTATGCTTGGCAGAAATTCATTTTCCACCCGTGAGCCGCTCGTGGGAAACAGACACGCCTCATGAATGGCTTCCTGCAATGCGCCCACGAAGCTGGCAGCCGCAGCGGGATTTGAAAGCTCTATAGAGATATAGCGCACAATATCGTCAAGGTCATCTCTTGCCCGCAGCGTAAACTGATAGCGATATTCAGATGCCATACTTCTCCCGAACGCCGTCAATCGCGGCGTCGCCGTCTATCATGCGTCCGGCCTTTACATCCGCTAGGCCCTCCAGCAGCGCCTGCGCCTCGTACATCTTCCGCATGGTGCGCTCGTAGTAGTCGATGTCCATCACGACCAAGCGGCCATATCCGTTCTTCGTCACATAAACAGGCCCGTTTTCCTCCGCGCACCTGCGCTCAATTTCCACGGTGTTCTTCAAATCTCGCATTGGAATAATCTGCATGGTCGTAACCCTCCCTGATTTGTGGTTTTGTGGCTATATTATAACCTAAATTGAGCCACAGTTCAAGAGCTGATAACACTTATGACACGATTTTTCGGGGCTGGATGACAAAACCAGACCTGACGTGTGTCGGGTCTGGTTTTTTGCGTGTGGGGGTAGGGTATCGTCCGCCACAGTGACCCACTGGTTCACTGGTTCGCCCCTCCCCCCCGATACAGATTTTATGACGGCGGCGTCACTCCACGCGAATGATGTAGCCCTCCTTGCGGGGCTTAGGCTCCGGGGTCTCGTCGGGATAGCCCAGGATGCAGTTGCCCACGCCGGTGTATTCCTCCGGCACGCCCCATTTCTTTTTCAGGGCCTGACCCTCCGGGCTGTTGAAGGATTCCTCTGCCCGGTCGATCCAGCAGGAGCCGAGGCCGATAGCGTGGGCGGCGTTGAGCATATTGCCCATGATGAGAGCGCCGTCCTTCTTGCCCTGGGGCCAGGAGCTGTCCCCAAAGACCACAATGACGGCGGGCGCGCCGTAGAAGGGGTCGTCGTCCCGGCCCATGACGGCGGCGTTCATGCGGGAGATGGCGTCCCGCTCGGCCTTGTTGGTGACGGCCACGATGCAGGCACGCTGCGCGCCCATGGCCGTGGGGGCGTAGATACCCGCCTCCAGGACGGCATCCAGATCCTCCTTGCGGACAGGCTCCGCCTTATACTTGCGGATGGCGCGGCGGGTTTTCAGACTTTCCAGTACTTGATTCATTGAGATTTCTCCTTTCCTGCGCCCGGCACTGGGCGCACACATGAAATAGCTTCAGGTCGTAGCCGGTGATGCCAAGGCCCGCTGTCAGCGGGTCGAGCAACCCCTCCGGCATGGTCATGTCCTCCACCTGGCCGCACTGCTCGCATACCAGATGGGGATGGGGACGGCTGTTGCGGTCGTACCGCGCGGGCGCGCAGGGCATTTCCAGCCGCTGAATTTTTCCCTCCTCAGCCAGGATGCCCAGGTTGCGGTACACCGTTCCCCGTGCCAGGGAGGGCATTTGTTCCCTGGCAATGTCGTATATCTCCTCCGCCGTGTGATGCTCCGGCGCGCGGGAGATGATGTCGTATACAAGCTTGCGCTGTCTTGTCATGGACGCCCTCCTTTCAGATGATATTAGGATTTATTCTTAATCTATTATACCATATTCAAAAGGAAAGTCAATAGGGCGCGTCGTCAGTTCAGCGTGTTCTCGTTCAGCTCGAAGACCTGGCGGATGCGCTCCCGGAGGGGGGCGTTTTCGGGATCTTGTAATTCCGGGTCGCGGGCCAGGGTATCATGGGCCTCCTGCTGGGCCTGCTTCAGCACCCGCATATCGGCGGAGAGGTCGGCCAGATGCATTTCCGGCAGGCCGTGCTGGCGGCTGCCGAAGAAATCCCCCGGCCCCCGCAGGCGCAGGTCTTCCTCCGCAATCTTGAAGCCGTCGTTCGTCTTGGTCATAATGGCAAGACGGGCCCTGGCGTCCTCTGTCTCCCCATCGG
>JAJPYE010000003.1 GCA_021205095.1 Oscillospiraceae bacterium | reverse complement strand
CATCCTCCAGGATGGCTTCACGGGCTTCCAGCATGGACATCTCCGGGTTATCCAGTTGTCCGCCATCTACCTCACGAAAGTTCTTATCATACAGGGTATAATCCCAGCCATCATCACAGGTCTGAAGCGTAAGATAATGGCTGCTTCCCAGCCGCCATCCGGCATTTTCCCGCATGGGGTCGATTTCCGGTTCCGGGCGGCAGGTTCCGCCGCCGCGCTCCAGCATTTCCGCCAGCTGACAGATGTGCAGGCACTCCCCGTTGAGGTACAGATGATAATCGTCGATATATTCGCACTTTGCGGAGAAGCGGCGGTCAGGATAGATCATTTCCACAGTGCCGCCGTTGGGAACGCGGAAGCGCTCCTGGTAATCGACGGTGATGAAACGGACATCATCGTTGGGCAGCGTTTCCGGCTCCATCATTCTGCGGCGACGAATGCCGAAAGCCCTGAATTTCTCCAGGGAATTGATTGAAACCTGTGCCGCTGGCTGTCCGCCCATCCCGGCCTCCTCCATTGCCAGCACCCGCGCCGCGGTCATGGGGCTGCGGATGGGACTGCGCTGCACATCCTCCGCAGAAATTTCCCCGCCAAAGGACTGTACAGGATTGTCAGCAAGAAAAGCGGTATAGGCATAGCCTGTTTCCGTCTCTTTCATATGAAGAAAGTCCGTCTCTCCAATCAGAAAAACGGCCTCCTGTTTTGTATCGCTCATTTCGATTTGCCTCCCTTATCCTTATCAAACTCCATTGTGAATTTCGCCCGCCCGTCTGCCTCCGTGGAGAGAAGCAGCGAAGCATTATAAGTCTTGCCGGTTTTCTGGCTCTTGCAGTCCTTCAACTGGACGCGGCCATCGCGCACCAGCTTTTCCGCGATCTGCGCGGTCATACGCTTGCCGATCTTCTGGAAATAGACATTGTCCTTCCAGAGTACAAAGCGGCACTCACGGTTCGAGCAGAACCAGCCCTTTTCACGCTCCACAACCTCGGCCCCGCAGTGGGGGCAGTTCCCGATCACTTTCACATTCGACATCAGCGTATCTGCTCCTTTCACAACTTCGTAAGTGTTCACCATGGTTTCCATCATGCCGGAGATCTCCTGAATAAATTCCTCTGCCGGATAGAGGCCCTTTTCGATCTGCACCAGCTTTTCCTCCCAGTCCGCTGTCATGGACGGGGACTGAATCTGTTCCGGTGTCACCGTAATCAGGGCTTTTCCCTTATCCGTGGGGATCAGGTTTTTGACCTTGCCGCTGCCTTTGCGCTCCAGGAAACCCTTTTGCACCAGCTTTTCAATGGTCGCGGCGCGCGTGGCCGGAGTGCCGATGCCTTTACGCTCGGCCTCATCAGGAAACTCGTCCACGCTGGCAGTCTCCATGGCCTGCAACAGCAAATCCTCCGTGAAATGCTTCGGAGGGGTCGTCTTGCCTTCCTTCATATCGACGGAGGTAAGCGGGAGAACAGTGCCTTCGGCCAACTCCGGCAGGACGGAGGATTGCTTTTCGGATTTGGCTGTGAAAAAGCATTTTTCAACAGCTTTCCAGCCTTCATCCAGAACTGTCTTACCTTTTGCTGTGAACACCTGCCCGGCACATTCCAGCTCCAGCGTAGTCTCCGCATAACGATACGGTTCCCCAACCGCACAGAGCAGGCGGGCGGCGATCAGCTGCAAAACTGCAAATTCACCCTTCGGAATCTCTGTAAAATTGCAATGCTGCAATTCCTTTGTGGGGATAATCGCGTGGTGGTCAGAAACCTTTGAGCTGTCGATCACCTGTGCTGCATGAACAGGTGGAACCTCTGCCAATCCAAATGCTACGCTGACCTTTTCCACCAGCCCCGGTAACATTCCAGCCATATCATCCGTCAGATAGCGACTGTCCGTCCTCGGATAAGTACAGAGTTTCTTCTCATACACAGACTGCGTATAGTCCAACGTCTGCTGTGCTGTAAATCCCAGCAGCCGGTTTGCATCCCGCTGGAGAGATGTCAGGTCATAGAGGGCAGGAGCCTTTTCCTGCTTTTCTTTTCGTTCTACAGCTTTCACTTTGGTCTGCATCTCCTTTTTGCAGGCATCGCGCAGGGCAACCGCGGCCACTTTTTCCTTGAAACGCTCGCTTGCGGCCTCACATCCATCAGCCATCAGCCTCACCGTATAAAACGGCTCCGGCACAAATGCGGCAATAGCGGCCTCCCGGTCAACCGTCATGCCAAGAGTCGGCGTCATGACACGCCCCACGTTCAGAGTCTGCCGGTACAGACAGGAAAAAAGCCGGGTGGCGTTAATGCCGACGATCCAATCGGCGCGCTCCCGGCAAAGAGCAGCTTCATACAAGCTGTCATATTCAGTTCCCGGCCTCAGACCGGCGAAGCCCTCCCGAATGGCGCTGTCTTCCATACTGGAAATCCAGAGCCGTTCAATGGGCTTATTGCATTTACACTGATGATAGACCAAGCGGAAGATCAGCTCTCCCTCGCGGCCTGCATCACAGGCGTTGACGATAGTGCTAACATCATTCCGGTTCATCAGGTCTTTCAGGATGGAAAACTGCTTTTTTGTGGAACCGGATACCCGATACTGCCAGCGATCCGGCAGGATGGGCAAATCCTCTTTACGCCATTTGGCAAATTTCTCGTCATAGGCTTCCGGCTGTGCCAGCTCCACCAGATGCCCGACGCACCAGCTGACCACATAACCATTGCCCTCCAGGTAGCCGTCACAACGCCGGGTCGCGCCCAGTACCTTTGCGATGCTTTGTCCAACAGAAGGTTTCTCGGAAATCACTAATTTACTCAAACAACCATACTCCTTTCCATGTTGGCGATGGTGCCAGGGGCAGCAAAACGCCGCCCCTGACATAGCCCATCTCCGTTATCAATCAGACCGGCTCATCGTCCTCATAGCCGTCGTCATAGTCCTCTGTGTCTTCACTGTCCGCGCCGAGTTCCTCGTCCTCCGGGAGAAGATACTCATCATCATCCGCATCCGTATAGTCCGCGTCTGGGTCCGGGCGTTCCGCAGTTTTCTGTTTCTTCTTCGTCTGCATGAAGAAGTACGCGCCAGCGCCGCCAATCACGACAAGAACCAGAAGTATCAGCGGGAGCATATTAGAGGAGCTTTTTTCCTCGTCCTCTGTGTCGGTGCTTTCATCGGCTTCTGCATCAGCATCTTCCGTATTCTCGGTTTCCTCTGTATCGG
>JAJPYE010000066.1 GCA_021205095.1 Oscillospiraceae bacterium | reverse complement strand
CAATATCCGGTACCGAACCTATGAACTTTACACAAACTATTTTACACTACCTTTCCCAAAAGCAGGGAAACAAAAAGGGCAATAAATACATTTTTTGTCGTCAGTGCCAGCACAATCGCGACCAGTGACGGCAGTACACTCAACACTCCGTAATCCATTTTTTCTCCTCTTCTAGCATAATTTTGATTAATTTTTTATATTATACACTATTTTCCAGCGCAAGTCAATTTCAAGTCAATTGAAAAGCTCTAGAAAAAATGATGTTAGCAACTCAATTAGACATCCGAGAGAATAAGATCCCCCAAAAGTATTAGGCTGAGGGCATTTTACACCACTCTTCGAACTTGACTGAAAAAAATACAGCGTAGCCACCAAGTATAAGAACGACTGCCTACACTTATATGGCAGTCGTTCTTGCGCTAATGTTTATGTTCCTTATGTAATGTCCGAGAATCGTTTCAAAAGCTTTGACGTCAGTTCTTTTTCCTTGTCATAAGGCAGTGGTTCGCTTTGCTGCAAGCTGTATTTTTCATGTAAAACGAACCACTGTTCCCCTAAAGCATGCTTTGTTGCTTTAAATCTCTCCCATGCGCCTTGCATAGCATCCTGCAATGCAAAACATTTTGCGGGTTACGATTCTCATTCATCCAGAGAACTCTTAGTGCGCCGTTAACGATGGCACCTCTTATTCCTGAATAAGACAAAGTCATTGTCAACAAACAACACCGCTCCTGAGTATTTGCTATCGACAACTTCCATCCTCACAAGCTTCGGCATACAAGTGCCAGCATCGCTATCCTCCATGGAGCGGACATAGTTTCCGTCAGCTCGCGTCTGGGACACAGCGACACCGCTGTTACCCTGCGAATGTATGCGCACGCCAACGAAGAAAGCATCCGCCGCGCCGGACAGATCGTGCGGGATGCTCTGAAATCGTCGGGAGAAATATAAAAATCCGACCCAAGGACACCTCCTCAGGCCGGATTTTGCAAAACCAATGTTGCGACTTTTTTCTATAGATCTGATTCCCAGAAAAAGGAAGACCCCTCAAACCATTGCGGTTTAAGGGATCTTCATGGAGCTGCTGGGCGGATTCGGACCGCCGACCTCGTCATTACCAATGACGCGCTCTACCGACTGAGCTACAGCAGCTGGCGACCGAGAAGGGACTTGAACCCTCGACCTCCGGCGTGACAGGCCGGCGTTCTAACCGACTGAACTACTCGGCCACGAGCTTTTTGATTATACTCATTTCTTTCGCAGATGTCAAGAGGAAATTCAGAAAAACAGGAAATTTGTTTAAATTTTTTCGCCCGCTCCTGAAAATATTAACCAATTCGTAATTTTTTGTAATTTTTGTTGCATTTCTGGTCGGAGTCGTATATAATAAGCTCACCCTAAAAGTAAGGTAGTGATTTTATGTCTGGACGACACCTAGCCCCTGAAAGCGAGACCTCCTCTCGTTCCAAGTCAAAAGCGAGAGCGCAGCAATCGCACTCTGCGTATGAATATGAAGAATATGAGCAGGAAGCGCAGACCCGTTCCCATTCTCACTGGCGCACCTGGGTCATTGTCGCGGCGCTGGCCGTGGTCATTGTGGCCGTTGGCGTGATGGCCTTCATGCTGTTCACCGATCTGCGCGGCAGCAGCAGCGACGTTGCAGAGACTGCCGAGGGCATCACCGCAACCATCACCGCCCAGGATTCCAGCGGCAACGAGGTAGCCGGCAAGCTCACCGTAACAGAGAGTACCCAGCGCCCGGATACCGTAGAGGAGGACGAGGATCTTCTTCTGCTTGACCTGACCTGGACCGGCAGCAAGGACGCCTCCTATCCCCTGGTGATTACCATCTCGGACAGCAGCTTCACAAACGACGACGGGCTGGCTGTATACCATTATGCAGACGGCGAATGGGAACTGATCGGCACCTATCTGATCGTGAACCACTCTGTCTCCTTCCCGGCGGATAGCCTCTCTCCCTTCGCCTTCCAGGTAATCAGCTCTGAGCCGGAGCCGACCGCCACCCCGGAACCCACCGCTACGCCGGAACCCACCGCCACCCCGGAGCCTACGCCGGAGCCGATCGACTACGGTACATACAGCACTGTGCAGGATGGTCTTTCCGTCCAGCTTAATACGCTGGAGGACGGCCAGGCCGTCATTCTTGCCGTTCTGAACGAGCCGGGCGAGGACGGTTCTCTGACCGCCTCCGTTCTCCTCAACTATAACGGCACAGAGCTTCGCACGGTGGATGTAGACGTGGCCGTGACTACGGACGGCATCTACTATCTGACCGGCGACGTGGTAGACGGTATGCTCTGGACGGCTACCGCCGACGTATATGCCGGTGAGACCCGTTATTCCCTCTCCAACAACGGGGCTTACCTGAACCTGGATGAGGATAACGCCAATGTGATTCTGGATGACAACGACGTTCCCACCCGCTGGCTGTTTGAGACCATCACCACAGAGGACGGGACAGAAACGACCGTTTTGACCTATATGGAGGACTCCACCGTCTATTATGTGGACACCATGTCCATGGTAACGGATACCACGGAAGCGGAGGACGCTTCTGCGGAGGCGGAGCCTGTTGACACAGAAGCCGCTGACGATGCGGAGACCGCTGAGGATGCAGAAACTGCCGAGGACACTGAGGACACAGAAGCCGCCGAATCCGAGGAGACCACCGAGGACACCGAGTCCGCCGAGGACGCGGAGGCTGCCGAATCCGGGGAGACCAACGAAGACGCGGAAGCTGCCGAGGACGAAGAATCCGCTGAGGACGCCGACCAGACCGAAGGGCTGCGCTTCACCGTTACCACAGAGAGCGGCGACGCTTTGACCTTCCTGATGTTCCAGGTGACGGACGGCGTACTGGATGAGACCACGGGCCTGATCACCGGCATCCTGATAGCCACCCCCACGGAGACCCCGGAGCCGACGGCCACCCCGGAACCCACCGCGACTGCGTCTACATCCAGCAGCAGTAGCAGTAGTAACAACAGCAGCAATACCAGCAGCAACTCCAGCAGCGGTGGATCCACTACCAACACGGACAACAGCGGCAACACCAGCACCGTGCCCGACCCGGTTGAGACAGACAGTTCCACCAGTAGCGGTGACGACTCAACCGGATCCGATGCTGTAGTAACAACTCCAAATTCCAGTGAAACAGACGCAACATAAAACAAAAATCTATTTTAAAAAATAATTGACACGACCCCGCGCTGACGGGTACGCTCCCTTTGTGGAAGGCGGTGAAAGCACTGCCGAACACAGAGGGAGCGTTTCCATGTCACAGAGAAAAAAGAGCTGGACGCCGGAAAACGACAAAAGCCGCCTGGTTTGTCCAAAGAATTTTTCTTCCCGGAGCCCGTCAAGCGTTACATTTTGTTTACAAATCATTACAAGTTTATTCACCATTACCCTGTCCCAATGGAGTATTATATACTCGCAAGGCCGAAAGGTGCAACCGCAGCACCGGCAGGACATGCAGAAACGGGTAAATGTGACAACCCAATGTCACAGAGTTTGCTACTTTTCATTTTTTCACTCCTCTCTTCTTTGTTTGCAAGAACGGACGTCTTCGGACGTCCGTTCTTGTTTTTATATCATGTCTTGCGGTTCCGCCCGAAGGGCGGGAGCAAGACGATTGGAATCGAAATATAATAATGCATTGGCGTTATTATACCAAAACGCCCCCTGTCGGAACATATTGCTCCGACAGGGGGCGAAGAGATGTATCGGCAGGATGATTACGCGTCCTTCTTGGACTCCAGCGCACCGTATACAACAGCGGCCAGCGCGCCGCCGACCAGGGGGCCGACGATGAAAATCCACACCTGAGAGAGGGCCTCGCCGCCGGCGAAAATAGCAGGCAGAAGGCTGCGGGCAGGGTTCACGGAGGTGCCGGTCAGGGCAATGCCCAGAATATGCACCAGGGTAAGGGTAAGGCCAATGACAAGCCCGGAAACGGCTGTGTTTTCCATTTTGCTGGTCACACCGATGATGGCAAGAACGAAAATGAACGTGAGAACGATCTCCACCAGCAGCGCGCCGCCAGCCGTTCCGTTCGTCCATCCGGCCTGGATCTGGTTGGCGCCGAAGCCGCAGTCGAAGCCGAACACAACGCCCAGAACCACGCAGCCGAGCGCCGCGCCGATAAGCTGCGCAATGACGTATCCGATAAAGTCCTTAACGGAGAGCTGCTTGCGAATGAGCATCGCAAGGGAGACGGCGGGATTCACATGGCAGCCGGAGATGTTGCCGATACTGTACGCCATAGCGACGATCGCCAGGCCGAAGGCCAGCGCCGTCAGCAAATAGCCGCTCCCGGAAGCGCTGTCACACCCCACGGCGCAGGCCGTTCCACAGCCAAGCGTGACCAGCACAAACGTGCCGATAATTTCGGCGATATACTTTTTTGCGCTATTCATGAAAAAACCTCCTGACAAAAAATACACTCCCTATTATAAAACCAAAGCCCAAACATTGCAACACAATTATCACATCATTTTCTGATAATCCTCATTTTTTCTTTTCCGTGCAATAATAGAAGAGATTGCCGAAAAACCTCGGCAATCTCTTGCATAGTGCGTTGGATATATAGCTATTTGTCAATAGCACGCCAACAACGCCTGAACCGATGGCAAAATATTTACCCGGTCGGGCGTTATCAATATAATATGCAGTTAGATAGCGATGCACCGCGTTCCGCCCTTCTTCTGTGGGGTCACGACAGCCCGACTATCTCTTATGCGACTCATAAAGATCCTGGAGCTTGCCAATAAAAGACGCCCGTTCTTCGTCCTCATAACCGCGGAAAATGATTTTGTTTATATCTTCGTGATTGAACAGATACTGGAATCCCTCTCCAATATGCCCCTCCGGGTAAAGCTCACCCAAATAATCGTAGTCCTTTTTGGTGCCACCGGTGTCGTTTTGCATAATACCGATAATCATCAGTTTCTTCTCGCCGTTATTTAACAGCACTATTGAACCGATTGGCAGCAAATCCTGCACTTTCATAGTTTTCCTCCTTTATGTAAATGATAATTTACTAAACCAGTTAGCGACGGTTTTTGCCCCACTGGAAATGGCATTGCCAACATTAACTGCGCTATCTAAAACAAAATCAGAAACCGCTTCAGTAACAGTTTTTCCAAACACTGCCTTTGCCCCAGCATTTATACCGGCAATGGCCGCTCCTGTAGCGACTGCCACGACAACCGGCGCCGCAACGACCCCAGTCGCAGCCGTAATGGCTGCGCCAACAACAGCAGTCCCTCCATATGTGATCACAGTATCAAGCGCTGTCTCCGTTATTGTTTCTGCAACGACTCGACCAGTGGACATGGTGCCATTTGAGTTTTTTTGTTCCTGTATATTGCTGTAAGCGTTTGTGACGCCGGTTAACGCGACCCCTGCCCATGCGGCAACCGTTGCTACAGCCCCTTTTTGTCCTGTTAACGGCGCAAACGCATCACTCAGGTTATATGGAGACGTGGTATTGTGCAAATTATTATAAAAACGGGCCGTGGGCGAACTGGCTGTAGATGCGTAACCTACACTTCTGAGTCCAAACTGTTTCTTCCAAAAATATGCCATTGCATTTTGGGTTCCAATCGCGTTGCCGATTTTAGTATAATTACTATAATCTTTGGCAATTTTTGAAGTTGTTTGCCAAATACTAAGACCAACGGAGGCCCACTCGTTCCACGTTGAAGCCTCAAGGGTTTTGTCTACAATCCCAAAAATTTTTCCAATATTTCCAAATGATCCGACAATATCCTTCCAATCATAGTCAAATAATTCAGTCGAATCCGTTGTGCTGATAGCATTTGCCAATACAGTAGCACCGCTTAGCGACTCTGCCGATACAGCAGTAATGTTTAGCGTCGACGACCCGCTCTCCGCGCTTCTGAACATGGAGGCGGTGGTGCTGACGGCGGAGGCAAGGCTGCTGGAATAGGCGCTGATGCGGTTCAGAGCCGCCCGATAGCTGGTCACAGCCTGGGCCACGGTACCGGCGCTGACGCTTCCGCCCACCGTTTGCAGCGACGCGCCGCAGCCGGACAGCCGCAGGTATGCGCCGCCGGCGCTTGAAAGGCTGCTGGCGGAGAGAAGCTTTCCGGCGGACTCCAGCTCGTTACATGCCGTCTTTAATTTTCCCGCTATGCGGTCAAGGGCGTCGAAATCGACAATGACCCGATCTTCCATAATGGGCCTCCATCATTGCTTGGATGTCCACACACATCCCTTATTCCTTCCGGCAAATAAACCGATGGGCGGCAGAGCGTATCCGCCGCCCGTTATGCCGGTTCCTTCTGTCCCGTCAGGCTCCCGTGATTCAGGAATCGAAGGGGCTGGTTCCCTGGTCGAGGCCCTGGAAGGTGCTGGTGTTGGTCTGCTCGATCTCGTCATAGATGTCGGCAGCCTGGGTCAGCTCATCCACCGCGTCCTGAACCTTCTCCTCGGTCTGCTCCAGGTTCTTGTACATCAGATCGAACTGGGCCTTAAACGCCTCGCTGGCATCGCCGTTCCAGGTGGAGTCCACCGTGCGCACCGCGTTGGACATGGTCAGATAGGCGATCTGAAGCTGGCTCTTGCAGGTGTTATATTTAGAAACCGCATTGCGGAGTTCCTCTGTAGATACATGAATAATGTCTGCCATTGTAATATCCTCCTGTTAAATAAATAAAGTAAGTAGAAATCGTTGGACGCTTCGGATTTTACCGGGCCTTAATGGTGCTGGCCGCCTCGGTATCCGTCTCCACATAACGCTCGGCAGCGGTATTCATGGACTGGGCGTACTCCTCGCACAGGGCCGCCATCTTCTTATACCACTCATAAGCCGCCTCCTGCTCCGCCACGAAGGCCACTTGGGAATCGCCTTCCCATGTAGCGGCCAGCTCGTCCGCCGCCGCCTTCAGGGTGTCCGCTGCGCTCTGATAATCAGACGCTGCCTCGGTAATTTTGGTGGCTGCGCTTTGCAGCTCGGAAATCGTTACCTCAATTCTGGATGCCATGATAAAATTCCTCCTGATTAATGTATTTGGTTTATGTTGTTAGGTCTTAGGTTTTCCTCTTATGTATACAGTATATCGTCTCTCTGCGCTGTCCGCAATCAAACCTGACGAACGGCAGGATTTTTGCCGTGAATGACATTCACCCCTGAGAAAGCGCCTGCTCCGCCGCTTCCTCCAGCCACGCCGGGGTAATGCCGGAAACGCTTGGCGGCGTGGTGGTGAACGTCACATGGCCGATAAGCGTGGCAAATCTTTCCCATCCGCCATAAGGAATAGCCGATATGGTCTTCTCGCCTGCGCCGTCCACCAGGCCCGCAATGGAGCGTTCTGCGGCGGCGATCATCTCGCTGGCCCGTTCCACGCTGTCGGACAGAACGTCGCTTCGCTCCTCCAGCCGGGAGGTTTTTTGAATGACTGCGTCCGTCCGCTCCATGATGCGCCGCGACGCGCCGGCATTGTTTTTAAACGTCTCGCCCATCTCCGCGCGAATCGAGCGGAGGGCGGCGCACTGATCGTCCAGCTCACTGGCGGCCCTGCGAAGCAGCGCGACAATATTCTCCAGCGACTGACTGTCCCATATAATCTCGCTCATGCTCCGTAACGCCTCCCCTCTTTGAAATGAACTAAAATCACTTGGACTGAACGATGCTCTTGGCCTGCTGATCTGCCCTTTCCACGCGGGTGGCCAGGGAATTTAAGGCTCCCTTAATATCATTGAGCATGGCGCTGACGGTGTTTATATCCGCCATCAGCTCGCTGACGGAGTCCTGCAATGCAGTGGCCGCGCTGCCCTTGAAGTTTTCCGGCATTTCGCTCTGCACACTTTTCAGGGTGGTGCTGTTCACGTCGGAAACCGCGTCCGCCGTTTTGCCGATTTGGGCGGCCAGACTGCGAATTTTTTTGGAGTCATATTCCGTACTCATATTGCGTCCCTCTTTTCTGGATGCCTCCGCCGAAGCGGTTTAGTCAAAGGGCGAGGTTCCCATATCCAGGGAAGTGAAGATACTGGTCAGGCCGGTTTCGCTGGCGTCGAACAGATCTGCGGACTCGTTCAGCTCGTCGATGGCGTCCTGCATTTTTTCATTCGCCTGTTCGATGTTTTTGTAGGTCAGATTCCACTGGGTTCGCATGGCGGTATAGGCAGCGCCCTTCCAGCAGCTATCCAAAACCCTCACAGCCCGATCCATCCACTCGTAGGCCGACTGCAGGGAAGCCTGTGCGGAAACGAACTGGGTCACGGTTTCCCGCATTTCCTCAGTAGATACTTTTATGATCTCAGCCATTTTTGTTATTCCTCCTTATTCCGTTATCCGTTCAGCGACCGCCGCCACCGCCACCGATGATGCTGGTGATGGTCTGCTCCACAGTTTCATACTTGGAGGCAGTGTCCTTCAATGTCTCGGCAAAGGCGCTGACAATATCGGAAATGCTCATATGCCACTGATAGGCATTGGCCTGCTCTTCCACGAATACCACCTGGGCGTCGCCCTCCCAGTCGGCGGCCAGAGCGTCTGCGGCGGACTTGGCCTTGTTGACGGCATCCTTATAGGCCTGCACCGCCTGGAGGATCTCCGCCTCGGCCACAACCAGCTTTGCCGCCTCCACAGCCCATTCGATCATGTATGTGTCCTCCTTGATTGTCTTATTGGTTCCACATCCTGTGGGATTTCGTGTTCTGTATGCAGTATGCCATAAACGCGCTTCCCACGCAATCAAACCTGACGAACGGCAGGATTTTTGCCGTGAATGACAAAAGACCTCTTGCCTTTCAGCGGCAATATCAAATCAGCATCAACTGTACCCCGTCGTAAACGCCCGCCGCCGCCAGGGTGTCGTCCGGGGCCAGTATCCGGCCATCGTCCAAATGGCAAAGCATGGGATAGTGCCGATCAAAAGACAGCCCCAGTTGGGTTTGCTCCAACGTGCGGGTAATCTCTGCAATAACGTCGCCCACCAGGCCGGAGGCCGGAAGCTGAAAATCAAAGCTTCGGCTGATCGCCGGCACGGATATTTCCACGATCATGGTTTCCATAAAGACTGCTCCTTTCCCTGGGGGGGACAGATTGTCCCGAACCCAGTCCGCGGCCTGGAGAAAGCTCTGCCGTCCGGCGACGCCGCCCTCGAAGGGGCCGGGACGCCGCCAGAGACCGGCCTTGTTTTGCAGGCAGGCCGTCAGCCCTTTGGTTTGGGCGGGTATTTCCCGGACAAAGCCGTCCCTGGCCTGGTCGTAGCCCTGATAGGGCGTTATGACCCACTGCTCCCGGCGCAAAGCCAGCAGGATGCTGGCGTCCTTTCCATAGAAAAGCCCCAAAAACCAGGGCTTATCCGCCCCGCCATCAAGACACAGGCACTGCTCGCAGGCCCCGATCCGCAGGGCAAGAAACGCGGCCACCCGGTCTACGGCAGCATGATCCTCTCTTCGGCTGAGAAGAAGACTCTCCTCCAGAGAATCCAGCCCCGCTCTGGCGTCCGCCTCGCCGCCGGAAAAGAAGGGAACCGACTGATAGCCCACCAACGCCAGCAGCGCGGCCAGCTCCGGCTGAGAATAGATATAGGACACGCTGTCAAGTTTCATCTGCGGCCCCCTCCTTCAGCATCCGATTTTTCAGCCCGTCCCTATAGGAGCGGGACAAAGGGAGCCGGACGCCGCTTTTAAGACAAATCTCCATGGCGGCAAAGTCCGCGCTCTCCAAATGCGCATAGTTAATAAGATAGGAGCGGTGACAGCGAAAAAAACGCTCCCCCAAAAGCTGCTCCATCTGGCCAAGCTTGGCATAAACGGTCAGGCATTGGCGCTTGGTCCAGATATTCAGTTTTTTGTCCAGCGCCTCGATATAATCAATGCTATCCATAGCAAGCCGGTAGAGGGCGCCGCCGCTTTGCAGCGAGATGAACTGCCCCTCCGCCTCGTCGGAAAGGGAATCGTAATCGTCAAACACGCGCTGGAAGATGGCCTCCACATGGGCCTTATCCGGCGGTGGCAGCACAAAGCCCACAGGATGCAGACACCGGGCGGTCAGCCCAGGCAAATCCTCCAGGCTGTGAAGCCAATACAGGGCATAGCTGTCCCGGTTTGTGCGATTGGCCAGGCCCTCCAGCTCCACAGCGCGAAAGGCGGGATCCGCCGCCCCGTTGACCCCCAATATCAGCAGCAGAATACCGCTCTCTGACTTCAGGCAGAAATCCGCCTCCTCCAGCGAGCCGGTGTTTCCCAGTATGGAAAAGCGGCGGCCATGGGCCTGCGCAAACCCGTTGAGCAGAGAGAGGATCTCCACCCTTGCGCCGTCATCCGTCTCATAAATCAAAACTGGCAGCATATCCGCTTACCCCTCTGCGTCCTCTGCCTGCGGCACAACGATATGCGTGGCCGCACCGTTGCAGATGAGATAACCCTCGCCCAAGGGGAAGGACACATTTTTCCTGGAGAAGGGCATTTGCATATTCCAGGGATCGCACTCGTTCAGCTTGCCGCCCAGGGCCACGCCCCGCTGCTGCTTTGCCAGCGACGCCAGCGGCTCCAACATTCGGTTCTGGGCGTAGGCGCTGTGGGAAATGGAGGCGAAAAAGTAAATGGCAAACTTGGCGGCCCGGCGGGACACCTCCGCAAACAGACGATTCGCCACGTCGGAATTTTTCTTGATAAAGCTGTCTATGTCATCCACGATGATGACCACCGGCGTCCAGCTCCGCACCAGCTTGTCAAGCTCCTCCTGGCCCACAGCCTGGGCCGCCTTGCGCATCTGATTTCGGCTCTTGATCTCCTCGTTGAGCCAGACGATATACTCCTCCCATGCCGGACTTGCCTGGTCATAGCAGGTCACATTCAGCCTCTGGCACAGCTTTATCCATGCCTCGTCGGCCACCACGCACAGCTTGGCGCCCCGGTCATGCCACAGCCGGGTGATGAGCTGGAGCAGATTTGTTTTGCCGCTCTGCCAGCCCCCGGAAATCAGGAAGGAATAGCTCCTGTCCAGGTGAATCGCCTCCGGCGTACCTGTGTTCACATTGTAGCCGAAGGTGAACAGCCACGGGTCGGAAAGCATTGCCTGATACTGCGGCGCGGCGACCAGGTCGGTATAGGTGGGATGCTCCGGGATACGCGGGATATTGGCCGGACGCTCGCCCTGCCATCTCTCTGAAAGCGCCTGACACATCTGGGCAATATCCGCCGCCCGCTCCGCATCGGAGGGGCTGGAGCCGGCCAGGGCGATTTGGATCTCATACAGGGTCTCGTCTATTTCCACCAGACCGCGACCAGAGAGGGCGGCGATGTCCGGCATATCCGAGGGCATTCTCATTCCCACAATCTCCGGGTAATCCGTGCGGTCGTTGATTTGCAGGCCAACGCCCTTGAAGCAGTCCCGGATTTTATAGGGAATCTCATTGGCCCGCATGGCGGAGACGATGAAAAAGATGCCTCGCCCGCTGGCCTCCCGCACCAAGGTATTGACAAGCTGGGTGAACTCGTCGCTGCTCTGCACCATTTCCGTAAGCTGAGCGAAGCGATCCACAAACACGATAATGGCGGGAACCGGCTTGCTCCCGTTCATGTTGCAGGAGTGGTTGTATTCCTGAAAGCTGTCTGTGGACGCCTCCGCAAACAGGGTGCGGCGGCGCTTGTCCTCCTCCTCCAGCAGGCGGAGCAGGCGGAAAAGCTCCTCGTCCTCCTCCCCGTATATGATCTCTCCCACATGAGGAAGGGCGGCCAGACAGCTTAAATTCCTGCTGGACAGGCTTAAAACATACATCTGCACGGCATCCGGGCTGTACCGCAGGGCAAAGGCCATGGCTACCGTCTGCATAAAGGTGGTTTTGCCGGTGGAGACCATGCCCACCACCATATAGTTGCGCTCAGCCAGCAGATCTATCCACACGGGGAAGTGCCGCTGGTTTGCCACGTCGTCCGCCAGGGCATAGATAGCGCGCAGCTCCTCCCCTGTATTTGGCCCGGCCCAAATCGTCCGCTCTGCTAGGGCGGTACCGGGTATGCTCCGCAGGAAAACGGCGGCGGACAGCTCTTCCATCCAAAGGTGATAGGACTCCGGCAGACCGTGATCCCTGGCCGTTTGGATGATCAGCCCCAGCACCGCGTCCATCTGGGTCTGCTCCCGCCCGGAGGCGACGCTGGGCGCGCGCTTGACAGACACGAATCGCCCGGCGTTGTCCAGCAGATGGGGAATCTCTGTTTCCGACGGCTTTTCCGGGTCGTAGGTCAGGCCGCTGTAGCTGGTCTGCACCTGCTCGAATATCTCATCGTTTCCAATCTGCACATAGCACCGCCCTCTGTTGCGCAAATAGGCCGCGTCGGGACGGCGCAGCATTTCCATGGAGTCGCTGCGGCTCTGCACGCGCAGGCATATGCGGAAATTGGAGTTGGCCCAGATCTCGTCAGAAACGGAGTTGGAGGGCTTCTGGGTGGACAAAATCAGATGAATACCCAGGGAGCGGCCCACACGGGAGGCGCTGATCAGCTCCTGCATAAAGTCCGGCTGATCCGCCTTCAGCTCCGCAAACTCGTCCACGATGATGATAAGATGGGGCAGCCGCTCCTCCGCCGGGTCGTCATAGAAAAAGCGAATATAATCATCTATGCTGCTGACGCCCACCTTGCGGAACAGCTTTTCCCTGCGGTGAATCTCGCCCTGGATGGAGGCCAGAGCTCTGGCGATGGTGTTGCCCGTTTGCAGGTTGTCGATGATCCCTGTTACATGGGGCAGCCGCCGAAACTCCTCCGCCATGCCGCCGCCCTTATAGTCAATGAGGATAAACCGCACCTGATCCGGGTGGTAGTTCAGCGCCAGAGAAAGAATATAGGTCTGGAGCATAACGCTCTTGCCGGAGCCTGTGGTTCCCGCCACCAGACCATGCGGCCCATGGGATTTATCGGATATATCCAGCACAAAGGGCTGGGAACCGGCCCGCAGGCCGATAATAGAGCGCAAGCCCTCATAGGCGTGGTTTTCATTCCAGAACCGCCACACATCCAGGCTTTCGATCTGACGGACGCCGTAAATATCCAGGAAGGAGACCATGGAAGGGATGGCCGCGCTCTCCGCCGAGTCCTTGACACGGAGCGGAGCCACCATATGGGAAAAGCCGTCCGCCAGGGCCAGGTTGGGATATTCAAAGTCCACCTTCGTAATATCCCCCTCGGCGGTAAAGGCGGAGCCGGGGTTGGACGAGGCGTCCAAAACGATGCGGCACTCCTTCGGCAGCATTTCCATGCTGGCGGAAATCAGCACCAGGGTCATGCCCCAGGCATTTGTGAGCATATGCCGAAGGATGGGCTTGTTATCCAACAGGTCGGGTTTTGTGCAAAACACCACATAATGGGGCAGCGGCAGGCTCCCGCCGTCGGCCCCCTCCGACTTCTCCTCCTCCGCAGACTCGCGCCGCTGGATCAGGACTCCGTCCAGATAGGCCAGCACCTCCTGCACCGCGTTGTCCTCGGAAACCACCATGCGCAGCTCCCGATCCTCTGAGGAGAATACATGGGGCAGCCATCTGGCCCAGGACCAGCGGGATTGATCGCTCTCCTCCGTGATGACCGCAATACGCACATCATGATAGCTGTGAAGGGCGGCAAGCTGGATCAGGATGCTCTGGGCCAGGGACGTGGCCATACCCTCTCCCAAAATGCCCAAAATCGTCTCCTCCCGCAGATTCACGGTAATGGGGGCATTGTTCATAAAGCCGTAGGTTTCCGCCAGACGGGACGGTTCATCCCGCAGGGGATCGTCGATCACGGAGAGCTTTACATCGTCCACAATAATTTTGTTGGGCAGGGGAACTCTTCCCAGGCCGATACGCACGGACATGAAATCCTCATGGGTGGGCATACGCTCCCAGAGACGATAGCTGCTGCTGCTCTGAGGGAAATGGGCGCACTCCTCCACGGTAGGCCGGGTTTCCAAAAGCCGCTTGCGCTCCTGGGCCGACAGATCCTGAAGGAATTTTTCCGCCTGGGTGATATAGAGATAATATTTCGACACCCGCGCTTCTTCTATCTCTGCGGCGTGTTTTTTGCGGTATCGATAGTTCAGCAGCCCCCAAAAGACCGCCAGCACGGAGGCCGTGCCGACCATGGCCAGGCCCGCGCCCATATACCCGCCCCGTGAGCTGGATATGGCCGCGCCCATCATCATAGGCAGAACCATGGTGGAGGACGGGCCGATGGTCAGCCAAAGGGGATTCTGCTGCTGGTTCTGCTTGTCCATAGGCGGCTCGATGCGCACATCGCTGGCGTCCGCCTTCGGCACGAAGCGGGGTGCCCGGTGAAACTGGATCTGCACCGAGGGAACCTGGCGTTCCTCCATGTCCGGGTTGGAAACGGGCGGGTCGCCCAGAGGCAGACTGATGTGGGCGAAGGTACTCATGCGGTTGACCGCCAGGAGCTTTCCCAGATAAATAAACTTGATGCCGGTGCTGAGCGTAATCACATCTCCAAACCGCAGACGGGTGGAGGCGGACACCAGAGACAGACCATTGAGATAGCTGCCGTTTTTCCCCGCGTCCGTATAGACGCAGGAGCCGTCCGCCTTGACGGTAAAAACGCCCTGCCGCTTGGATACCAGCTCCAGATCCGCCCGCACCTGCAGATCGCAGTCCGGGCCGCGTCCCAGCACGGTTTCTCCGCTGGCAGGAAGAAGAAATTTCTTAAAGGCCGTGTCCGATTTTTTGCAGCTTGCAAAGGTCAGCCCAATGCGGTTTTTGCCGTTGGACATGAAATAGTGAGCGCCGTCCGTGACCGGCAGCTCATCCACTCCCGGTTCCTGGTCTATCCAATGAAATTTCTCCCCGTGGGAGACATAGCATTTTCCGTCCAGCGCCCGGATGGGAATAAAATAATCCCGATCCCAGCCGGTCTCTGAATGGAACACCGCAATATTCTCCGACCACCGGGAGGTAGCGGGAAGATAGACGTCCTTAAATCGGTTTTCAAAAAAAATCCAGGCGTAAAACACAGCCGTCACCTCTCGTCTTTTTCATTGCGCATATAAGCGCTCCCGCGTCAGTACCGTGCGGACTGAACGGTGAAGCGCAGCGTGCCAAGCTGAAGCAGGTCGCCGTCCGATATTTTCTTGGGCTGCCCCGGCTCCAGGCGGACGTTATTCAAAAATGTGCCATTGTGGCTGTCCTTATCCGTCACCAGCATGACCTGACGCTTTTGGTCGTATTGGATAACGGCGTGGACCCGGCTAATATCGGCGCAGCCCGTCAAGGCATAATCGCACTTGGGATCCCGGCCCAGGGAAAACTTCGCCTTGTCAATAACAATCTGCATCCTGTCCGGGGTATTCAGTCCGATCAGGATCAGGCCGGGGATAGGCTGCCGCTCCGCCTGACGGCTGCCGCCGCCCTGGGGAACGGGAGGATAGGCCCCGCTGCTCTGCTTTCGGAAAACCTGAAACAGCGTCGGCTTCCACCGCAGCAGCAGTCCCACCGCAAGAACCAGCAGCAGAACCACCAGCAGCATGACCCACACGCTGACGAGAAGCGCCAGGAAGAAAAGCCCCACAGCTATCGCCAGAAGCGCCACAATAAGATAGCAGATTGCTTGTTTACGACTCAATAGATTCCACGCTTTCTTCCCTAAAATTGAATGTAAATCTGATGCTGTCCAACGCCTAGCTGCGTTCCGCTGTAGATGCGGCACTCCGCGTTATGCACCAGCCGTCCGTTCACATAGGTGCCGTTGGTGGAGTGATCCCGCAGCATTAAGACCGCGCCCCGGTAATACAGCTCGCAGTGGGCGTGGGACGCCGTGACGTCCCGGTTATCCAGGGGAATAGTGCAGCCGCCGTGGCCGATCGTCACCGTCGTTCCACAGGGGCATTGGAGATTCTTCACCTTATCCTGAAAGCGGATCTGAACGTCCATCATCGCCTTGGAGGTGTCATGGGTCTTGCCCTGGGTCAGCACGGAGGAATCGTCGCGCAGCGCGCCGCTTTTCCGCCAGTATACCGGCGGCTGCTGCGGCCCCTGCGGTTGCTTTTCCTTTCCCGGCACAAAGAAGAATATGCACAGCACCAGGATCAATACCACCAGGATCACGCTGCAAATCCACAGCAGATACACGGGGACGCTGCCCCCCAGCATGGATACGCTGCCGGTCATATAGTTGCCAAGACGCTGGGAAATGGTTCCCTTGTCCCGATCCGTATAGCTGACAGCCCCGTCGGAATAGATAATATACTGCACGGCGGCGCTGACGCCGGTGCCGCTGTATGTCACCTGGTTCACCTGGCAGAAGGTCTCCACCGCCTTCTGGGTTCCCTCGTCAAAGACGCCGGGATCCAACTCCGCGCCGTCGGTGTAATAGGAAAGCTCCTTCAGCCGGGTTTGCAGCGTCAGCACGGCGCTGCCGGTCTCGCCATAGGCAATGTCCTGATAGATGTCCTCCTCCGATTCCAGGGCGGCGGCGCTGTCGCTGATGATGGCGTTCCAGATCTCCGTGGTCACGCCCTGGCTGGAATAGGACAGGCCGTTGAGCTGACAGAAGCGGTATACCGCATATTGCGTGGCGGCGTCATAGAGCATGGTCTGCCCGCCGGTGTAATAGCCCAGCTCCGTCAGCCGTTCCTGAAGCTGACCGACGTAGACGTTTTCCGTCTCCGCCGCCTCCTCTGCGGTGAAGACATATTCCTCCGCCGCAGCCGCCGTTCCCAGCAGCAGCGAAAGCAGAAGCAGCACGACGGTAAAAGCCGCCGCGAATCCTTTTTTTGTCAATGTCTGCACCTCCGCGCGCCGCCGCGGCTTTATGCGGCGGATAATAAGAATCACCGGCACTCGATCAGGAGTACCGGTGATGAAATCATTTTCGCTGTATGCCGGGAGGCAGACCAATAAACCGAACCCCTCTTTTGTTGTGGGGAGCCGCCGGGAGGCGGCCCCCTCCGACCGGCCTGCGGATGTTCCACCCGCAGGCGCAGCCGAAGCATTTAGTCGGTGCTTGGGTTATTTTTCCTCTGCCTTTTCCTTGCCCTTGGTATCCTCCTGGACGGTCTCTCCCGTTTCCTCTTCCTCGGATTTTTTCCTGCGCAGGACGATCAGAAGGATGATCAGCAGGATGATCAGGATCAGGGCCGCAATGGTGCCATAGAACAGAGGCTTGTTGGCGAAGAAGCGGACGAACGGGTTCGTAGATACCGTGAAGTAGTAGTTGCCGTCCACCTCGTTGGTCTCCTCGTCCACCGGGCCATAGGCCACGTTGCCGGCCTTATCTCTGGCCGAGATCTCGATTCGGATCTGGCTGGTGCTTTCCGCAATGGCCTTCTCCTCATCCAGGGTGGCGATGAAGGTGCCGGTGAAGTCCTCGGCGTAGATCTCCTCCTCGCCCCAGGTGTAGGTCTTCGTGCCGGTGCCGTCCTGATAGATGATGTCAACGGTGATCTCCTCCAGGGTGGCGTCGGTGACGGAAACGCTGGCCTCATCATAGGCGCTGTAGTTATACCGGCCATTCTTAACCAGGTCGTTCAGAACGATGATGGGGCCTTCGGAATCCAGATAGAAGTCAAGCTGGATGGCCTGGTCGTCGTTCGCCGTGTTGTTGGTGGAGGTGTTGCCCGCGGCGTCCTCCGTGTAGATGGAGATGGAGTAAGCGCCGTCCTCATCAAAGACCTCCTTGAAGATCGTGATGGTGTAGCGGTAGCCGCCGGTGATCTCCTCCTCCACAATGGAGTAATCCTCGCCCTCGGTCAGATCCCAGGAGCGGAGCAGGCCTCTGGTGACGGTGATCACAATGTCCTCGATGGGATCGACGTTGATGATCTCGATCACCACATCGTCGTCGATGCTGCTCACATAATAGCTCTCCAGCAGGGCGGCGGTGTCCTCGTCCACCTGATAGGTGGAGCCGTTGCGGTTGACGGAGAAGGTCAGGTTGTCGGTGCTTTCCTCCGAGTCGGTGACATACATGGTCTCTATCACGTTCCCGGCCAGGTCGGTCACGGTAACGGTGATGGTGTAGATGTCATCCGCCTCGATGTTATTGAAGGTGAAGATCTGACCGTTCTCGGTATCGGTGACGGTATAGGCATTGGCCACGACGCCGGTCTTCGCGCCGGTCAGGGTGACGGTGACGTTTGCCTCGTCGTAATACTTATCGGTGATGGTGATCACCGGGGCAATAACGGCGGCGTTGTTGGCGCTGTTGTTGGAGATGTTATCCACCACGACGGACGGGGCCATGGTGTCCACATAGAAGGACTGGGTAGAGAAGGCCGCGCTCTGGTTGTTGGCCAGGTCGATAAAGCTGATGTCGAAGGTGTAGTACGCGCCCTCCTCCTCGGTGAAGGTGATGACGGCGGTGTGAACATCTCCGTTGTTGCTCCAGCTAATGCTGGGGGTGTAGGTCTCGCCGTCGCGGGTGATGTGGATGCCGCTGGTGGCGGAGCTTGCGTCGAAGTTATGCTCCACCACGGTGATGGTGGCCGTCACGGTGCTGTTGGCATAGCCGCCGCTGGGAACCGTGTTGCCGCTCGCATCGGTGAAGGTGACGGAAACGGTGGGGGCGGTCATGTCGATGGTGAAGCTCTGGGTGGCCACGCCCTCATACACCACATCGCCGTCGGTCATGGTGTGACCGGCCAGGTCGGTGGACTGAATGGCGATGGTGTAGTCGCCGTCCTGGTTATAGGTGACGGTGGCGGTATTGGTGGTCTCGCTGCCTGTGCCGGTGGTAGTCCAGCCGCTCAGGCTGCCCTCCGTCGTCACCTGGGTGTTGGAGGCGTCGAAGTTCATCTCCTGAATCACGATGGTGGCCACGCGGGCGGAGTTGAAGTAGTAGCTGTTGTACGCCGTGTTGTTGTCATAGGTGACGGTGGCGGTGGGCGTGCGGTTATCCACGTTCAGGGCGGTGTATTCCACCGTCTTGGCGTTGCCGGCGTTATCGGTGACGGTGGCAGTCAGATAAATCTGGTCACTCTCGTACCCTTCGGGAACGCTGACCACGACCGTCTGGTTGCCGGAGCCCTTCAGGCCGTCGGAGTTGGTGCTGAAGGTCATGCCGCTGCCGTCGGTGGTGGAAAGGCTCACCGAGCCGTCATAGCCGTCGGAGATGGTATAGGCGATGGTACTCTGGTCGATGCCGGAGAAGGTGATGTTGGGATATTCCACGATCTCCACGCCCAGGGAGACGCTGCTGTCATGCACGCCGCTGGTGTTGCCGTTTTCGTTGGCGACCGTCACCAGGATCTCCGGGTCGGTGGTGTCGCTGTTGATCTGGGACGGGTCGTTCTCGGTGATCAGACCGTCGGAGGAAATATAGGTCACATTTCCGGCCATGTCCTCGATCCGCAGGTAGATGACGAACTTGTCGTCGTTGCCCACGCTGGCGCTGGTGCTGTCGGCGGAGACGTTGCTGACGGACTGCCAGCTCACGTCCTTGGCGGCGGCCAGAGCCGAAGTGGTGGTATAGGCCTGGGAGCCGCTGGCCAGGTCATAGATGGCATACTGCACGGACTTGACGCCCTCGGAGCTGTTCAGGAAGCTGTCGGAGTTGTCATGCCAGGTCAGGGTGTAGCTGATGCCGTCGTTGCTGTACAGGCCGAAGGTGATGGTGGACAGCAGTTCCTTCCAGAAGCCGCTGAACCCGGAGCCGCCAGCCTGAATCGTGCCTTCGGGGGCGGTGGTATCGATGACCAGATAATCGCTGCGATAGGTGGTGCTGTTCCCGGCCTGGTCGGTCACGGTCAGCTCCACGGCGTAGATGCCGTCGGACAGGCCCAGAGCCGAGCGATCCAGGGTGTAGGTGCCGGTTTTGCTTGTGGCCGAGCCACTCCAGCCGGTGAAGTTGCTGGCGGAGGCGGGGACGGTGACGACGCTGGCGTTGTTGGCGCTGGTGTATTTAAACAGGGTGAAGCTGTAGGAGGAATTGTCCCCGTTGGCGTTGGTCAGCAGGTCGTTGTTGTCGCTGATGGAGAAGGTAACGGCCAGGTTGCCGCTGGCGGTGACGTAATAGACGTTCTTCCCGCCGTAGGAGCCGATGTTGGTGGGGTTCGCCACGGAGGCGGTAACGGTGGGAGCAGTGGTGTCGTTCACCAGAACGTTAGCCGTCGCGCCGGTGTTGGCACCCACGGAGTTGGTGTCGTAGGCGTTGGCCGCCTTATCCGTCGCCGTCAGGGTCAGGACGTAATAGCCCTCCTGCGCGTTGGCGGGGATGGTGACGGTCTGCGTCCAGACGGTGCCGTCCGCGTTGGACGACCAGTCGCTGGGAACATAGGCCACAGAGCCGCCGATCTGGCTCTTTGCATTGGCCAGGGAGCTGTACCGGGTGACGGTGATCTCCTTGCCGGTCATGTCGATGTTTGCGTCGGTGACGGTGACAGTCACATGAAGGTCGGTCGTCGCGGAAGCCTCAAACACATAGTAGGTGCTGTCCCCGGTGCCGGACACCTTGCCGGTGGTGTTGGCGTAGTAGTCGGAGGCGTAAACGTTTCCGCTGTAATTGGTATAGGTGACGGTGGGGGCCACGGTGTCGATGACCAGGATTTTAGAGGTGTCGTAATCGTCGTTGTGCGCCTTATCCTGCGCCCACAGATATACCTGGTAATCGGAGGTGTCCACGCCGTCCTGGGCGGTGATGGTCAGGGTGGCCTTCCAGGTGGTGTCGGTGTCGGTGTCGATGGTCAGGGAAATATTCCCCCGGGTCGTGTTGCCTCCAATCAGCGTATCGTAGTAGAAGAGGTTGTTGTCGTTTCCGTCCGTCACGATGATGGTCTCGCTGTAGAGATTCGTGTCCGTGGCGGTCAGGCTGTAGGTAACTTCGCTGCCCGCACCGGCGTAATAGACAGAGTCCTCATAGCCGTCGGTGCCGCTGGGCGCGCCAACGGTTGCGACTGGGTCAACGGTGTCTATGACAACAGTGTCGGATGTAGTGGGTTCCGTCGGCTCGTTGCCCGCATAATCGGTGGCGGTCAGGGTGACGGTGTAGTCTGTGGACGCAACATTCTTCGAAGCCGTGATGGTCACGGTGTTCGTCCAGGTGTTGCCATCCTTCTCCCACGTGCCAAGAGTAACATCGGCAAGAGCACTCACGTCCTCGTTGTTCACCTGCACGGTGATCAGCTCTTCTTCAAGGTTCTCGTCCACGACCTTCAGGTCATAGGTGACTTCGGTGTTGGAGTAATATTTCTCGCCGCTATAGTCGTTCGGCCCAGTGATGGTCGGAACCGGGTCTACGGTGTCGATGATCAGGGTGGCAGAGGTGGCGGTACTCCAGTCATCATCCGTCGGGTTATCCTTGTCGGTGGCTGTTACCGACACAACATAGCTGTCAGATGCCGTATCCGCGCTTGCCGCGATGGTCAGCGTGGCGGCCCAGGAGGCAGCTGTGCAGTCCTCACCCAGCGTTATTGTGACGCCGGAAATATTATCATCGGTAGTCCACTTTCCCTCTGTCTCATCATAGGTGTAGGTAATCTTTTCGCCGTTCTCCTTCACTGTCACGACGACCTTTTTCAGGTTTGTGTCGTCGGCAGTCAGGTCGTAGCTGACAGCTTGGTTGGCATAGTAGGTGTCGTCGGTTTCGGTCGGGGTATCATCGGTGCTATCCGCATAGTACGGTTTGCCAACTTCTACGGTCGGGAGTTCCGTGTCCAATATTACTTCTTCGGCTGTCTTTTCACTGCTGTTCCCGGCTTTGTCAAAGGTCACTATTGTCACATCATATGGGTCGCTATCTATTTCTTTCTTTGCTGTGATAGTCAGGGTTCCTGCCCATGTATCTTCGTCGCTGGAGTCGTCCACTTTCAGCTCTATAGTAGCTATAGTAGAACCAAGAATTTTGATGTCTTGACTCTCCGGCGTACTCCATCCACCATTTGTATATGTGGAGGTTAATGTATAGGTGTCATAACCGGTCAAAGTTTTTCTTGTTACTGTAATCACAACACGATCCAGAAGGGTTTCATCTCCGGCTTCCAGGGCGTATTTTAGAACCTTTCTGTCTTTGTCAACAGCCGGATCTTCAGCCGTCGGATCCGTGTTGTCCATCACCAGGGTCGAGGTGGCTTCATCCTTTTCTTCTGGGGTCAAGCTGTTTTCAGCGGTGTCCGTCGCCTCGACGGCCACTGTGTAGGTGGTAGTGGTGCCGGTTGTTCCTGCGGCAATCGCCAGGGTGGCGTTCCATTCGCTGGACGACGTGGTTCCCTCGGTGAGTTTGACCGTAGTGGGCAGTGTGTCGTTTTCGTCACTGGCAATCCATTTACTGGTTGTTGCATCATAGGCGTAGGTCAAGGTGTAGGAGGTTGTGCTTTCTCCGCCCTCTTCGGTTTCGCTGCTCTCTGTCACCGTAACGGTAACGCTTGCAAGCTCATTGTCCTCAACAGTCAGGGGGTAGGTGACGCCCGCGTTGGCATAGTAGGTGCCGCTGGAGGCTGTCAGATCAGTAGTGCTGCTATCCTCATTCGTATAGTACGGCGTGCCAACCGTCACGTCAGGATCGTCGGCGTCCAGGGCCAGGGGGATCTTCACGATGTTGGTGTTCCCCACGTTGTCGGTGGCGGTGATGTATAGGGTTCCTTCGAAGGTTGCGCCATCGGCAACCTTGATTTCCAGCGAAGTGCCGCTTTCGTAGTCAGCTTTGCTCTCTTCTGTTGCCGCCGCGCCGTTGTTAACCGTGATGTTGTTGACGTTGTAGTCACTGCTGCTGGCTTCGATATAATAGGTTGTGCTGGCAATGCCGGAATCATAAGTCGTCTGGTCGGTGAACTCCACCACCACGGTGTGGGACTGTGCCCAGGTGTCGGCCCAGTCGGAGGTGTCAACGGTGGCTGTTCCGTTGCTGGTGATCTTCTCGGTGGGAGCCTTGGTGTCGAAGATAACGACCTCTGTGTCCTCTTTGCTGTCGCTGGTGCTGTTGTCATCAGTTACTTTCAGATCGATGGTGTATTGATAAACAGGACTTTCAGCCTCCGCCGCAGGTGCGGAAAGAGTGAAGGTCGCGGTGTAGAGGTCGGTATCTTCATCCTTTGTGAAGCCCGTAAGGGAGTAGTCGTTGTTACTCCAGTCGACTTCATCTCCGTTTATTGTCAGTATAACGTCTGTCGAGGTATAATAAGTGTTTCCGTCCTCCGCTTCCGTTGACGTCCAGGCCACGTTTTCGCTGCTTTCAACCTTCAGCGTGACTGTAACGTCGCCGTTGTAATACAGATTACCACTTTCATCCGTGTATGTATTTGTATTCCCACTGGCGGCTTTTACTGTCACCGCGGCGTTCAGGATGCCCTTTTTATACACGAAACTGGTGGAGTAATACGCCGTCTCATTGGTATCATTGGCAAGCTCATTTCCGGCGTTGTCTGTTATGCCGGTGATTTTGATCTGATAGGTGCCGTTTTCCAGGTCAACGTCGCGCGGAGATATAGAAATGGCAAGCGTCGCAGTACCATCGTCATTCGCGTTCAAGGTCGGACTCAAGGTCACGCCGCTCACTTCGCTGCCCGTGGAATCGACCAGGACGGCAGTAATTGTCGCATCCGTCGTCTTCACCCCAGACGCAGTGTCCGTGAGAGTTACGGTGTATGTAAAGTCGCCGTTTACGGTGTAAGATCCACTTTCAGGCGTAAGTGTCATAGTCGTTGCTACGCCACTGTCGCCAGTTGTTGTCACCGTAAACGCTTCACCAGCCTCCGGCGCGGTCTTATCCACGGTCAGGGAGGCGGTGTCCGCCGTGCCGGTGTTCCCCGCCCTATCAGTGACGGACAGGTCGATAGTGTAGACCTGGCCGGTGGAGGTGTCGTTTCCATTGTAAATGGTTAGCGTGGCGGTGTAAACGCCGTCTTCGCTCTCCGTCCAATTACTCAGGTTATAGCCGTTTTGGTCAACGTTATTACCGTTCAGCTTTACCGTCAGGGTGTAACCATTCTGCGTTCTGAAGTTCTCCTCCGTCACGGTCAGGGTGTACTCGACTTGGCCATTGGCGTAAACAGTCTTGTCATCCGCCGTATAAACGGAATCCGCATCCGGGACAATTGTTACCACCGGCTTGGTGGTGTCCACGTTGACGCTGGTGGTCACGCTGGCGTCGCCGGAAACAGTGCCGTCCGACAGGGTGAAGGTAATGCTACCGCTGAAATCGCCAAGGACGTAGTAGACGTTTTCGCTGCTGTCCGTAATGGTGCCGCCATCGTCCACATTGTCCACAGTGCCGACGATGATACCTGCGTATGTACCGCTAACGGTATTGTCGGAAACGGTGACGCTCGTGATAGTCGTCGCCACGCCGGACGGGGCAATCAGGACGTAACTGTTAGTGATTTGGTTCTGACTGTAAGTATACCCACCGCTTGTGGCCACGGTGTAGTTATTTCCGCTGGATGTCACCGTCGCCTGGTTTACGGCATAGTTTTGATCCGCATCAAAGGTAGTCCCCACCTCAACGGTCACGTCGCCAGTGATGGCGGAGCCGTCGATGGTCAGGGAGTATGTGCCGTTATAGTAGTTTCGCGTCCAGGTCACGCCACTTGTCAGGGTGGTTTCGTCCACCTTAACCGTAACATCGCCGGTCAACGTATAATTATCACTTGCCGCGATGGTCACGGACAGGTCAGTGCCATAAGTAGCAGAATTTGTTTCTTCAGGAGCCACTGTATAGCCGGAACCCTTAAAATCGACGTTATAGTTTTTCGCCGTAGCCGTAGCGGCGACATACAGCATCACATCGGTCGTATTAAAGACGCCGGAATTGACCGTGATGGTAGCTGTGCCATTAGTACTGTCCAAAGATACTGTGTAATCAGCACTCTCGGTCAACTTCGTGTCATCGGCATAAACAGACCAGGTCAATTTATATTTGCTGGTATCAGCGTATTCCGCATTATCAAGTGTTGCGGTAATGATGTAGTTGCTGCTATCGTCCTTCTCGCCGCTGACACTACTAATCGCCTCATCCGCAGAGCTTTCCTTGACGTCGATGGTCATTTCAACCTCTACCCACTGGGCATAGTAGGTCGCGCCGTTAGTCAAGTTCTGGAAGGATGTGCCATTTGCAACGGTCGTGCCGGTGCCGTCCTTCTCTGTGTTCCACCCGGAAATTGTATAGCCAGTCCGACTCACAGACGGGGGTACATCGCTGTCGGTTCCCGTTATTTCGACCGAAGTGGTGTCATAATCCGCAAACTCTCCGCCGTTTGCGTCGAAGGTAATAGCCTTTGTCCACTTGGCGTAGAAGTTGTATTCTTCAATAACGTCATTTCCAACCGTAACGTAAGTATCTGCCTTCTGACCATCAGTATCATATAAATTAGATGTATACCACCCGCCAAAGTTATAGTCATTTTTCGTTACAACAGTGGGAAGGGTTACGGTAGGAACGTTATCCGAAGCCTTCACAACGAGGGTGTATGTATCTTTCGTTCTGTCATACGTCCAATCGTTATCGTCAATCGTGCCGCCATCGGCGTGCAGGGTGATGGTGCAGGTAATCTCCCCCGCAAGCGCCGTGATGGTCACAGTGGAACTAGCGGTAACATTGGATGTGCTTATTTTCAGCGTGCCGGTTGTTGAATCCCAGCTATAGCCGTCATTCTCTCCTTCATTAACAGTCACATCCCCAACGGTAACGGAGCCTGGCAGAGCATAATAGGTATCCGCCGTGAGCGTTACGGTATAATAGCCGTCTACCGCTATAACGCTAGTCGTGCCCAGGGTGACATGCTCACTGCTATCCGACAGCTCAAACGTCACCGTGGAGGAGGTGTCATTCTCACCGTCGCCGGTACCTTCCCCGTCGCCTTCGCCCTCCTCGCTGACGATGGAAGGTTCACTCTCGCCAGAGTCGTCGTCTACATCGACCCAGGCCAGGGCGGACAGTGCGCCGCCCATCTGGCCGGCGAGCAGAACCACCACCAGAAGAAGGGACAGCAGCCGCTTCAAGGGCTTTTGCACGTTTTGTTGCTTCTTCATCTTTAACACTCCTCCTATGATTTCATAGCTGAGCTAAAATATTGATATATGTATATGGGAACCCCCGCGCATACTATTACACAGGTACCATAATATTAGCACACTGGGTAAAATTTGTAAAGATTTTTGACGCTTTTTCGCCGATGTTCACTCGAATTGTAATTTATTGTAACTTTTTGCAGAATATGCCCCGCTGAGCGGAGCGAGCCTTTCCTGGGAGGCGATTTTATAGGGACAATGTATTGCTTTTGTGCGGACAACGTGGTATTATATAGGCAAAGAACGACAGAAAGGAGCCTTGGAATGTCGAAATCTGCCAATTTATACGCAAGGATCGAGCCGGAGGTGAAGGAGCAGGCAGAGGCGATTTTATCCGCCCTGGGGATCCCGGCTTCCAACGCCATCAACATGTTTTACAAGCAGATCATTTTGCAGAGAGGGCTGCCGTTTGCGGTGAAGCTGCCCGCTCCCCCGCCCGACGCCAGCGCCATGACCCCGCAGGAGCTGGACGCGTTTATAGACGCAGGCTACCAGGATATGCAATCCGGCCAGGTGAAGCCCGCAGACGAGGTATTTGAGGGACTGTATAAGAGGTATGGAATATAAGGTAACAGTGACGGCGGAGGCGGAGCGGGATTTAGCGGAGATTTTCGAATACGTCGCCTTTGAATTGGAGGCGTTCCAGACCGCCGCAGCCCTTCTCCACCGGCTTGACAGCGCCATAAAATCCCTGGCGGATATGCCGGAGCGGTTCCGCCGTTACGCGCGGGAGCCTTGGCGGTCGCGGAACCTGCGGCTCTGCCAGGTGGACAATTATTTGGTGCTGTATATTCCGCAGAAGGAAACCCAAACGGTGATAATCCTCCGGGTAATTTATGGCGGACGGGACATTCCCGGTTTGCTGGCGGAAATGGAATAGAAAATAAGAAAACCGCGCCAGGACAATCGTCCTGACGCGGTTTGGTATGTAGGTCTTATCAGCTGTTGAGGAAGTCCTCATAGGAGACGATCAGACCAAACTGGATCTGCATCTGGAAGGGCATGGAGTCGGGGTCATAGGTGTCCTCGGTGACTTCGTCCAGGTCGGCCAGGTCAGACTCCAGGTTGGGGTTGCCGGTCTGGCTGTTCAGGGCGTCGCGCACCCACTGGATGTAGCCCTCAAAGGTCTTTTCATAGCCGTCCATGGAGAACAGCTCCAGGGTCTGCTCCTGAGAAGCCTCTTCCTCGTCTTCGGGAGCAACGGCCTCTACCTCGCCGGAAGCTTCGCCGGAGGCGCCAGTTTCCACAGCAGCGCCGACCTCGCCAGAGGCTTCGCCGGAAGCATCGCCAGCGTCAGCGGTCTCGCCCTCAGCGGCGGCGACCTCTTCCTCGGTGGGAGCCTCGGCCTCAGCCTCGGCGGCGTCTTCGGTCTCCTCCACGGTCTCTTCGGTCTCGGCGGTTTCCTCGGCAGCGTCGTCAGAGCTGCCGCAGGCGGCCAGGGCAAACACCATGGTCAGCGCCAGAAGCAATGCAAGCAGTTTCTTCATTTTTGTTTCCGTCCTTTCAATTTCCCGGTCGGGCCGGGGGTAATTACAAGAGCCATTATAAGGGGTTTTCGCAGTTATGTCAATAAAATATTACAATTTTATTACATCGGCGCAGCGGCCCCCCACATAATCGATGAGGGCCTGGGGTTCCACCTCCATTTGCAGCCCTCGCTGTCCGGCGCTGACGAAAATGGCGTCATAGAGGAGTGCCTCCTCATCGAAGATGGTGGGGTATTTTTTCTTCATGCCCACGGGGGAGCAGCCGCCCCGGACATAGCCGGTCAGGGGGAGCAGCTCCTTCATGGGAACCATTTCCACCCGCTTGTCCCCGGCGGCCTGGGCGCATTTTTTCAGATCCAGCTCCCGGTTCACGGGGATGACGAAGACCAGGACACCCAGTCTCTCCCCGCGGGCGGTCAGGGTCTTGAACATCCGCTCATGGAGAGCGGCGTCCTCGCCGTCCGGGCGGATGCCGCAGGGGTTTTTCTCGTCATAGTCGTAGGAGCGTATATTATAATGTATACCGGCGGCGTCCAGAAGACGCAGGGCGTTTGTCTTGGTCATGGTCACTTCCCCATGCGCCGGGTTTTTTCCACGGCGGTGACGACGGCCTCCGCCGCAGCGGAGCGGAAGGCGTTCTTCTCCAGGGACAGCACTCCCTCGATGGTGGAGCCGCCGGGGGAGCAGACCGCGTCCTTCAGCGCGCCGGGGTGCTTGTCCCCCGCGCCGCACAGGGCAGCGGCCCCTTCCACCGCCTTGGCGGCATAGGCCAGGGCCTGGGCGCGGGTCATGCCGCAGCGCACCGCACCGTCGGACAACGCCTCGATGAACATATAGGCGAAGGCGGGGGTGCAGCCGCCCAGGACGCTTGCCACGTCCATCTGGGCCTCCGGGCAGGCATCCCACAGGCCGGAGGCGGCCATAGCGTCCGCCAGGGTCTGCTCGTCCTCCGGGCTTGTGTCCTTAGAACACCAGGCGGTCAGGCCCTTTCCCATCGCTACGGGGGTATTGGGACAGAGGCGGATCACCGGCCAGGGATTCCCGGCCAGGGTCTGGATGGCGGCGGTGTCCAGCCCCGCGGCCATGGAGACCAGGACGAAGCCTCCCGCCCGTTCGGTCAGGATGGGGCGGATTTCCTCCAGGCAGGCGGCCATATCCTTGGGCTTGACGCCCAGGAAGATGAATTTGGAGGACTCCGCCACGGTGGCGGCGTCCGCCGCGCGGCAGCCCAGCTCCTGGGCCAGGGCCTGGGCCTTGGCCGGTGTGCGGTTGGAAAGGACGATCTGCTCCGCCGGGACGGTCTTTGCCGCCGCCCGCGCCAGCGCGCCGCCCATATTTCCCACGCCAATGAAGCCTAATAAATACATAATGGTGTTCCTCGTTTCTTGTATAATGATAAGATATGCAAGCCGCCGAAATGGTTCAGGATGCTTGCTTTTTGTCAGTTTTTGTGCTACTCTGGCCTTGTTCCCCCAAAAGGGGAACAGGGCGCTGTGTATGCGAAATGCTAAAAGGCGGTTAGTCACGCTCCCCGAAAGGGGGTGACATCTATGCGGATTACATTTCATCTTGGTAGTCTTACCATCACGATAATCGTAAAACGCAGAAACCGCCACTCGGCCAAGTGACGGTTTCTAGTACTTTTTGCTAGATACTCAACTCATCCGGGCTAACCGCTTACCACAGCGCCCTTTTTTGCGTGTTTATTATATCATCTTTGGTTGCAACTGTCAATGGATTCAGCGGCTGGTTTTGGGAAAGCCGACCGCCGGGCCGTAAATCTTGCCTTTCGACAGGTTTTGTGCTATTCTGGTACTGTTCCCGAAAGGGAACAGGGCGCTGTGTATGCGAAAGCTAAAAGGCGGTTAGTCACGCTCCCCGAAAGGGGGTGACATCTATGCGGATTACATTTCATCTTGGTAGTCTTACCATCACGATAATCGTAAAACGCAGAAACCGCCACTCGGCCAAGTGACGGTTTCTAGTACTTTTTGCTAGATACTCAACTCATCCGGGCTAACCGCTTACCACAGCGCCCTTTTTACAATTTCATTTTATCACTATAACCCGGTTTTGTCAACGTCCGTGCCGGAATTTCGTTGCGTCCGGGTCGGGGACGGAGTATAATGGGGTATATCGCATCACCAGGGAGAATCCGTTGTGGTCTCCCCGCCGCAGGCTTTTACGGCGGCGAAGGCCAGCACGCGGGTGGGGTCGAGGCACCCCTCCGTCAGGCCAAGCTCTGCGAAGGCGATGGGCAGCTCCGTGCAGGCCAGCAGAAGCACCTCTGCGCCCCTGCCCCGCAGACGGGTCATGATTTCTTCCACGGGTATATCTTTCAGCGGGACGGCCCTGGCCTTCACGCCCTGGTATATCAGGCGCATGATCTGGGCCTGATCCGCCTCGTCGGGATAGACGGGCCTTATCCCCGCCTGGGACAGGGCCGCTTCATATACGCCGCTCCGCACCGTGCCGTCCGTAGCCAGAACCCCGGCGGTTTTGACCCCCGCCTGGGACAGAACGCGGGCCGTCTCCCTGGGCATATGGAGAACGGGGATGCCCACGGCGGCGGCTACCTGGTCATAAAAATAATGGGCGGTGTTGCAGGGCATACAGAGAAGCTCCGCCCCCGCCGTTTCCAGCCGGGCCGCGCTTTTTTGCAGCTCCGGCACGGGATCGGCCCCGCCGTGCAGGATGGCCGCCGTGCGATCCGGGATATTGGTGTTGCAGTCGGTGACGATGTGCAGATGCTCCTGGTCGCAGGCCGCTTTTGTCAGGGCGATGATCTTCTCCATCAGGTCGCAGGTGGCCGCAGGCCCCATGCCGCCGATGATACCAAGCGTTTTTTTCATATATAAGCCTCCCCTGTTTTTGATTATTTTATAGCGCCGGAGGCCCTATCGTCAAGGGGCCTCGCGGAAAAAAGGAGTGCGTGGATGAGGCAGAGCGGAATATTGCTGCATATAACCAGTTTGCCCTCCCCTTATGGCATCGGCTCCATGGGAGCGGCGGCTTATGGGTTTATAGATTTTCTCCGGGACGGAGGACAGAAATGCTGGCAGGTGCTGCCTCTCGGCCCCACGGGCTATGGGGACAGCCCCTATCAGTCCGCCTCCGCCTTCGGGGGCAATCCCTATTTGATAGACCTGGACATACTGACCGCCCAGGGGCTTCTGACGGCGGAGGAGATCGCCGCCCCCCTTCTGGGGAGACGACCCGGAGGCGGTGGACTATGGGGCGATGTATGAAAACCGTCCGCCCCTGCTGCGGAAGGCCTTCGCCCGCTTCACGCCGAAGGAGGACTATCAGGCGTTCCTGGCCCGCGCTCGGTTCTGGCTGGAGGATTACGTCCTGTTCCAGGCGCTGAAGGAGCATTTCGGCGGCCTGCCGTGGAGCCAGTGGCCGGAGGATATACGCCTGCGAGACCCGGAGGCTCTGGCCCGGTGCAGCGCGCTGCTTTCGGAGCAGATGGATTTTCACCGTTTCGTGCAGTTCGAGTTTTTCACCCAATGGGAGGCGCTGCGCGCCTATGCCCGCCGCCAGGGAATCCAAATCATCGGGGACGTGCCTCTGTATCCGCCGCTGGACGCAGCGGACGTTTGGGCCAATCCCCATCTGTTCCAGCTCGATGAAAACCGGCGGCCCGCCTGGGTCGCCGGGGTGCCGCCGGACTATTTTTCCCCGGAGGGACAGCTTTGGGGCAACCCCATCTATGACTGGGAGCGGATGGAAGCGGACGGCTTCGCCTGGTGGGTCAGCCGCATACGCTGGGCGGGAACGCTGTTCGACACGGTGCGCATCGACCATTTCCGGGGGCTGGAGAGCTATTGGGCCGTCCCGCCGGAGGCGCAGTCCGCCGCCGGGGGGCAGTGGCGTACCGGCCCAGGGCGTGCCTTTGTGGACGCCCTCAAGCAGGGCTGCGGCTCCATGGATTTTATCGCGGAGGACTTGGGCTTTCTCACCCCGGAGGTGCGGGCGCTGCAAAAATATACCGGCTGGCCGGGAATGAAGGTTTTGAATTTCGCTTTTTCCCCCGACGGGAGCAGCCCCTACCTGCCGGGAAAATATGAGGAAAACGCCGTCTGCTACACCGGCACCCACGACAACATGACCCTGGCCCAGTGGACGGAGGAGATGACCCCAGAGGAGCAGGTCTTTGCCCGGCGATACCTGAAGCTGAAGAAAACGGACAGTTTGTCCGATGGGATCCTTCGCGCGGGTATGGCCTCCCGCGCAAATCGGTTCCTCTGCCCCATGCAGGACTGGCTGGGCCTGGGGCCGGAGGCCAGGATGAATACCCCCGGTCTGGGGGAGGGCTGGTGGCGCTGGCGGATGCAGCCCGGCGCGGCAGACAAGGCCCTGGCGGAGAAAATCAAAGCGCTGACCCGCCGCTGCGGGCGGTAAATTTATTATAAAGGAGCAATTCGGATGAGACGGACTGACAGAGAGATCCGGGACATAAACGAGATCATACAGGTGATGGAGCAGTGCGACGTGTGCCGTCTGGCCCTGAACGACGAAGAGGGCTATCCTTATATCCTGCCCCTGAACTTCGGGATGCGCGTGGAGGACGGGCAGATAACCCTCTATTTCCACGGCGCGGATACAGGCCGGAAGTATGAGCTGCTGGCCAGGGACAACCGGGTCAGCTTCGAGATGGATCGGGGCCACAATTTAATTCTGGACGAGGAGCAGGGCAACTGCACCATGGAATATGAAAGCGTCATAGGCCGGGGCCGGGTGGACATCCTCCCGGAGGAGGATAAAATAGATGCTCTCCGGGTTCTGATGGCCCACTACCGCCAGGAGGATTTCCCCTTTAACCCGGCGGCGGTTCCCCACACCACCATTATGCGCCTGACGGTGGAACAGCTCACCGGCAAGCACCGGGCGAAGGCCCATCCGGCCATGAGCCGGGGCGAGGAATAAGGAGGTCTGCCAGCATGGATAACCGGCCTATTGGAATTTTCGACTCCGGCGTGGGGGGTCTTTCCGCCGTGCGGGTGCTGCTGGAGACGGCGGCGAACGAGCGGTTTGTGTACTTTGGGGACACGGCCCGCGTCCCCTACGGCGACAGAACGGCGGAGGACATCAAGGCCCTTTCCCGCCAGGACGCCCGGTTTCTCCGCACAAAGGACGTGAAGGCCCTGCTTATCGCCTGCAACACCATCACGGCCAACGCCCTGCCGGAAATTCAGGCGGACAGCGGAGAAATCCCCGTTATCGGTGTGGTGGAACCGGCGGCCCAGGCCGCAGCCGCCGCCACGAAAACCGGGCGCATTGGCCTGATTGCCACCAACGCCACGGTTCGCAGCGGCGTATATGAAAGGGCCGTCGCCCGGCTTCTTCCCGCGGCCCAGGTGACGGCCCAGGGCTGCCCCAGGCTGGTGCCGCTCATCGAGTCCGGCCACACCCAGGCCGGAGATCCGGCCCTCATGGAGGCGGCTGAGGAGTATCTTCGGCCCCTGCGGGAAGCAGGCGTGGACACGGTCATACTGGGCTGCACCCACTATCCCCTGATCGCCGGGGCGGTGGGACAGCTCATGGGGCCGGACGTCCGGCTCATAGACTCCGGCGGCGCGTCCATCGGGGCGCTGCTGGCGGCTCTGGAAGAGCGGGACGCCCTGGCGGATCCATCCGCCCCCGGCGGACAGGCTTACTATTGCAGCGCCCGGCGGGAGGATTTCGTCTCTGTGGCGGCGGCCTTCCTGGGCCGGGACATTGGAGCCTTGACGGAAACGGTAGAGATAGAAAACTACTAAGGAGGCGGCGCTATGTCGAAAAAATACGGTCAGAAGCTGAAGCTGCTGTATCTGTGCCAATACCTGCTCCGCGGCTCGGACGAGGAGCATCCCGTCACCATGAGCGATATGATCGCCTATCTGGCCCGGCAGGACATAGCCGCCGAGCGGAAGAGCGTTTACGACGACCTGGATGCCCTGCGTCAGTTTGGGCTGGATGTCCAGGACAAGCGGCTGGGTTCCCGCACCGGGTATTTCATCGGCCAGCGGGATTTTCAGCTCCCGGAGCTGAAGCTGCTGGTGGACAGCGTCCAGTCCTCCCGCTTCATTACGGAGAAGAAATCCCTGGAGCTGATCGGCAAGCTGGAGAGTCTCGCCAGCGAGCATGAGGCCCGATCCCTCCACCGGGAGGTATACGTCCGGGGCCGCATTAAGGCCATGAACGAGTCCATCTATTACAACGTGGACGGGATACACGACGCCATCGACAAGGATCGAAGCATCACCTTTCAATATTTCGAGTGGAACGTGGAGAAAGAGCGGGTTCTGCGGCATGACGGGCAGCGGTACCGGGTCAGTCCCTGGGTCCTGCTGTGGGACGACGAAAACTATTATGTGGTCGCCTACGACGACGAGGCCGGGCTTATCAAGCACTTCCGGGTGGATAAAATGATCGGCATACGCCAGACCGACCAGCCCCGCCGGGGGGCGGAGGACTTCGGCAAGTTCGACATGGCCGCCTATTCCGACAGTCACTTTGGGATGTTCTCCGGCAGTGTGCAGTCGGTGCGTCTGGCCTTTGACCGGGGCCTGGCCGGGGCAGTAATAGACCGCTTCGGCGCCGACGTCAGCCTGGTTCCCCTGGATGAAAATCGGTTTTCCGTCACAGTGAACGTGGCGGTAAACGTGCAGTTTTTCGGCTGGCTGTGCGGCTTTGGCATGCAGGCCAGCATCCTGGCCCCGGACTCTGTAGCGGCGGAAATGGGCCGCCATGTAGCGGCCATCGCGGCGCTGTATAATAATAACGACTAAGCTCTGAAAATCACCCGGCACAGCCCGTCCATCCACCCCTCGGCGGTGACGGCCAGGGCTATGACGCACCAGAAGCCGATGTGGTGCAAAATATTTTTTCTCTTTGACATTTGAAAATACCGTCCTTTCTTTGTATGCCCTTATCATACAGAAGATCCTGTCCCATAAAACGGACAGCAGAGGGCGGCGCAAAAATCTTGAGCAAAGGCAGGAAGCTATGGAAAACATACAGGAGAGCGCAGCCCCCGGCGTCCTTTCCATTGTGGGGACGCCCATCGGAAACGCGGGGGATATGTCCCAGCGGGGCATCAAAACGCTGGAGGAAGCAGATCTCATCGCGGCGGAGGACACCCGCCGCAGCGTGGTGCTGCTCAACAAGCTGGGGATTCGGGGAAAACTGGTGTCCAACCACAAGTTCAACGAGCATGGGAAGGCGAAATATTTCATCGCAGAGCTGAAGGCGGGGAAAAATGTCGCCGTCATCACCGACGCGGGTACCCCCTGCATCTCCGACCCCGGCAACGAGCTTATCAAAAGCGCCGTGGCGGAAGGGATCCGTGTGACGGCCATTCCCGGCGCCTGCGCCGCCGTGGCGGCCCTATCCATCTCCGGGTTCGATTTGAGTACCTTTCAGTTCTACGGATTTTTCCCCAGGGAAAACGCCCCCCGCCGGAAGCTGCTGGAGCAAATGCGCCGGGGCCTGAGCCGGACGTGGGTGTTCTACGAATCCCCCAAGCGTATCATGGACACGGTGGAGTATTTCGTCCAGGAGGCCGTCCCCTGCCAGATCTGCCTGTGCAACGACCTGACCAAGCTCCACGAGATGACCTTCCGGGGAACCCCGGCGGAGGTGCGGGAGCAGCTTCTGGAAAAGGGCAATTACGACAAGGGGGAGTTTGCCCTGGTGGTAGAACTGACGGAGGAATACCTCATTCCCAAGCAGGAGCATATCGTCTCCCCGGAGGCCCTGCTGGTGGACAAAATCGTCCGGGAGGGCTGCAACCGCAAGGATGCCATCCGCCTGGTGCTGGCGGACGAGGGCTGCACCTACAGCAAAAACGAGCTGTACGCCGCCAGCCTCCGGCTGAAGGAGCTGCTGGAATAACCGCGAACACAGACATGAAAACAGGGGCCGCGTCAAACCCAAGGGTTTTGACGCGGCCCCTGTTCTTTACGCCGCCCGCTGCTGGGCTTCCAGCATGGTCTCGATAAATATCCCATACCCCCGCGTCGGGTCGTTTACCAGCACATGGGTCACAGCCCCCACCAGCTTGCCGTTTTGCAAAATGGGACTGCCGGACATGCCCTGGACGATGCCGCCGGTCTGGGCCAGGAGGTCGGGGTCGGTCACGCGGACCATCAGATCCCGCCCGCTTCCGGCGGCCATGCCGGTGCGGGAGATCTCCACGTCATATTCCTCCACGGTCTGGCCGGACACACAGGCCAGAATGGTGGCCGGGCCGGAGACGATCTCCTCCGGAGTCCCGATGGGGACGGCCTGCCGAAGGCCGCTCATGTCCCCCGTCACCGCACCGAAGATGCCGCAGACCGTGTTGCTGTCGATCCGGCCAATCACGCCCTCTCCGTCAAAGGCCCCGGTAAGCTCTCCCGGCGTGCCGGAGAGGCCCGGCTTCACATCCAGAATTCTGGCCCGGCAAAGCGTCCCCTCGCCCACGGGAAGCAGCACGCCGGTATCCACATCGTTCACCCCATGTCCCAGCGCGCCGAAGCTGCCGGTCTCCGGGTCGATATAGGTAATAGTGCCGATACCGGCCACTCCGTCCCGCAGCCACAGTCCCAGGCGGCCATCCCCGTCGTCGGCCAGGGCCGGGGTAACGGTGAAGGTAGCCGTCCCGCCGTCCCGCAGCACCGTTACCTCCACCGTATCGCCACGCAGTTCGTCCACCGCAGCCATCAGCGCGGCGGCGGAATTCACCCGCTGTCCGTTCACGGAAACGATAACATCTCCGGCCCGAATCCCCGCCTCTCTGGCAGGAGCCACCGTCTCCCCACCAGCCTGAAGCTCAGTGGTTCCCGCCACCAGCACGCCGTCCGTTTGTATTTGTATGCCTGCCGGCTCGCCCACGGGAATCAGCGTTCCCTCCGCGAAGGCCGATCCACATAAAAATGCTGAAATAATCCAAATCGCGGCTACCGTCCGCAGCCGCAAAAGCCATTGTCTGCCCATATTTGCTTCTCCTCCCGTTTTCTGCCGCCCTGTCTTCCTTTCGGCCTATTCAGTATGTGAGAAACGACGGGCTGAAACCGCGCTAAATTCTCTCTTTTCTTCCACCGGCGGCAAAACGCCCGCCAGCATGCGGACGCCGGGAAATGGTATTTTTTTACAGGGCGAGGCGTACGTCCGTCTCCATAGTATTTGCCCGTCCTTTAATCTTTTATGTAAACTCCCGCCGTCAGGCGATCCGAACAGCGACGGATTTATTCAAATGTTGTAATATGTTAACATTATAAGAAATCAGGGGAAAGAGGCACCTATACGTCTGATTTTGCCGGTTATGACGTTTCGTTCTTTGCCTCCCCAGGGAGGAGACGGGAGAAGATGGAAATGAATACAGAAGAACGGTCTGAGCATATCCACATCGTTCCCATAGAGCAGGATTATCCCTCCATCATCAGGGCCCTGTTTGACCGGCAGATTGCCGGTATGGTGCCGGTGGATATTCATGTGGAGGCCCAGGGCATCGAGCAGCGCTACAGCACCGAGGGCCTGACCGACTTTCGCGCCGCCGTCGCCGCATGGCCCGCACAGACCATCCTCCAGCGGCTGAGCCTTTTGTGCGGAGAGATTCAAAGCTGTCCTCTGCTGATCGGGGAGAGTCTTCGTCTGTTCACGGAGGACAAACTCTTTTGGGACGAATCCGGCAGCCAATGGCGTTTCCTCCTGCTGGCGGCAGAGGGGCCGATATGGAGCGGTATGACAGACCACGGGGCGCAGGCCCTGTGGCGGGCGCTTCTGGTCGCGGCCCAGGAGGCCAACCCGCAGGCTGCCCCCCTATTGCAGCAGGCGGTTGATCTCACGGCCCAGGAATCCTTTTCCATCAGCGGTCTTCGCCAGCTTCTGAATGAGCTGGCGGCCCGATCCCCGGAGGAATCGGAAGAACCCGTTTCGGCACAGCCTGCGGCGGAGGAAACGGAGGAGATGGAGACGCCCGCTCCAGAGGCGGAGTCAGAGCCTGCCATCCCGGAAGCGGAAGAAACTGCTCTGCCGGAGCCGGAACCCCAGGAAACGCCCGCTTTCCTGGCAGACGACGATATAAAAGACCCAGGGCAAACCATTAACGACATCTTCGACAAGGAAGGTTTCTTTGCGCCGGAAAAGGAAGCGTCCGATCCTGAGGAGGCCTCTTCCTCTGCGCCGACGGAAAGCAACTCGCCTGACGTCTCGTCCCCCATTTCGGGCCTGATCGACCCGGAGGCCGAGGATATGGAATACCGCCCCTGGGAGAGCGGCCAGACCCTGCCCCGTCCCAACGAGGCGGAGATCGGCAACACCGGGGAGCCGGAGGGTACCGCCGCCGTCATGGAAAAGCTCCAGGACTTTCCCGAACAGCCCCGTATCCCTGGCAAGGAACCGCCGCCGGGTCCCGCTGTGGAACAGCCCATCATAGCTGGCAGGGAACCGCCCAAGCCGCCCAAGCCTACACGTCTGAACAGCACGGACAATCTGGGAAAAACCACCGTTCTGGGCCAGGCTCCACAGGACGATCCGCCGCCCAAGACCACCCAAACCTCCAGCGGTATTCCCCACATCGTCCGCAAGCGTACAAACGAGCTTGCCTATATTGACCGCTCCACCTTCGTCATCGGCAGCAAGCGGGGAGGCGTGGACTTCCTGGTGCAGAACAATCCCGCCATCAGCCGCCGTCACGCCGCCATTATCACCCGCCGGGGTTCCTATTTCCTGAAAGACATGGGTTCCAGCAACGGAGTCTTTCTCCGCGGTCAGCGCCTGCAGCGCAACCAGGAGACGCCGCTTTCCCCCGGCAGCAGCTTTACCCTGGCGGACGAGGAGTTCCTGTTCCAGTGCTGAGAGAAGCTCCGCTCATTATTTTGTAATCCCTTTAAGTAAAAATAAAAATCCATAAGGAGAGGAAATCATGAAAAGCCTTAAAAAAATCCTGTCATTCATGCTCGTTCTCGCCATCATTCTCAGCCTGGCTCTTTGCTTTGGCGTGAGCGCGATGGCCTCCACCAGCACCAGCAACGCCGCCGTGCAGGCAGCCGCTGACGGTGTGTTCCACGTTGTAGGTTATTACTCCTATGAGTACCTGTACAACACCTATGTGGACGACCCCATTTTGGGATTCGTCTCCACCTATGAATACCTCAACTACTACTATAACTACACCTATGGCGACGCCGCCGTCGCCGGCAGCGCCTTCCTGATCGGCTACAACTCCAGCGGTCAGGCCGTGCTTCTCTCCAACTACCACGTAACCGAGAATGAAACCGCCGGCATCTACTACGACGAAAACGGCGTTACCATTTCCAGCTTCAATATATACGACCACTTCGCCGTGTCCATTCTGGGTACCACCGTGGTGGAGGTAGACGTGGCCAACAGCAACTCCGAGTATGACTTCTCCATCCTCTACGCTCAGGGCACCATCGCCAACCGCTCCGTCCTCGCTCTGAACCCGGACACTCAGGGTACCACCGAGGTCTGCTACGCCCTTGGCTTCCCCGCCGAGCTGAGTACTATTATGAAGGACGTGGACTTCACCACCAGCTCCGTCACCGTCACCCAAGGTACCATCACCAACGTGACCAGCATCTCTTCCCAGTATGATTCCTCCGGACTGCTCGTTCCCGTCTACCAGACCAACGCCACCATCTCCAGCGGCTGCTCCGGCGGCCCCCTGGTCAACTCCAACGGCGAGGTCATCGGCATCAACTCCTATACCTACACCACTGAGGAAGCCAACAACTACTACTATGCCATCCAGATCGAGAAGGTCTGCGAGGCCCTGGATTACCTGGGCATAGAGTGGACGGACGCCCGCCTTGAAGACAACACAACGACTCCTACCCCCGAACCCACCGAAGCCACCGAGACGCCCGCTCCCACCGAGGAGCCGGCTGCCACCGAGGAACCGGCTGCCACCGAGGAGCCCGTGGTCGCCACCCCGGAGCCGGAGGCTGAAAGCTCCATCCCCTGGGCCATCATCATTATCATTGCGGCGGTCATCGTGGTAGCCATCATCGTGGTCGTGATCATCCTGGTCACAGGCAAGAGCAAGAAGACGGACGGCAAGTCCTCCTCCAACAGCGACTACCAGCGCACCCTGTCCCAGCCCCAGTCCTATGACAACGACCGGCCCACCGACGTTTTGGGCGGCGGCTATGACGACCAGGCCACCACCATTCTGGGCGGCAACGGCGGCGCAAAGGTCTGCCTGGTGCGGGAGTCCACCGGCGAGCGCGTTCCCATCAACAAGACCGTGTTCCGCATCGGCAGCAAGCGGGGTTCTGTGGACTATGTCATCACCAACAATACCGCTATCAGCCGGAACCACGCCTCTATCGTGAGCCGGAACGGGGAGTACTTCATCCTGGATAACAACTCCTCCAACTTCACCTTCGTGAACGGCACCCAGCTTACCCCCAACACGGAGGTTCGCATCCACGAGGGCGACAGCATCCGTCTGGCGGACGAGAATTTCCGCTTCGAGAACGCCTGATTTTCCACATCACAATCCAATACCGCGCCTCTCCTCAGAGGCGCGGTATGCGATATATGGTACAAATTCATTAAAGTGTTCGTTTTAGAGGAATATCTATGGATTATACGATTTGGGCCAGCACAGACTGCGGCCTGCGAAAAAAGAGCAACCAGGACAGCATCTCTCTGACTGTGGCGGACACGCCCATGGGCAAATGCTGCTTCGGCATTGTGTGCGACGGTATGGGCGGCCTGTCCGACGGAGAGGTAGCCAGCGGCACGGTGATCCAGCAGTTCCGCAACTGGTTCGAGACCTCCTTTCCCCTGATACTGGCAGAGGGCGGGGACGTGATGAAGGAGGTATCCATCCAGTGGGATGTGCTGGCCTCCCGCCTGAACGAGTGCATCCGCACCAACGGCGCGGCCCAGGGCATCCGCCTTGGCACCACCGCCACGGTGATTCTGTTTTATCAGGATCAGTACACCATCATGAACATCGGCGACACCCGGATCTATGAGATCACCGGCGAGGGCATCACCCAGCTCACGGAGGATCAGAGCTTCGTGAACCGGGAGGTCAAGGAGGGCCGCATGACCGAGGAGGAAGCCCGCATGGACGAGCGGCGCAATATTCTCCTGCAATGCATTGGCGCCTCCCCCAGCGTTTACCCGGACACCTACAGCGGCACCACCAAGCGGGACGCCATCTATATGCTGTGCGTGGACGGCTTCCGGCACGAGATCTCCTCGGAGGAATTCGCCTATTATTTCAGTCCCCAGCTCGTCTACACCAAAAAGGAAATGGAAAAAAGCTGCGCCTACCTCATCAGCGAGAATATGCGCCGCCACGAGCAGGACAACATCACCGTCGGCGTTATCAGAACAAGCTGATGCGCTTTTTTGCGAGAAAAATATGTTCCGCGCCCGCCATGCGCGGAAGAGGGAGTGAAGGATACATATGCTGGAAATAGGCTCCGTACTGGACGGCAAATATAAAATTCTGAACCAGATCGGCAAGGGCGGCATGAGCGTTGTCTATCTGGCTATGAACGAAAAAGCAAATCAGCAGTGGGCGGTGAAGGAGGTTCGGAAGGACGGCGTCCGCAACTACGAGATCGTGAAGCAGGGTCTCGTGGCGGAGACCGATATTCTGAAAAAGCTGAACCACCCCCATCTGCCCCGCATCATCGACGTAATCGACAAGGAGGACTCCTTCGTCATCGTCATGGACTATATCGAGGGCAACTCCCTGGCCAAAGCCCTGGAGGAGCATGGGGCGCTGCCAGAGGAATACGTGGTGTTCTGGGCCAAGCAGATCTGCGACGTGCTGCAATACCTCCACACCCGCCAGCCGCCGATCATCTACCGGGATCTGAAGCCCTCCAACATCATGCTCAAGCCGGACGGCAACATCTCCATCATCGACTTTGGCACCGCGAGAGAATTTAAGGCCGGGAACGTGAAGGACACCATCACCCTGGGGACCGAGGGGTACGCCGCCCCGGAGCAGTACGGCAACCAGGGCCAGACCGACCCCCGCACGGACATCTATAACCTGGGGGCCACCATGTACCACCTGGTTACAGGGTATACCCCCCACCCCAGCGCGGAGCCCTATCACGGCATGGTACCCATCCGGGAAATCAACCCCAACCTCTCCCCGGATCTGGAGCAGATCATCCTGAAATGCACCAAACAAAACCCCCGCGACCGCTATCAGGACTGCGTAGAGCTGATGTACGACCTGGAACACATCGGCACAGGAGACGAGAACGCCCGCCGCAAGGTGAAGACCTTTTTCGTCATCGCGGGCCTGTGTGTGGTTATGGCCCTGGCCGGAACCCTTTGTCTGGGAATCAGCGGCAGCCAGGTGGCGGACACCTATGAATCGAAAATCCAGGAGGCAAGCGACGGCACCAGCGCCCTGTCCAATTCGGAGCGCATCGCCCTGTGCGAGGAGGCCGTCGGCCTGGACGCCAGCACCCTCGACGCCTATGAGACCCTTCTGAACATCATCTCCTCCACAGAATCCTACTGCGAGGACGCGAACATCACCTCTGCGGAGTTTTCCAAGCTGTCTCTGGTGTCCAAAAACATCACCGCCATCGCGGAAAAATACGACGACGACACCGCCCTGGGCGAGCTGCTCTACAACACGGGCCACGCCATCTGGTTTTACTACCTCTCCAGCGAGGGCAGCGACGAGGAAATGCGCATGAACCAGGCCCTGAGCTGGTTTGAGCTGGCGGCGAAATATCTGCCGGAGGACAACCAGTATTATACCCTGGCCAATCTGTATTACAACATTGCCGACTATAACCTGCACATCCAGACGAAAATCGACGACGACACGGACAAGGGCGAGTATGGCTCCTATTGGACGGAGCTGACCCAGATGGTGGATTCCGCCTCTACGGAGACGGACTATGCCCAGCTCCAGATATACCGCATGGCGGTCAACTCCATTATCAAATATTACAAGCAGTTTTCTAACGACGGCGTTTCCGTTTCGGATATGCTGTCTATGCTGGACGAGGCGGAAAGCGTTCTCTCCCAGATGTCCTTTAACAGCGAGGCCAACGCCACCGCCTGCGAGGACGTGCTGGCCAGCATTGAGACCGCCCGGAAAAACGTAAATCTGATGGGCTGAAAGGGGGATGAAGCATACATATGGAAAGCTATGAGATTTTTCGATACGTTTCCTACGGTTGCTATGCCGTGGCAGGCGTCCTTCTGATTGCGGCTGTTTTGATGTTCATCCTCTGGAAGATCCCCCAACTGGTGAGCTATCTTTCAGGCCGCGCCCGCCGCAAGGGCATCGCCCGGATGCGCCAGGGCGAGGTGGGCGTCACCGGCAACACGGTGATTGACATGAACCAGTTGGAAAAGCAGCTTCACAGCTCTGGCCGCCTCAACAGGCGAACCACGGGCCGGACGGCAAGACAGCCCGCCCCGCCGCCTATGAGCAGCTCTCAGCCCGTACCGCCTCAGGAACCTCCCCGTCAGGAGCCCGGCACCCAGCCCCTTCAGCAGGAGCCGCAGCGCCAGCCGGTATATGCCGCCGCCCCCGCCTACAGCGAGCCGGAAACCGTGGTCATCACCCACACCTCCAACCTGAGCGGCGATCCTGTTCAGCAGGAGCTGATTCAGCCTGTCCCGCTGACCATTCTGGACGACATCGTTCTGATACACACCAACAAGTTCATCGAAATCGAATAAAATCCATCAGAGAAATGAAACCCTCCCGGCCAGCAGCTTTATGCTGCTGGCCGCTTTTTTGTCGGGGCAGCCCCCTAAAACGCCAAAACGGGACGACGTCAATAGACGCCGTCCCGTTTCCGTTCATTCTGTTTTCTGCCTTTTCCTTTTGAAGAGGATTGGCATTACTCTATCTGGCTCTTATCCACCAGCTCGATTTCCAAATCGAAGGTCTCCCCATCCCGGTAAACGGTCAGGGTGATGGTGTCTCCCACCTCATAGCCCTCTTTTATCAGATTCACATCGGCCACGGAGGTGACGGCTTCGCCGTTCACGGCGGTGATAACGTCGCCCACCTGAAGACCCTTTTCCAGCGCGTCAGAGCCTTCGCTGACCTCGGACACATATATTCCTTCCGGCAGGTCATACAGCGCCATGGCCTCCGCACTGACAGATCCGGCCACAATGCCGATGGTCGGCTCGCCCAGCACGACGCCGTATTCGATAAGCTGGTCGGCCACCTCCTTCACCACCGAGGACGGAATGGCAAAGCCGATGCCCTCCACCGTGGAATAATAGGTGGACATGATTTTCATGTTGGTGATGCCGATGACCTGTCCATAGGCGTTGATCAGCGGGCCGCCGGAGTTGCCCTCGTTCAGGGCGGCGTTCGTTTGCAGAAGCGTCATGGTGTGGCCGTTATAGGTGATATTCCTGTTAATCGCGGAGATAATGCCGTTGGTCATGGTGCCGGAATAGGTCTCCCCCAGAGGGTTCCCGATGGCGATGGCCTGATCTCCCACCCGGAGCGCGTCGGAATCGCCAAACTCCGCATAGGGCAGATCCTCTCCGTCGATGTACAAAACGGCAATGTCGCTGGATTCATCCGAGCCAACAAGAAGAGCCTCGTACTCCGTTCCATCGGAAAACTTCACCGTCGCCGTATCACAGCCCTCCAGCACATGGGTGTTGGTGATAATATACCCGTCGGAGGTAAACACCACCCCGGTGCCGTAGCTGTATTCATAACCCTCGATGTAGGCGGTGATGCCCACCACCGCCGGGCTGACCAGGTCGTAAATATCCTGAAGGGACAGCTCCTCCCCCTGGGCCTCCGCCAGGGTCAGGGTGACGCCGGTGCCGGTCTCCGCCGCCGGGATGGTGATTTCGCTGGAGCTGGAGTAATACGCTTCAAAATACTCCTGGTAGTCGTCGTACACGCTGCCGCCGTCCGAATCGGACTGAGAATCCGCGCTGCCGTCGCCGTTTGGAATGACGATGACCGCCGATGATCCGCTGTCCGCTGTCTGACTGGAAAGATTTTTTAGCTGCACGGTGATCTGCCACAGAGCCACGCCCAAAGCCACACAAACCAACAACGCGCAGGCGGAGAGCGAAATAATTTTCGTTCTCCGCCGCCTTTTGGCTTTTTGCCCCTCAAAACCAGCGGAGCGGGGGGGAGGTTGGTGTGTGGAACAACCCGCTTCCGCCGGCTGGGGTATGACCACATGGGACGGATCTTTATACCAATTCGCCTGCTCCGGGGATGATAAATACCAATCCGCCGGACGGCGTGTGCTGTGTTCAGGCATTGAAAGTCCTCCTTAGGGCCGGATTCAGTATACTATACACCGGCCATTAAGATATGAATTAGATTTTAATAAACTGTAAATTATAAACGATTCGTTTTGTTTGTTAACGCGATGTTATTTTCATTCCGCCAACGCCAGGGTAAAGGTAAAGGCGGTGACGCCGTTTTCACTGGTGACGAAGATGTCCTGATTATGGGCGGCCAATATCTGCCGCACCATATAAAGGCCCAGGCCCACACCTTCCTTGTCAAGCCCCCGCGAACGGTCAGCCTTGTGGAAACGGTCGAAGATCAGCGGCAGCTCCTCCGATGGAATAGTGGCCCCGGTGTCCTGCACCCTGGTATAGGCCCGGCCCTCCTCCTTCCAGATGCTGATAACAAGCTCCGTCCCTTTTCCGGCGAATTTTATGGCGTTGTCAATAAGATTATACACCACACGGGTCAGAGAGTCCAGATCTCCCGTCACGGGCAGCGTTCCCTCCGGCATATTCAGCTCCACGTTCATATCCTTGCCGTTCACCCGCTCCTCAAAATTCAGGAGGGTCTGCACCACCATTTCCGGCAGGTCGAATTTCTGCATACGCACCTGGCTTCCGTCCTGGAGCCGGGACATATCCAGCATGCTCCGCACCAGGCGGCTGAGCCGCTTGGTCTCAGAGGAAATGGTCTGAAGGTATTTTTTCTCCTCCGACTGGGGGATGGTACCGTCCAGAAGTCCGTCCGCAAAGCCGGCAATAGAGGTCATAGGCGTGCGCAGCTCGTGGGAGACGTTCGCCACAAACTCCTGCCGCTTTGACTCGTTCCGCTCCAGGCTTTCCGCCATAACGTTAAACGCCTCTGTAAGGGTGCCGATCTCATCCTCCCGCTGATAGGGGGTTACGCGGACAGAATAGTCCCCTCTTGCAAAGCTGTGGGCCGCCTCAGACATCTCCAGCAGAGGACGGGCCAGCCTCCGGGCGTTGGCGTATTCCAGCAGCACCGCCACGATCAGCACAGCCACGGTGATCATAATGAAGACCAGAAAGAAACCGCTCCAGGCGCTGAAGAAGCCGCTGCTGGGATAGCTGACGATCACATAACCCATCAGCTCCCCGCCGGAGGTCTCAATGCTCTCCGCCACCACATAGCAAAGGCCGTCATAGACCCCGTTCAGGTCGGTCAGACCTACATAGGTTCCCTCCTCCCGCACGGTGGTCAGGACGTTGTCGTCTATCTCCATTCCCACATAGGGGGATACCCGGTTCTCGTCAGAGCTTGACACCACGCTGCCGTTCTCATCGCAGAGAAGAATATGATTGCCTGTACATTGGGCGATAATGCTCAAATTCATCCGCAGCACAAGATTGTCCAGCTCTTCCTCCGTACCAACCGCCTCTGTGAAACGCTTCACCTCGTCGGCGTTTGTATAGAGGGACTCCGCCTTTTCCTGCATCATAACGGAGCGGCCCATGACGAATATAATAACGCCAAAGGCCACAAAGCAGATGACAAGCATACAGGCCGTAACAAGAAAGCTCCTGAAAAAGACGCTTTTTCTCACCTCAGGCCTCTCCCACCTCGAACTTGTAGCCCACGCCCCAGACGGTTTTCAGCCGCCACTGGTCGGACACGCCCTCCAGCTTTTCCCGCAGGCGCTTGACATGAACGTCTACCGTCCGGGAATCGCCAAAATAGTCAAAGCCCCACACCTCGTCCAGAAGCTGATTTCTGGTATATACCCGGTTGGGAGAGGAGGCCAGGTGGAACAGCAGTTCCATCTCCTTGGGAGGCGTATCCACCTTTTTTCCGTCCACGATAAGCTCGTAAGAATCCAGGTCAACAATCAGCTTGTCGAAGCTCAGGCGCTTGGGCTTTTCCCCCTCCTCCTCGGCAGTGCGGCGCATAACGGCGTGAACCCGCGCCAGCAGCTCCTTCACTTCAAAAGGCTTGGTCAGATAATCGTCCGCCCCCATCTCCAGGCCGGCCACCTTATCCGCCGTCTCACCCTTGGCTGTCAGCATGATAATAGGAGTCTTGGAGAAGGCCCGCACCTCCCGGCACACCTGCCAGCCGTCCTTCACGGGAAGCATAATGTCAAGCAGTATCACATCCGGCTCGAAGCTCTGTGCCAGGGTCACGCCCTGACCTCCGTCCCCGGCCTGGGCCACCTCAAAGCCGTCCTTTTCCAGATACAGTCGCAGCAGCTCCGCAATATTGCCGTCATCCTCAATGATAAGCGCTTTCTTTCCCATGGCTCTGTGCCTCCTATGCCTGCATATGCGTAAATCATATAATATAAGGGTTTTATAAACCGGGCGCGCCGCCCTCGTTGTTCATTCTACCCTAATTATATACCGGCTCGCCTAACTTAGGTGAACAAAATGTAAAAAAAGTAAGGAGGACGAAAAAAAGCCCTTTACTTTAGTATAGTAATGTAGTAAAATATCTGCTGAACGACCCGACATATCACAAGGAGGATAATAAACATGAAAACGATGAAAAAGCTGCTTGCTCTGCTGATGGCAATGGTGATAGTCTTCGCCATGACCGCCTGCTCCTCTTCCAGCTCCGACGACAGCTCCGAGGCGGAGAGCGAGGTCGCCTACATTCAGGATCAGGGCGTCCTGGTAGTTGGCATCACCGATTTCGAACCCATGGACTACAAGGACGAGAACGGCAACTGGATCGGCTTCGACGCCGACATGGCCACCGCCTTTGCCGAGAGCCTGGGCGTAACCGTAGAGTTTGTGGAAATCAACTGGGACAACAAGATTCTTGAGCTGGACGCCGGGAGCATCGACTGCGTCTGGAACGGCATGACCCTGACCGACGAAGTGACCTCCTCCATGGAGTGTTCCAACGCTTACTGCAACAACACCCAGGTGGTGGTTCTGCCTGCGGACGTCGCGGATCAGTATGACACAGTAGAGTCCATGGCCGACCTGACCTTCGCCGTGGAGGCCGGCAGCGCCGGCGAGAGCCAGGCGGAAGCCAACGGCTTTGCCACCACCCCTGTCACCTCTCAGGCCGACGCGCTGATGGAGGTTGCCGCCGGCACCTCTGACGCCGCTGTTATCGACGCCCTGATGGCCGGCGCCATGGTGGGCGAGGGTACCAGCTATGCAGACCTGACCTACACCATCTCCCTGAACGAAGACGAGGGCGAGGAGTACGGCGTTGGCTTCCGCAAGGGTTCCGACCTGGCCGAGGCCCTGAACGAGTTCTTTGCCGAGAGCTACGCCGACGGCACCATGATGGAGATCGCCGAGAAATACGGCGTTCAGGCCGCCATCATCGCCCAGTAATATCAAGCCTGCCCGACCTATATCGGCTTTTGCATTTTTCCCGGCGGCGTGTTCGCCGGGAAAAATTCTTGTCCCCCTTAATAGAATTATAACATACATACAAACAAAGACATCTGGCCGCCGCTGGCCATTGGAAAGGAGCGGATGTCCATGGAATTGTTTCTGGAGCAGTTCCCCATTGTCGTTCAGTCGCTGAACACCGGCTTTCTTCAAACCCTCAGACTGTTTTTCATCACCCTGGTGGGGGCCATGCCCCTGGGACTTGTGATCTCCTTCGGCTCCATGTCCCGCTTCCGCCCGCTGAGCTGGCTGACGCGAACCATCGTGTGGATCGTGCGGGGAACGCCTCTGATGATACAGCTTCTCATCGTGTATTATTTCCCCGGCCTCGTGATGAACAACAACATCTGGGGCAGCGGGGAATCGGGCCGTTTTCTGGCTGCGTCCATCGCCTTCATTCTCAATTATGCCTGCTATTTTTCCGAGATATACCGGGGCGGCATCCAGAGCATCCCCAAGGGGCAGCAGGAGGCCGGTCTCGTTTTGGGCATGACCAAACGGCAGATATTCTGCCGCGTCACCCTTCTCCAGGTCGTCAAGCGGATTGTGCCGCCCATGTCTAACGAGATCATCACCCTTGTGAAGGACACGTCCCTGGCCCGCATCATCGCCCTGCAGGAAATCATCTGGGCCGGTCAGGCGTTTTTGAAGGGCTCCCAGGGCATTTCAGGCGTGATCTGGCCCCTGTTTTTCACAGCGGTATACTATCTCCTGTTTACCGGCGTATTGACCATTCTGCTTGGCCGCCTGGAAAAGCGGCTGGATTATTTCCGATAAGGAGGCAGCCATGTCGATCTTAGAAGTAAGAGACATAAGAAAATCCTTTGACAAGAGCGAGATTCTCAAGGGCATCAGCTTCTCCCTGGAAAAGGGGGAAATTCTGTCCATCATCGGCTCCTCCGGTTCCGGCAAGACCACCCTGCTCCGCTGTCTGAATTTTCTGGAACACCCGGACAGCGGCTCCATCGCCGTGAACGGCGAGATCCTTTACAGCGGAGACGAGCCGGACTCTCAGCGGGAGGCGGATATTCGGAAAAAGCGCCTTCATTTCGGTCTGGTGTTCCAGTCCTTTAACCTGTTCCCACAGTATACGGCCCTGGGAAACGTCATGCTGGCGCGGGAGCTTTTGGCCAAGGAAGCCCCGGACTACAAGAGCCGGAAAAAGGAGCTGCACCAGCAGATCGAGGCGGAGGCCCGCCAGCTTCTGGAGCAGATGGGTCTTTCCGACCGCATGGGCAATTACCCCCATCAGCTCTCCGGCGGTCAGCAGCAGCGTGTGGCCATCGCCCGCGCCCTGGCCCTTCAGCCGGACATTCTCTGCTTCGACGAACCCACCAGCGCCCTGGATCCAGAGCTTACCCAGGAGGTTCTGCGGGTCATCCGGGAGCTGGCGGAGCGGAAGACTACCATGATCATCGTCACCCACGAGATCGCCTTTGCGCGGGATGTGGCAAGCCAGGTCATTTTTATGGACGATGGCCGCATCGTGGAGGAGGGCCCGCCCGAACAGGTCATCGGCGCCCCCACGCAGGAGCGCACCCGCCGGTTCCTGGAAAGCTACAACCAGTAAACACGGAAAATCTTGGAAAACTTTAAGGTTTAGACACTTGATTTCATACCATATACCATGATACTATAAAATCCGTGCCTGCCGCATGGATTTTGTTTTTAAGGAGGCTCCTCATGCCGCGAACCGTCCGAATCCTGTGCCTGATTTTATGCTTTGCTCTTCTTTTTGGCCTGACGGCCTGCTCCGGCAGCTCCGGCTCCAGCGGCAACGGCTATCGCACGGTCGATTCCTTCGGTGCCGAGAGCAGCTACGTCATCGCCTTTCGAGAGGGCGACCAGATCGCCGAATATGTCACCGCCGCCCTGTATGAGCTGGCGGCCAGCGGCGTGCTTCGTTCCCTTTCAAACAGTTGGTTCGGTGAAAATCTGACCGCCATTCGAGGTCAGTCCGGGGCCATGGACGAGCTGTGGGACACGGTGCCGGAGCGCACCATTACCGTGGGCATCGACATCACCAATATGCCCATGAGCTACGCCTCCGGGGACGGCTACAGCGGCTTTGACGTGGAGCTTGCCAGCTATCTGTGCGGCTATCTGGGCTGGAGCATGGCGCTGTACCCCATCGACATCGCCGACGCGGACATAGAGCTGAATTCCGGCAACATCGACATGGCCATGGGTATTTCCGGGACGAATCAAACCTCCGGCTTCGACTACTCCCCCGCCTACCTGACCAGTCAATATGTGCTTGTCACCAGCACCAGCACCCGCATCCGCCGGAGGGCCGGTCTACGGAACAAAACTCTGGGCGTTACCGTGGCCGATATGTCCGTTTTGCAGCAGGACGAGAGCTTTATGAACAGCCTGGGTTCCGTGGTCTATCAGACCGATACGGACGGTCTTTTTCAGGCTCTGAAAAACGGCGAGGTGGACGGGATCCTGGTTTCCAGCGTGGTGGCGGCTTATTACATGAACTAACCCATCGCCTTGACGGTAAGTTGATCTTCTTTTGATATTATAGGAATAATGGAGTACATATGTGGATTTCTGAAAAATGGAAGGACTATGAGCTGATCGACGCATCCAAGGGCGAGAAGCTGGAGCGGTGGGGCAGCCATATTCTTTTGCGCCCTGACCCACAGGCCATCTGGGCCACGGAGCGGCGGGATCCCCGGTGGAAGACGCCGGAGGCTGTCTACCGCCGCAGCGCCGCCGGAGGCGGCGCGTGGGAGAAGCACCGTCTGCCTCAGAGCTGGAAAATCGCCTATGGATCTCTGACCTTCCAGGTGAAGCCCATGAGCTTCAAGCACACCGGCATTTTCCCGGAGCAGGCGACCAACTGGGACTGGGCCATGGAAAAAATCCGCACTGCGAACCGCCCGATTCAGGTGCTGAACCTTTTCGCCTATACGGGGGCCGCCACCTGCGCCTGCCTCAAGGCCGGGGCCAGCGTGTGCCATGTGGACGCCGCCAAGGGCATGGTGCAGTGGGCCAGGGAAAACGCCGCTCTCAGCGGCGTGGCGGACAGAAGCGTCCGCTGGATTGTGGACGACTGCGTGAAATTCTGCCAGCGGGAGATACGCCGGGGCCACGTATACGATGCGATCATCATGGATCCCCCCTCCTATGGCCGGGGGCCGGGGGGCGAGGTGTGGCGGCTGGAGGATAATCTCTGGCCCCTGTGCCAGATCGTGAACCAGCTTTTGAGCGACAAGCCCCTTTTCGTTTTGATAAATTCCTATACCACGGGTCTTTCCCCGTCGGTGCTGACCTATATATCCGAAAGCCTTTTCACCAAAAAATACGCCGGAGGCCGCAGCGACGCCCAGGAACTTGGTCTGCGGGCCGCAGCCTCCGGCCTGGTACTCCCCTGCGGGGCAAGCTGCCGGTGGGAATACTAATTATGGATTGTTAAAGCCCAACTCTTTCCGAATTTTTCGAGGTAATGCACAGCATGGAGTCTGTAATTGAAATACAGGGGCTGTCCTTTTCCTATCCTGAAACGACGGTTCCTGCGCTGCGGGACATAAATCTTTCCATTGGCCGCGGCAGCTTCGTGGCAATGCTGGGGGCTAACGGCAGCGGAAAATCCACCCTGGCAAAGCATTTGAACGCCATCCTTGTCCCCACCGCCGGGCGGGTGCTGGTGGACGGCCTGGACACAGCGGAAGACGATAATCTCCTTTCCATCCGCCGCAGGGTTGGGATGGTGTTCCAAAACCCGGACAACCAAATCGTGGCGAACGTGGTGGAGGACGACGTGGCCTTTGCCCCGGAAAACCTTGGAGTTCCGTCGGAGGAGATACGCCGCCGGGTGGACAGCGCGCTCCGCCAGGTGGGGATGTATGAGCTGCGTATGCACGCGCCCCATCTTCTCTCCGGGGGGCAGAAGCAGCGGGTAGCCATCGCCGGGATTCTGGCCATGGAGCCGGAGGTGCTGGTGCTGGACGAGCCGACCGCTATGCTGGATCCCCGTGGCCGTCAGGAGGTAATGGACACGGTGGAATCCCTGTGCCGGGAGCAGGGCATCACCGTAGTGCTGATTACCCATCACATGGAGGAGGCCGCCCGCGCTGATCGTATCATCGTGCTGGCGGGAGGGCAGGTCGCCATGGACGGTACGCCCAGGGAAATATTTCCCCAGGCAGAGCAGCTGAAAAGCCTGGCGCTGGCAGTGCCGGACGGAACGGAGCTGATAGGCCGTCTGAACGCCGCCGGGATGGATTTGCCAATGGACGCCCTGACGGATGAGGAATGTGCCTCAGTAATATGGGAGGGACTATGCCACTGATGGAGCTGCGGGGCCTGACCCATACATACAGCCAGGGTACCCCCTTTGAGAAAAAAGCCGTTGACCACATCGACCTGACTCTGTATGAAGGCCATACGGTGGGCCTGCTGGGCCACACCGGCAGCGGCAAAAGCACACTGATTCAGCACATGAACGCGCTCCTCAAGCCCACGGAGGGAACGGTTCTGCTGGACGGAGAGGATATTTTCGCCACCAAGGAGGCCATGCGCGCCGCACGCTTCCGGGTGGGGCTGGTGTTCCAGTACCCGGAGTACCAGCTTTTTGAGGAAAACGTCTTCGACGACATCGCCTTCGGCCCGAAAAATCAAAAGCTCCCCCCGGAGGAGATAGACCGACGGGTGCGGGAGGCCGCCGCTTTTGTGGGCCTGGGAGAGGATGTATTCACACAGTCGCCCCTGGAGCTTTCCGGGGGACAGAAGAGGCGGGCGGCCATTGCCGGCGTGCTGGCCATGGAGCCGGAGCTTCTGGTGCTGGACGAACCCACCGCCGGACTGGATCCCGCCGGTCGGGCCGACCTACTGGAAAAGCTGATGGCCTGGCGAGAGGCCCGGAACGCCACTATTTTACTTGTGACCCACGACATGGATACCGCCGCCGGATGCGAGCGGCTGTTGGTCATGGACGGGGGCCGCATTGTGATGGACGGCAGTCCGGCGAAGATATTCTCCCAGGGGGAGCGGTTGCAGGCTATTGGCCTTGACCTGCCGGGCGCGGCCCGCATCGCCATGCTTCTGCGCCAAAAGGGCGCTGATCTGCCGGAGGACATCTACACCATCGACAGGCTCCAGGAGGCCATTCTGGCCCTGTGGCGACGGAAGGGGGAGCAGTCATGCTGAAGGACATTACCCTTGGCCAGTATTTCCCGGACGACACCCCCGTCCACCGTCTCGACCCCCGGACAAAGCTGATTCTGACCGTTATATACATCGCCGCCCTGTTTATGGCAGGCTCTGTGGGCGGGTATGTGTTGGTGGCTCTGTGTCTGGCCGCCGCCGCTCATATCAGTCACATAAAGCCAAAGGCCCTGTTCAAGGGACTGCGGCCCCTGATATTTCTCATCGTCTTTACGGCGATCATCAACCTCTTTTTCACCAGCGGGGAGGACTATCTTCTCCATTGGCGGTTTATCAAAATCACCTATACCGGCCTGAAAAACGCCGTTGTCATGGTGGTGCGGGTGATGCTGCTGGTGTCCGGCACCTTTATGCTGACCTATACCACCTCCCCCCTATCCATCACGGACGGGCTAGAGCGGCTTTTAAGCCCACTGAAAAAAATTCACGTGCCGGTGTATGAGCTGAGTCTTATGATGTCCATCGCCCTGCGGTTCATCCCCACCCTCATCGAGGAGACCGACCGCATTATGTCCGCCCAGAAGGCCCGCGGGGCCGATTTGGAGACCGGCTCCCTGGTGGAGAGGGCCAAGGCCCTGCTGCCCCTTTTGATACCCCTGTTCGTCTCCGCCTTCCGGCGGGCGGACGAGCTGGCCCTGGCCATGGAGTGCCGGTGCTATAACGGGGGCGAGGGCCGCACCAGAATGAAGCAGCTTCGCATGGAGCGGCGGGACGCCGTCGCGTTCCTGCTGAGCGCCGTCTTAGTGGCCGGGGTGCTGCTGCTGCGGAGGTTTGGCATATGAGAAACATCGCCCTGCGCCTTTCCTATGATGGGACGAATTACCACGGCTGGCAGACCCAGGCAAAGGACGTCACCGTCCAGCAGACGGTGGAGCAGGCCGTGGCCAAAGTATGCAAGCACGCCGCCCATGTCACCGGCTGTGGCCGGACGGACGCCGGAGTTCACGCGTGGCGCTACTGTGCCAATTTCCGCACGGACTGCCCTATTCCTGTGGAACGCATCCCCCTGGCGCTGAACAGCCGCCTGCCGGGGGATATTGCCGTATCCGCCGCCGTGGAGGCCCCGGAGGATTTCAACGCCATCGGCTCCTGCCTTCGCAAGGAGTATGTATATACCATCCACAACAGTCCCATCCGGGATCCCTTTCTCAGCCGCCGGGCCTGCTTTTATCCCCAGCCCCTGGACACGGAGCGCATGGCCAGGGCGGCAGCGGCCTTTGTGGGTACCCACGATTTTGCCGCCGTCCGCAGCGTGGGGACGGAGACCAAAACCACCGTCCGCACGATATACTGGTGCAACGTGTCCCGGCAGGGCGATCTGATCACCGTGGCGGTCTGCGCCAACGGGTTTTTGTATAACATGGTGCGGGCCATCGTCGGCACCCTGGTCTACGCCTCCTACGGCAAGCTGGAGCCGGAGGACATCCCCGCCCTGCTGGAAACAGGCGACCGCCGTCTGACCGGGCCGACCATGCCTCCCCAGGGCCTCGCCATGCACCGGCTGTGGTACGACGGCCCGGTGGGGGAAATGATGCAGGGCGGCCAGCAGCTCACAGAATGGAGGCCATAGACCAAATGGAACAGACAAACGGCTGGTTCCGTCGGGGGCTGCGGGACGGCGTCCCGGTGGGTCTGGGGTATTTCGCCGTGGCGCTGACCATTGGCATCACCGCCAAGCAGGCTGGCTTCACCGCCCTCCAGGCCATGATCGCCAGCATGACCAACCTGACCTCTGCCGGCCAGTTTGCCGCCTTCTCCATCATCGCCGCCGGAGGCGGCTATTGGGAGGTTGCGGTGATGACCCTGGTGGCAAACGCCCGCTATATGCTTATGAGCTGCTCTGTCAGCCAGAAGCTGGATCCGAATTCAAGATTTTTTCATCGTTTTTTCGTTGCCCATGGTATCACTGACGAGCTGTTCGGGCTGGCCATCGCCGTGCCGGGGCGGCTGAATCCCCGATATTCCTATGGTTCCACCCTTATCGCCACGGTTGGCTGGAGCCTGGGTACCTTTTCTGGCGTTCTGATGGGGGAGTTTCTCCCAGCCCGCATTGTCAGTGCCCTCAGCGTAGGGCTGTTCGGTATGTTTCTCGCAGTCATTATGCCCAAGGCCAGGGAAAGCCGCATCGTGGGGGCGCTGGTTGCCGTCAGCTTTCTGCTGAGCTATCTTGCCAGTCGGCTGGAGCTGCTTTCCGGCATATCCTCCGGCGTGAAGACAATCATTCTGACGGTCGTTATCTCTCTGGGGGCGGCGCTGCTGTTCCCGGTGAAAGACGACGAGGAGGCGAACGTCCATGAAGGGTAACGTGTGGATATATATTCTGATTATGGCCGCCGTGACCTATGCGGTGCGGGCGCTGCCCCTGGTTCTGATCCGCCGGGAAATCAAAAACCGCACGATCCGCTCGTTTTTGTACTATGTCCCCTATGTCACCCTGTCGGTGATGACCTTTCCCGCCATTATGGACGCCACATCCTCTCCCTGGGCGGGCCTGGCCGCTCTGATCGTGGGCATGATTTTGGCCTGGCGGGGCAAAAGCCTTTTTCTGGTAGCCGTCGCCTGCTGCCTGACCGTGTTGATTTTAGAGCTGTTTTTGGTCTGACCGCTGAAAAGCAATAGACAAACCTTGACGGAATATGATAAAATATATTATTGCAACCTTCAGAGGGGCGTCCTATGGCAAATAAACACTTGAAAAAACTCAATAACACGCCGGACACGCCAACCGCGCCTCCCAAAAAAGAGAAGCGACCCAAAAAGGAAAAGGCCCCCCGGACAGAGACAGGGGTTCCCTCTGCCGAAAAGCTCTCCAGGCGGGATCTTCGGGGCGCGCTCATTGCCCTGGGCGCGGCTTTGCTTCTGTTTGCCGCCTGTATCATCATATGGTTAAACGAGAGCCGCTTCAACACAGACGAGCTGACGCTCTCTGTCTCCACTGCCGCCGTTGCGGAAGAGGAATATATTTTCGACGCCGGCTCCGGCCAGATATTTGCCTCCGTGGGAGACGGGCTGGCCGTGGCCACCTCCACAGGGTTTGAGCTGCTGGACGGCGAGGGGAATACGGTGGTCAGTATGGTCACGCCTATGGACTCCCCCGCTATTGCCTCCTGCGACAGCTTTGCCGTGTTCTATGACCTGGGCGGCACAACGATCACCGTGGCGGATTTGACCGGCAATATCCAGACACTGACCCCGGCGGATACAATCCTCTCGCTGACTGTCTCGGAGGGCGGATATATTGCCATCACCACGGAGTACACCGGGTATCGGGCGCTGGTGGAGGTGTACGACGCCTCCCTGGATCTGGTTTATCAGTGGTACTCCTCCTCCGCCTGGGTCATGAGCGGGCTGGTATCCCCGGACGGGCGGAATCTCGCCGTGTTGTCCTATACCTCCAGCGGCAGCGAGGTGCGGCTGTTCAATCTGTCCCAGTCAGAGCAGCAGGCGTCCTTCTCCGTGTCAGATACCATTTTGCTGGATGTATACTGGTTTTCCTCCAACCGCCTCTGTGCCATCAGTGCGGGGCAGGTTCTCTATTTTAACGGCAGCAGCCAATGGGAAAACACCTATGACTTCGACGGCCAATATCTGACGGGATACGCCTTTGGAGACAGCTTTCTGGCGCTGGCCCTCAGCCCATACCGGGCGGGAACCTCCTCGGTTCTGGTATCCCTGGATTCCTCTGGCCGGGAGACGGGGCAGGCGGAGCTGCAAAGCGGCATCATCTGGCTGGACGCCTCCGATTCGGAGATTTTGATTCTGGCCTCCGACAGCGCCATCCTGTATAGCAGCTCGCTGGCGGAAAAAGGCCGCCTCACCGGACTTGCCGGCTTTAAATACGCCATGCTCCGCAGCAAGGGCGAGGCCCTTCTGGCCGCCTCTAACTACGCAGAGGTCTACTTATTCTGATTTTAATGCGACGCGCTGATTTTCGCGTCTATTCAATATTGTTACTGATAACGAGGTGTGACTTATGGCTCTGGCTACTATCATCAACCTTATTCTGGTGGTCATCGTTGTCGCCTGCGCCTGGCAGGGCTTCAAGAAGGGCATCATCATGGGAATCGTCGGCGTGCTGGTGATCATACTATCTCTGTACGGAGGACAGCTTCTCAGCGATACCTTCTCCTATGAGGTAATTCCAGTGCTGAAGCCCTTCCTCAGCGGCTACATGGAAACCCAGGTGGAGAATACCACCTATGAGCTGCTGGGCTATGAGATGGACGAAAACGAGAACTATGTGGTGGATTATTCTCTGTCCGACCTGCTGGATCAAAACCCTGGCATCGAGGAGACCGTAGCCGTTGAGACCTATAAAAGCCTGGGCTTTTTCGACGCCATTGCGGAAGATCTGGGCGCCAAGGTCGTGGAATACATGGATGAGAACGACGCCACGCTCACCTCCTCCGTCATTACGATTCTGTGTCAGGCCGTCACCTGGTATGGCGGATTTCTTCTGTTTTTCATCATCATCTATGCGCTGCTGACCGTTCTTGTAAACATCCCCAACCTGAGCTTCCGGCTGCCCTATGTGGGCATCGTAAACGATATAGTGGGTCTTGGCATCGGCATCTTTACCGGCTTCCTTCTCTGCTCCGTCATTGTTTGGGCGCTGCAGTTTGCAGGGCTTCTCATCCCGGAGGAGACCCTCCGTACCGCCAAGCTGGCAACCTATTTACTGGATAAAAATATGCTATCAAATTATATAAGGATACGCTGATTTAATTGAGTTTTACACTTTGTTTACCCAAGTTCGCCTATA
>JAJPYE010000021.1 GCA_021205095.1 Oscillospiraceae bacterium | reverse complement strand
CCTGGGGCGGGTCGTCATTCCCAAGGAGATCCGCCGCACCATGCGTATCCGAGAGGGCGACCCGTTGGAGATTTATACGGAGAAGGATGGGGAGGTTATCTTCAAAAAATACTCCCCCATGGGAGAGCTGAGCGGGTTTGCGGAGCAGATCTGCGAGTCCATGCATAAGACCACGGATTATCCGTCGGCGGTGTGCGACCGGGACGGGGTGATCGCGGCGGCGGGGCCGGGACGGAAGGATATTCTCGACCGGCACATCGGCCCGGCGCTGGAGGCGGTCATGGAGGGGCGCCAGACCTTTTTGGGCGAGCCGGGAGGTCGGCGGGTGCCGGTGACGGATCAGGAAAGCTCCCCGGCGGCAGCGGTGGCGGCGCCTATTTTGTCCCAGGGCGACGTGCTGGGCTGTGTGGTATTTTTGGAGCGGCCCGACGGCGTTCGGGCCGGAGACACGGAAATCAAGCTGGCCGGAACCGTGGCCGGTTTTCTCGGTAAGCAAATGGAAGGCTAAAAGGCCGTATCAAACCGCGCAGCTGTGCAGAAACTGCCTAGGCGGGGATGCGATTATGCTGAGAAACCCTGCCCGTGTATATAAACAGAGGGCCGTATCGAAACTACAGCGTTTGATACAGCCCTCTGTTTTATTCGTCTTGTCAGTTCAGACCGTACTTGCGGTTGAACTTATCCACACGACCGCTGGTGTCTACCAGCTTCTGCTTGCCGGTGAAGAACGGGTGGCACTTGGAGCAAATCTCAACGGTGATATTCTCCCTGGTGGAGCCGGTCTCAATCACGTTGCCGCAGGCGCAGCGGATGGTGGTTTGATAATACTTAGGATGGATGCCTTCCTTCATTTGAATCACCTCATATCAGGCTGTCTTGAGTGCGGCCATGCCGCCGTTACAAGACGCAAAGCATATGTTATCACAATTTGCCCCAAAAGGCAACTGTTTTTTTGACCACTTATCCATATGGCGTCCCCCTTCGGGGTGTGCTATAATGGCGGTAGATATAAATTTAACTGCGTGCCGCGCAGATGAACCAATAGAAAGGACTATTAACATGACCGTGACCGTCACCTATATTACACACAGCGGCTTTTTGGTGGAGTGGGAGGATTGCTATATGCTGTTCGACTACTACAAAGGCCCTCTGCCGACCTTGGCGGCGGAGAAAAAGCTGATGGTGTTCGTCAGCCACAGCCATCCCGACCACTTCAGCCCCGTCATCCTCACCCAGTTCACCGCCCAGCGGGAGACGGAATATATCATCTCCACCGAGGCGAAAAGCGCCGTCCGCAGGGCCATGCGGGAAGCGGGCCTTGCCATGGATCAGCGGGAGATATATTTTCTTCCCACCTGGACGGACGGGTCGTTTCCTGACGGGGCGGGGGACGCCGTCCAGGTTCACGCCCTTCGCTCCACCGACGCCGGGGCCGCCTTCTTCCTGGAATATAAGGGCAAAAGCCTTTACCACGCGGGGGATCTGCACTGGTGGAGCTGGCCTGGCGAGCCGGAGGCGGAAAACCGGCAGATGGTGGCGGATTACAAGCAGGAGATTGAATATCTCCGGGGTCGTCATATCCACCTGGCTTTTAACCCCTTAGACCCCCGGCAGGAGGGGGATATGTGCCTGGGCATGGACTATCTGCTGTCCATCGCGGACATCGACCACCTGTTTCCCATGCACACCTGGGAGGAGTACGCCGTGGCCCAGCGGTTTCTGTCGGAGACTAAACACCTGACGGCCAAAACCGTTTTCCACCCATTGGAACGGCCCGGCCAGTCCTGGGCCATAGAGTTATGATGGCGCGCATACTGATTGTTGACGACGACGCTGCCATCGGGGATATGCTGGAGGAGCTTCTCACCAGAGAGGGCTACGCCGTGAGCCGGGCCTTTCCCAGCGGCTCACCGTGGACACCGCCCGCCCCTCCACTGGCCTGGGCCTCGCCATCGCCCGCACCCTGACAGAGCAAATGGGCGGCACCCTGACCGCCCAATATACGCAGACCCGCCTGACCCTCCGTCTGGATTTCCCGGAATAGGGGAAACTCCCTGGAAAAAGTTTTCGTTTCCGTGGGAAAGTACCTTGAAAAAGTTGTCAGGGCGCTAATTCCGCCCTCAGGCGGGCGGCCTGGGTCAGAAGGGGTTCCCGCTCATTTGGCAGGCCGCCGGAGAGTATTTGCTGGAACAGGGTCTCCAATATCCGGCCCACGGCGGGGCCTTCGGGGACGCCCAGGGCCAGGATGTCCTGGCCGTTTATGGCCATGTCCCGCTTGGAAAAGCACTGCTCCTGGGCCAGAACGGCCTCCATGGCCTGCTCCGAGCGGAGAATGACCGCCAGGTTCCGCTCCTTCACCGCCTGCCCCCGGTCGTCCGAATCTGCCCGCCAGCAGGCCAGAAGCTGACGGCAGACCTCCTCTCCCAGCTTTGCCAGCAGCCGCCGGGCGCTCTTTTCCGTCTGCGGCGGTTCGATGTCGTGATACTCAATCAGCAGCGTCACCCGGCGGCGGGTGGCGTTGTCGCACCGCAGACGGCGGAGCAGTTCATCCGCCATCGCCGCTCCTGTCTCCGCATGGCCGTAAAAATGCCCTACGCCCGCCTCGTCCGTGAAATACCGGGCGGGCTTTCCTATGTCGTGAAGCAGCATGGTCAGCCGCAGCACCGGGTCGGGGGCAATGGCATCCACCGCCATGGTGGTGTGCGTCCAGATGTCGTGGATGTGATTGGGATTATTCTGCCAGAATCCATGCTGGGCCGCAAGCTCCGGCATGAACACATAGAACACCGGGGCGAAATCCCGCAGCACCCGGCCCGCGCCGGGGCCGGTGAGAAGGCCCGTCAGCTCCTTGTATATCCGTTCCGGGGAGATTTTTTCCAGAAGATCCCGCTGGGCCAGCAGGGCCTGGGCGGTGTCCGCCTCAATTTGAAAGTCCAGCCGTGCGGCAAACCGCAGCGCCCGCAGGATCCGCAGAGCGTCCTCCCCGAACCGGGCCGACGGGTTCCCCACGCAGCGGATGACACCCGCCGCCAAATCCTCCTGCCCGCCGTAGGGGTCGATGACCGTCCCGTCCGGGGCCAGAGCCATGGCGTTCACGGTGAAGTCCCGTCGTGCCAGATCCTCCTCCAGCCCCGCCTGGAAGGACACCGCCGCCGGGTGCCGCCCGTCCTCATAGGCCCCGTCCCGCCGGAAGGTCGTCACCTCCACCGGGCCGCCGCCGGTCAGCACCGTCACCGTGCCGTGCCTCATCCCCGTCTCCACAAAGCGCAGGCCGGGCAGCGCCGCCTCCGTCTGGGCCGGAAGGGCGGCGGTGCATACGTCCCAATCCGCCGGGGTCAGCCCCAGCAGCCCGTCCCGGACGCAGCCCCCCACCGGGTAGGCCGGGTACCCGCTCTGCGCCAGGCCTTCCAATATGCCCCTCACATGGGCCGGTATCTCCATGCTCGCTGCGCTCCTTCCAAATTCGGGACTTGTTTTTACCCGCTTTATATGGTATAGTTAATCTATTATACCGCAGGAAATGTGATGGAAGCAATCATATTTTTTGATTCCCCGACGGGACGCAAGGAGGTGTACCCATGTCCATGAACATCCATGAGTCGGCGGAGGACTATTTGGAGGCCATCTATATGCTGGCCCTCAAAAAGGGCTATGCCCGCTCCATTGACGTCGCCAACTCCCTGGGCTTCTCCAAGCCGTCCGTCAGCGTAGCCATGAAGCACCTGGAGGAAAACGGCTATATCTACCGGGACGAGGATCGGTTCCTTCACCTGACGGACAAAGGCCAGGCCATTGCCAGCCGCATTTACGAGCGCCACGAGACCCTGGCCGCCTTTTTGATGGCCCTGGGCGTCTGCGAGGAGACCGCCTACAAAGACGCCTGCAAAATCGAGCATGACATCAGCGATGAGAGTTTCCGCTGCCTGCAGGCCTATGCCCACAACAACTTGGACGCCTTGCAGGAGGAAAAAACGCAATAAACATCCGCTCCAGGCCTGGCCTGGAGCGTTGCTTTTGGAAAAATAACGTCAAAGTCCCCGATTCACTGGGCGGGAACACTTGACGGAAACTGACGCAGGTGCTAATATTCCTGTTGGTATTGTAAACCTTATTTTATTTTCACAGGAGCGGCTATGAACATTATTCTTGTAGGCGCGGGCAAGACCGGCTTAACCCTGGCCCGGTATCTGGCCAGAGACGGCCATGACGTTACGGTTATCGACCGAAGCCCGGAGCGGATTGCTCTGGTCAACACGTCGCTGGATGTTATTTCCATTTGTGGCAGTGTGGACATCGAGCTGCTGAAGCTGGCGGGGGCGGAGCGGACGGATTTGCTGATCGCCGCCACCAATTCCGACGAGGCAAACATCCTTTGCTGCATGGTGGGCCGGAAGCTGGGGGTGGGGCATACCATCGCCCGCGTCCGGCAGCAGAATCACTATCAGGAGGTAATCCTGCTGCAGGAGGAGCTGGGGCTTTCCATGACCATCAACCCGGACGCCGCCGCTGCCGGGGAGATCAGCCGGGTGCTACGCTTCCCCTCCGCCACCAAGGTGGAACCCTTTGCCAAGGGCCAGGCGGAGCTGGTGGAATTCCCTCTGGGGGAGAAAAATCCCCTGTGCGGAACGGCCATTCGGGAGCTGCATGGACGCTATGGCCGGGGTGTTCTGGTGTGCGCCGTGCGCCGGGGGGAGCAGGTGCATATCCCCGGCGGCGACTTTGTCCTCCATCCGGGGGACACGCTCAGCGTGGTGGGCGCGCCCAAGCAGATACACAGCTTTTTCAAATCCATGGATATCTTCAAGCGCAGCGCCAAATATGTGATGATTGTGGGCGGAGGCCATGTGGGGGTGTATCTGGCCCGGCAGCTTCAGGACATGGGCATACGGGTGAAGATGGTGGACAAAAACCCGGAAAAATGCGTCCAGGTCAAGGACTTTCTGCCCAAGGCGGAGGTGGTCTGCTGCGACGCCTCCCGGCCTGAAACCCTGGAGGAGGAGGGCCTGCGGGCCATGGACGCCCTGGTGCTGATCACCGGATCGGATGAGATAAACCTGATTCTGGCCGCCTACGCAAAAAGCGTGGGGGTGGACAAGGTAGTGCTGAAGGTGAACGAGGAGCATTTCGTGTCCCTGGCGGAATCCTTCGGCCTGGAGGAGCCTGTTCGGCCCAGGGTTATCACGGCCCAATCCGTTTTGCAATATGTCCGCAATATGGAAAATGCCAGCGGCAGCAGCGGGGTGGAAATGCTTCGGCATATTCTGGACGGCAAGCTGGAGATCCTGGAGTTCCGGGCCGGGGTGGATTCCCCCTGCGTGAACGTGGCGCTCAAAAGTCTGCCCATCCGACGGGACGTGCTGCTGGCCGCCATTATCCGGGACGGGAAGTGCATTATCCCCGGCGGCGAGGATGAGATCTGGGCCGGAGACAGCGTGCTGGCCGTTACCACCAAAAAGGGCATGACCTGCCTGGACGATATTTTGAAAGGGTAAACCGTGAACTACCGTATGCTGTGGCGGGTACTGTCCCGCGTTTTGCTGATCGAGGCGGGACTTTTGCTGGCGCCTCTGGCAGCGGCGGCTATCTATGGGGAGAGCGTGCTGCCTTTTCTGTGGACGATTCTCATCGTGCTGGCCGCGGCTGGAGTGCTGTGGCTTCTGGGTCGTGGGGCGGATGGAAATCTGCACACCAGGGAGGGCTTTGTGTCCGTGACGATGAGCTGGATCATCATTTCCCTTTTTGGGGCGCTGCCCTTTGTGTTTTCCGGGGCCATCCCCAATTATATTGACGCCCTGTTCGAGATCATCTCCGGCTTCACCACCACGGGAGCTTCGATTTTGACGGACATCGAGTCCCTCCCCAGGGGAATTCTCTTCTGGCGCAGCTTTTCCCACTGGATCGGGGGCATGGGGGTGCTGGTGTTTATGATGGCCGTGCTGCCCATGGACGACGAACATTCCATGCACCTGCTCCGGGCGGAGGTTCCGGGGCCGGTGAAGGGAAAGCTTGTGCCCCGTATGCGCCAAACGGCCCGGACACTGTATAAAATTTACATCGCGTTGACGGTCATTGAGGCTGCGCTTCTCCTGTGCGGGGGTCTGTCCTTATACGATTCCCTTGTCACGGCCTTCGGCACTGCCGGTACCGGCGGCTTCAGCGTCCTGGCGGAAAGCATCGGCGGCTATGGCAGCGCCTATGTGGAGATGGTCACGGCGGTGTTTATGCTGCTGTTTGGCATTAACTTTAACCTCTATTATATCGCCCTGATTCGTCGCTCCATTCGGGGCTTCAAGAGCCAGGAGCTGTATTGCTATCTGATAATTATTGTATTTGCCACCGTCACCATCGGCCTGAACATCAGCGCCCAGTACGGCGGATTCGTGGAGAGCCTGCGGTATTCCTTCTTCCAGGTGACGGCCATCATCTCCTCCACCGGCTACGCCACGGCGGACTTTAACCTTTGGCCCGCCTATTCCCGGACGCTTCTTTTGATGCTGATGCTGGTGGGGGCCTGCGCCGGAAGCACTGGCGGCGGCATGAAAATGTCCCGCTGTATGATTGCTGTGAAGGCGGCAGGGCAGGAGCTGCACCGGCAGCTATTTCCCCGGTCTGTGGATCGGGTTACGCTGGACGGGGAGCGCGTTGGCACGGAGACGATCCGCAGCACCCTGATTTATCTTCTGCTGTACGCCCTGCTGGTCATCGGTGTGAGCCTGCTTCTGTCCCTGGAGGGGCTGGATCTGGAGACCACGGTGACGAGCGTTATTTCCTGCCTGTCCAACATCGGGCCGGGGCTGGGGCTGGTCGGCCCCATGGGGAGCTTCGCCGTCTGGGGCCAGGCATCCAAGCTGCTGCTGTGCCTGTGCATGATTATGGGACGGCTGGAGATCTTCCCGGTTATCCTGCTGTTTACGCCGGACGTGTGGTGCAGCAGTCAGAAGCGGGCGGTTCGCCGCCGGGGCAGATAAAAGCGCGCTGTTGTCGGCAATATGATCCTCCGTTAAAGCACTTCTTTTAACGGAGGATTTGTATGTATGCATACGGATGAATAAAGCTGAAAAAATTCAGAAAAATTTCAGCAATATTCAAAAAATCCGTGAATAAACCCTTGAAAATACAGTTATAGAGCATTAAAATAAGAATCTACTAAAAAAACGGGAGGCGGTCGCGCCATGAAACGCATATTTATTGACGGCAGCTCCGGCACCACGGGCCTTCGCATCCACCAGCGTTTGGAGGGGCGTGCGGACATGGAGCTTGTGGCGCTGCCGGAGGAGCTGAAAAAGAACCCGGCGGCCAAGCGGGAAATGCTCAACGACGGGTGCGACGTGGCTGTTTTGTGCCTGCCGGACGAGGCGGCAATCGAGGCGGTGGCTATGGTGGAAAATCCTGCCGTAACGGTGCTGGACGCCTCTACGGCCCACCGAACGGACGAACGCTTTGTTTATGGCTTCCCAGAGCTGGGAGAGAAATTCCGTGCAGGCATCCAATCCTCCCGGCGGGTGGCCAATCCCGGCTGCCACGCCAGTGGCTTTATCGCCCTGATTCATCCTCTGGTGGAGGCGGGGCTGCTTGCCCCGGACACCCCTCTGGTGTGCCATTCCCTGACGGGATACAGCGGCGGTGGCAAGAAAATGATCGCCCAATACGAGGCCCTGGAGCGGGACAGACTGCTGGACGCCCCCAGACAGTATGGTCTGAACCAGAGCCATAAGCATCTGCGGGAGATGACCGCTGTTCCCGGCTTGACTGTGTCGCCCATTTTTTGCCCTATCGTAGGGGATTTCTACAGCGGCATGGAGGTCACGGTGGCCCTGTTCGCCAGGGATTTGAAGGGGACGGAGGCCGACCTTCGGGCGGTCTATCAGGAAAAATATAAAGGCCCGGTGGTGGTCTACCGGCCAGAGGCGGAGGAGGGAGGCTTTCTTTCCGCCGGAGCCCTTTCCGGGAAGGACGGAATGGAGATCTCCGTTTGCGGAAACAGTGAGCGTCTTCTGCTGACTGCCCGATTCGACAACCTGGGGAAGGGCGCGTCCGGGGCCGCCGTGCAGAATCTGAACCTGATTCTTGGGGCGGAGGAAACGACGGGGCTTACTTTATAAATGGAAATAGACGGAACAATATAGGAGAGCAGAGCTATGAATATTATTCAGGGGGGCGTATGCGCCCCGAAGGGCTTTCAGGCCAGCGGCGTCCACTGCGGCGTGCGGAAGAATCGGACAAAGCGGGATCTGGCCCTGATATACAGCGAGAAGCGGGCCGCGGCGGCGGCGGTATACACCAGCAATCTGGTGAAGGGAGCGCCCCTGCTGGTGACAAAAAAGCACCTTCAGGACGGGGCGGCTCAGGCGATCATATGCAACAGCGGCAACGCCAACACCTGCAACGCCGACGGCCCCGCCGTGGCGGAGGAAATGTGCCGCCTGGCAGGCCAGGCCCTGTCCATCCCGACGGAGGACGTGCTGGTGGCCTCCACCGGGGTCATCGGCCAGCGGCTGGACGTGACCCCCATCGCCGCCGGGATGCCCGCCCTGGCGGCGGGCCTGTCCCAGGACAGCGACCCGGCGGCGGAGGCCATAATGACCACGGACACCGCCATGAAGCAGATCGCCGTGGAGTTTCAGGCCGGGGGCGTGACCTGCCGCATGGGGGGCATGGCCAAGGGCTCCGGCATGATTCACCCGAACCTTGCCACCATGCTGGTGTTCATCACCACCGACTGCGCCATCGACAGCGCCCTTCTGCAGAAGGCCCTGTCCCGCGACGTGAAGGGTACTTTCAACATGATCTCCGTGGACGGGGATACCTCCACCAACGACATGGTGGCTGTCCTGGCAAACGGTATGGCAGGGAACGCTCCCATTACGGCGGAGGGGCCGGACTTTGACGCCTTTATGGAGGCGCTGAACACCGTCACCGTCTGGCTGTGCCGGTCTATCGCCGCCGACGGGGAGGGGGCCACCAAGCTTTTGGAGTGCCGGGTCACGGGGGCCAAAAATGAGGCCGCCGCCAAGACCGCCGCCAAGGGGGTCATATGCTCCTCCCTGGTGAAGGCCGCCATGTTTGGGGCGGACGCCAACTGGGGCCGGGTTCTCTGTGCCATCGGCTACTGCGGGGCGGACGTGGACGTGAGCCAAATCGGCGTCTCCTTCGCCTCTGCCGCCGGTACCGTGGAGGTCTGCCGGGACGGGGCCGGGGTGGATTTCTCCGAGGAGGAGGCCAAAAAGGTGCTGTCCGAAAAGGAGATCGACATCCTCGTCACCCTCCGGGAGGGGGACGGAGCCGCCACCGCCTGGGGCTGCGATTTAACTTATGACTATGTGAAAATAAATGGAGATTACCGCACATAAGCGGGGTGGAAGGTATGACAGAAGAAGCGACAAATCAGGAACGGGCGGAGATACTGACCCAGGCGCTGCCCTATATTCAGAAATATCACGGGAAAATCATTGTAATCAAATACGGCGGCAACGCCATGGTCAGCCCGGAGCTGAAGCAGCAGGTGATGGAGGACATTGCCCTCCTGCGGATGGTGGGAGTGCGGGTGCTTCTCATCCACGGAGGCGGCCCGGAGATCAATAGAACCCTGGAAAAATTTGGAAAAAAGTCGGAGTTTAAGGACGGCCTGCGGGTGACAGACAAAGAAACCATCGAAATCGTCCAGATGGTTCTCTCCGGCAAGGTGAACAAGACCCTGGTGAATCTCCTGGGACAGAAGGGTGTCAGGGCCATCGGGCTCTCCGGGGTGGACGACCGGCTGATCCAGGCGGACATGAAGGATCCGGCTCTGGGCTATGTGGGCCGGATAACCGGGGTGAACGTGCAGGTGGTGCTGGATCTGATGAACCAGGGGTACATTCCGGTCATCTCCTCCATCGGCTGGGACGACAAGGGGAACATCTACAACATCAACGCCGATACCGCCGCCGCCTATATTGCCGGGGCCGTGGGGGCGGAGCGGCTGTTTATGATGACGGACATTGCGGGGATTCTGCGGGATAAGGACGACCCGTCCAGCCTTATCAAGACCATCGACATCCCCGGCCTGGTGGAGCTGTTCGACCAGGGGGTCATCTCCGGGGGCATGATACCCAAGGTGGAGTGCTGCATCGACGCCATCCACCGGGGAGTGAAGCGGGTGGTGGTGCTGGACGGGCGAGTCAGCCACGCCATCCTGCTGGAGATTTTGACAAACGAGGGCGTCGGCACTATGGTAATGGAGGATATGACAGATGGAACAGAAGACCACGAGACAGCTTGATGAGGAATACGTCGCCCACACCTACGCCCGGTTCCCGGTGGAGATCGCCAAAGGCCAGGGCAGCCTTGTGTGGGACACGGAGGGGAAGGAATACATCGACATGGGCACCGGCATTGCCGTGAACGCCTTCGGCGTGTCCGACCAGGTATGGATCGACGCGGTGACGGAACAGCTTGGCCGGTTCCAGCATACCTCCAATTTGTTTTACAGCGCCCCCTGCGCCCAGCTTGCCCAAATGCTCTGTGAGGCCACGGGGCTTAAAAAGGTGTTTTACGGCAACTCCGGGGCGGAGGCCAACGAGTGCGCCATCAAGGCCGCCCGGAAATGGGCGGAGCAGACCAAGGGGCTGGGTCATCACACCATTATCACCCTGAAAAACAGCTTCCATGGCCGCACTATCACCACTCTGGCCGCCACCGGCCAGGACGTGTTCCATCAACAGTTTACCCCTCTGACCGAGGGATTCGTATATGCCGACACGACAAAGCCGGAGACTCTGGCGGCCCTGGCGGCGGAGCATCATGCCGGAGCTATTATGTTCGAGACCGTTCAGGGAGAGGGCGGCGTTTTGCCCCTGCCCGCCGATTTCGTCCAGGCCATGAAGGACGTGGCGGCGGAGCAGAACCTTCTGCTCATCGCGGATGAGGTGCAGCTTGGCAATGGCCGCTCCGGGGCCATGTACGGGTATATGAATATGGGCTTGGAGCCGGACATCGTCACCACCGCCAAGGGATTGGGCGGCGGCCTCCCCATCGGCGTATGTATGCTGGGCCAGCGTGTGGCGGACGTGTTCGTCCCCGGCGACCACGGCTCTACCTTCGGGGGCAACCCAGTGGTCTGCGCCGGGGCCATCAGCATTTTCTCCCGCCTGACGGAGGAGGTGCTGGCCGGTGTGCGGGCCAAATCCAAGCTGGTATTCGACACCCTTACCGGGGCGGAGGGGATAGAGAGCGTCACCGGCATGGGCCTGATGATCGGGGTCAAGACCAGGAAGCCTGTGAAGGATGTGGTGGCCGCCTGCCGGGAGAAGGGGGTTCTGGTGCTGACCGCCAAGGATAAAATGCGCCTGCTTCCCGCCCTGAATATCCCCGACGATCTGCTGAAGGAGGCCCTGGCCCGCATCGCCGCCGCCTGCGCCTGCGAGTAAAGGATTTTTTCTAAAATTTTACCCGGTTATTTTGACAGACGGCTCCATATGTGCTAGAATACCCAGTATATTGCATGGCGTTCCGTTTGGACGCGCAGAACTACTGAATGTACATAATAGGAGAAATTTGCAAAATGCTGGAATTTCGTTTTGACACACAGCTTCTCATCGAGGGGCATGACCTGGACGAGGACGTGATTCACGACTATATTATGGAGAACATTCCCGGAGACTGTCTGCTGGCGGTGGGGGACGAGGATTTGATTAAAATCCACTTCCACACCAACGTTCCCTGGAAGGTGCTGGAATATGCCGCTTCTCTGGGAGACATCTTTGACGTGGTCGTTGAGAACATGGAACGCCAGGAGAATGGACTACAAGGCTGAAAAAATTATACGCTGCGGGGCAAAGCACTCTTTGCCCCGCATTTCTTAAAGGAGAGACCTATGAAACTGCTGATTTTGGGGAGCGGGCCGCTGATGGAGCAGGCTGTCCGGCTGGGCCGGGCCGCCGGGATGGAGCTGACCGTATCGGAAAAGGCCGGGGACTGCCCGCCTTTGGATCACTTCGACTATATCCTCCCTGCCACGGAAGAAGAGGGGCTTTTGGCCCTGGCCGTGGGGGAGAAGGCCCTGTTTGACCAGGATGCCTGGAGCCTGACCCGCTCACGGCTCAGGACGGACGAGACGCTCCAGGCCGCGGGGGTTCCCATCCCCGCCTATTTCCCGGAGGGATCGGAGCCGTATATTGTGAAGCCTGACAAGGGCAGCTTCGGCCAGGGCATCTGGGTGACGGAGGACTTCTGTGAGGTGGGGGGCGCGGTAAACGCCGGGTTCGTGGCCCAGGAGGAGCTGGACGGCCCGGTGTGGAGCGTGGCCGTTACCGGCGCACCAGGTCAGTATACGGTGTACCCTCCGGCACGGCTGACCTTCCAGGGACGCCGCCGGGTTTCGGCTCACTGCGAAGCGCCGGAGGCGGCCCAGGCCCTGGCGGATACGGCCCGTGCCGCAGCAGAGGCGGTGGCCGTCCGGGGAGTTTTGGAGGTGGAGGCCATTTACAGCCACGGGACATGGCGCGTTACAGACCTGAACGCCCGGCTGCCCCTGTTCACCCCGGATGCTCTGCTGGAGGAGCAGGGCGTGAACCTGCTCAGCCAGCTTGTATAGCAATTTCATCCGCCGGAAGCGGTTATGACCGTTTCCGGTGATTTTTTTGCCAATTTATTACGATAGTGTAAACTTTTTTACTTGACATAAGACCTGGTTGGTTTTACAATTAATTAGTTACAGTCTGCGTTTTTGTACCCTGAGAGACGCTGGCTGTCGTTAGCGGAATAAGCCTGGCGGGACGTTCCCTCCCGCCGGTTCGCGTGAAAATTTTTTTGGAAATGGAGGTGTGTATAGCTTTTATGTCTGCATGGTTCATCATCCTCTTGATCGTGCTGGGGCTGGCGCTGCTGGTGTGCGCGTTTTTTCTGGGAATTTATTACCGCAAGCGTGTCGGCGAGCGGGAGATAAGCTCCGCAGAGGAGGAGGCAAAGAGAATCCTTAACGAAGCCATCAAATCCGCTGAGAGTAAAAAGCGGGAATCGCTTCTGGAGGCAAAGGAAGAAATACACAAAAGCCGCGCGGAATATGAACGCGAGGTAAAAGAACGAAGGGCAGAGCTTTCCAAGCAGGAGCATCGTCTCCAGCAGAAGGAGGAGCATCTGGACAAGAAGACCGACGCTATCGATCGGAAAAACGAGCTTCTCACCAAGAAAATCTCCGAGGTGGAAAAGCAGCAGGAGGAAGTACAGCAGATCCGCGACGCCCAGCAGGCCGAGCTGGAACGCATTTCCGGCTATACGGCGGAGGAGGCCAAGGCCCTTCTCATCGACACCCTGGCAAACGAGGTGGTTCACGAACAGGCCGTGAAGGTGCGGGAGATCGAGGCGCAGTACAAGGAGGAGGCCGATGAGCGGGCCAGAGAGATCATCGCCCTGGCCATTCAGCGCTGTGCCGCTGACCACGCCAGCGAGGTGACGGTGTCCGTTGTAAGCCTTCCCAACGACGAGATGAAGGGCCGGATTATTGGCCGGGAGGGCCGGAATATCCGCTCCTTCGAGACTCTGGCCGGGGTGGATCTCATCATCGACGATACTCCGGAGGCCATCACCATCTCCTGCTTCGACCCGGTACGCCGGGAGGTGGCCCGTATCGCCCTGGAGAAGCTAATTGCAGACGGACGCATCCATCCGGCCCGGATCGAGGAAATGCTGGCCAAGGCCCAAAAGGAGGTCAACGCCACCATTAAATCCGAGGGCGAACGGGCTGTGTTCGAGACCGGCGTTCACGGGCTTCACCCGGAGCTTGTGAAGCTCCTGGGCCGCCAGAAATACCGCACAAGCTATGGCCAGAATGTTTTGAACCACTCCATCGAGGTGGCTCATATCTCCGGCCTGATCGCGGCGGAGCTGGGGGTGGACGTGGCCGTGGCCAAGCGGGCGGGCCTTCTCCACGACATCGGCAAGAGCATCGACCACGAAGTGGAGGGCAGCCACGTTACCATCGGCGTGGAGGTCGCGAAGAAATATAAGGAGTCCAACGAGGTCATCCATGCCATCGCCGCCCACCACGGGGACGTGGAGCCACAGACCGTTATCGCCTGCATTGTCCAGGCGGCGGACGCCATCTCCGCCAGCCGCCCCGGCGCCCGGCGGGAGAACATCGAAAACTATGTGAAGCGCCTGGAAAAGCTGGAGGAAGTGACCATGTCCTTCCCCGGCATCGAATCCTGCTACGCCATCCAGGCCGGACGTGAGATCCGCATTATGGTCAAGCCTGAGCAGGTCAACGAGGATCAAATGACCCTTCTGGCCAGGGACGTGGCCAAAAAGATCGAAGACGAGCTGACCTATCCCGGTCAGATCAAGGTCAACATGATTCGGGAAACGAAAGCAGTAGCCTACGCGAAATAAACACAGGGCCGAGGAATCAGAATCGCAGTTTTGATTCCCCGGCCCTTCGAATAATGCGATGGAAGCTTTTTCCAAAGAGGTTGGGAGAGCGTATAACGAAGCCATCGTAAACCAAAAAAGGAGATCGACATGGACTATACGAATAAGCGCTTTTCTATCCTGGGGGATTCCGTCTCCACCTGGTATTCCGTCACGGACAAGGATCCCTATCTGTTTTATACCAAGACCCGCGCCCGGATCGGGGGGCTGGCCGGGCCGGAGGATACCTGGTGGCTGGGACTGATAAACGGGCTGGGCGGGGTGTTCGATACGAACAACTCCCTTTCCGGCACCTGCGTCGCGGACGGCTACGGGGTAGGCCCTGGGGCCTGCACGCTGGGCCGGGTGGAGGCACTGGGTCAGCCGGATGTGATCTGTATCTTCATGGGGGGAAACGACATGGGCTTTCAGGTGCCGGAGGAGGAATTTGCCGCCGCCTATGACCTGATGCTCTCCCGGCTGAAGGAACGCTATCCGGCGGCGGAGATTTGGTGCGCCACCCTGATAAACGGCGTCAAGGTGACAGACCGGCCCTATTTCATGGGCAAGGATCCCGCCGTCCCCCTGGAACCCTTCAGCTCCATCATCCGCGCCGCCGCCCAAAAGGCGGGCTGCCATGTGGCCGACCTGGCCGCCTCCGGCATTTTGTATGAGACCATAGACGGCGCGCACCCCACCAGGGAGGGCATGATTCAGTTAAAGGAGTTGTGGATAAAGGCTATGACTGCGTAAATAGGCGGAAAACACAGGAAAACTGTTTTATTGACAGCGTTTTATTATTGACAATACAGGAAGATTATGGTATCATCAAGAAACAAAATCATCTTTGAAAGGAGATTGTCAAAGAAATGAGGGTAGTGTAAAATAGTTTGTGTAAAGTTCATAGGTTCGGTACCGGATATTG
>JAJPYE010000012.1:4024-15651 GCA_021205095.1 Oscillospiraceae bacterium | reverse complement strand
CTCCCCTTCATGCCGGAAAAAATAAAAAGTGGAAATACTTCCAGATTTATACTTGTCTTTTTCTCCTGTATCATCTATAATGCTTTTTAGAAATTATTTTTATTTAAATTACAGGAGGAAACTCTTATGGCCAGACCAAAAGGCAGCAAAAATAAAAAAAATGCCATGACCGTCGCCCAGATCGACGGGCAAATCCTACGTCAGCAGGAGCTGAAGGCAAAGGTGGAAGAAGAACTCGCCTCCGTTCAGGCGGAGATAGACAAGCAGAAGCAGCTTCTCAAGGACAAGAAAAAGGAGCTGAAGGCCGCCGACAAGCAGATCGCCGCCCTGGAGCAGGCAAAGGCGGAGGCCGCCGCGATCGAGACCGCCGCGGCCCAGAAGGCGGAGATCGAAAAGGTCGTCACCGCCCTGATCAGCAACGGCAAAACCGCAGAGGAAATCCTGAATCTGCTGGAAAGCAATTCATAACATTTTTCCCCTCAAAAAACCGGCGTCTGCCCTCTTTCATGGGTGGACGCCGTTTTATTTTTTGCAATAAAAATCCCTTTTATAATCCGTTTTTATGCGGCCCAAAATTCTCCGCCGCCCCGGCAACCGGGGCGGCGGCATGGGATGAGACGGATTTATTCCCGTGGAAAATGTTTCACCCAAAAACGGAACCCGTTTACTGGTGCCGATCCCGCACCACCATGAACGCCTCGTCCGCGATCTCTATGGTTTCCGCGATGTCGGCGTCGGTGAGGGCGGCGTTTATGAAGTGGTTGTGGTGGCAGGTGAAGAACACGCCCCGCTTCACGCACTCGGCAATCCACTCCTGATGGAGGACGAAGGTGGGGTCGTCCGCCAGCCGGAGATAGAACAGGGAGGGGATGCCGCTGACGTGCAGGTCAAAATCATATTTTTTGGCGGCGGCGATCAGGCCGTCCTTCAGCTTCTGGCCCTGGTCGATGAGAAGCTGTGGGCAGTTGAGCCGCTTCATTTTCTGGATGCAGGCAATGCCCGCCGCGAAGGGTACGGCGCTCATCCAGTAGCTGCCGGTGAAGGTCAGGCTGCTGACGGCATTTTTCATAAACTCCTTGCCGCACAGGGCGGAGACGTTATAGCCGTTTGCCAGGGCCTTGCAGAAGCAGATCATGTCCGCCTGGAAGCCAAAATAGTGGTCGGAACCGGCGATGTCCATACGGAAGCCCGCCCGGACGTCGTCGATGATCAGCACCGTGCCGGTGTCGTCGCACAGCTTGCGCACATTTTGCCAGAAGCCCTCGGCAGGAAGCTCGTTGTCCATGAAGTTGCCGTGCATATAGGGCTGGGCGATGATGGCGGCAATCTGGTTCTTGTTATCCTCAAACACCTGGGCCAGGGCGTCATAGTCGTTCCAGGGAACGTAGAGGCTGTTGGCCACGTCCTCCTCCAGGACGCCGGGATAGTCCACCTTCTGCGTCCAGGGGGAAACCCCGTGGTAGTAGCCCTTGAAGAAGACGATCTTCTTCCGATGGGTGTGGGCGCGAGCGGCCATGATAGCCCCGGTGGTCACGTCGTTGCCGTTTTTGGCGAAGAAGGCCCAGTCCGCGCAGGCTACCGTCTCCACCAACAGATCGGCAAAGTCGATCATGATGGGGTTCGGCAGCGTGGTGCAGTCGGAGATGGCCCGCTGCCGGGCGGCGGCCTCGTCTACCTCCGGGTCGTTATAGCCCAGCACGTTCGGCCCGTAGGCGCACATATAGTCGATGAAGCGGTTCCCGTCCAGATCCCAGAGATAGGCGCCCTGGGCCTTGGAGGAATACAGGGGGTACGCCTCGATGGGGACATAACAGCCCTCCGCCGGGCCCTGATGGCCGTAGATGCCGGAGGGGATGACCTTACAGGCCCGCTCAAAGGCGGCCCGGCTTTTCGGATATTCATAGGTTTTTCTCATAGCTTTTTACCTCACGAAAGATAGAGCGCGACCCGATCAAGCATACGGTTCACGTTGTCCACCTGCAAAATCATGCCGCCGATGCGTATCTTGCCTGCGCCGACGCTGGCGATGGCGTTCACATTCCCGTCGAACAGATCCCGCGCAATGTGCATATCGCCGAACACCATGTAGGACATAAACTCCTCCGGCTCCTCCAGCACGGCGGTCAGGTGGTGGTTTTCCACCTTCACATAGGCGGAAGGCCCGCCCGCGATGGCCAGCTTCACATTGCCGTCCACCGTGTTGGAGGCGCTGAACTGACCGATCTTGTCCACATTGCCCACCTGGGCGATGGCCGCCACGATGAGATAAAACATCAGCGTGGTGCTGACCTCAAAGAAACGGGGGTCGTCCAGCGCCCCCTCCGCCGGGCGGAGATAGCCGGTCAGAATGTCCGTCAGCTTTGTGAACTCCTTCAGCAGAAATCCAATTTTTGTAAAGCCCTTGGAGGGGAAGGGCGTCACGGTGCCGTCGATCATGCCGTTGAATTTCTTCGGGCTTGAGAAGGGCAGCTTGATGGTGCAGTTTTCCGTTCCCTCGGCCAGGGTGCATTTGCCGTCCTTAAATATCAGCGTAGCCTCCGGCCCGCCCTTCACGGCAATGCCCACAGAAACGTCCTTCCCTTCGATCAGGCGCCTGGCCTCATCGTCCAGAGAACACAGCTTCTGAAGGCTCCCCAGCACGGCATAGAGGTTAATGTAGGCAAGGGTTTTCTCGTCCATAATATCCCTCCTGATAAAACATAAAATTTTAAAAGTAATTTTATTATACTCCATTTGCCCAACAAGCGCAAGTCTATCTTGACTCTTTGCCCCTCTCCGCCGCCGAAGGGCGAGGACAAAAGTAGAATTAGTTGACAAGAGACAAAAAATGCGCTATATATTTATAGAACCAGATTGAATAAATTGGAAAAATGGGGGTTGACAAACGTCATGAAACGCATCATAATTCAGACAGACAGACAGACAGACAGACAGACAGACAGACAGACAGACAGACGTATTATAGCATATAATTTCCATATTTTTCCACCCCAATATATTTGTGACAGATAACGCTTTCTCCAGTCCGTTCGGACGGGGGAGAGCTTTTTTGCTGCCAAAATAAAGAACAGAATTTATAAAGGTTGGGGAGAAGGATATGGAAAAGCGCAGTTTAACACACCTGGAGCTGTTCCGGGTCATCGCCATTTATTGGGTCATGTTTAATCACACAGGAACCAGCGGATTCTTTTTGTTTTCCGTCAGCGAGGGTTCCTTTTTATACCCGGTGTATCTTTTTATGTCCATCGGCTGTAAATTTGCGGTACCGCTGTTTTTTATGGTTTCCGGGGCGCTGCTGTTGGGGAAGAATGAGAGCATCGGCACGGTATATAAAAAAAGAGTGCTACGAATGGTCATCGTGCTGGTGGTCGTTTCTCTTATGTACCAGTTATACTTTTGTCTGAGAGAGGGTACAGCCTTTCAGTTGGGCGTCTTTTTAAAGACCTTGTATAGCTCTACAATTTCTACGCCTCTATGGTATCTGTATGCCTACCTGGCCATCATGTCCATGCTGCCCCTGCTGCGCCGGATGGCCCAGCATATGACGGCCAACGAGTATGTATATCTGGCAGGAATGTCCATTCTGCTGGTGGGGGTTATCCCCATCCTGCAATACCGGCTGGGGCTGGACGCGGTGACAATCAATTCCAATCTGAGGGGCGCTCTTTTTACGGCCACCAATGTGGTATATTTTATGATGGGGTATTTCTTTGAGCATATTCTGTCGGAGGAGCATTACAACAGGAAAAACGCGGTCATTGGCATTGTCCTGAGCCTTCTGTCCATCGGGGTCTGCTGCTATATGACGGTATTTCGGGCAAAAATCACCGGCGAGTGCAACGAGAGCGTATCCCAGGTATTCCATAACAGCCTGGTTGCGATTCCCACCTATACGATTTACTACTGCGGGAAGCTTCTGTTCATGCGGAAGCATATCCCGGACAAGGTACAGAAGGTCATCCGCTTTTTGGGCGGGACGACCTTTGGCATTTACCTGCTGGAGCGGATTCTGCGGGATCAAACCAAGTTTGTGTTCACGGCCCTGAAGCCGTATATCCACACCATGCCCGCCTGCCTCATCTGGATCCTGTGCGCCTTCATCCTGGGGGTTGCCGTTACATGGGTGCTGAAGAAAATCCCCGGTATAAAAAAGTTTATATAATCCCAGCAAAATCAAAATCCCCAGGAGCGCGGCTCCTGGGGATAATGTATATTATGCTAGATCAGTCGATGCCGCCGAAGCCTCCGGGAGGCTCCTCGCCCGGCTCCAGGTCGGCGGGGATTTCGGGGTAATCCTCATAGGACTCGGCTGTCTCGCCGCTGGCCTCGCCGGAGGCGATGTCAAGGGAGCCGCCGCCCGCATACAGCACCAGGGTCTCGAAGAAGGCGATGCAGGTGTCATAGTCGCAGAGGGATTCCTCCCCGTCCACCAGGGTGATGGCGCAGTCATTTTCCGGGTGGAACTGAACGCCCATGATGAAGGTCTTGTCCGTGCGCTCGATGGCCTCGATGATCTCCACGCCGTCGGCGGTGGTGCTGGCCGTCACCTCCAGGTTCGTCCCCTCCACGCTGGCAATGCACTGATGGTGCCAGGAGGACACGTTTTCCAGGGTGGTGTCGCCCACGATGGCGTAAATCAGGGAGTCGGTGTCAAGGATGTCTATGTCGTGGCGGGCATAGGTGCGGTTCTCCGCGTCGGCGGGCATGCGGTGGGTGTCGTTATACTCTACGCCCAGGGACTCATAATAGTTGGGGATGTCCTGGGTGAAGGTGACGCCGGAGACGATGCCCAGCATCTGCTCGCCCCGGCAAATGCACAGGGTGGAGATGTCGTTTTCAATGCAGTAGGCGACCAGCAGATAGTCGGAAATATCGCGGGTGGCGTTGATCTCCTCGCCCTCGTTCTCCTCCGTCATGGGGTCGGCGAACAGAGAGGGGCTGATGTCCTCGCCGCCGGTGACGATCACGCCGTCGATGCCCTCCAGGGCCTCGGCCAGGTTGGTCGCGTCAAAGTCCAGCTCCTTGATGGCGTCGGCGTATTCCTGCTTCAGCATGCCGGATTCCTCCATGCAGTCGTCCGTCAGGTCGCCCTCCTCGTCATAGGTGACGGCGGTAGAGGTGATCTGGGGCAGCTCCACGGGGATGCCGCCTGCGGCCTCCACAACCGCGGCCAGACGGGAATAATCCTGAGAGTCGGACTTCCAGGAAATGCCGATGACGGGCTTATCCTCCGCCTCCGCGGAGGCTTCCCCGGACGCCTCCGAAGAGGCCAGAACGGACACGGTACACAGGCTGAATACCATGACCAGCGCCAAAATGAGAGAGAGCAACTTTTTCATTTTTGCTTACTTCCTTTCTAAGAATAGCTTATGTTCGCTATTATAGGCGTTTTTCGTTTCACACACAATAGGCAAGTGTACAAATATCGGCATAAGAATAACAACTTTTATTGTACATTTTTTCTTATTATCTGAAACACATTCGTGGGAATCAAACGACCTTCCGGGAAAAAAATGTCCGCCCCTTTCGGGACGGACATTTTGTTTTTTTACAGGGTATTTGCGATGGCAGCATTAATAGTGCTGGCCAGCGTCCTCGTCGCAGCGCTCCAGGATGCCGGCAGCGCCCATGCCGCCGCCGATGCACATGGTCACGAGGGCGTACTTGCCGTCGATCTCACGCAGGCGGTCGAGAGCCTTGCCGATCAGGATAGCGCCGGTGCAGCCGAGAGGATGGCCCAGAGCCATAGCGCCGCCATAGGGGTTGACCTTGGCCATGTCCATGCCCAGCTTGTCGATGCAGACCAGGGACTGGGAAGCGAAAGCCTCGTTGATCTCGATGGTGTCCATGTCGGCCACGGTCAGACCAGCGCGCTCCATAGCCTTCGGGGTGGCGTACATGGGGCCAAGGCCCATCATGGTGGCGTCGCAGCCAGCCACGGCGAAGCTCTTCAGGCGGGCGATGGGCTTAATGCCCTTGCGGGCGGCCATCTCAGCGCTCATCAGGCAGACATAAGCCGCGCAGTCGTTGGTCTGGGAGGAAGTACCAGCGGTGACAAGGCCGCCCTCCTCCTCAGGCACGAAGCAGGTCTTCAGCTTAGCCAGGCTCTCCAGAGAGGTACCCTCGCGGATGCCCTCGTCCTGGGTGCACCAGATCTCGTTGCCGTTCTCGTCCAGAACAGGGTTGCCGTCGTAGTCAGTGACCTTCACGGGGATGATGGAGGGAGCCAGCTTGCCAGCCTTCTGGGCAGCGGCGGCCTTGGCGTGGGAGTCAACGGCCATCTGATCCATCTGCTCACGGGTGATGCCATAAGCGTGGGCAACGTTCTCAGCGGTCTGGCCCATGCTCATGTAAGCGCCGGGATAGTTCTTGTCCAGCCAGCGGTCAGTGCAGGCGCCCTGGTAGGAGGGGAACACGCCGAAGGTCAGGCTCATGGCCTCCACGCCGCCAGCGAAGTAGCAGTCGCCCTGGCCCATGGCGATAGCGTTGGCAGCCAGCGCGACGGCCTGCAGGCCGGAGGAGCAGAAACGGTTGATGCTCATGCCGGAGACAACATCGGGCCAGCCAGCGCGGTTAACGATGAGCTGGGACACGTTCATGGAGGTCTCACGCATCTGCATGGCGCAGCCGGTGATGACGTCCTCAACCTCCTCAGCCTTCAGGCCGGGGACACGAGCCAAAACGCCGTTGAGAACCTGGGCGCCGTACTCGATGGGGTGCATTTTGGCCATGGTGCCTTTGCGGGCGCGGGCGCACCCGCTGCGGCCATAGCCTACGATAACTACATCTCTTGCTTCCATTGGAATCAGATCCTTTCCGTAATGTATAATTTCAATATTGAGTATGTACTAATAATTTACCCTAAACAGGCGCGAAAGTCAAGGCGTTTCACATCAATCGTAGAAAAGCCCAAAGCCCCCGCGCCTATAAGGAGTCGATGGAATTAATACTTGTACCAGCCCTCGCCAGACTTGCGGCCAAATTTGCCGGCGGCGTGCAGCTCCTTCATGCTCTCCGGGCACTCGAAACGCTCGGCCGCACCCTTGCTGTCCAGGGTCTGCAGGGACTCGCAGACGTGGGGGAAGGTGTCCAGGCCGCCCATATCCATCATCTGGAAGGGAGGCACGGGGTGGTTCAGGCCATATTTGATGGCGTTGTCGATGTCCTCCTTGGAGGCAATGCCATCCTCATAGATGTGGATGCACTCCAGGAAGTAGGCGAACAGCACGCGGTTAACGATGAAGCCGGGGGCGTCCTTGACCTTGACGGAGATCTTGTTCAGGCCGTCGCAGAACTCCTTGACAGCGGTGTAGGTAGCCTCGGCGGTTTTCTCGCCCAGGATGATCTCGACCAGCTTCATCAGGGGGACGGGGTTAAAGAAGTGCATACCAATGACGCGCTCCGGGCAGTCCACAGCGGTGGCGATCTCCGTGATGGAGATGGAGCTGGTATTGGTGGCCAGGATGGCGTCGGCCTTGCAGGTGGCGACCATCTTCTTGAAGTAGTCCTTCTTCAGGGCCGGATCCTCGGAAATGGCCTCGATGACGATGTCGGCGTCGGCGATGTCGTCGAAGTTGCTGGTGCCGGTGATGTGGCCCTTGGCGGCCTCGGCGGCGTCAGCCTCCATCTTGCCCTTGCCGACCTGCTTGTCATAGGCGGCGCCGATCTTGGCGACAGCGGCGGCGACCTTCTCGCCGTTGCGGCCCCAGAGAATGACGTCATAGCCGCAGGCGGCGGCGTGCTGGGTGATGCTGGAACCCATGGAACCCTGGCCCAGAATGGCAACTTTCTTGATCATTGGTGGATTTCCTCCTGTTATAATAATATTTTTAAAAAACTAAAAGTTTAATAAACGGAATCTGTGCGAAAATCCTCGCGCCCGCAGGCGTAAGGCCTCGCAGATATTTTAGTTGTTGGTATACACCGGCGCGCGGCCCTGGGAGAAGGCGGTCATGCCCTCCCGCTGGTCGTGGGTGTCGAACAGCAGGGAGAACTCGGTGGTCTCCCGAAGCTTGGCCTGCTGGGCGTTCACGTTGGCGGCGTCGCCCACCACCTTCTTCACGGCGGCCAGGGCGCAGGCGGGCTTTTGGATCAGGGCAGCGGCCAGGCTCTTGGCCTTGGCCATCATGGCGTCGTACTCCGCCTGAGAGGCGGCGGCCTCCGCTGTCTTGCTAGCGGCCTTGGCGTTCTCAATGGCTTCGGGATTGCCGGACTGCTTGGCGGCCTTCACGGCCTTTTTGGCCTCGGCGGCGGCGGCGTCCAGGGCCTCGTCCCCGGTGACATACCAGTTCAGCAGGCCCAGACGATAGGCCTCCTGGCCGGTGATCTTATCGGTGAACATGGCCAGCTCCTTGGCCTTGGAGGGTCCGACGATGTGGCAGGCCCGGATCATGCCGTTGGCGCCAGGAACGATGCCCAGACCCACCTCCGGGAAAGACACCAGCGTCCGGGAGCCGCCGATGCGGAAGTCGCAGGACAGGGCCAGCTCGAAGCCGCCGCCAAAGGCGAAGCCGCCCACCACGGCGATGGTGGGGATGGACATATTCTCCAGCAGCTCGTTGATGTCCTTGGCAAGCTGGCAGATGTCCCGCGCAGAGCGGGGATTGACCTCCATCATTTCCTTCAGATCCGCACCGGCGGCGAAGGCACGGGCGGAGCCGGTGACGATCAGCACGCGGGCGGACGGGTTGCTCATGGTCTCCTGGACGGCGGCCATGATGTCCCGGTTGATCTCTCCGCTCAGAGCGTTCAGGGCCTTGGGGCGGTGAAGCTGCAAAACGGCGATGCCGTCCTCGCAGTCGTAGATGACATTTTCATATTCGATGTGCATGGGTTTCTCATCCTTCCTGATATTAGGCTATGGGCGACACTGGAACCGGGGATTTCCCGGTTCCAGGCGTTATGCAGACGTTATTCCGCAGGGATGGACTGGCCGCCGTCGCAGAGGATGTAGGTGCCGGTCATGTAGCCGAAGCTGTCCGAGCACATGGCCAGAACGGGGCCGGCGATCTCCTCGATGGTGCCGAGGCGGCGCACAGAGGTGGCCTTGGACTGCTGACGATAGTAGTCGGTCTGGTTGCCGTTCTCGTCGATGAAGAATTTCTCGTTCAGCGGGGTGACGACATAGCCGGGGCAGATGCAGTTGCAGGTGATGTTCTCCCGGCCAAAGTTGTTGGCCATGGTGCGGGCCAGGGACAGGCACCCGGCCTTGGAAGCGCCATAGGCTACCACGCCCTTGCCGCCAATCAGGCCGCCCACGGAGGCGGTGATAATGATCCGTCCGCCCTTCTTGCCGTTGGTGGCGTTCTGCTTGATCATCTGGCGGGCAGCGGCCTGGCAGAACATGAAGGTGCCGGTCAGGTTGGTGGCGATGACCTTCTCAAAGTCCGCCGCGGTGTACTCAGGACGGCCCTCGCGGGTCTCCACGATCAGGGCGGTGGGGCCGGAAACACCGGCGTTGTTGATGAGGATGTTCAGCTCCCCAAACTCCTTCACGGTCTCGTCGATGACCATCTGGATCTGATCCTGGCGGGAGGAGTCGGCGGGGATGCCCAGGGCCTTGCCGCCCTTGCAGTAGTTCTCGTTCAGGTCGGCCACAGCGTCCTCCACCTTGGCGGCGGTGCGGGCGGTGATGACCACGTTGCAGCCGTAAGCGGCCAGGGCGCAGGCCATGCCAAAGCCCAGACCCTGGGTGCCGCCGGTGATGATGGCGGTCTTGCCGGTCAGGTCAAAGGACGGGATGCCCATTTTGCGGTTCATATGTGCCATATGCGTTATCTCCTTATGTCTTGCTTCAATACTTCATATAGGAGGGGACAATCGTCCCCTCCCAGTCAAAATTATTTCGCTTTCTTGGTGGCGTCGAAGCGGGCCAGCATGGCGCGAGGCGTGGCGGTGTGAGCGCTGCGCTCGTACCGGGGGCATTCCTCGTAGCCGGGCAGACCGGCCAGGTACTTGGCGATCTTCTTCAGCTCCTCCAGGTCGTAGCGGCTCATCAGCGTGATCTCCTCCATCAGCGGGGAGCCGCCGCCGTGAACACCAGCCACCGCCTGGGCGCCCTCGAAGGCGTCGCAGAGCTTGGTCTCCATCATGCGCATGACGCGGTGGGTGTCCTCCGCGGAGTAGGCGGGGTTGCGGACGATGTACTTGCTGCACAGCTCGCCCACGTTGTCCTCTTCCATGTAGAAGTTCTCCTCGGTGGGCAGGGAGGCGCACACGCCGCCGCACAGGTCGGCCAGAATCTCATACTCGTGATAGATGTTGTGGCCAGCCAGACGACGACCGGCGTTGGTGAGAATCTCATCGGGAACCCACTGGCCGGAGGGGAACTGCACGGCATGGTGAGCGGAAGCCTCACCGGCGGCGAACACCAGCTCGGCGGTCTGGATGATGTCGCAGATCTTGGAACGGACGTGGGACTCCTTGGCGATGTCGTTCACATCGGCCACCAGAGCAGCCTGGGAGGCAATGACCTCGGACACGGCGGTCTTGCAGCCGGTATAGGAGTGACGATGATAGTGGGCGAACATCAGGGCCAGATAACCGGCGTAGCGGCAGACGCCCTCGTTGTCGCGGCCACACATGAACACACGCTCATAGGGAACGAACACGTCGTCGAACACGGTCAGGGACTCCACGTCGCCGATCTTGGCCCAGGGAGCGTCGAGAACCTTGCGCTTGTGGTGCTGTCCAGGCAGAGCCATCAGCTTGATGCCGGGCCAGTCGGCGGGCAGAGCGAAAGCCACTGCGTAGTCGGAGTCCTCCTGGTTCATGAACTTGGTGGGGTTCACGATGATTTCGTCCACATAGGGGGCGTTGGAGTTGCAGATCTTCGCGCCACGGACGATGATGCCCTTGCAGGGCTTGCCGTCGATGCCGATGCCGTCCACATTGGTCTCGACTACATGGACAAACTGGTCGGGGTCGGGCTGCTGGTGGGCGCGCTTATACTTGGGGTTACGGGAACCCTTCACGTCGGTCTGGGCGCAGTTGCAGACCAGATCGTTCTCCTGGCAGTACTTGATGTACTTCAGCAGGCGCTGATGATACTCCGTGCCGCAGGCCTCGTCGCAGTCATAGGTGACGGAGTACAGGGCGTTCATGGCGTCGGTGCCCATGCAGCGCTGCATGCAGCCGCCCACGCGGTGGCAGATCAGACGGGTCATGAGTTGCTTCTTCAGCAGATCCTCCTGGGTGCCGTGGATGTGGGTGCAACGGTTGACGATAGCGCCCTCCATGCCGGGGATGTTGGACTCCGCCAGGCACACGTCCGCATAGCGGGGGTCGTTCGCGGTGTCATAGCACTGCTTCATGACGTAGGTGCCGCCCACGATCCAGTCGGCCAGGTCGCGCTCCGCGCCCTCCTTGCCGTTGGAACGGTCAACCTTCTTGCCGTGAAGGTATACGTTGGGCTTCATCTTCAGCAGACGAGCCTTGTACTGTTCGTAGGTACCGACATAATTTTTTGCAGACATTGTGTTTCTCTCCCTATACTTATAATAAAATTAAATTAATAATGGATAACCTGATAAATTATTGCTTGGCAGCGCTGGCCTTGGTCGCATCAAACCTAGCCAGCATGGCGCGAGGCGTGGCGGTGTGAGCGCTGCGCTCGTACCGGGGGCATT
>JAJPYE010000012.1:0-4014 GCA_021205095.1 Oscillospiraceae bacterium | reverse complement strand
GCCAGCATGGCGCGAGGCGTGGCGGTGTGAGCGCTGCGCTCGTACCGGGGGCATTCCTCGTAGCCGGGCAGACCGGCCAGGTACTTGGCGATCTTCTTCAGCTCCTCCAGGTCGTAGCGGCTCATCAGCGTGATCTCCTCCATCAGCGGGGAGCCGCCGCCGTGAACACCAGCCACCGCCTGGGCGCCCTCGAAGGCGTCGCAGAGCTTGGTCTCCATCATGCGCATGACGCGGTGGGTGTCCTCCGCGGAGTAGGCGGGGTTGCGGACGATGTACTTGCTGCACAGCTCGCCCACGTTGTCCTCTTCCATGTAGAAGTTCTCCTCGGTGGGCAGGGAGGCGCACACGCCGCCGCACAGGTCGGCCAGAATCTCATACTCGTGATAGATGTTGTGGCCAGCCAGACGACGACCGGCGTTGGTGAGAATCTCATCGGGAACCCACTGGCCGGAGGGGAACTGCACGGCATGGTGAGCGGAAGCCTCACCGGCGGCGAACACCAGCTCGGCGGTCTGGATGATGTCGCAGATCTTGGAACGGACGTGGGACTCCTTGGCGATGTCGTTCACATCGGCCACCAGAGCGGCCTGGGAGGCAATGACCTCGGACACGGCGGTCTTGCAGCCGGTGTAGGAGTGACGATGATAGTGGGCGAACATCAGAGCCAGATAACCGGCATAGCGGCAGACGCCCTCGTTGTCGCGACCGCACATGAACACACGCTCATAGGGAACGAACACATCGTCGAAAATGGTCAGAGACTCCACGTCGCCGATATGGGCCCAGGGGGCGTCGATGTGCTTGCGCTTATGGTGCTGACCGGGCAGAGCCATCAGCTTGATGCCGGGCCAGTCGGCGGGCAGGGCGAAGGCCACCGCGTAATCGGAGTCCTCCTGATTCATGAACTTGGTGGGCAGAGCGATGATCTCGTCCACGTAAGGAGCGCAGGAGTTGCAGATCTTCGCACCGCGGACGATGATGCCCTTGCAGGGCTGGCCGTCGATGCCGATGCCGTCCACATTGGTGTCCACCACATGGAAGAACTGGTCGGGGTCGGGCTGCTGATGGGCGCGCTTATACTTGGGATTGCGGGAACCCTTCACGTCCGTCTGGGCGCAGTTGCAAATCAGGTCGTTCTTCTGGCAGTAGGCGATGTATTTCAGCAGACGCTGATGATACTCGGTGCCGCAGGCCTCGTCGCAGTCATAGGTGACGGAGTACAGAGCGTTCAGGGCGTCAGAACCCATGCACCGCTGCATGCAGCCGCCCACACGGTGGCAGATCAGGCGGGTCATGAGCTGCTTTTTCAGCAGATCCTCCTGGGTGTGGTGGATGTTGGTGGAGCGGTTAATGATAGCGCCCTCCATGCCGGGGATGTTGGACTCCGCCAGGCACACGTCCGCATAGCGGGGGTCGTTCGCGGTGTCATAGCACTGCTTCATGACGTAGGTGCCGCCCACGATCCAGTCGGCCAGGTCGCGCTCCGCGCCCTCCTTGCCGTTGGAACGGTCAACCTTCTTGCCGTGAAGGTATACGTTGGGCTTCATCTTCAGCAAACGGGCCTTATATTGCTCGTAGGTACCGACATAATTTTCAGACATAAGACATTCCTCCTGAAATAAGCGTTAATGGGATGCAGTTCTTATATAAGGTGTTTGAAAAAACAGATGAGAGGGATGCCCTTCTTAGTTGATGGTCATGCCACCGTCCACAGGAATCAGCACGCCGGTGACGTAGCCCGCGGCGGGGGAGGCCAGGAAGGCGATAACGGAGGCGATTTCCTCCGGCTGGGCATAGCGGCGCACAGAGATCATCTTGGTGACGGCGGCCACGTTCTTCTCATCGGCCATCACGTCCTTGGTCATATCGGTCAGCACATAGCCGGGGGCCACGGAGTTGCACAGGATGCCGAAGCGGGCCAGCTCGTTTGCCATGATGCGGGTCAGATGGGCCACAGCGGCCTTGCAGGAGCCGTAAACCGTGTCGCCGATGGGCGCCTTGATGCCGGCGGCGGAGGCAAGGTTAATGATGCGGTAGGGGTTCTCCGCGCCCTCCCGGCCCTGCTCCTTCATCTGGCGGGCGGCAAGCTGGCTCATGAAATACAGGCCCTTCAGGTCAGCGTCCACATAATTGTCGAAATACTGCTCGTCCATGTCGATCATCTTCTTGGGCTGCCCGCCGAGACCGGCGTTGTTCACCAGAATGTCGATGCGGCCAAAGCGTTCCACCGTCTTGGCGATCAGCCTCTCCCGATCCTCCGCCTTCGTCACCTCGCAGGCGACGCCGAGGGCGGTGATTCCCTGGCTCTCCAGCTCCTGGGCGGCCTTGTCGCAGGCCTCCTGCTTGCGGCCCGTGATGACCACGGAAGCCCCCAGCTTGCCCATCTCCACAGCGATGGCGTGGCCGATGCCGCGGGTGGAGCCGGTAATGACCGCTACCTTGCCGGTCAAATCGTAAGTAGACATGATATATGTACCTCTTTTCAATTAAGTTGTTGACTGATTTGCCCTGTTATTTAAAATATTTTTCGTCATGCGCCATCTCTATCATACCAAACAATCGGCGATTGCACAAGTAACAATTTTTCACAGGTTAGACGGCTAAATGCCATACAAATTGATTCTACCATGAAACCCTTCGAATTTCAACCGTTTCTTACAAAAACCATATACGGAAGCAATCAAGCTTCAAAACCTTTCCCTCCTGTGCTATAATGATTTTATGAAAAAGGAAGAGATAATAACCTACTATACGGACACCCCCAAGGACACTCATGAGCCGGGGCTTTCCGTTATGCGGACGCTGATGGCCCGGCTGGGCAATCCCCAGGCGTCCCTTCGGTGCGTCCACATCGCAGGAACCAACGGAAAGGGTTCCTGCGCCGCCATGCTCTCTGCCGTGCTGCGGGCGGCGGGGCATCGGACGGGGCTTTTCACCTCCCCGGACTTAAACGGCCTGTGGGAGCGGATTCAAATCGACGGGGAGAGCATCCCCCTGTCCGCCCTGGAAGCTGTGACCAGGCAGGTGCGCCGGGCCGCCGCCGGGCTGCCGGAACCCAGCTTTTTTGAAAAGCTGACCGCCGCCGCGTTTTTATATTTTCAGCAGGAGCGCTGCGATTATGTGGTGCTGGAGACAGGTCTGGGCGGGCGGCTGGACGCCACGAACATCATCCGCTCCCCCGCCTGCGCGGTCATTATGCCCATCGGCTTTGACCATATGGATCGGCTAGGGCCGGATATTGCCGCCATCGCCGGGGAGAAGGCCGGCATTATCAAGCCCGGCTGTCCCGTGGTCTGCGCGGGGCAGCCCCCAGAGGCGGAGGCGGTGATTCGGGCCGTCTCGCAGGAGCGGGGCGCGCCGCTGTATATGACGCGGGAGGACAGGCTGACTGTGCTGTCGGAATCCCCCGCCGGGCAGGTTATCTCCTATGACGGGCTGGAGAATATCGTCCTATCCCTGGCGGGGGCGTACCAGAGCCGGAACGCCTGCGCGGTGATAGAAACAGCCCGTGTCCTGAACGTGGAGGAGAAGGCCCTGCGGGCGGGGCTTGGGGCGGCAAAGTGGCCCTGCCGGTTTGAGTATTTCCCCGGCCACCCTCCCTTCCTCCTGGACGGGGCCCATAACCCTCACGGGGCGGCGGCCCTGGCCCAGGGGCTGGCCCGGTATTTTCCGGGGGAGCGGTTCACCTTTCTGCTGGGAGCCATGGGGGACAAGGACTGCCAGGGCATTGTGGACGCTTTGGAACCGCTGGCGGCCCGGTTTATCTGTCTGGCCCCGGACAGCCCCCGCGCCATGCCACCGGCGGATCTGGCGGCCTTAGTCCGCGCCGCCCCCACCCGATGCGCCACATCCCTGGAGGAGGCCACAGCCCTGGCCCGGCAGCACCAGGAACCCGTATGCGCCTGCGGCTCCCTGTATTACGTAGGGGCGCTGCGGAAAAAACTGATGGAGGAGACGGAGCATGGCCTTTGAAAGCATGACCCTTTCGGAATTTATGGAGGCCCTGGCCTCCAA
>JAJPYE010000042.1 GCA_021205095.1 Oscillospiraceae bacterium | reverse complement strand
GATTTCCGGCTGAACACGGGCCGTCACGTTTGCGGTTTTGTTTGACATAGAGACACACCACCTTTCTAAGGCAAGTATAGCACCGTGTATGGCGGATTGCAATACAAAAACCCGACTTGAACACCGCACCAATACAGAAACAGCCGGAGACTCCTGATGATTTCAAGAGTTTCCGGCTGGCATTTCTGGCACCCCAAATTGGATTCGAACCAACGGCCTTCCGCTTAGGAGGCGGACGCTCTATCCTGCTGAGCTATTGGGGCGTGTATAAATCCGAGCTTAGAACCTATTTGGAATAGACGGGCAATCTCCGCAATCTTGATAGGCTCGCGCTCTGTCCAACTGAGCTACGGAGACCGAACGGGTACATTTTAGACTAAAACCGGGCCAGTGTCAAGCGCTGGCCCGGTTTTCTTTACTGCTGATAGTGATGGGCGTCCTGGAGAACCATTTCCTTCACCTTCATCAAACGCACCTTGGTGGAGGACTCGTTTTCCTCCAGCTTCATGGAGATATAGCGGATGTTTTCTTCCAATTCGGGAATCATCACGTATTCCAGAGCGTTCACCCGGCGGCGGGTCTTTTCGATGTCCTCCGCCAGAAGCTGCATGGTCTTTTCCACCTGGGCCAGCTCCAGCATATCCGCAAACACCTGGTACAGCTTGGAGATGGCGTCGTCAAGCTCACCGCTGGTCTGGGCAAAGCCATAGGGTAGCTGGCCGGTAAGATCCTCTGCCTGTGTCTTGAAGTCATACACCGGCACGTTCACGCTCATGATATTCTTATAGGATACCCCAAGGTCTACCTTCTGGCGGACATAAAGCAGACTCTGCTCCAGCATTTCAGGACTCATCACGGCGCTGGCCATGCTCATGGCGGCAAACGCCTCCGTCAGGCCCTGATCCACCTTTTCGCGGAGGGCCTTGTTCCGGCGGACGATGTCCATAAACTGGCGCATTTCCTCGTCCCGCTTATCCTTCAGCAGCTTATGCCCCCGACTGGCTGTGCGCAACCGGCCTTTTAGCTGGTTTAGCACCATCCGTGTAGGGGTCACAGCACTTTTCGGCATAAAATCACCTCGCTTACCGACCTGACGGTCATTCCTCCGCCTGCTTCGGCATATACTTCTCGATCTCCGACAGCTTCACACGCTTCAGCTCACTCCTTGGCAGCAGGCTCAGCAGCTCCCAGCCCAGGTCAAGGGTCTCCTCGATGGAGCGGTTGGTCTGGTTTCCTTGGTTTACATAACGCTTTTCAAACTCGTCGGCAAAGTGGGCAAATTTCTTGTCCGTCTCAGACAGAGCGGACTCGCCCAGGATCGTCATCAGCTCCTTGGCCTCCTTGCCGGAGGAGTAAGCGGCGAACAACTGGTTCATGGTACCGGCATGATCCTCGCGGGTCTTGCCCTCGCCGATGCCCTTGTCCTTCAGACGGGACAGGCTGGGCAGCACGTCCACGGGAGGCATAATGCCCTTGCGGTACAGCTCGCGGGAGAGGATGATCTGGCCCTCGGTGATGTAGCCGGTCAGGTCGGGGATGGGGTGGGTCTTATCGTCCTCCGGCATGGTGAGGATGGGGATCATGGTGATGGAACCCTTCTTCCCGATGCGGCGGCCAGCCCGCTCGTACATGGTGGCAAGGTCGGTATACATATAGCCGGGATACCCGCGGCGGCCAGGGACTTCCTTCTTGGCGGCAGAAATTTCCCGCAGGGCCTCCGCGTAGTTTGTGATGTCCGTCATAACCACCAGAACGTGCATATCCTTCTCAAAGGCCAGATATTCGGCGGCGGTCAGGGCCATACGAGGAGTAGAAATGCGTTCCACGGCGGGGTCGTTTGCCAGGTTCGAGAACACCACGGTGCGGTCGATGGCCCCGGTCTTGCGGAAGTCATTGATGAAAAACTCCGATTCCTCAAAGGTGATGCCGATGGCGGCAAACACCACGGCGAAGCTCTCATCCGTGCCGAGAACCTTGGCCTGGCGGACGATTTGGGCGGCCAGAGCCGCATGGGGCAGGCCGGAGCCGGAGAATATGGGCAGCTTCTGCCCACGCACCAGGGTGTTCAGTCCGTCGATGGTGGAGACGCCGGTCTGGATAAACTCCGCCGGATAGGCGCGGGACGCCGGGTTCATAGGCAGGCCGTTGATGTCCTCATACTTCTCCGGCAGGATGGCGGGGCCGCCGTCGATTGGCTCGCCCATGCCGTTGAAAACGCGCCCCAGCATATCCTCGGACACGCCGAGCTGGAGAGGATGGCCCAAAAACCGAACCTTGGACGCGGCCAGGTTAATGCCCTGGGCGCTCTCGAAAAGCTGGACAACGGCGGTGTCCCCGTCTACCTCCAGCACCTTGCAGCGGCGCTTCTCGCCGTTTGGCAGCTCGATTTCCGCCAGCTCGTCATAGGTGACGCCCTCCACGTTTTTGACCATCATCAGAGGGCTTGCGATTTCGCTTATGGTTTGATATTCCCGAATCACTGCTCCTCACCTCCCGCTATCAACGCCTGAATCTCACGCTTCATATTCTCTTCGATCTGGGCGTATTCCGTCTCATACTGGCCGGGCAGGATGGTCTTGGCGCGGCCAATCTGCTCTCTCGCAGGGATGGTGAACAGCGCCTCCAGCTCCGCGCCCTGGGCCATGGCCTGACGGCACAGCTCATCGTATTTCAGAATCAGCCCCAGCAGGCGGAACTGCTTGTCGTAGGAGGAATAGGCGTCCTCCTCCACGAAGGCGTTCTGCTGCAAAAAGTCCTCCCGAATCATACGGGCCGTTTCCAGGGTCATCTGATCCTCCGCGCCCAGGGAGTCCTTGCCCACCAGGCGGACGATCTCGTTAAGGCTCTCCTCCTCCTGGAGGATGGTCATGCTCTTCTCCCGCTGGGCCATAAAGCCAGGGAACTCTTTGTCGTACCAGTCCTTGAGCGTGTCCAGGTACAGGCTATAGGAGGTCAGCCAGTTGATGGCCGGGAAGTGCCTGGCGTAGGCCAGGGAGCTGTCCAGGCCCCAGAACACCTTGACAATACGCATGGTGGCCTGGGAGACAGGCTCAGAGGTATCGCCGCCCGGAGGGGATACGGCGCCGATGGCCGTGATAGAACCCTGGCGGCTGCCGCTGCCCAGGCACTCCACCACACCGGCCCGTTCGTAATACTGGGCCAGGCGGCTGGCAAGATAGGCCGGATAGCCTTCCTCGCCGGGCATTTCCTCCAATCGACCGCTCATCTCACGAAGGGCCTCCGCCCAGCGGGAGGTGGAGTCGGCCAGAACCGCCACGTCGTAGCCCATATCCCGGAAATATTCCGCGATGGTGATGCCGGTATAAATGCTGGCCTCGCGGGCCGCCACCGGCATATCGGAGGTGTTGGCAATCAGCACCGTCCGCTGCATCAGAGACTCCCCGCTGCGGGGGTCTATCAGCTCCGGGAACTCCATCAGCACGTCGGTCATCTCGTTGCCCCGCTCGCCGCAGCCGATATAGACCACGATGTCCACGTCCGACCACTTGGCGAGCTGGTGCTGCACCACGGTCTTGCCGCTGCCAAAGGGGCCGGGGACGGCGGCGGTGCCGCCCTTGGCGATGGGGAACAGAGTGTCTATGACGCGCTGGCCGCTGTTCATGGGACGGCTGGGGACGTGCTTGCGCTTATAGGGCCGGGCCACGCGGACAGGCCAGCGCTGAATCATGTTGACCTCGTGGCGCTGTCCCTTGTCGTCCTTCACCACGGCCACAGTCTGCTCGATGGTATAGGTTCCGCTCTGGATGGATTCCACCACGCCGGAAACATCGGTGGGAACCATGATTTTATGCAGGACGGCGGCAGTCTCCTGCACCGTACCCAACACATCACCGGGAACCACTGTGTCGCCCACGGCAGCCACGGCGGTGAACTCCCACTCCTTTTTATGGTCAAGGCTCGTCACCTGGACGCCGCGGGTGATGGTATCGCCGGTCAGGGCGCGTATTTCTGTCAGAGGACGCTGGATGCCGTCGTATATACTGGTCAGCAGGCCCGGCCCCAGCTCCACGCTCAGGGGCGCGCCGGTGGTGACGACCTGGGCGCCGGGGCCAAGGCCGGAGGTCTCCTCATAGACCTGGATAGAGGCGCTGTCCCCCTTCATTTGGAGGATTTCGCCGATCAGATGCTGATCGCCCACCCGAACCACGTCGGAGACGTTGGCATCCGCCAGGCCCTTGGCCACCACCAGCGGGCCCGAAATTTTTGTTATCGTTCCGCTCATGCTTCTACCTTCCTTCGGTATTTAATGCAAATAAAAACGCGAGGTTTTTTATTGAAAGTCTTGCTCGCTGGCCCCTCTGCCGAGGCCGTTTTTTTACAGGATATTGACCCCTACAGCCCGCTCCACGGCGGTTTCCAGGGCCGACAGGCCCAGGCCCATAGAGCCGTCCTTGCCGGGGATAAGGATAACGGCGGGAATGGGACTATCCTTGAAGCGGTCAATCTCCTCCGCCAGGGGTTCCGCCAGATTCTCCTCCAGATAAATGATGGCGTACTGGTCGGGCTGATCAGGCCGGGTCATCTGTTTAAAGAGCCTCTTGGCCTCCTCCGGCTCCCGCACGGGAACGGTCTCAAGGCCCAGGGCTTTGAAGCCCATGACCGTGTCGGGGCTGCCCATTACGGCGATTTTATTCATAGCTTTCACGCAACCTTTCCCGCAGGGCTTCGGGGCTAAGACCGCTCCGTTTGCCCAGCAGCACCATCCGCGCCGCCACGATCTCCCCCTCCAGGGACGCCAGGTAGGCAACGGCCACTTCCGGCCCATAGGCCACCATCTTTGCGCCGGTGAGATAGTCCGTCAGCGCGTTGTCACAGGCCCGCTCAAAGGCCGCCAGAGGCGCGCCCTCGATGGACTTCTGCCCCAGCTCTACACAGACGGACATGGCCCGATCGGTGAACAGCCCGGTCACGCCGTCTCCATGGGCATGGCGGAGGATCCGTGCCGGGGACACGTTGCCCCCCTCGATCAGGGCCGCCTTTAAAACGCTGTCGTTCAAATGACCGCGCACACACCGCACGGCGCTGCGAAGGTTCGCCACGTCGATAGACAGACGGACATAGCCGGTGTAAAACCCGGTGGACAGGCCCTCCGTCAGGGTCAGAAGCTCCCCAAAATAGGCTCGATCCAGCCCCATATCCGCAAGCTGCGGATCGCCCGTCCGGGCCAGGGTGCTTTTCGCCTGCCGGATGGCGGCAGCCAGGGGACTTGGGATTTTCTGCCAGGCGTCCCCATAGAACGCCTCCGTCAGCACCTGAGGGGCTACCCGGCCACAGGGGGACAGAAGCCGCTCCCCGTCCGCCGCCGCGCCCTCGGACTTTACCAGCACCTTGGCGTTGTGGTAATCAAATTTCAGCCGAAAGGCCAGCACCAGATCCTTTTCCGGGCTGAAGCTCTCCATCTCGTTAAGAAACGCCTCCCGACGGGCGGCAAAGGCCGCTTCCAACTGCGCGTCCCCCGCGCCGGTAAGGTCTGGATAACCGCAGTCTGTCAGGATGCGGGCTGCCTCGTCGAAATTCGGGGCGTCCACCATCTGCTCCAGCCGATGCGCCGTCAGCAGCTTTGCCTCCCGCGCCCGGATATAGGCGGATAAAAATAGATAATCTGTATTCTTAACTGTTGACAAGTTATTTCCCCCTTGCCAATATGATACGGGCCGCCATCACGAAAACAGCTCGGCGGCCACCTGGGAGGCCATATCCTCCCTGGCCTGCGCCATCAGCACCTCCACGGTGCAGTTGACGGATATGCTGCCCTTCCGGCAGATCAGGCCGCAGGTGAAGTCGCCAGTCTCGTCGGCCAGGGTCAGCCGTCCCGGCTTTCCGGCCCCTGTCAGCCGGGCGTTGGCCTTGGACAGCACCTTGCTGCCGATGGTCTTTTTGTCTTCCGCGGACAGCACCAGCTCCTCCGTTCCCGTAACAGCCGCTCTTGCGGCCATAGACGCCAGAAAACCGATGTATTGATCCCCGGACAGGGCCCGGATTTTTTCCTCTGCCTTGGCGAACGCCTCCGCCACGATCTCCTGCTTGCAGGCAAGAACGCTTTTCCGCGCCTCCATATCGGCGGTTTTCGCCAGGCGCTGCGTTCTATCCTCCGTGGCCTTCACGCCCTGGCGAACCTTCTCCCAGTAGCGTTCCTGGGCTTTTTTCTCGCCCTCCTCGCGGATGCCGTCACACTGCGCCTTTGTCTCCTCTGCAATACGGGCGGCATCCGCCGCCGCGTCTGCCTCGATGCGGGCGGTGATCTTTTCAATGCCGTTCATAGCGCTCCGCCTCAGACCGCCTGGAGCAGCATCAGAATAGACGCGAGCAGGGACAAAATTGCATAGAACTCAACCACGACGCACATGATGATGCCCCTGGACCAGTCGTCAGGATTCTTGGCCATCAGGTTTATAGAGGCCGCAGCCGTTCTGCCCTGGGCGACAGCGGTGATATAGCCGCCGATGGCCATGGGGATGCAGGCGCTGAAAACGCTGAAGCCCTGGGCCAGGGTCAGATCCACCAGGCCGGAGCCGCCGAACAGGCCGATCTGCATCATGGCCATAAACCAGACCACCAGGCCGTACAGGCCCTGGGTGCCGGGCAGCACCTGCATGATCAGGCATTTGCCGAAGGCTTCGGGCTGCTCCGCCAGAAGGCCGGTGGCCGCCTCGCCCACGCAGCCGGTTCCCTTGCCAGAGCCGGCGCAGCTAAACCCTACCGCCAGGGCGCCGCCCAAAAAGGCCAGGCCGAGGCCGCCGAAATTACTGAGAAGTTCCATGGTTAGATTTCCTCCTTGATTATATCCACATATTTTGTATTGACAGTCAGCGGCTTAAAGGCTTTGCCGCCGTCCTTGTAGAAACGATTGAAAAATTCCAGCACCTGCAAACGCAGATCATGGACAAAGCAGCCCAGCAGGTTCAGTCCGAAGTTCAGGGCGTTGCCGATCATGGCGATGATAATGAACACCACCACGTTCCCGGTCATGGCGCCCAGGGTGTTGAACACCATGGCGATAACGCTGCCGGCCAGCATCAGGGCCATCAGACGGGAATAGGACAAAATATCGCTGAAATAGCCGGTGACGCCGTTGTAAATCGCGCCGAACAGGCCGGTCAGGCCGCCCATAAAGCTCTTTTTCTGGACGAACTGGCCCACCACCAGCAGCACCGCGCCGATAATCAGCAGCACTGGGGTTCCCAGGAACACAAGCACAAGGCCGATCAGGATGCACCACCAGGCCACCTCGTCGAACAGGGCGCTGAGAAACTCGCCGTTTTTGCACTTATGCACCACACTGACGATCATGCCGGTGAAGATCTGAATCACGCCGAGAACCAGCGACCCGATCAGAATCATCATAGTGTCGTCCAGGGGCGTGAACAGGCTGGGCATAGCGGTGAAGGTAGTGTCCGGGTTTATGACCGCCGCCAACTGAGGCAGAAAATCGCCGAAGAAACCGCCGGTCAGCGCGCCGAACACGAACGTGCTGATACCGCCAAAAATCATCAGGGTCATCAGATGGCCCGCGCCGCCGCGGGGCTTTACCTTGGTCTTGGCCACAATACCGATAATCAGCATCAGAAGGCCATAGCCCATATCCGCGAACATAATGCCGTAAAACAAAATAAAGAACGGGAACATCAGCGCGTTGGGATCCACCCCGTCGTAAGCGGGCAGGGAATACATCTCCGTGATGACGTTCATGGACTGAACGAGCTTTTTGTTTTGCAGCTTCACCGGCACGTTGGGATATTCCTCCGGCGCGGGGTCGGAAAACTCCCAGGCGCAGTCAAGCTTTGCAAGGGCGGCCTCCAGCCGCTCCGTGTCCGGGGCGGGACACCAGCCCTCCAGGGCCACGATGTTGTCCGTCCCCCGAAGGCGCTCGCTGGCCTCGGCCCGCGCTGCCTCCGTTGCGAGGCGGTCAGCCGTCAGGCGCAGATTGGGGGCCTGGGGTCCCTGCTCCGCCACCAGGGCGGTGATCTCCGTCTTCTGGGCCGCCAGCTCCGCAAGCTGCCGCTCCCGAAGGGCAATGCCCTCCACGGCGGTGCCGGTCTCTCCCGGAAAGGCGGCCTCGCCGCATCCGGCGTTTTTAAGGGCCTCCTCCACCGCGTCCATCTCCGAGCGCAGGGTGATGACAATGAAGCATTGCTGCTGCTCGTCCTGGGACACGGACATGATCTCCGCCTCCTGGCAGGTCTGCTCCACAGCCTCCCGCACAGCGGCCATATCGGTCTCCGCCGGGGCGGTGGCAAGCAGCAGGCCACAGGTCTTGGTTCCCGCGCCGCTCAGCGGCGCGTCCAGGGCTTCCCAGGGCCGAAGGGACTCGACCTCCGCCCGCAGGCGGCTCTCCTCCGCGGTAATGCGCCGGATCTGTCCGTCCCACTCGTTTAGCTGACAGGCCAGAGCGTAATCCCGCTCCTGGGCCTCCTCGTCCAGAAAGTCCGTTTCCCGCACCTCAGGCCGGGAGGACAGAAGCTTTTTCTTTTCCGGGGCGTATCGCTCCAGAACCTTGATGGCGGACTGCATTTCCGCCTGCCGGTTCCTGGCGTTCATAAGCCCCGCCCTTTCCGGGCGGAGCAGCGCTGCGGCATCCGGGTCTGAAAGCATTTCCTCCGGCTCGTGAACCTGAACGCAGCCCAAATGCACCAGTGAGCGCATCAGCTCATCCCGCTGGCTGCGGATGGCGATGACGCGGAGCTTTTTCATTCTGACAATGGACATCAGCCGTTCACGATCCTTTCCACGATTCCGTCCACGACCTCATCCATCCGCCTTTCGGCCTTGGCCCGCATAGCTGCCTCCTTGTTGCGGGTGTTGGACGCAAGGACGCCCGCGTCCTCCTTCGCCTTTTCATCCGCCTTCCGGGTCAGCTCCTTCAGCTCATCCTCGGCCTTTCCGTCTGCGGCGGCGATCATCACTGTCACGGCGTCCTCCGCCTCCTGAACAGACCTTTTCGCCTCCGTCACGGCAGCGGCACGGATCTGTCGCGCTTTTTCCTCCGCCAAGGCGATGGTATCCAACGCCTCCAATGACATACAAAAACACCTCCAAAACAGGCTTTCTTCCTATTATCCGCAAAACAGTCAAAATCCTGTCACGGATAAGTAAAATTTAACCCAGTTAAAATTATTCCTTTTATATAATACCACTTTTCCCGCGACTTGCAATAGGCAATCTTCCCAAATTGTCGCATTGCGCCCGCCACTTTTTTGGCAAGATTGTTTTCACGTTTAACAAAGACGCAATAATCCCCCTCGCCAAATGGCAAGGGGGATGGGTTTTATCTTCTTCCGCACCAGCGGAGGAACGTGTCCTGGCTGACGCCCAGTCTTCTGGCTCCCTCGCGGGAGGATATTTGCCGGGTGAACCAGAGGTTTTTCACCTCTTCAAAATTATCCGGCATGGGCATCCGGGGCCGTCCGAAGGCTACGCCCCGCTCCTGGGCGGCCACGATGCCCTCATGCTGACGCTCCTTGCGCCGCTGGATCTGCTGCTCCACGGCGGCCAGCTTCTCTTCCAGCTCGGTAATACGGCTGGTCAGGACGGGGATGATCTCCGCGGCCTCCGCCACCGGCCCCGCAGAGGCGGGGTCGGTTTCGGTCAGCGCAGCGCTGACCGTCTGCAAATCGGTCAGAAGCTTTTCATAGGAAACTGACTCCGTCACGTTTATTCCTTCCGTTTCCTTACCACCAGCACTGCCGCAGCGCCGCCGGCGCACAGGAGCAGCAGAACCAGCCACAGCAGGGCGTTGCTGTCGTCTCCCGTATCCGGGGAAGTGGCCGTGGTCGTGGGAACAGGGGTGATCACCACGGTTGAGGCGGTCGCGTCCGGGTCAGTGGGTGTTGCGGACTCCGTGGGCGTCTCAGTCTCGGTCGGTGTCTCGGTCTCTGTAGGCGTTGTGGACTCCTCCGGGGTTTCGGTCTCCGTCGGCGTTGTGGACTCCTCCGGCGTCTCGGTCTCCTCCGGGGGAGGCGTCACCGTCGGGGTGTGGGTGTTGGTGATCACAAAGCCCGTGGCCGCGTCCCCGGTCACGACGCTGGTATAGCCCTCTGTGGCCGCCTCCTGGACAGTATAGACATTCTTCTCCCCGCCTGTATACTCATCCAGAGCAGTGAAGCTGGCCGTCCAGTTGTTCTCAGCGTTCAGGGTCACAGTCTGCTCCGTGGCCTCGCCGTTTTTCACCAACGTCACGGTGACGCTTTCAGGCCGAAGGCCGTCCTGATCGTCTGCGTCGTCCCACGCCTTGGTCACAGTGACGCTGACCTGGCCGGGGGTGTAGCTGTTGGTGATTGCATACCCGTCATAGGTGGTGGAATAGTCCGTCACCGCGTCCTCCGTGACGGTGTATTCGATCTCCTCGCCGTTTTCATACTTGGGCAGGCTGGTGAACGCATACGTCCAGCCGTTCTCCTCGGTGAGTTCAGCGTTCTCCACTTCCTCGCCGCCTGCCAGCAGCCGAACCGTAACGCTCTCAGGCCGCTTGCCGTCCTGGTCGTCTGCGTCGTCCCAGGTCTTAGTTACGGTGACGTCCGTCAGCTCAATCGTATTAGTGATTGTCACCGAATAATTCCCGTCCGCATCCTTGGTCATCTCGGACTGGGCGGACGTATAATCGCCTTCGGAGGTTTCTACCACTTTATAAGTGTAGTTTGTCGGCAGCTCCTCAAAGGTGTAGCTCCAGCCGTTAGCCGCCGTCAGCTCCACAGATTCCAGATTTACCTCGTTCTCCTCGCTGTCCACACGCACCAACTGCACGGTGACAGATTCGGGAAGCAAATCCTCGTCAAGCTCCGACCCATCGCTGGTCGCCCATTCCTTGGTGACGGCAACGGAGGTCGCTCCTTCTTCTCCAAAGATAACCTCGCTGTTGGACGCAATGGCACCGCCAAGCATAGTGGCTGTATTGCCGGAAATAATCAACGCAGCCGCATCCTTCGCCACCTCAATGCCGTACTCACTCAGTCCTGCATACAATCCAAAAGAAGTAATTCGGTTCTGATAATCCGATATATTGACTGCTGTATCTCCATCAGAATAGCGAGCCTCTGTCTCATCGCTGTACCAATCGAGCAAAACGCCTCCAAGAGCGCGGGAAACGACGCTGGCATATGCTTCCCCTTCATAGCTGTTAATATAGTCTAGCATATCCGAATCATTTCCCTCAAAACGTATATCACAGCCCGTAGCAGAAAATGTCGCGCTACTATAAACGAAAGAGCCTGTTGAGGTGTTCTTGTAAATCGCGCCCCCAAACGTTACATACATGGTGGTTTGCGAAGTTGGACAAGCCCATATGCCGCCGCCTCTGGGCGCGGTATTTCCTGTCACCAGGGCGTTGTATAGACGCAGCACCGTACTGTCCTTGTAGGTATAATCAATACCTCCGCCCCAATCCGCAGAGTTTCCAGTAATGCTGCCAGACAATATTTGAATTTCCCGGCTCGTGTCATAAACGCACAAACTGAGTCCTCCGCCCCGACTTGTGCCGTTTTTGGCTGTATAGGTGGGCGTTTCCGCTGTGTTGTTGGATATTGTATTTTTCTCGAACACGTAGTTTCCGCTGTTGGTATGCGTCTGATTTGTATCCCACAGCAGCAAACCGCCGCCTCTGGAAATACCGAGTTGCTCTCGGCTGTTATAATCCGTCACAGTGTTATTGGAAATGGTATTTTCGCTCACGGTTACGCTGCCTAAATCACTCGAATCATCGGTATTCATTATGCATACACCGCCGCCATACACTACACCGCTGTTCTCGGTAATCGTATTGCCTTGTATAAGCAAATTCCCAGACAGATTCATTAGAAGAATTCCGCCCCCGTAGCGATTGCTTGTGTTTTTACAGATCTGGTTTTTCACTATATTGACCGACGATGATTCTAAAACAGCAAAGCCACCGCCGAACATCAAATAGGTGCCAGCATTATTATCGATAATGCTGTCTTTTATTTCAACGGATTTTGCACGCACAACATAAAATCCAACGCCATAGGCATATGCAGAAACGCTGTTGCCACTCACAGTGCATCCATTAACAACCACAGTACCAACATTTTGACAATCCACATGGAAACCACGGCAGTCATTGTTCAAAAACTTACAGACTGTGGCAGAGAAGCTGCCATATTTCACATATACCGTTCCATTCACTGAGTTTGTACTGGTAGCAGATGCAAAGTTCTGAATCGTAACATTCTCCAGCGCTATGTCTCTCTCACTGTCCGCAGTTCCTTCTGCATAAATTACAAAACATTTTGCTTTGCTGCTGCCCGCCATTCCTTCAACAGTGCCGTTCTTTACCGTTACCTTCCCGGAGGAAGTCACACGAAACAGTGCATAGGATCCGCTCGTGCCTGTAACGGTGATTGTATGGTTCCCCAAGTCTATCGTAACGCTCTTATTAATCTTCGCATAATCCGCTGTTGAGCAGTTTACCTCAATATTGGCCAGCAGCGTGACGGTATCGCCCGATTCCGCCGCATCCAAGGCGGCCTGAAGGGTGTCATACGTCTCCTCCCCAATCTGCGCGACCGCATCTCCATCTATCGTCGAAGTTTCCCCGTTGAGATAGGCGAACAGCTCATCCAGCCTGGAATCATCCACCGCTGCCTGTTCCTCCTCGGAGAGGGCGTCATAGGCTTCGCTGGCTTCTTGAATCAGGTCATAGGCTTCGTTCTGCGCATCCAAGTCCAGTTCCGCATACTCCGCCGCCGTGGGCAGGGCGTCGATCAGCGCCTGCACTTCCTCGGCAGTCGCTGCCACACTTGCAACAGCCATCAGGGCATTGGAGGAAACCACGACTTCCCCGACATCGGAGACGATCTCTTCCTCCTCATCGTCCTCTGACGCCGCCTCCGTTGTTGCCTCCGGGGATTCTTCGGGTTCCTCGGTCTCGTCGAGTTCCACCTCCTCGGCGGGTTCCTCGGCTTCGCCGGAGTCCGCCTCCTCAACGGGTTCCTCAGTCTCGTCGGAGTCCGTCTCCTCCGGGGTCTCCGACGCAACGGGAGCTTCCGTCTCCCTGGCGGACGCAACGACCTCGTCGGTCGTCTGGCCCGTCACTTCCTCCGCAAACGCCGTCGAAAGTCCGCCCAGGGACAAGGTCAGCGCCAGCAGAAGGACAAGGCTTATAATACGCTTTTTCATCGGCTTTGCTCTCCTTTAAAGCATTGGCGTTTCACCACAGAACAATCATTCTGTTGTAAATTCCTTTCTGCTGTCCTTTTACCGAACCTAAAAAATCAGCACAAAAGGGCAGAATGTTGGGATTTTCTCGCAACACAAGCGAGGGTCTGCTTTTTTGTCTAACAAGCAGATCCTTTTCGTCGCGCCTTTCGTTGGCATTAATTTATTTTTTGTGATTAATTATTGATTTTCACTAGCTAGCGTGGTATACTCAAGTCATTCAATAGTGGGCAAAATGTTTACTTTATACGATTTTCACCTCAGAATGATTGTTCTGAGGTGATTTTTATATCACCAGGTGGAGTTGGCCCATGGCGCGCTGATAAACCCGCTCGCTGGAGGCGATATAAAGCCGGGTGGTCTCTATGCGGGTGTGGCCCAGCACGTCCGCCAGGTGGGCAAGGTTCTTCTCCGCGCTGTAAAAAAGCTGGGCAAACAGGTGCCGCAGGTTATGGGGAAACACCTTTTCCGGAGCGACGCGGGCGGCCCCGCACAGGGCCTTCATCTCGTGCAGGACGTTGGAGCGGTTCACAGGCTGTCCGCTGCGGGTGCGGAACACCGGGCCGGAGGAGATGCCCTCCCGGCGGATAAAGGCCAGAAGCTTTCCCCTCAGCTCGCCGGGGATGAGAATGACCCGGTTTTTTCCTTTCAGGCTTATCACGGCTCTGCCGTTTTTCACAGCCTTCACCGTGATGGCGGGCAGCTCCCCAATGCGTATGCCGGTGCTGGCCAGGGTGATCAGAATGTGGTGGAGTCTGACCTTCCCCTGCGCTCTGGCCGTCTCCACCAGCCGCTCATATTCCCGGCGGGTCAGCTCCCGCTCCGCCGAGCGAAAGGGCTGCCGCTGCACCCGCAGGTGGCGCAGCTTCATGCCGTCCAGATTCTGAAAGATGAGAAAGGCGTTGACGGCAGAGATATAGCCGTTCACCGTCTGGGGAAGCACATCGGTTTGAAGCCGCTCCCGAAAGGCCAGCAGCCCCTCCTTGGTCAGGGCCCCGCCGTCCAGAAACCGCGCCAGCGTCCGCAGGGCGTGGGTGTATTTTTCTATAGTGGCCGGGGCGCGCTCCTCCCGGCTCAGATGATCCGAAAACGCCCGGATGACCTTTTCCGTTATCTTCATAGTGGTATGTCCTCCTGCCGCATGGCTGTGTATTTTATATTGTATGAACAGGGAATACCTGATTATAACCCATCGGGCCGACCTTTCTGGATTGCCGGATACGGCCAAAAGCGAAAACGGCGGCCCCGCTCCATCTTGTTTCCAGGCGCAATTTCATGTATAATAGGGAAAAACGCCCTTTCGGCGAAAAAGCAAGAGGTACCCTATGCCAGAACAATACCCTCAGCGGCGGATGGGCGACCGGCGGGACGGCAGACGGCTGCGCACCATATCCCCGTCCTTCCAGCTCACCCCCTTTATCATGCGCCGCCCCAGCGACGCGGTGAACAGCTTCACCGACCAGATCGAGGTCAGCGCCATTGAAAAATATCTCCGCGCCCAGCGGCGTGAAGGGAACGAGGACATTTCCCTGCTGCACATCGTCATCGCCGCTTATGTGCGCATGCTGGCGGTGCGTCCGGCCCTGAACCGCTTCGTGGCGGGCCGGTATCTATATGCCAGGGACAGCATAGACATCGTTCTCTCCTCTGGCCGGGGCGGCCCGGCGGATGCGGGGGCCCTGGCGGTAACGGTTCGCTTTCTTCCCACGGACACGGTGCAGGACGTGTTCCGCAAGATAAACTCCACCCTGGACAATATCCGGGCGGACGAGGAGTCCAACCAGATCGAGCGGCTGTCCTCCACGCTGATCAAAACCCCCCGGTTCCTGCTGCGGTTCGGCCTGACCGTTCTGGAGTGGATGGATTATCACGGCTGGATGCGGCGGAGCTGGCTGGATCGCAGCCCCTTCCACGGCTCCGCCGTTATCTCCAACGAGGGGAGCTACGCCCTGCCCTCCATCACCCGGAGCATTAACAGCATGGGCGCTTTGCCGGTGAGCCTTTCCATTGGCCGCCTGCGCACCGCCACGGAGCTGGATAAGGCCGGTCATTTGCAGGAGAAAAAATATGTGGACTACACCGTCTCCTTCGACAGCCGCATTGCGGACAGCGCCTATATCGGCTCCGCCTTCAAATACTTCCGCTACTACCTGACAAACCCGGAGGAGCTGGAAAAGATCCCCGAACGGGTCAACGAGGACTCCATGTGACAAGCGGCAATAAAATCGCCCCCGGCACGGAAAATTCTGTGCCGAGGGCTTTTATGTGTATTCTTTTATGCCATAACGTCCGCGTCCACGTCTGCGCGGATGATGTCCCGCAGGGTCTGCATGGACAGGTCTACGGAGGCGATCTCATCAGCGCAGCGCTTCAGCTCGTCCTCCATCAGCTCCGCGTGGCTGACCTCCCGCTTGTATTTTATCTGATGCTCCAGGGCGGCCCAGCAGTCGGTGGCGATGGTGCGGATTTGCAGCTCCACGGTCACGCCCGCGCCGGGGCCTTCATCTATTTTCAGGATCAGGTGCAGGCTTCGGTAGCCGTTGGACTTGGGGAAGGCGATATAGTCCTTCACCTCCGTCACCGTCAGGGAGGGCTGCTGGAGCAGCCAGGCATACAGGCCGTAAACATCGTCTGTGAACGCGCAGACGGCCCGGACGCCTACCGCGTCGTGGACGTTTGTGAGGGCGCTCTCCACAGTGACGGGAAAGCCCCGCTTTTGGAGCTTTTTCGTCATGCTCTCCGGGCTTTTCAGCCGGGAGCGGCAATAGAGAACGGACTGCAAGCCCTCCTCCGTCTCCTGAGAATAGGGAGACTGGGCGATCAGCTCCAGAATATGCGCCTCCGCCGTCCGTAGCACGGGCAGGGCGGGGCCGTAAAATTCTTCCAGTGTCATGGTTTATTCACCTTTCTGTGGACTCTCGGTCACAAGACCGGGCAGGGTGATGGTGATGACCAGGTTGCCGTTTTCCCTGGAGGCGGCGGCAATGCGCCCCCGCTGGGCCGACACAATGGCCTTGGCAATGGACAGGCCAATGCCGTAGCCCCCGGTCTGGGAGTTGTGGGACTCATCCCCCCGGTAGAAGCGGTCAAACATATGCTCCATGTCCTTTTTGGTCAGGTTGGGGGCGGGGTTTTCCACGCTGAGCTGGAGATTGGCCTTCCCCGCCTTGCCCAGCGTCAGCAGGATAACGCCCCCCTGGGGGGAATATTTCAGGGCGTTGTCCAGCAGGATGGAGACAAGCTGGCGAACCCCCTTCTCGTCCCCCCGCAGGGTCAGCAGCGGCTGCACCTGGCACATCAGCACCTTGTCCTGGGTCTTGGCAAGGGACTGGAAGGACTGGGCCGTCTCGCTGACCACGTCGGAGACAGGGAAGTCGATCATCTGCTCCTGGCCGACGTCCTCCTGCATACGGGACAGGAAAATCAGGCTTTTCGTCAGCTCCGTCAGCCGGTGGGTCTGGGTCTGGATGTCCAGAAGCCATTCGTTTTCCTCCCCCAGCTCCATGGCCAGCACCTCCGCGTCCGCGTCGATGATGGTCAGGGGGGTTTTTATCTCGTGTCCGGCGTCGGTGATGAACCGACGCTGCTTTTCATAGCTCTCCACAATGGGCCGTATGATCCGCTTGGACAGCAGCATCATCACCAGCAGCACGGCGGCCAGGCCAGCCACCGTCACCACGACGGTGGTGAAAAGTCCCAGGCGATACGTGGACAGCAGTCTGCCGCAATCCAGAAAGATAATGCGAACCGCGCCGTCGTCCAGCGTCTGGACGATATAGCGGTACCCCTCTATAAAGCCCCGCTCCCGGCCCCCATCCAGAACCGTGTGGGCGTAATCCATAGCGTCGGTTTCATCCACGGCGGCAATCTGGCCCAGGTCGGCGGAAAGCGCCCCACCATCTTTGGTCAGCATGACGGAGAAATACCGGGACTCATAGGGGATTTCCTCATAATTATAATTGCTGAAGCTCCATAGCTCCCCGCCGTCCATATAGGCTGCGATGTCCGTGTCAGGAAACTGTCCCTCGTTCTCTGCCAGGATGTCCAGTATCTCGTCTGCATTAGAAGCCACAGTGCGGAAGCTTCGCAGGGCCACAATGCCGAAAATAACGGCCAGCACCAGCGCCAGGGACAGCATGGCTGTGGTGATCAGCTTGATTTGCAGGCGGCGTATCATGTCAGCTCCTCCAGGCAGTAGCCCACGTTGCGGGTGGCCTTGATTTGTATGTCCGCGTGGAGAGCGGCCAGCTTTTTCCGCAGATAGGAAATGTATACCCACACCACGTTTACCTCGGCCTCGCTGTCATAGCCCCACACCTGCTCCATGAACCGCTCCGTGGAAATCAGGGTGGTGGGCGAGCGCATCAGCAGCTCCATGACCTGAAACTCCTTGTTCGCCAGCCGGAAGCTTCCCGTGGGGGAGCTTAGCTCAAAGGTAGCGCTGTCCAGGGTGATGTTCCCCACCTGGAGCTTGGAGTTTGCCTGGGCGGTCTGGGTGCGGGTCATGGCCCGGATACGGGCCAGCAGCTCCTTCACGGCGAAAGGCTTTGTCAGGTAGTCATTGGCCCCCTTGTCCAGGCCCTGCACCTTGTCGTCTATCTCCGCCTTGGCGGTAAGCAGCAGCACCGGCGTCCGATCTCCCCGCTCCCTCATGCGGGTCAGGACGGTAATGCCGTCCATCTTCGGCATCATAATGTCCATAACCACCCCGTCGTAGCCTCCGGCCTCCAGGTATTCCAGGGCCTCCACCCCGTCATAGGCCGTGTCCACGGTGTAATTATTCTTCTTTAAAATCACGGTGACAGCCCGCGACAGCGCCCGCTCATCCTCCACCAGCAACAGCTTCATATCCCATCGACCTGCCTTCTCTGAATTTCTATATATCTCGCTTAGTGTAGCATACGAACCTTAAATTTGGTTAAAAGCAGAAAAAATTATTTGCTCACGCAATCGGAGGATGTCGAAATCTAAAAACCATAACTCGCTATGTTACAAAAAATTAATATAGATTTAATCTGAATTTAAGAATCAAACTTTACACTCTCTTTACAACAACAGGAAAGGGGAACTCCCCATATGGTCTATCAGGAGAACTTCAAGCGGCATGAATTAAAATATTTGTTAAATAAAAATCAAAAAGAGCAGGTTCTTCACGCCATGGAGCCGTATATGGCCCTGGATGAATATGGCCGCTCTACCATCCGCAACATATATCTGGACACAGACACATTCCTTCTTGTGCGCCGAAGTATTGAAAAGCCCCTGTACAAGGAAAAGCTGCGGGTGCGGAGCTATCACCGCTCCGGGCCGGAGGATCTGGTCTTTGTGGAGATCAAAAAGAAATACGACTCCATCGTCTACAAGCGGCGGGTGGCCCTGCCGGACGAGACGGTGGAATCCTGCCTGGAGAGCGGCCAGTCCCTCCCCCTTCACAGCCAGATCGCCCAGGAGATCGACTACTTCCGCCATCTCTATCCCACCCTGCACCCGGCCATGTTCCTGTCCTATGAGCGGGAGGCCTTTTATGAGCTGGACGGCGGGGACTTCCGCGTGACCTTCGATGAGAACATCCTCTATCGGGAATCCGGCCTGTCCCTACAGGAGGAACCCTCCGGCACTCCTCTGCTCCAAAAGGATCAAACCCTGATGGAAATCAAGACCGGCACAGGGATCCCCCTTTGGATGACCCACTGCCTGACAGAAAATCACATTTTCCGCACATCCTTTTCCAAATACGGCGCCGCCTACGCCCAGGTGCAGGCAGCAAAAAAACAGGAGGGCGTAGCATATGCTTGAAAACATTTTCCGGGGACTTTTCGATTCCGACACCGCCAGCGTTATCTCCGTAGGCGATTTTCTGCTGTGCGTGATCTGCGCGCTGGCCATCGGCCTGATCGGGGCGCTGATGTATATGTTCCGCACCCGCTACACCAAGAGCTTTGTGGTCACGCTGGCCGTGCTTCCGGCGGTGGTATGCGTGGTCATTATGATGGTCAACGGCAACGTGGGAACCGGCGTAGCCGTGGCCGGGGCCTTCAGCCTGGTGCGCTTCCGCTCCGCCCCCGGCACAGCCAGGGAGATCGGGGCCTTGTTTCTCGCCATGGGGGCCGGGCTTATCTGCGGCATGGGGTATCTGGCCTTCGCCCTCCTGTTCACGGTCATTGTGGGGGCGGTGGGAATGCTTTACAGCACCCTGGACTTCGGGGAGAAGAAAAACGCCGCCCGCCATCGGACGCTACACATCACCATCCCGGAGGATCTGGAATACACCCAGGTGTTCCAGCCCCTTTTGGAGGAATACACCTCCGCCTGGGAGCTGGAGCAGGTAAAGACCACCAACATGGGAAGCCTGTTCCGCCTGACCTACAACGTCACCATGCGGGACAGCGACAAGGAGAAGGAGTTCATCGACAAGCTCCGCTGCCGCAACGGCAACCTGGAAATCAGCATGACCCATCAGGCCACGACTCAGGGCGAGCTGTAATGAGCCGCAAGAACAACACCATTCACCGCTTCACAATCATTGGGAGGTTTTGAACATGAGGCATACCCACAGGAATTTACCGCATAAGCTATATAAAACCCTGGCCATCTGCCTGGCTCTTACCCTGCTGGCAGGCTGCGGCGCCGCCTCGGCGGAGGAATCGGGCGCGGAGGAGACCGCCGCTGTCTCCCCCGCCGTGGAGGAAACGGCTGCCGAGACCACTGCCGAGGAGACCGCTTCCGTCACCCTTGCCGCAGAAACCGCCGACAGCACGGTCTCCACGGACGATATGTTTACCGACCGGGATTTGCGCGTCACCTATGATGAGAGCGAGAGCGTTTATATCACCCTGTCCGGGGACACGGCCTCCTGTGATTCCAGCGCCGTCAGCATATCTGGCGGCACCGTGACCATCACGGAGGAGGGAACCTATATCCTCTCCGGCACATTGGATGACGGCATGATTATTGTTGACATAGACGACGCTGACAAGGTACAGCTCGTGCTGGACGGCGTTTCCATCACCAGTGCCTCCTCCGCCGCCATATATGTCCGCCAGGCGGACAAGGTGTTCATTACCACCGCCGAAGGCTCTGAAAACTACCTGGCAAACGGCGGAGAATATATCGACATCGACGAAAACAGCATTGACGGCGTGATCTTCTCCAAAGACGACCTGACCCTGAACGGAACCGGCTCCCTGACCATCGAGGCCGCCGCCGGACACGGCATTGTGGGCAAGGACGACCTGGTCATCGCCAGCGGCGCCTATACGATTACCGCCGCCAGCCACGGCATCCAAGCCAACGACAGCGTCCGCATCGCCGGGGGCAGCATTGCCATCACCGCCGGAAAGGACGGCATCCAGGCGGAAAACGACGACGATGCCGAGCTGGGCTTTGTGTATATCATCGGCGGATCCCTGACTATCACCGCCGAGGGGGACGGCATCAGCGCCGGGGCCTATCTCACCGTCAGCGGCGGCAGCTTTGACATCACCACCGGCGGGGGCAGCGGGGAGGCCCAGACTGTCACCGGCTTCGGCATGGGCTTTGACTACTGGAACAACATGAGCGCCTCCCAGGAGGACAGCGTCAGCGCCAAGGGCCTGAAGGCGGAGGGGAGCATCACCATCTCCGACGGCGTCTTCACCATCGACGCCTGCGACGACGCCCTCCACAGCAACGGAAACGTGACCCTCTCCGGCGGCACCTTTACCATTCAGTCCGGGGACGACGGTGTCCACGCGGACAACGCCCTGGTCATATCCGGGGGCGAAATCAGCATCTCCCAGAGCTATGAGGGCCTGGAGGGCCTGTCCATCGACATCACCGGCGGAACCATCTATGTGACTTCAAGCGACGACGGGCTGAACGCCGCGGGTGGCAACGACAGCAGCGGCTTCGGCGGCTTTGGCGGCGATATGTTTGCCGCTACGGAGGGAGCGTATCTCTCCATCAGCGGCGGCACGCTCCATGTGAACGCCAGCGGCGACGGTCTGGACTCCAACGGCAGTATGTATATCTCCGGGGGAGAGACCTATGTCTCCGGCCCCACGGACAGCATGAACGGCGCGCTGGACTTTAACGGCGAGTGCGTCATCACCGGCGGCATTCTGATCGCCGTCAGCGCCGGGGGCATGGAGGAATCCGTCAGCTCCACCTCCACCCAGGGGGTCATTACCGTGAGCCTGACCACCCAGCAGGCGGGGACGGCCCTGTCCATCGCGGACAGCAGCGGCAGCGTCCTGGCCAGCTTCAGCCCGGATAAGGCCTACAGCACCGTTATCATCAGCTGCCCTGACCTGACCGTAGGCGAGAGCTACACCATCACCGCCGGAACTGCTTCCACCACCGTTACCATGAGCAGCCTGATTTATGGCTCCGCCGGTATGGGCGGCATGGCTGGCAACATGGGCGGCGGCAGAGGCAACACAGCCAGCACGGAGGTCGGCGGAACGGTCTCCAACAGCACGACCGGAACCATGCCAGACGCCGATTTAGACAGCGGTATGACCTATGACGGCGGCATGAACGGCAATATGGGCGGCAACATGGGCGGCAACATGGGCGGAGCCTCCGGCGGTATGTAACCGGCTCCGCCGCCGGAGAAGAATCCCAACCACTTCTCCATCGCAATCAATCCCTCCGCCAAAAATCTGAGCTTTGTACCCTGCTCTATAATCGCACGTTTGCACTGAATAAACGGACAACACCCGTGGCAGATTCCAGAATGGCTGCCACGGGTGTTTCTTACAATTCAATTTTCAACGAATCGCCGGGATGCTTTTCGGTCGGCGTCATTCATTATATGGCGTTTGTCCGGCCCACCAGGGCGGACAGGTCTACATATTCCTCGGCTTCGGCGGCCTTTTCCTCGTCGGTGTGGACGCCCACGTTCCGATACATTTCCAGGCCGGAGCCGGCGGGGATGAGCTTGCCGATGATGACGTTCTCCTTCAGGCCAACCAGGTGGTCTACCTTGCCCTTGATGGCGGCATCGGTCAGAACTCTTGTGGTCTCCTGGAAGGAGGCGGCGGACAGGAAGCTCTCCGTAGCCAGGGACGCCTTGGTAATGCCCATGAGGATCTGGGTGTAGGTGGCCGGTTCAAGCTCGGTCTCTCCGGCATCTATGCGGGCCTGGATTTCCTCGTTGGCGCGCTTCAGCTCGCTGATGTCCACCACAGAGCCGGACAGGAGCTTGGTGTCCCCGGATTCCTCTACCCGCACCTTGCGGAGCATCTGACGGGCAATGACCTCGATGTGCTTGTTGTTGATGTCCACGCCCTGCTGGCGATAGACCTTCTGCACCTCCTGCACCAGGTAGTTGCGCACACCCTGGCGGCCAAATTCATCGTCGTCCACGCCGCGGGTACGCAGAACGTCGTGGGGGTTCAGAGAGCCGCGGGTCAGCTCCTGGCCCTTCTGCACATAATCTCCCTCGGCCACCAGGATACCGCTGGAATAGGGGATCTGATAGACCTGAGTCTCCCCGGCAGCCTCGTTGGTGATGGTCAGGGCGCAGACCGCATTCTTCTTGGAGTCCTCCATAGACACCGTGCCGGAAATGTCCGCCAGCACCGCCATACGCTTGGGACGGCGGGCCTCGAAAAGCTCCTCAACACGGGGAAGACCCTGGGTGATGTCTTCCACGTCGGAACCGGCGGCGCCGCCCGTATGGAAGGTACGCATGGTAAGCTGGGTGCCAGGCTCGCCGATGGACTGGGCCGCGATAACGCCGACGGCCTCGCCGGGATCGACAGGCTTGCCGGAGGCCAGGTTCATGCCGTAGCACCGGGCGCAGACGCCGCTCTTGGCCTCGCAGCACATAACGCTGCGTACCTTAACGGAGAATATGCCGCTGTCCTCCAGCAGGCGGGCGTCTACCGGCATGAGCATATGGTCGGTATCGAACAGCACCTCTCCCGTTTCGGGATGGCAAATCGGCACGGCAGGGAACCGGCCACGGATGCTCTCTCCAAAGGTTTGAGCTGCTGCGGCGGCGTCCACCTCCTCCACTCCGGCAGCCTCCAGCGCCGCCACATCCGACGGGCTGAACGCCTTGAATTTCGGCACAATGACCGCGCCGTTCATCGGATTTGTGATGTCCTGCGGGGCAAATTTCCCCTCCAGGGCGTCCTCGCTGACGCGGGTTCTTACGATCTTATCCAGAATAACCCTGGCATCGATACCGGCATTGGTGCCGCAGTCCCATTCCCGGATGATAACGTCCTGAGACACGTCCACCAAGCGACGGGTCAGATACCCAGAGTCGGCGGTACGAAGGGCGGTATCGGCCAGGCCCTTCCGTGCGCCTCGGCTGGAGACGAAGTATTCCAGCACGGTCAGGCCCTCACGGTAGTTGGCCTTAATAGGAATCTCCAGGGTCTTACCGGCGGTGTTGGCCACAAGGCCGCGCATACCGGCAAGCTGGCGAATCTGGTTCATGGAGCCACGGGCGCCGGAGTTTGCCATCATATAAATGGGGTTGAACTCATCCAGGTTATCCTGAAGGGCGCTCGTCACCTCGTTAATGGTGCGCTCCCACTCGGCCACCACCAGGCGGTAACGTTCGTCATTGGTGATAAAGCCACGGCGGTACTGCTTCTCGATATAAGGCAGCTTGTTGGTCTCCGTCTCCTCGATAATGCGCTTTTTCGCGCCGGGAACCACCATGTCTGAAATAGAGATGGTGATAGCGCCGATGGTGGAGTATTTATAGCCGAGGGCTTTTATCTTATCCAGCACCTCTGTGGCAATGGTGAAGCCATATTTATCGATGCAGCGCTGGATAATCTTTCCCAGGAGCTTTTTGTCCACCCGGAAGCTGATTTCCTGCTTAAAGGCATTGGCCGGGTCGGAGCGGTCAACAAAGCCCAGATCCTGGGGAATAGGCTCGTTGAAAATAATGCGGCCCACCGTGGTGTCCACAAGCTCCGAACGGGTCTCCCCGTCGATGGTCTTGGTGAACCGCACGCGAATAGGAGAATGAATACCCACAACGTGTTCGCTATAGGCCATCAGAGCCTCGGCGGGATTGGCAAAGCACTTGCCAGTACCCTCCTCCTCCCGGATATAGGTCAGATAATAGGATCCGAGAACCATATCCTGGGTCGGCACGGTAACAGGCTGGCCGTCCTGCGGACGGAGCAGGTTATTGGCGGAGAGCATAAGCACACGGGCCTCCGCCTGGGCCTCTGCGGACAGGGGAACGTGAATGGCCATCTGGTCGCCGTCGAAGTCCGCGTTGAAGGCGGTACAGACCAGGGGGTGCAGCCGCAGGGCGCGGCCCTCCACCAGCACCGGCTCGAACGCCTGGATACCCAGACGGTGCAGGGTAGGCGCACGGTTGAGCATGACGGGGTGTTCCTTGATGACCACCTCCAGGGCGTCCCACACCTCTGGCCGCTGCTTATCCACCATCTTTTTGGCGGATTTGATATTGTTGGCGGCGCCGTCCTCCACCAGCTTTTTCATGATAAAGGGACGGAACAGCTCGATGGCCATTTCCTTCGGCACGCCGCACTGATAGAGCTTCAGATCCGGGCCGACCACGATAACGGAACGGCCTGAATAGTCCACGCGCTTGCCCAGAAGGTTCTGACGGAAGCGGCCCTGCTTGCCCTTGAGCATATCGGAAAGGCTCTTGAGGGCGCGGGAGTTGGCGCCGGTGACGGCCCGTCCGCGGCGGCCATTGTCGATCAGCGCATCCACTGCCTCCTGGAGCATACGCTTCTCGTTGCGGACAATGATGTCCGGGGCGCGAAGCTCCATCAGGCGTTTCAGTCGGTTGTTGCGGTTGATGACCCGGCGATACAGGTCGTTCAGGTCGCTGGTGGCAAAACGTCCGCCGTCAAGCTGCACCATGGGCCGCAGCTCCGGGGGGATGACCGGCAGCACGTCGATAATCATCCACTCAGGCCGGTTTCCGGACTGGCGGAACGCCTCCACGACCTCCAACCGCTTGACGATTTTGGCCTTCTTCTGGCCGGTGGCGTCCTTGAGCTGTTCCCGCAGCTCCTCCGCCAGGGCGTCGCAGTCGATGTCCGCCAGGAGCTTTTTGATGGCCTCGGCTCCCATGCCGGCCTCGAAATCGTCCTCGTATTTTTCCTTCATGTCCCGGTACTCTTTTTCCGAGAGTATCTGGCACTTTTGCAGCGGGGAGAAGCCGGGATCCGTGACAATATAGGCCCCGAAGTACAAAACGTTCTCCAGCACCCTGGGGGTCAGCTCCAGCAGCACGCCCATCCGGGAAGGGATGCCCTTAAAGTACCAGATGTGGCTGACAGGGGTGGCAAGCTGAATATGACCCAGCCGCTCCCGGCGCACCTTGGATTTTGTCACCTCCACGCCGCAGCGGTCGCATATCTTGCCTTTATAGCGAATTTTTTTGTATTTTCCGCAGTGGCACTCCCAGTCCTTCGTCGGCCCGAAAATACGCTCGCAGAACAGACCGTCCCGCTCCGGCTTCAGAGAGCGGTAGTTAATGGTTTCCGGCTTTTTTACCTCGCCGGAGGACCAGGAAAGTATCTTCTCCGGCGACGCCATGCCAATTTGTATTGCTTCAAAAGGAGCGTAACTCATTCGTCATCATCCTCCTGTCCGAAAGAATCATCCTCCGCGTCATCTGTATAATCATCGTCCACAAGGCCGTTTTCGCTGCCGAAATCCAGCTCCAGCTTATCCTCGTCTATCTGCTCGATGTTGTAGCCGCCTGCCTCGATCTCCCGGTCGTCGGATTTATATTCAACGGAGCTGAAGGTGGGAGTGAAATCGTCGTCCTCGTCGTCCTTTAGCTCGATTTCGTTGCCGTCCTTGTCCAGCACACGCACGTCCAGGCACAGGCTTTGCAGCTCCTTCACCAGAACCTTGAAGGACTCCGGCACGCCGGGGGTGGGAATGTTGTGGCCCTTCACGATGCTCTCATAGGTACGCACACGACCTGTCACATCATCGCTCTTGACCGTCAGAATTTCCTGGAGAGTATAGGCCGCGCCGTAGGCCTCCAGGGCCCAGACCTCCATCTCGCCGAAGCGCTGGCCGCCGAACTGGGCCTTGCCGCCCAGAGGCTGCTGCGTCACAAGGCTGTAGGGGCCGGTGGAACGGGCGTGGATCTTATCGTCTACCAGGTGGTGCAGCTTGAGGAAGTACACCCAGCCCACGGTAACGTCGTTATCAAAGGGTTCGCCGGTGCGTCCGTCCCGAAGCTGAATCTTGCCGTCCTCCCGCAGGCCCGCCATTTTCAGGCACTCGCGTATGGACTCCTCGTTCGCGCCGTTGAACACGGGCGTGGCCACCTTCCAGCCCAGGGCGTGGGCGGCGTAGCCCAGGTGAACCTCCAGCACCTGTCCGATGTTCATTCGGGAAGGAACGCCCAGAGGGTTCAGCACAATGTCCAGAGGCGTGCCGTCCGGCAGATAGGGCATATCCTCTCTCGGCAGTATGCGGGAGACGACGCCCTTGTTTCCGTGGCGGCCAGCCATTTTATCGCCCACAGAAATCTTCCGCTTTTGTGCGATATAGACCCGAACCACCTGATTCACGCCGGGGCCCATCTCGTCCCCGGCCTTGCGGGTAAACACCTTCACGTCCACCACAATGCCGCTCTCACCGTGGGGAACCTTCAGGCTGGTACCTCTGACCTCTCTGGCCTTTTCGCCGAAGATGGCCCGCAGAAGCCGTTCCTCTGCTGTCAGGTCGGTCTCGCCCTTGGGCGTGACCTTGCCCACCAGAATATCTCCGCTGCGCACCTCGGAGCCAACGGTGATAATGCCCCGCTCGTCCAGATATTTCAGCGCATCCTCGCCAACGCCGGGGATGTCCCTGGTGATTTCCTCCGGCCCCAGCTTGGTGTCGCGGCTATCGCACTCATGCTCCTCTACGTGAATGGAGGTATATACGTCCTCCATAACCACGCGCTCGCTGAGCAGGATGGCGTCCTCGTAGTTATAGCCCTCCCAGGTCATGAAGCCGACCAGGATGTTCTTGCCAAGGCTCAGCTCGCCGTCCTTGGTGGAGGGGCCGTCCGCCAGTACGTCGCCCTTTTTCACCCGCTCCCCGGCATTTACGATGGGGCGCTGGTTGAAGGCGGTGGACTGGTTGGAACGGGCGAATTTTATCAGGTGGTACTCCTTCACGTCGCCGGTGTCGTATTTCATGACGATGTGGTCGGCGTCCACGGACATCACCTGGCCGTCCTCCTCCGCCAGAACGCAGTCGGCAGAGTCCACGGCGCATTTATGCTCTATGCCGGTGGCGACGATGGGAGCCTCCGTAGTCAGCAGCGGCACAGCCTGACGCTGCATGTTCGCGCCCATCAGAGCGCGGTTGGCATCGTCGTTTTCCAGGAAGGGAATCATGGCCGTAGCGATGGAGACCATCATGCGGGGGCTGACGTCCACATAATCCACCTGATTCTGATCCACCGCAATGATCTCATCTCTGTGGCGGCAGGTAACGCGGGCGTTGATGAAATGGCCCTCGTCGTCCACCTCCGACGCCTGCGCCACAAAGAAGCGATCCTCCTTGTCGGCGGTAAGGTATTCCACCTCTGTGGTGACAATGCCCTTTTCCTTGTCCACCCGCCGGTAGGGAGCCACCAAAAAGCCATAATCATCCACGCGGGCAAAGCTTGCCAGATAGGAGATAAGGCCGATGTTCGGGCCCTCCGGGGTCTCTATGGGACACAGACGGCCATAATGGCTGTAATGCACGTCGCGGACATCGAAGTTTGCGCGCTCCCGGCTCAGGCCGCCGGGGCCAAGGGCCGACATACGCCGCTTGTGGGTCAGCTCCGCCAGGGGGTTTGTCTGATCCATAAACTGGCTGAGAGGAGACGAGCCAAAAAATTCCTTGATGGCCGCGGACACAGGCCGGATGTTAATCAGGCTCTGGGGGGTGATGACGTTGGGATCCTGGATGGTCATGCGCTCCCGAATAACCCGCTCCATGCGGGTGAAACCGATGCGGAACTGGTTTTGCAGCAGCTCGCCCACGCTGCGGACACGCCGGTTGCCCAAATGGTCAATATCGTCCGTTTTACCCACGCCGTGGGCCAGGCAGTTGAGATAATTGACGGAGGCGAAGATGTCGTCCACGATGATATGCTTGGGAATGAGAACGTCTATGTTCTCCACAATGGCGTCCTTCAGGGCGTCCTCATCGTCTCCGAACTGCTCCAAAAGCTGACGCAGAATGAGCCAGCGGACATTTTCCTTGACGCCAAGCTCCGCCGGGTCAAAGGATACGAAAGCGTCCATCGGCACCATGCCGTTGCCGAACACCCGGACGCTCTGACCATGCTCATCCAGCACAGTGGCCTCCAGCAGGCCCCTGGCGGCGATGGCCTCCGCCCGATCCCGGTCAAGCACCTCGCCGGCCTCCGCCAGCAACTCGCCGGTCTGAAGATCCGCGATGGGAGCGGCCAGCTTGAAGCCAATAATGCGGCTCCAGACAGCCAGCTTTTTGTTGACCTTATAGCGGCCAACAGTGGACATATCATACCGCCGACGGTCGAAGAACAGCCCGTCCAGCATAGCCTCCGAGGTCTCCACTGTGGGCGGATCGCCGGGACGCAGCTTCTTGTATATCTCCAGAAGGGAATTCTCCCGGCTGTGAACCGTGTCCCGCTCCAGAGTGCTGACGATGCGCACATCCTGACCGAACATCTCCAAAAGCTGCTCGTCCGTGGTGACGCCCGCCTCCAGATCCGGCGCGCAGGTCAGCCAGGTATAGGGCTTATCCGGGTTATAGGCGCCCAAGGCCCGCAGCAGCCAGGTCACAGGCAGCTTGCGGTTTTTGTCGATACGGACATAGAAAATATCGTTTACGTCCGTCTCATACTCCAGCCAGGCCCCGTGATAGGGGATGGTGGTAGCGCCATAAAGACTTATGTTGGTTTTGTCCGCGTGAATATCGAAGTATACGCCGGGGGAACGGACAATCTGAGAGACGATGACGCGCTCCGCGCCGTTGATGATAAAGGTTCCGCTGTCCGTCATAAGGGGGAAATCTCCCATGAAGATTTCCTGCTCCGTGGTCACGTCCGTCTCCTTGTTGCGAAGATGGACGGAAACCTTAATCGGCGCGGCGTAGGTGGCGTCTCTGGCCTTACATTCCTGTTCTGAGTATTTGGGCTTCTCGTTCATGGAATAATCCACAAAGGACAGCTCAAGATTCCCGGAATAGTCCGTGACCGTGGCCACATCCTTGAACACGTCCCGCAGGCCCTCCTCAAGGAACCACTTATAGGACTTCTTCTGAACCTCCAGCAGGTTCGGCATATCCTGGATCTCTGTGACGCGGGCAAAGCTCTTTCGGAGCGTTTTGCCATAGTAGACATCCTTTGGCATGAAAAAGATCACTCCTTCGGCAAAAAAATGATACACCAGGTGGGGTTGTTAAAAATTGATGGCTATGGCTTGATTTTCTCCGTCAATGTGGTACAATAATGACAGTTGAAAAATGGGTATAAATACCCACCTTTTGAGAACATAGCAAGCTATTATATCATTTCGCCCAAAGGCTTGTCAACCCCCTCTACAATAAAAATATTCCATGAAATGCGGCGGGTCATCTCGCCGCTTTTTTGCTGAAAGGGAGGTCTTTCCTTGGATTACCGGGCCACCATTTTGCTTTATGCAGAGCTGCTTCTCGCCCTGTTTCTGCTGTGGCGGGAGGGGCTGTTTCGCACCCGCGCCCAGCGTATTGCCGTTATCGTTCTGGTGCCGCTGGCCTTCGCGCTGCGATATTGCTTTTTGACCTATGAGACCCTGGACTATCAGGACTGGATCAAGGTTTGGATCGAATCCCTCCGCACCGCCGGGGCCTGGAAGGGCCTGGGTGAGGAAATATGGTCGTGCAACTACAACGTGCCTTACTTATATTTTCTGGCCCTCATCTCCAAAAGCCAGGTATACGATTTGCTGCTGGTGAAGGATGTGAGCATCCTGTTCGACGTGATTCTGGCCTGGGCCGCCATGCGGCTGGTGGGCGTTTTAAATCCAGACAGCCCCGCCCGAAAGCTGACCGCCTTTATTCTGGTGCTGTGGATGCCCACGGTCATTTTAAACGGCTCCCTGTGGGGCCAGTGCGACAGCGTTTACGCCGCCTTCGCCGTGCTGGCGGTCTATCTGGCGCTGGAGGGCCGCTCCGGGTGGAGCGTGGCCTGCATTGCCCTGTCCGTCTCCTTTAAGCTGCAGGGCATTTTCCTGCTGCCGGTGTATTTCCTGTTTCTGGTGTCCCAAAAGGTCAAGCTCCGGCATATCCTCGTTTTCCCGCTGACCTATATTCTCTCCATCCTTCCAGCGGTGCTGGCAGGACGCGGCTTCTGGGATCTGCTGACTCTGTATTTCCGCAACACCAGCACCATTGGAGACGGGCTGAACTACAATTCCTCCTCCATCTATGCCCTGCTGAATTTTGACAGCCTCTCCACCGAGGCGGGGGAGCGGATTGGCATTGTGCTGACGTTTTTCTTCTGCTACGCCATTTATGTGTGGCTGGTGATGGAATATAAACGGCTGAACAACAAGGCCCTCTTTGGGGCGGCGGTGCTGTTCGCCCTGGGCGTTCCCTTCCTCCTGCCCCATATGCACGACCGCTATTTCTTCGTGGCGGACGTGCTGACCGTGGTGCTGGCCGTCTCCGCGCCCAGGCTGTCCATCGTTCCCCTGTGCGTCAGCTTCGGCTCTCTGCTGGGGTATCACGCCTATTTAAAGACACGGTATCTCCTGCCCATGCGGTATGGCGCCATGGCCATGGCCTTTGCCCTCATCCTTGTCATCGCCCATACCGCCGCCAGCCTGACCCCGCCGGAACCGAAAAAATCTGTTCCACAGTCCCCTACGCCAAACAATTTGCCGGAGAAATCCGCAAAAACCAGTTGACAAATCCCCGCAATTCCACTATAATGTCCTAGCACTCAAATGCGGGGGTGCTGGAATAGGCAGACAGGCAGGCTTGAGGTGCCTGTGTTCGCAAGGACGTGTGGGTTCAAGTCCCATTCCCCGCACCAAACCATAAAAATCCGAACTGCATTATCCAGATGGGTAATGTGTTCGGATTTTTCATTTCTTTGAATGGTATTGTCTGAGCGGCGGAAAGGCTGCGCAGCCTGGCGGCTAGGCTGAAATAAAAGTCGCCGTGGAAGCAACCCCCGACGACACACCAGACGGCAACAGGGCCAATGCCCCATTACATTAGTCCTATGATACCACAAACCACAAAAAATATCAGCCACAAATCGAAAAGAGAACCGGGAACCGCTGAAAAATCAGCGGTTCCCGGTTTTTATATCGTCGGCTTACAGGACGTCGCCCCTTCTGAAACAGTACAGCCGAACGCTGATCGCATTCGGCTGTCTTTCCTTTTATGGATTTTATTTCACGGCGAATATCACCGGCCCGTCGCAGGGGGAGGGCTTGCGGTAATTTTGGAAAAACGTCTCCTGCACCGATTGAAGCTCCTCCGGGGAATACTTCGTTTTGAAGGTGTCCTCCAGCAGCCGCTCCACAGCCCAGCGCGGCAGGTCGTATACCAGGGTGCAGTACAGAAGAAAGTCCGTTATCCCCCAGGGCGTCTCATCCAGGCTCAGGACAGACCGCAACGGAATGGAAATGTCCCGATCGCCGCAGGTGTTGGCATAGGTACGCAACACCAGGCGGGACACCCCTCTCGGCAAGGCGGCGTTCACGGCGTAGCCCTCCGGCGCGGCGCCTTCCAATGCGCGGGCGGTCAGATCCTGGGAGACCACGGAAAGGCCTCCGCCACCGCCGCAGGACACGCCCAGCCGGGCGGCGACACGGGCGGCCAGTCCACCGGATACCTCCGCATGGATGTTCTTCCGGGACAGACGCAGTCTGTCCACCGCGCCCGCGCAGGCACACAGGGCCAGCAGGTCGTCAGGCCGCTCCCCTACGGAAAGGGTGAGCTGAGGCGTCCCGGCGGCACGCATACGGCGGGCCAATCCGTCGCTTTGCAGACTCAAAATGCGGGGCAGCATTTCCGGGAATACCGTCCAGGGGGTTGTGGGCTGGCCGGTCACTTTCTCCTCCACAGGGGCTTTCGCGTCCCGCCGGGGCATGGATACTTCCGCCAGGGCGTAGCCCGTCTCAGAGCTTGCCAGAAGAAAGCCGTTCTGGGCAATGACGCACTGGCCGGTGTATACCCTCTGCCCCACGCCGCCAAGAGGACAGGCCATGATAACCACGGCCATATTCTCATGGCTGGCCATGGCCGCCAGCTCCTCGTTTTCATAATAAGAGGAGGCGGTGGCCGCCCGGTTGGAGGAGCAGCAGAGGATGTCCAGCTCCTGGGGCTGGAGGATCTGCTCCGCCGTCAAAGAAGGAGCCGTCAGGGGATAGACTGGCATCGGCCCGGCCTGACGCTCCACCGCGCCCCGGTTGATGTCCTCCGGCACCCCGTCCGGCAGCACCAGCATAGCCGCTCCATCGGCGCGGGCGCGGCTGATGGCCGCCAGAACGTTTGCCATATTCTGCCCCGGCTGGCCGGGAATAATCTCCGGCGCGGCGGCGGCGACTTTGATACGCATGGCCCGTCAGCTCCTTTCAAAGACAAAAAGGCTCTCGTCAAAATATCGCAGGACGGCGGCGCGGCCCGCCACAAAATGGTCGTCGTCAATCCAAACGGTGACGGTGCCGCTCTCGTTGACCGCCGCCGTCATATCGTATTCCGGCAGAGCCGGGAAAATGCTCTCCTCCAGCTCCTGCACCAGCGCCTCCGGGTTAGCGGCGTAATAGGCCGTATCCTCCGGGGCCTGATAGCCGGAAACAGGGTCTCTGCCGCTTGTCAGGCAAATAAGCCCCACCAGCACCGCCAGCACGATGAACAGCACACACCCGGCGGGGCGTATGGTCTTTACAAAGCTCTGGCCCGCCGTGTCCTTAGGCTGTGGCTCCCGCCGCTCCTGCTCATCCATATCAGTATTTGACCCGCTGGGCAATGTAGTCCCGCACCTGGTCAATTGGCAGCCGCACCTGCTCCATGGTATCCCGCTCCCGGATAGTGACGCAGTTATCCGCGGGAACCTCCCCGTCCCCTACGGTCTGGAAGTCCAGGGTGACGCAGAAGGGGGTGCCGATCTCGTCCTGACGGCGATAGCGCTTGCCGATGGAGCCAGTCTCGTCATAGTCGCAGGAGAAGTCCTTGGAAAGCTCCTGCATCAGCTCCCTGGCCGGGCCGGTGAGAATCTCCTTCTTGGACAGGGGCAGCACGGCGCATTTATAGGGGGCAAGCTGGGGATGGAGGTGCAGCACGGTGCGCACATCGGGCTTGCCCTTCTTGTCCACGCCCACCTGCTCCTCGTCGTAGGCATCGATCAGGAAGGCCAGCATGGCCCGGTCGGCGCCCAGGGACGGCTCGATGACATAGGGGACGAACCCGGCCTCCATGCCCTCCTCCTTGTATTCCATCTTCTCCCCGGAGAAGGTCTGGTGCTGGGTCAGGTCGTAATCCGTGCGGTCGGCCACGCCCCACAGCTCGCCCCAGCCGAAGGGGAAGAGATATTCAAAGTCTGTGGTAGCCTTGGAATAGAAGCTCAGCTCCTCCTTCTCGTGGTCGCGGAGGCGGAGGTTCTCCTCCGTCATGCCAAGGCCCAGAAGCCAGTCCTTGCAGAAGCCGCGCCAATACTCAAACCACTCCATATCTGTTCCCGGCTGGCAGAAAAACTCCAGCTCCATCTGCTCAAACTCCAGGATGCGGAAGGTGAAGTTGCCCGGCGTGATCTCGTTGCGGAAGCTCTTGCCGATCTGGCAGATGCCAAAGGGCAGCTTTTTCCGGGTGGTACGCAAAACGTTTTTGTAGTCCACGAAAATGCCCTGGGCGGTCTCAGGCCGGAGATACACATCCGTGCCGCTCTCCTGGGTGACGCCCTGGTGGGTCTTGAACATCAGGTTAAACTTCTTGATGTCCGAAAAATCGCAAGCGCCGCAGCCGGGGCAGGGAATCTGCTTTTCCCGGATGTAGGCCACCATCTCCTCGTTGGTCATGGCCTCCACGTTCACGTCCACGCCGGTTTCATGGGCCCACTCCTCAATGAGCTTGTCCGCACGGTGGCGGCGCTTGCAGCCCTTGCAGTCGATAAGGGGATCGTTGAAGTTGGTCACATGGCCGCTGGCCTCCCATACCCGCGGGTTCATCAGAATACCCGCGTCCAGGCCCACGTTATAGGGACACTCCTGGACGAATTTCTTCCACCAGGCGTTTTTCACATTTTGCTTCATCAGAACGCCCAGGGGGCCGTAGTCCCAGGAGTTTGCCAGACCGCCGTATATCTCCGACCCGGCGAAGATAAAGCCTCTGTTTTTGCACAGGGCCACAATTTTTTCCATGGTTTTGTCTTCCGCTTTCATCCGCATAGTGATTGCCTCTCTTTAGTTTATTAAATATTAATTGAATGATTTCCTATTATGTCCCCGGCAATGCCGGTTCCTGATACTCCATGGAGCCAAGCTCATCCAGCGTCAGCTCAAAGGCGGGGATGAACCGCTCCAGGAAATAATCCACCTCCGGCAGACCGTAGCTTCGCAGGGTCTCAAGGCTTTTCCGTTCCGCCTGCAAAAACTCATCGTTCCCGGCCCGGCGCTCCTCGATGCACTTGATGTACGCCGCCAGCTTGTCCGCCCCCTTGACCACCGCCTTCATTTCCGGGTCTGTGGGGGTGAGCAGGGGGGCATAGGCCGGGCGCATGGCCTCCGGCAGCATATCCAGCAGCCGTTCCGAGGCCGCCGCCTCCACCTGGCGGTAGGCGGTCATCAGCTCCGGGCTGTGGTATTTGATGGGAGTAGGCAGGTCGCCGGTAAGAATCTCCCCCGCGTCATGAAACAGGGCGATGGCCGCCGCCTGGTTGGGATCGCAGGGGCGACCGAAAACATCCCGGCGGATCACCGCCAGGGCATGGGCCAGCACCGCCACCATGTGACTATGCTCCTGCACGTTCTCCGGGGTCAGGGAACGCATCAGCTCCCACCGTCCGATGTTCTTCATCCGAGCTATCAGCGCAAAAAATTTATCCATACCGCCTCCCGCCAGGTCATGCCCAGCTATCGCGTGATACTTTAATATACCATACGCCGCCCAGGATTTCAACGGGATTTCTTCCCGAACGATGGGTTTTTGGTTGCAATTTACAGAATGGGATGGTACAATATTTTTTTGTGCGATACATATACATTTGATAAAAACACATATATACCATCCATACACCTAAGAAAAGAGTGAGATTGTCATGAAGGATTTGAGAAACATTGCTATTATCGCCCACGTTGACCACGGAAAGACCACCCTGGTGGACGCTATGCTCCGCCAGTCCGGGGCGTTCCGGGCCAATCAGCAGGTCATGGAGCGCGTCATGGACTCCGGCGATCTGGAGCGGGAACGGGACATTACCATTCTGGCGAAAAACACCGCCATCCATTATAAGGACACCAAAATCAACATCGTGGACACGCCGGGCCACGCGGATTTCGGCGGCGAGGTGGAGCGCATACTGAAAATGGTCAACGGCGTTCTCCTTCTGGTGGACGCGGCGGAAGGCCCCATGCCACAGACCCGGTTCGTGCTGGAACACGCCTTGCAGCTCGGCCACAAGGTCATTGTGGTGGTAAACAAAATCGACCGGCCCGACCAGCGGGTATATGAGGTCATCGACGAGGTGTTGGAGCTTCTGATGGATTTGGGCTGCACCGATGAGCAGCTCGACTCTCCCATGCTGTTCGCCTCCGCCCGCGAGGGTATATGCTCCGTCTCCCCGGACGTGAAGGGGACAGATCTGACCCCCTTGTTCGACGCCATTGTGGACTATATCCCCGCCCCGGAGCGGCGGGTGGAGGAGCCGTTCCAGATGCTGGTAAGCTCCCTGGACTATAACGACTATGTGGGCCGCATTGCCATTGGTCTTATTCAGCGGGGCCGTGTCAGCCAGAACCAGGAGATTACCGTCTGCGACTATCACCAGGAGCGGCCCGTCCGCAAGGCCAAGGCCGTGAGCCTGTATGAATACGAACCCCTGGGCCGGGTAGCGGTAGAGCAGGCAGAGGCCGGAGGCATCATCGCCATGAGCGGCATTGGAGACGTGACCATCGGGGACACCATCTGCGCCCCGGAGGCTGTGGAGCCGTTGCCCTTCGTGAAAATCTCCGCTCCCACCATCGAGATGACCTTCTCCGTCAACGACAGTCCCTATGCCGGACGGGAGGGCAAATGGGTCACAAGCCGGAACATCCGCCAGCGTCTGGATCAGGAGACCCTGAAGGACGTGTCCCTGCGAGTGACGGAAACGGATTCTACCGACGCCTTCAACGTGGCCGGACGGGGGGAAATGCACCTGTCCATCCTCATCGAGACCATGCGCCGGGAGGGGTACGAGTTCCAGGTCTCCCCGCCCCGTGTGCTGTTCAAGGAAATCGACGGCAAAAAGTGCGAGCCTATGGAGCGGGTGGTGCTGGATGTACCCTCCGAGTGCATGGGTTCCGTCATGGAAAAGCTGGGTATGCGCAAGGGCGAGTTCATCCAGATGAACCCGGTGGGCAGCCGGATGAAGCTGGAATTCCTCGTCCCCAGCCGGGGTCTTTTCGGCTACCGCAGCGAGTTTCTGACCGATACCCGCGGCGAGGGCATTATGGCCTCCGTGTTCGACTCCTACGCTCCCGTGAAGGGAGATCTGAAGCGGCGGAACACCGGCTCCCTGGTGGCCTTCGAGACCGGCCAGGCGGTGGCATACGGTCTCTGGAACGCCCAGGACAGAGGCGCGCTGTTCATCGGCCCCGGTACGGACGTATACGAGGGCATGATCGTAGGCGAGTGTCCCAAAAAGGAGGACGTGGTGGTAAACGTCTGCCGCTCCAAGCATTTGACCAACACCCGCGCCTCCGGCTCCGACGAGGCCCTGCGCCTTGTCCCGCCCCGGCAGATGAGCCTGGAGCAGTGCCTGGAGTTCATGGCCGACGACGAGCTGCTGGAAGTCACCCCGGAGCATCTGCGTCTGCGCAAGCGCATCCTGAATCACGAGCGCCGCATGAAGGCGGAGCATCGGAAATAATCCAGAATCCCAAAGGCCAAGGAGACGGCTGGAGCCGCTTCCTTGGCCCTTGGCGCATTATTTGTGCCTTTTTCGCAAAGAATGGTTGTTAATTCAGAAAGCTCTTAAAATACCCACTTTTCTTATAGACAATCAATTTCTCCTGAAAATATAGTTATAATCTCTATTAATTACTTCCAGATTTTAGTTGACGCATAGAATCAGAGATGGTAAACTTACCTAAAGTCAATCATCATATTTCTTTATAATGGTTGTCAAATCATAGAAGGAGGAATTTTTTCCGTGAAAAAAAGACTGCTATCCCTGGTATGCGCAGCAATTTTGCTGCTGGGCTGCAGCATCCCCGCTATGGCGGCGGAGTCCCGCAGCGACCGCGTGTTGGAGCTGGACGGCTACGACATGATTGAGGTTCCCGACATCGTCTCCTATGACAGCGAGATCGTCATGACCTACATTCAGGAGTTCGCCAACTTCACCCAGGTTCCCCGGCCCAGCCACTATACCACCAAGATGACCGAGTACCTGACCGTGTGGGCCGAGGCCAGAGGCATTGAGTGCGAGACCGAGGAAATCGGCAACGTCATCATGTATATCCCGGCCACTGAGGGGCTTGAGGATGCGCCCACCGTTATCTTCCAGGGCCACATCGACATGGTAGCCGCCACGGACGAGGGCGTGGAGCATGACTGGCAGAACGATCCCCTGGATCTGATCTGGTCTGAGAACAGCCTGACCGCTGACGGCACCTCTCTGGGCGCGGACAACGGCTCCGGCGTGGCCTTCATGCTGACCTATATGGACTATGCCGACGAGTATGAGCATGGCCCCCTCCGCTTCATCTTCACCGTGGATGAGGAGGACGGTCTGCTGGGCGCCGCCGCGCTGGACGCTAAGTACCTAGAGGGCGCCGACTACATGATCAACGTGGACGGCGGCTACGGCGGGGCGGTCATTGCCTGCGCCGGCGGCAAGTACTTCACCTACTCCCATGAGGCTGAGTGGGTTTATGTTCCTGAGGGTTACACCGCATATACCCTTGAGTTCTCCGGCCTCCAGGGCGGCCACTCCGCCGGCGTGGGCAACGGCAAGGCCAACGGCCTGGTAGCCATGGCGGACGCCCTGGTTTCTCTGCACCAGGCGGGCATCGACTTCAACCTGGTGAGCCTGGAGGGCGGCAGCGCCACCAACGCCATCCCCAGCAGCAGCAAGGCCACCATCGTCCTGGCGGATACGGACGCCGCCACGGAGGTTCTGGACAATTTCGCCAAGCTGTTTAAGGAGTCCTATGAGGCCACCGAGACCGAGTACACCTTCACCTACGGCGTCTCCGACGAGACTGTGGAGCAGGCGCTGGCCGCTGACCTGTCTGTCACCTTTGTGCAGCTTATGAGCTCCGTTCCCAACAACATTCACACCCTGCTGGCCACCGCCGAGGGGACGGAATCCTCCTCGAACCTGGGCCTGGTTTCCGTGACCGAGGACGAGCTGTCCTTCACCTGCTTCATGCGCAGCTCCTCTACCTTCCAGGCTGAGCAGATCACCCTGATCAGCTACAACCTGGCCGAGCTGAGCGGCTTCGACCTGGACATTCCCGTGACCATCGCCACCTGGCCCCTGAAGGCCAATAACCTCCTCTCCGAGATCGCCGCGGAGGTCTATTATGAGCTGACCGGCGAGGAATACACCCTCAGCGCTATCCACGCTGGCGTGGAATGTGGCGAGTTTGCCGAGAAGGATGAGGATCTCTACATCATCTCCACCGGCATCAGCGGCGGCAGCGACGGCCACACCACCTCCGAAGCCATGAACTTCGACCTGGTCGATGTTGGCTTTGAGTTCCTGGCAACCCTGGCCACCACCCTGGCCAACGAAGGCTAAACATTTTACGACATAGGAGACCGCATCAAAGCCGCTGCTTTTGATGCGGCCTCTTTTTACATCACAAGAAAACTTATGGTGCAAAACCGGAAGAAAATTTTTATTTTTGTGTTTTATTGTTTTTTTGTTGACATTTTTGTCGGCATCTGTTATTCTATATGAAAGTGCAATGGGGCATGAGTGGGGCTGGCATCCTATTCATACCCCCTTTTCTTTGTCACAATCATATACAGGAAAGAAGGAGCGACTATGGACAAAAACGAAAAAAAAGCCGTTTATACCAGTCCCTATGAGCTGGACGGGCGCATCCCGCTGCGGCAGGCCATCCCGCTGGGCCTCCAGCACGTCATGGCCATGTTTGTGGGGAACCTGACGCCGCTGCTGTCCCTTATGGCCATCTGCGGCATCACCCTGCAGGACTATGCCGCTCTGCGCGTCTCTCTGCTGCAAAACGCCATGCTGGTGGCCGGTCTGGTCACGCTGGTTCAGCTTTATCCCATCTGGCGCATCGGCGCGCGGCTGCCCATCGTCATGGGCACCAGCTCCGGCTTCATCGGCATGAACAACAGCGTGGCCGCCAGTATGATCGCTGGCGTCGCCGCCGGAACCGTAACCACCAGCGTTGAGGCTGGCATCTACGCCTACGGCGCGGTCATGGGGGCCTGCCTGATCGGCGGTCTGTGGGAAGGCGTACTGGGATTTTTCATCAAGCCTCTTCGGAAGTTCTTCCCGCCTGTCGTCACCGGCACAGTAGTCATGGCCATTGGTCTGAGTCTTTTGAGCGTGGGCATCAACTTCTTTGGCGGCGGCAACAGCAACACAGACTTCGGCTCCACCGCCAACCTGCTTCTCGGCCTGTTTGTGCTGATTGTCATTATCTGTCTGAAATATTTTGGAAAGGGCTTTGTCTCCCAGACCGCCATCCTGATCGGCATCATCGCCGGATATATCGTCGCCACCGTCATGGGCTTTATCATGCCCACCACCGGGATAACGGCGGACGGAACGGAATATACTTATTCCTGGGTCGTGCAGTGGAGTCAGGTAGCGGAGGCCTCCTGGTTCGCCGTTCCCAAGCTGTTCCCCGTAAAGCTTCAGTTTAACATCTCCGCCATACTGCCCATGCTGATCATGTTCATCGTCACCGCCGTGGAGACTGTGGGCGACACTGCCGGTGTTACCGAGGGCGGCCTGGGCCGCGAGCCGACAGACAGAGAGCTTTCCGGCGCGGTGATATGCGACGGCATCGGCTCCTCCTTTGCCTCTCTGTTCGGCGTTTTGCCGAATACCTCCTTCTCCCAGAATGTGGGACTGGTGGGCATCACAAAGGTCGTCAACCGCTTTGCCATCGCCTGCGGCGCCATATTCCTGGTGTTGTGCGGTCTGCTGCCCAAGGTGGGCGCAATCGTGTCCATCATACCCCAGTCCGTGCTGGGCGGCGCAGCCGTTATGATGTTCGCCTCCATCGTAGTCTCCGGCGTCAATCTAATCACCAAGGAACCCCTCACCGGGCGGAACGCCACCATTGTGGCCATCTCGCTGGGTCTGGGCTATGGCATCGGCGCCCACAGCACCGCTCTCCAATATATGCCCAGCTTCATCAGCAATCTCTTTGGAGAAAGCGGCATCGTTCCTGCCTGCCTTGTGGCCGTAATCCTGAATCTTGCGCTGCCCAAGGACAAGGAACAACTGGAGCCGTAAACCTGTCTTTCCTAACCCGTGCAAATATGTTTTGACAACCGGGTCGTTGTGTGATATAGTATCCATGTTTGAGCCGACGGACTTAGTTTGGGGCGCCGCCCCATACTCAGCCGGACGGTATAGTATCACCGAAAGGAAAGGCAAAAAAGCAATGATAACCAAAGACCAGAAAACCGCAATTATCGAGGCCAACAAGACCCACGAGGGCGACACCGGTTCCCCGGAGGTACAGATCGCCATCCTGACCGAGCGCATCAACCAGCTCACCGAGCATCTGAAGGTTCACAAAAAGGACAACCACAGCCGCCAGGGTCTGTTCAAAATGATCGGCAAGCGCCGCCGCCTGCTGGACTATGTGGCGAAAAACGACATCGAGCGTTACCGCGCCATCATCGCCAAGCTGGGCATCCGCAAGTAAGAGAGGACTTCTCACTTACCTGCTGCTGAGGGATATGAAGGTTTTTACGGAGGGGGACAATTCAATATGTCCCCCTCCTTTTCTTATCCCGGTAAATCCGCAGATTAAGCCGGTTCCCGGCTTTCCTGGAATAGATTTGGAGTATAGGAAAGGATACAAAAGACAATGATTATCAAACACAAGACATTCGACTCTCTCCACCGCTGGGAGATGGACTTCTGCGGTCGTCCCCTGAAGATGGAGGTAGGCCGCATGGCGGAGCTGTGCAACGCCGCCGTTTACACACAGTATGGCGACACCACGGTTCTCTGCACCGTCACCGCCTCCGCCCGCCCCAAGGACGGCATCGACTACTTCCCACTTTCCGTGGATTTCAACGAAAAGCTCTACGCCGTGGGCCGCATCCCCGGCTCCTTCATGCGCCGGGAGGGCAAGCCCTCTCTGCCTGCCGTGCTGGCCTCCCGCCTGATTGACCGGCCCATGCGCCCCCTGTTCCCCTCCGACCTTCGCAACGACGTAGTCATCGCCTGCGAGGTAATGAATGTGGACCGGGACTGCTCCCCGGAGATCACCGCCATGATCGGCGCGGCGGCGGCGGTGGCTATTTCCGACATCCCCTTCAACGGCCCTCTGGCCGGTATCGTCCTGGGCTGGGACGGGGAAAAATATCTCTTTAACCCCACCCACGCGGAGAAGGCCGTGAACCAGATGACCGTCACCGTGGCGGCCACCCACCAGAAAATCGTCATGATCGAGGCGGAGGCCAAGGAGATTCCCGACGACATCATGTACGAGGGCATTGTGCAGGCCCACGAGAAGCTCCAGCCCGTCCTTGACCTGATCGACCAGATGGTAGCTGAGGTGGGCAAGCCAAAGTTTGAATATGAACACGCCGCCTTTGACGACGAGCTGTTCGACACCCTGGTGGCCAACGAGTTCGAGGGCATGGAATACTGCATGGACACGGACGACAAGAACGTCCGGGAATCCCGCGTCAACGAGTGGATCTCCGCCATGGAGGAGAAATATGAGGAAACCCACCCGGACATGATGCAGTATATGGATGAAATCATCTACCGCCTGCAAAAGAAGGTAGTCAAAAAGTGGCTGCTGGCCGGGAAGCGCGTAGACGGTCGGGCCATGAATGAAATTCGCCCCCTGGCCGCCGAGGTGGACGTTGTCCCCGGCGTACACGGTTCCGCCTTGTTCACCCGCGGGCAGACCCAGGTGCTTTCCATTACCACCCTGAACACCCTCTCCGCCGCCCAGAAGCTGGACACCATCTGGGAGGACACGGAAAAGCGGTTCATGCACCACTACAATATGCCCAGCTACTCCACCGGCGAGGCCAGAGCAAGCCGCTCCACCAGCCGCCGGGAGCAGGGCCACGGCGCCCTGGTAGAGAAGGCGCTGGAGGCCGTCATCCCCAGCGTGGACGAGTTCCCCTACGCCATCCGTGTGGTCAGCGAGGTTCTCTCCTCCAACGGCTCCACCAGCCAGGGTTCCATCTGCGGCACCACCATGAGCCTGATGGCCGCCGGTGTGCCTCTGAAGGCCCCTGTGGCCGGCATCAGTTGCGGTCTGATTCAGGACGGCGACGACTTCACCACCTTCATCGACATCCAGGGCGTGGAGGACTTCCACGGCGAGATGGACTTCAAGGTGGCCGGTACCAAGAAGGGCATTACCGCCATCCAGATGGATCTGAAAAATGACGGTCTGAAGCACGAGATCGTGAAAAACGCCCTGGAGATCACCCACGAGGCCCGCATCCAGATTCTGGACGAGGTCATGCTCCCCGCCATCTCCGAACCCCGCAAGGAGCTGGCCGCCAGCGCTCCGAAGATGATTCGTATGCAGATCAACCCCGACAAGATTCGCGAGGTCATCGGCTCCGGCGGCAAGGTCATTCAGAAGATCACCGCCGACACCGGCTGCAAAATCGACATCGAGGACGACGGCTCCATCTTCATTGCCTCTGAGAACATCGAGGCCTGCCGGGCCGCCAAGCAGACCATTGACAACATTGTCTTCGTCCCGGAGGTGGGAGCGCTGTACTATGGCCAGTGCGTGCGTATCATCCCCATCGGCGCGTTCATCGAGCTGGTGCCGGGGAAGGACGGCATGGTTCACATCAAGGATCTGGAGTTCAAGCGCACCGAGAAGGTGGAGGACGTGCTGAACGTAGGCGACTGGACATGGGTCAAGGTCACGGAAATCGACGAGCGTGGACGGGTAAACCTGTCCCGCAAGGACGCCATCCGCGAGCGCGAGCGCGCCGGACTGCCTACAGACAGAGCCTGAAAACACTCATCCAGGATAAAAAGCTTTGCTTTTTATCCCGGATATACGAAGCCCCAGGAGTATCATCGGTCGCGGTGATATTCCTGGGGCTTATTTTATTTTTTGACCTTCTCCTCATCCTCCATAGGCTCCGCATGGGGCGGATCGGGGATGATGATTTCCTGCACCTCCTGGGCCGGTTCCGGGGGCGGGGCGGAGCGGGCCTCCACGGTTTTGCGAACCTTCCGGGCCTTCAGCCAGGGCCATATCATATCCCGGAAGACAAAATCGGAAATGGCAGCGAGAGGCACCGACAGCAGCACGCCGATGGCTCCAAACACCCGGCCTCCCACAATCAGCATGACCAGCACCCACAGGGAGGAAACACCCAGTGTATCGCCGTACATCTTGGGCTTGATGATATAGCCGTCGATGATCTGGAGAATCATGGTGAAAATGAGAAACAGCAGGGCATACCAGGGCTTTATCAGCAAAAGAATAAAAAATCCAATAACGCCGCCCACAATGGGGCCGAAGGTCGGCACCAGATTCGTCACGCCCACGACCACAGAAATAAGCATACCATAGGGCATACCGGCCACCAGCATGAACGCATAATTCACAAGGCCCACAATCAGGCCGTCCAGGAGGTCGCAGGTGATATACCGCCGGAGGATATGGTTGCATTTGGAAAGAAATCGAACCGTCCTGTCATAGTGACGCTGGGACAGACTCATCCCCAGCACGGCCTTCGCGTTCTTTTTCAGGCGGTATTTCCCTGTCAGGAAATAAATCGCCAGGATCAGGCAGATGATACCGTTGACAAAGCCCTTACCGATGGTGATGCCTGTGTTGATGATGCTGCTGACGTTATTTTGCAAAAATGTCTGGACAACGGAAACAATCTGCTGCAAAAGGTTTTCCAGGGTTTCCGCCAAATTAGACAGGTCTACGGCATACCCAGCGACCTCAAACTGAGCGTCCTCCATTAACGTTCCCAGCGAGTTTGCATAGGTGGTCAGGTTGTCTATAAGGCCGGTAATGCTCTCAATGAGTTGGGGAAACAGGTTCACCGCCAGCAGGATAATCAGAATCAGGATGGTCACAAGGGCCAGAACGATAGAGACCAGATGGCCCACGGTCTGCTTTTTCAGCCGCCGGAAGAACAGCCGCTGGTAAAAGGAAACCAGAATGTCCACCACATAGGCGATGGCAATCGCCCACACCAATGGGGCGACAAAATGGAAAAGGCTTTGCAGCCCGCTCCACACAATGCCCAAATGGGACAGAACCACATACAGCGTGACAACGGCGCAGGCCGCTATGGTATAGGGAATCCACCGTCTCCCCCAGGGGGTCTTGTTCAGCTTCACAATCCGCCGCCCTTTCTCTTGTGGACACGGCAACCTAAGGCCGCCTGCCCATTGTATTTTTTCATTAGAATTAATTTACCATAGGATTGTGTCAAAATCGTGAACAGGGGCAAACAGATTTCCAAATTCCACCAGACAAGTATGTTTATTTGCAGGCATCGTTGGCGTATTTTAGATAATAGTTAAACAGCCGCTCCCGCTGGAGGGTGGTGCTGTCCATATGACCGGGATAAACCTCGTAATCTCCCGGCAGGTTATACAACCGCTTCAGGCTGTACAGCAGCGTAGCCATATCCCCGCCAGGGAGGTCTGTCCGGCCACAGGATTCCCGGAACAGAGTGTCCCCGGTGAACAGGGCCTCCCCACAGAGCAGGCACACCCCGCCTGGCGTATGGCCCGGCGTCTCGATCACCTGGAAGGTCAGGCTCCCCACGTGGAAGACGTCACCCTCTCCATACCAGACTGTGTCCTCCGGGGGCGTGAACCGCTCCTCCCCCGCTATGGCGGCATCGGCGTCCTTCTTATTCATGCAGACAGTGGCCCCCGTCTCCTCCTTCACCGGCAGGACGGCCATGGTATGGTCAAAATGGCCGTGGGTCAGAAAGATGAACTTCACCGTCAGGCGATGCTCCTCCAGATAATTCAAAATGGTATTGGACTCGTCCCCTGGGTCGATGACGGCGCACTCCAGGGTGTCCTCGTCCGTGACGATATAGCAGTTGGCCTCGTAAAGCCCCACGGGCAGGCATTTTATCAGCATGGTTTCAAAGCTCCTTTGTGTCGAGTAATATGGTAACTGGGCCGTCGTTCTGGCTGAAAACCTGCATATCGGCCCCGAAGACGCCCGTCTCCACCTGAAAGCCCCGCTCCCGGCAGAGGCGAATGACCTGCTCATACAGGGGGACGGCGGTCTCTGGTCTGGCCGCCTCGGTAAAGCCGGGGCGGCGGCTGTGGCAGTCGGCAAACAGGGTAAACTGACTGATAATAAGCAGGGCCGGACACCCGGCGGTTTGGGGATTCAGGTTCATCTTCCCCGCCTCGTCCTCGAATATCCGCAGGCCGCATATCTTGTCCGCGATTTTCTCCGCCTGGGCGGGGCCGTCGGAGACGTGAACCCCCAGCAGGACGAGAAAGCCCTGTCCGATCTGGCCATGGACTGCCCCGTCAATCTCCACGTGGGCGTTTTTTACCCGCGTTACAACTGCTCTCATATGCCACCTCTGTTAATTTCCCGGATACCCCGGATGGTTTGCAGCTTGTTGATAATGGTTTGCAGCTCCTCGGCGTTTTTCACATCCAGGGTGATGGCCGCCACGGTGGTACCCTTGCCGGTATCCCTGGCGTTCAGGCTGCGGACACGGGCGTTCAGGCCGTTGAGAATCGTGGCCACATCCATCACCAGGCCGCTGCGTTCGTCGGAGGTAATGTGAACCTCCGCCGTGTAGTAGTCGCTGGTCTCGTCTGCCCACGTTACCTTTATCCAGCGGCCCCCATCTGCGTCCCGCTTATAGTTGACGCAGTCCCGCCGGTGGATGGAAACCCCCAGGCCCCTGGTGATAAAGCCGATGATGGGGTCGCCCGGCACCGGGGTACAGCAGCGGGAGAATTTTATGAGGCAGTTATCCAGTCCCTCCACCAGCACGCCCTGCACGGCCTTCTGAGGCTTCTGCTGCTGGCGGCGGTCGGCCCGCTCCTGCATTTTTTCCAGCTCCGTCTTTTTCGCCGGGGCCCGGTTGCGGAGAATTTCATCCCGAATCCGCCCGACGGCGTGGGAGGCGGTCATGCCCCCATAGCCAATGGAGGCGTAAACGTCGTCCATGTCCTGCACGGCCATACGCTTGAGGATATGGGGCAGCATTTCCGGGTCGGTGATGTCCGCCATGGCAAGGCCAATCCGCTTGGCCTCCGCCTCAAACATCTCCCGGCCCTGCTGGATATTCTCCTCCCGCTTCTCCCGCTTGAACCACTGCTTTATCTTGGAGCGGGCCTCCCCGGATTTGGCGATGTTCAGCCAGTCCCGGCTGGGTCCGGCGGAGCTGTTGGAGGTGGTGATGCTGACAATATCCCCGTTTTGCAGGGGGTATGAGATGGGAACGATGCGCCCGTTCACCTTGGCTCCCACCATGCGGTTGCCCACGGCGGAGTGGATGGAATAGGCAAAGTCGATGGGCGTGGCCCCGGCAGGCAGGCTCTTCACATCCCCGTTGGGGGTGAAGACGAACACCTCGTCGTCGAACATATCCACCTTCAGGTCGTGGTAGAAGCCCTGGGCATCGGAGTCCTGCTGACTCTCCAGCAGGCGGCGGATCCAGGCGAATTTCTCCTCGTCCCCCTCCTTGTGGCCGGAGGGGCCGGATTTATATTTCCAGTGGGCGGCCACGCCATATTCGGCGGTCATGTGCATTTCCCAGGTGCGGATCTGCACCTCAAAGGGGATGCCCTCCGTGCCGATGACCGTGGTGTGCAGGCTCTGGTAGTTGTTGGGCTTGGGGGTGGAAATATAGTCCTTGAACCGGCCCGGCACCGGGCGGAACATCTCGTGGATAATGCCCAGCACGTTATAGCAATCCGCCAGCCCGTCCACGATGACCCGGAAGGCGCACAGGTCAAATATCTCCTCTACCCCCAGATGCTGGGCGTACATTTTGCGATAGATGCTGTAAAGGTGCTTCAAACGGCCATAGACCTTACATTTGATGCCTTCCTTGGCCATACGTTCCTCGATGGTTTTTTCCATCTCCTGCAAAAACTGCTCCATGATCAGGCGGCGCTTTTCCAGGGTATTGGTAATCTCCCGATAGCCCACCGGGTCAAGATACAGCAGAGCCAGATCCTCCAGCTCATCCTTCACCTTCTCCACGCCCAGGCGGTGGGCGATGGGAGCGTATATCTCCATGGTCTCACGGGACTTGGAAAGCTGTTTTTCCGGGGTCTGGTACTGCATGGTGCGCATATTGTGGAGCCGGTCGGCCAGTTTGATCAGAATGACCCGGATGTCCTTGGCCATAGCCATGAGCATTTTCCGCAGATTTTCCATCTGCCGCTCCTCCAGGGTGCTGTACTGGACGCGCGTCAGCTTGGTGACGCCGTCCACAATACTCGCCACATCCTCGCCAAACTGGGCGGCCACGGTCTCATAGGTCGTGTCCGTATCCTCCAGCACGTCATGGAGCAGGGCGGCAATAATCGACTCGTCGTCCAGCCCCATCTCCGCAGCAATGGCGGCAGCGGCAATGGTGTGAGTCACATAGGGGGAGCCATCCTTCCGTTTCTGCCCCTCATGAGCGGCCACAGCAAAGTCAAACGCCTGCCGGACACGCTCCATATTCGCATGGGGATTGTTCTCCAAAACCGTTTTTTTGAAATCCTCAAACGCCTGCTCTGGTACAAATGCCTCCATCTCCATAACACTCCCTCTCTCCCTGTTACAATATACTCTCAATACGTTTTATATTGAAAAGCCCACGCCCGCAGGCGCAAAGCCTCGCGATGAACTATTTATGGTATCGCCGCCAGGTAACAGACTGCATCAGATCCGCCTTGCCCTCTCTGGCAATCAGGGTGACGTCCACTTCCTGCCCGTCCGTTTGGACAACCGCCAAGCCAAGCTCCGACAGCACCCGCAGCCCCAGGGCAATCTGCATTGGATTCAGCCCCGGCTCGATTCCCGCCAAACGGCCTACCCCCAGGTGAATTGGACTGCTCCGGGCCAGGGAACGCCACAGCCGCCCCAGCTCCGTGCGGGTCAGGCCCTGTCCCGCCCCCGTCTGCCCCGCCAGGGCCCGGCGGCAGAGGGCCGTCGCATCGGTGCGTCGCAGATCCAGCAGCACTAGCTGCACTGTCCGACGACCCCGAAACTCGCTGATTTGCGGATAAAAGGCCACGTCCACCTGGTCTCCCCGACGGGCCGCCAACCGTTCAATACGGTGGGAGAACCACACGCAGTCATAGGATTGCCCAAATTTCTCCAACCGAACCCGAACATGCTTTCCTCCGCCGATGGGGACGGCAGAGCTAAGGCGGCAGTCCAGCATACACAGGTTAGGCCGGGGGTTGCCGCTGCCAAAGGGTTCCAGGGCCTGGAGGGCGTCCACGCTCTCCAGGGTAAGCAGCGCCGGATCTGTTATCTCAAGCTCCAGGGTCAGGCCCTCGTCCTCGTGGGGCGGATGACTGACGTAATACTCCTGAAGAGCCTGACGGAAGGCGCCGATGTTGGCCTTGTGAATGTTCAGCCCGGCAGCCAAAGCATGACCGCCGAAGGCATCCAGCAGCGAATGGCAATAGGCCAGCGCATCAAAAAGATTAAAATCCCCAAAGCTGCGGCAGGAGCCCTTCCCCTGCTCCCCGTCCAGGGAGATCATCACCGTGGGAACGGAATAGGTCTCCGAAAGGCGGGCAGCGGCAATACCTATGATGCCCGGATGCCAGCCCTCCCCCGCTAAAACGATGGGGCCGGTGGGGATCTTTCCCGCCATCATGCGGGAGGTCTGCTCCCAGATCTCCGCCTCCATTTGCTGACGCTGGTGGTTCATGCCGCAAAGCTCCTCCGCCAGGCTGATGGCGCGGGAGGAATTTTTTTCCAGGAGCAGCTCCAACGCCAGAGAGGTGTGTCCCAGCCGCCCGGCAGCGTTGATGCGGGGCGCCAGGGTGAAGCCCACGGCTGTGGCGGTGACGTTCCGTTTTTCAACCCCGGACAGAGCCATCAGCGCGTCCAGCCCCGGAATGGGGTTGGTGTGCAGCTTTTCCAGTCCTGCCCGCACCATGCGGCGATTTTCCCCCACCAGGGGCATAACATCTGCAATGGTTCCAAGCGCAACCAGGTCGGCATAGCGGGAGAGCATGGCCTTTCCGTCCCCCTCCAGGGCGCAGGCCAGCTTGAAAGCCACGCCCACCCCGGCCAGCTCCCGGTCGGTGCATGCGCAGTCGGGCCGTTTGGGGTCAACCACCGCCACCGCCGCCGGAAGCTGGGCCTGACATTCGTGGTGGTCGGTAATGATGGTATCCATGTCCAGGGAGGCGGCCAGGGCGGTCTGCTCCACGGCGGTAATGCCGCAGTCCACGGTGACAATCAGAGACACGCCCCGGTCGTGAAGCAGCCGGACGGCCCCGTTGTTCATGCCGTAGCCCTCCTCCAGGCGGTCGGGAATGTATATCTCTGTTTTCAGCCCCAGGCTCCGCAAATACTCCGCCATCAGGCAGGAGGCGGTAATGCCGTCCACATCGTAGTCCCCATATACGGCCACCAGCTCTCCCCGCTCCCGCGCAAGCTGAATACGGCGAACAGCCCGATCTATATCGGGTATCAGCATGGGATCGCACAGCTCCCACGGCCCATCGTCCAGCAGCACGGCAGCCTCCTCTGCCGTTGTATATCCTCTCACGGCCAACACCGCCGCCAACAGCGGCGCATATCCGGCCTCCGTCAGTCCCTCTGGTATGGCAACTGGCGCAGGAAGGTTCCATACCTTATTTTTCATTCTCCGTCATTTCCTCAAAAATTTTTGTTAATAAGTCATTATACGCCACTTCGCGTAACTTTGCAACACGGAAGGGACGTAAAAAATCGAAATTGCCCTGACTTTGTACCCTCCGCAATCTACCTTAAAACACGTTGACATTTCCTAAACGACCTGTTAGAATTTAAGTAGAACTCCTAAATTTTTACAACGGAAAGGAAAACGTCAATGAAGAAATGGAAATCAATTCTGGCGCTTGTGCTGGCTTTGGCCATGTGCCTGGGCATGATGGGCGTCGGCGCCTTCGCGTCGGAGGAAGCCAGCGGCGAAGCTGAAACGGCTGACGCCAGCGGCGAAGCTGAATCCGACGCCAGTGGCGAGACCTTGGACGCCAGCGGGGAAAGCTCCGGCTCCACTGACACCGCGTCTATCGAGATGTACATCGGCGACCAGCCTATTCTGGAAAGCCATGTCGTCACCCTGGAGAGCGAGGAAGCCGATGAGGCGGTGTTTACCGTCAAGGGCTATTACGTCTATGACAGCTCCATCGCCCCCACGGACAGCTACTATGACACCGACGACTATGTGGGCATCGAGACCTACGACCTGGCGGACATCCAGGCCGTCTCTGTGGAAGCCTACGACGGCTCTGAGACCGCCGTCACCGGCGCGGTGGAGGCCGGGGAAGGAACCGACCTGACCCTGACCCTGACCGGCGTGGCCGCCCAGGAGGACAACGCCGCCTACAGCGTCGCCCTGGTTCTGGCGGACGGCACTGTGACCCAGGCCACCACGGTCTATGTTATCACCTACGCAAACAGCCAGTATGAGACCAGCCAGACCCTGACCCTGGACGGGCTGGACGAGTATTCCCTCGACCTGACCGAATACGCCCTGCTGCAAAAGACCGCCCAGCAGTACGGCGGCTCCCAGGGCCTGTTCGACGCGGATGACTTTGAGGACACCGCAGATCTCAGCGACGAGGAAAAGGAGCTTGTCACCTGGTATCTGAGCAGCGCCGTGACCAACGGCGGAGACGACTGGTTCACCTTCGGCTATGAGGAGGATTACCTCCGGCTGGAGGCCATCCACTTCATTTATAAGTACTTCACCATCGAGGCGGCCAACGGCATCCTGGGCTTCACCGGGGACGCCAACCCTGTGGGCGGCGGTACCACAGAGTATAAGTTCTTCTCCGCCAACACCACGAACCTGCACGCCTTTATTTATGACGGCACCTCCTTCTTCGGCAGCATTGCCGACGGAAGCTACACCGCCGGCGGTCTTGCCATCATCACCGACGGCATCGACCGGGAGGCCACCCTGCTGGACGGCTACGCCGCCGTCACCGGTCAAGATCTGCTGGTCATGATTTATAACGCCCTCGTAAGCGGCTATGCCTCCCTCAGCGAGGAGGGTCAGGCCCTTCAGGCCCAGCTCATTGAGGCCGCAGGCGTGACCGAGGAGGACATTGAAAACTCCCGCGCCGCCATCGCCGCCTACGCCGACGTGTTCTTCGGCGAGGGGGAGAACATCGACACCAGCCTTATCACCGAGCCGAACCTGGCCGCCGTTCTCTATACCACGGCGGAGGAGAAAATCGCGGCCCTGGAAGCCTGCGGCATCACCGCCGAGAACCTGGGCGAGCTGACCAAGGGAGAGGCTATCGCCATCCTGGCCCAGCTCGACGGGCTGCAAACCTATCGCAGCGAGTTTGACAACGACTCCATCTCCGGCTCCCCCAAGGACGACCTGGTGGGCTTCTTCTGGGACGACGAGAGCTGGTCCACCATCACCGTGGAGGACGGGGAAATCGTCTATGACGCGGACGCTCAGGACGAGGCCGGAACCGTCACCGAGGAGACCGCCTCCATCACCATCGAGGGCGGCGTGTGGTACAGTGAGCCGTCCACCGGCAACAGCGACGATGCCTACAGCGGTGAGCCTGCGGACACCGCTCTGTTCATCGACGGCGGCGCTTCCGTCACCCTGACCGACAGCCTGGTGGTCTCCTCCGGCAACGTGCGCTCCGACTCCGAGTATAAATTCGGCGTGGGCGGCGGCATCGTGGCCCTGGGAGAGGGTACCGTGGTGAAGATTGTGAACACCACCGGCGGCCTGAACGTCATCGGCGCGGGCAACTACAGCAACACCGTGAACATGGCTGGTGCCGTGTTCTCCGGCATGGGGGCTGTGGTGTTCTATGAAAACGCCCAGATCTTCTCCTACAGCCAGCACCCCTCCAACACCTGCTACAGCGGCGCTATCATCTATTATGAAAGCTACATGACCGGCAACAGCGGGCGCATCTTCTCCACCGACTTCTTCGGCGGCTATGTGATCGTGGACTCCACGGTCTATGACAAGTCCGGCATCAATATGTACCTGGACGAGACCAGCACCCTGCTGTGCGTGGACTCCTTCCTGCCCGGTCTGAGCGGGGCCAACACCGGCATCTCCCAGGCATATTACCAGAACTGCCTGGTCTATAACGCCAGCAGCATGTTCGGATTCTCCAACAACACCTCCATGCTGGACGACGTGGCTACCGGCACCGTGGTGAACTCCGACATCCACTTCGCCTCCGGCAGCAACACCATCGCCACCGTGGCCCGTGAGCAGAAGGCTTATGTCACCCTGGTGGATTCCACCTTCGACATGGAGGAGTACGCCGACGGCTATATCTTCCAGGTAACAGGGGATGAATGGCTGACCGCCGCCTCCCTGATGGTGGTGCTGGAAAACACCGACCTGCCCGCCGAGGACGTGTTCGTGGGCGGCGCTCACACCTATGAGACCACCGCCATGACCACCGTGGCCACCGGCGAGACCGAGGCCATCGAGACCGACGGAACCACCCTGTACGTCAAGGCCGACGCGAACTCCACCGTCACCCTGCGGCAGAATCAGAACGACACCTACACCCAGCAGTTCTACAGCTACAAGTCCGAGTCCTACACCGTGGAAAACACCGGCACCATCTATGTCTACGACAACGAGACCGAGACCTGGATCGCCACAGGCATGACCGTCCTGGGCGACGGCGAGGCCGAGCTTGAAAACGCTGACTATGCCGAGCTTACCTACGAGGACGGAGTCTATACCGCAACTTATACCATCGGAACCGTTACCATCATTATCGAATACACAGAAGCATAAACGCATAAAAACAGGCGGCATCAAAACCGAAATTTTGATGCCGCCTCCCGTTTATACCCAACTGGCCGGGGCTTTTTTGCCCTATATTCTCTGGTATCCGCAGGGGCAGTCTTAAAAGACTGCCCCTGTTTTTCGTTTCCTGCGATAGACAATCTTTAACCGCCCTTACGCCCACACCAGCCAGCAGAACAGATACCCCACCAGCACAGCGGTCAGGGTGAAGGGGACGCCGATGCTCATAAATTCCCCGGAGGAGACCTCATACCCCTGGCGGCGCAGAATGCCCAGGGCGGTAATATTGGCGGAGGCGCCGATGGGGGTGATATTCCCCCCCAGGGTGGCCCCAACCAGCAGGCCGAAGTACAGCAGCAGCGCCGGGGCGCCGGTGCTGGCGGCAATGCCGCTGACCACTGGGAGCATGGTAGCCACATAGGGGATATTGTCCACAAAGGCGGAAATCAGCACCGAGCCGAACACGATGACCGTATACAGCAAAAAGACGTTGTCCCCGCCCAGGCGGACAAATAGCTGACTGATCTGGTCGATAATACCGGCCTGTGTGACGCCCTCGATGACCACAAACAGGCCCGCCAGCAGGCAGAGGGTGGGATAGTCAATCTCCATAAAGGCCCGCTTGACGCTGTGGGCATTCCTGTCCCGTATCAGCGTATACACCACCCCCGCCAGGAACACCCCCATGCAGATGTAGCCATTAATCAGCTCCGGGGTGTTGGGGATAAAGGAGGCCACGATCAGCAGCAGCACCGTTCCCCCCAGCAGGACAGTGGGGACATAGTCCGTCACCTCCGTCCGCTCCTGGAGCGTCACCGGCTCCCGCTGCTTTCGGAAGATGAACAGCACGATGGGAATGGTAGCCAGGGCCCCCAGCTCCACCGCCCAGAAGATGCCGGGTCTCCCGTCCATAAAGAAGAAGTCCAGAAAATTCATTCCCGCGTAGCCACCCAGCATGATGGAGGTGGTGTCTCCCACCAGGGTGGCCGCCCCCTGAAGGTTGGAGGACACGGCAATGCAAATCAGCAGCGGCACCGGGGAAATGCCCAGCTTTGCAGCGATAGCCAGCCCCACCGGGGCCAGCATCAGCACCGTGGCCACGTTGTCCACAAAGGCGGACACGACCCCGGCGAACAGGCTCATGACCGCCGCGGCCCACATGACGTTCGGCACCTTCGCCAGCAGCAGCTCCGCCAGGCGGTTTGGCATTTTGGACTGGATGAACAGGGACACCGTCCCCATTGTCCCCGCCAGCATCAGCAGCACGTTGTAGTTAATGCTTTGCAGGGCCTCTCCCAGGTTTACATAACCCAAAACAACATACAACGCCCCGCTGGCCACAGCTACCCAGGGCCGAAACTTCGGCAGGGCTATCATCAGCACATAGGTCAGGATAAACAGGCACAGCGCCAGAACTCTCACGACAGGTTCCCCCCTTGAAATCCGCAAAATAAAAAGACCTTTACCGCACGGAATATGTGCGGTAAAAGTCTCGTTATAGACAAAAGCATCTATGGTGATCCGGGCCTTCTCAGCCGTACTGACGAACCACGCAACACAGGCATACGCCCGTGCAAACTACTCCCTTTTACTTCTGTCAATTATATCCGCCCGGCCCAGGATTGTCAAGCATTTTTTGCCGAAGCCTGCCCCTTCCCAATAGGAGCATGGCGAATTGATTTAGTATCCGCAGGCGGTAGAGCCGCCGTCTATTACCAGGCATTGGCCGGTCATGGAGCAGGACATATCGCTGAGAAGATACAGCACTGTGTCGGCGATGCACTGCGGTTCCACCAGATCCCGCGTGGGGACGTTGGCCACCAGGAAGGGGGGGATGTCCTCCTTTTTCATCCCGGCCATGCGACCGGCCTTCACCCCGCCGGGGGCGATGCAGTTGCAGCGAACCCCAAGCTCCGCCCATTCCACAGCGGCCTGCCTGGTGATAGCCACCACCGCCGCCTTGGAGGCGCAGTAATGGGGGGCCTGGAGCGGCGGCACCATGCCCCGGATGCCCGCCATGGACGCAATGGCCACAATAGAACCCCCATGCTCCTTCATGGACTGCTCCACCACTGCCTGCATGAGGAAGAAGTTGCCGCGGGCGTTCACGTCCATCAGCTTGTCCCATTCCTCCACAGTCAGCTCCAGCCCGGCTTTTCCGGCCATCATCCCGGCGCACTCCACCAGTCCGGCAACCGGCCCCATGGCCTTGACGATGCTCTCCACACAGGGGCCGATGGCGGCGGTGTCCTCCATATCCAGGGGGAAGAATTCCACCGTTCCCATCCCGGCAAAGGCGGCCTTGGCCGTCTCCATGGCCTTTTCAGAGCGATAGGTGACGGCCACTCTGGCGTTTGCAGCCAGCAGGGTACGCACAATATCCCCGCCAATGCCGCCGGTGCCGCCGGTGACAAGCACCGTCTGTTTTTTCAAATCAATGGTTTTCATTCGCTTTCCTCCATGGTGAAATAGTTATTATGTAAATCATATTATGTCTACTCGCTGTCAGTATGCCTCTGGTTCCTCTTTTCCTCCCATATCATCAGGGCGGTCAGATCCGCCGGAGAGACCCCGGAGATGCGGCTGGCCTGGCCGAAGCTGGCGGGGCGTATCTGGGCAAGCTTCTGCCGCGCCTCGGTACGCAGGCCGGGAACGGCGTCATAGTCGATATTCGGGGGAATACGGCGGCCCTCCATTTTGGAGAACGCCTCCACCTCCTTAAGCTGGCGGCGGATATATCCCTCATATTTTATGGATATTTCCACCTCCTCCGTCACTGCTTTCGGCAGCGCCGGTCTGTCCGGATCCTGGGGAGCCAGGGAGGCATAGGTATTTTCGGGCCGTTTTAAAAGCTGGTAGAGCCTGCCTTTTTTCAGCCGTTCTATCTCCCGGTCTACCATTGCATATTTATCCAGCACCCGCTGGTATTGATCCTGGCTCACCAGGCCCACGCCGTATCCAATGGATGCAAGTCGATAGTCGGCGTTATCCTGCCGGTGCAGGAGCCGGTATTCCGAGCGGCTGGTCATCATGCGGTACGGCTCGTTGGTGCCCTTTGTCACCAAATCGTCCACCAGCGTGCCGATATAGCCGTCGGAGCGCTTTAATATCACCGGCTCCCGGCCCAGAATTTTCATGGCGGCGTTCACCCCGGCCAGCCACCCCTGACAGGCGGCCTCCTCATAGCCGGAGGAGCCGTTAAACTGCCCCGCCCCGTAAAGCCCGGAAATTTTCTTCGTCTCCAAAGTAGGATAAAGCTCCGTGGGGTCAACGCAGTCATACTCAATGGCATAGGCGGGGCGGGTGATCTCCGCCCGCTCCATCCCCGGCAGGGTGCGGAGCATTTGTATCTGCACCTCCTCCGGCAGGGAAGAGGAGAAGCCCTGGACATACAGCTCCTCCGTGTGCAGGCCCATTGGCTCGATGAAAAGCTGGTGCCTGGGCTTGTCCGGGAAGGTGACGATTTTCGTCTCTATGCTGGGGCAGTAGCGGGGGCCGACCCCCTGAATCACCCCGTCATACAGGGGGCTGCGGTCAAGGTTATCCCGGATGATCTGGTGGGTGCGCTCGTTCGTGTAGGTCAGCCAGCAGACGGCCCGGTTTTCCGGGGCCTTTTCCGTGGAGAAGGAGAAGGGCTGGGACTCCGCGTCCCCGTATTGTATCTCCATCTGGGAAAAATCCACCGTCCGGGCGTTCACCCTGGGGGGCGTGCCGGTCTTAAACCGGCGCATACGCAGTCCCAGCCCCGCCAGGCAGTCCGTCAGGGGCAGGGAGGCCGCCAGGCCGTCCGGCCCGGAATCCCGCACCGCCTCCCCGGTGATGGTGCGGCCCCCCAGATAGGTGCCGGTGGCGACGATTACCGCCTTCACCTGCCAGACCGCCCCCTTGTCTGTAGTGACGGCGGCCACATGGCCGTCCTCCACCGAGAGGGAAACCACCTCCCCCTGCTTTAAGCGCAGGTTTTCCTGCCGCTCCAGAGTCTGCTTCATGACCTCCTGATATTTTCGGCGGTCGGCCTGAGCCCGGAGGGAGTGGACGGCGGGGCCTTTGCCCAGGTTCAGCATACGGTATTGAATACATGCCTTGTCCGCGGCCCGCCCCATCTCGCCACCCAGGGCGTCCAGTTCCCGGACAAGGTGGCCCTTGCCCGTGCCGCCAATGGCCGGGTTGCAGGGCATATTCCCCACCGCGTCCAGGCTGATGGTGAAGCACACCGTGTCCAGCCCCAGCCGCGCCGCCGCAAGAGCCGCTTCGATGCCCGCGTGGCCCGCGCCAATCACCACAATATCACATTTTCCAGCGTCATACGTTCTCATGGGTTCTATTATAAGGCAAAATCCCCGCCGCCGCAAGGGATATGTTTCCACAGGCTCTTCGGCCTTTAGGCCGGTGACAAGCCGGGCGGAGTATGATATACTACTCCTATCCAACACGTGAGAGAGGAATATCCATGCCGTTTTTCAACCGGGCCAGATGGCTCACAGATAAATATATATTGGTTATGCTGAGCCTGTTCCCCCTGTTCGTGGGGGTGCGGCTGAACGCCTATGAGAGCATCACCGCCTCCAAGTTCTATTTTTTTGCCATCGCCACCGGCCTGTGGGCGGCGGGTTCCATTCTGCTGCTGGTCATCGGCCTGATTCGGGGAGAGCGGTACGCCCTGGAGGTGCGTCCGGCCCATCTCGCCGTGGCGCTTTTCCTGATGGTCGGGGGCATTTCCGCCTGCCTGTCGGAATACGGCTCAGTGTGTCTTATCGGGGCCAACCGCTATACGGGCTACCTGACCTATGTTCTGTATGGGCTGATATTTTTTGGCGTGTCCTGGCTGGGAGAGCCGAAGCGACGGCATATCTGGGCCATGGGTCTGGCCGCCGTCGTCTGCTGCGTTATCGCCCTGCTGCAGCTTGGGGGGCTTGACCCCTTCTGGCTGTACCCGGATGGGACGAATTATTACGACAAATATGTGGCCTATAACAGCGCCTTTTTGGGAACCATCGGCAACACCGGGCTGCTGTCGGCCTATCTGTGTCTGGCGGGGCCAACCCTGACCGCCTTCGGCCTGCGGTCAAAAAAATTCGACCGGCTGCTGCTCCTGCCGGGGGCGCTGGCGGTGATTGTGCTGCTGTGCTGCGACGTGGACGCGGGCGTGCTGGCCCTGGCCGGGTGTATCCTGGTCAGCGTTCCCATGCTCATCCGATCTCCCAAGGGTTCAAAAATCGCCGCCGGCGTCAGCGGCGGCCTCACCCTGACCGGGCTTGCGGGGGTGTATTTCTGGCCGGGAACCAGCGGCACCATTTACGAGGCATCCCAGCTCCTCCACGGCCATCTGGCGGACGAGTTCGGCTCCCACCGGGGCCAGATATGGAAGCGCTGCTGGGAGCTTTTCCGGGAAAAGCCCTGGCTGGGGGGTGGCCCCGGCACCGCCGCGCTGCGCATTAAGATTCAGTGGTATAGCGAGGTGCGGGACCAGACCGTGCAGGTGAATAACGCCCACAACGTATACCTGGGCTATCTTATCGACATCGGCCTGCCGGGGCTTTTGTGCTATCTGGCCGCCATTGTGTGCAGCCTTGTCACCTGGTTCCGCCGCCGGGACAGCGCCCTCTACGCCGCCCTGGGCTGCGGCCTGCTGTGCTATTGGATCCAAGACCTGTTCGGCCTGGGCCTGACGCTGACCGCCCCTATGATGTGGGTCGTCTGGGGGCTGCTGGAATCATTTGGGATGAAAAGCTCCGCTTTTCATCCCAAATGAGGGGGGCGGCCTGTGCGCGCACTGCACGCGCTAAGAGCCGTGCTTCGCACGGTTGGCAATCACGCGAAGCGTGGAGTCCTTCCCGCGCCCGCAGGCGCGAATAAAATTAAATCATTCTTTCCGCGGCGTGTACGTGGCAAAAAATACCTATCGGCCTGGGAGTGTGCGGCTTGCCCGCCAAAGGCGGGCGAGCCGTGCGCGGTTCAGGCCGCACCCCCTCATCTGCGATTGTATCGCAGATGAACTCCTGCAACCGCTGGTTGACAAATTGACCGGCCCTGAGACTAAATGTCAATAGTTTTTTAGTACCTTTCCAAAAAAATTGCGGACAGGCTCCCTTCCGGCAGGAGACAGGAGCCTGTAATCTGCTTTATCCGGCGTGGCGCTGGCTTTGCAGTTCTCTGGTCAGCAGCCGCTTCACCTTGTCCTTGGCAGTCCTTTGGTCTCGGTGTTGAAGTGTATCTTGACCGTGTAGGTGCGTCCGTCGATGGTGCGCTTGATATAGGGGACTTCCTGAGTCGTGGTGTTGGTATTATCCATAAGCAAAACCTCCATAAAATAAAAATGACCGGGTCTGTTCTTGCAGGCTCGGCATGGTTGATGTGTGACGCTTGTGACGCTGTGACGCTATTTTTATATACCAGATAGCGTCACGGAAATAGCGTCACCGGAAGCAACGGCTTCCTCGTCTGTGTTCAGTTTTTTCAGCGTGAAGGTGCGTTTCTCCCGGCTCCGGCTGTTCGGAGTGTAGCTGATACCGAAGTCGTTATAGAGCGCCGACACATTGACATTCAGCTTTCTGGTCAGGGATTGCTTTCAGTTCGATAAACTGGAAGCTGTCTTTCCCTTCCTTATAGATTTTTCACTTCTATAATAATCCATCGTTCAGTTTTCCAATAAAATAAAAGCCGTTTGATTTATGCCCATTCATCGTCGTAA